>NZ_CP039435.1:0-630706 GCF_005484585.1 Brevundimonas sp. SGAir0440 | reverse complement strand
TGGCGACGCGGCCCGCCAGTCGCGCCTCGACAGCCTTCAGCGCCGCCGTACGACGCGCGGTTGGCACGACGGCGTCGGGCGTCGGGGCCATCGGGGCCAGCACGCCGTCCATGTCCAGGAACAGCGCAATTCCGTCGGCGACGACGGGCGGTGTCGGGAGCAATAGCGAAACGGCTCCGGCATGAGACGGCATTGACGATCAAACTCTTTGTTTTAGTTCCCCGGTCGGCGTAACGCGCCAGAGCGGCAAAGGTTGACCAGAAACCGACAAAGTCGTCTGAAAGGGAGGCGGCGCGCGAAACGCACTCATGGCGGATCGCGCTCGTCAAAGAAGGAGAGCCCGGCTGCGGGCCAGAACACTATGACCGAGATCGCTCACTCGACCCCCGACGACATCGCCGTGATGACCGACCGCGCTCGTGAGGTCGTGCGCCTGAACATCGAGGCGCTGGAGGCGCTGAAACGCTCGATCGACGTTTCGCTGGCCCGCGCAGTCGATGTCATCATGAGCCGGCCGGGCTATGTCGTCGTCACCGGCATGGGCAAATCGGGCCATATCGGCGGCAAAATCGCCGCCACCCTGGCCTCCACCGGCACCAACGCCTTCTTCGTCCACCCGGCAGAGATGAGCCACGGCGACCTGGGGATGCTGCGTTCCGACGTGACGGTGCTGGCCATCTCCAACTCGGGCGAGAGCCGCGAGCTGCGCGATCCGCTGATCTATTGCCAGCGCAACGGCATTCCCGTGATCGCCATCACACAGCGGCCGGCCAGCTTCCTGGGCCGCAACGCAGCGGTCTGCCTGACCATGCCCAAGGTCGCCGAGGCCTGCCCCAACGGCCTGGCGCCCACCACCTCGACCCTGATGACCCTGGCTCTGGGCGATGCCTTGGCCATGGTGCTGATGGATCGTCGCGAGTTCACGGCCATGGACTTCGGTCTGCACCACCCCGGCGGCGCCCTGGGCATGAGCCTGCAAAGCGTGCGCGAATGGATGGGCGACAACTCCGCCGTCCCGGCCAGCGTGCCGTTGAACGCCAGCTTCGGCGACGTGGTCTCCGCGATCACCGAAGGCCGAAAGGGCGCGGTGGCCGTCTTGGACGCCGATGGCGCGCTCGCGGGCATCGTCACCGACGGCGACCTGCGCCGGGCCTTCCAGCGCGACACCACTCATCTGACGGCGGCCGATATCATGGGGGCCAACCCCATCACCGTGGATCCGGATGCACGCATGAGCGACGTCGTCGATCTGTTGACCGCCAACAAGATCGCCAATCTGTTCGTGGTGGAGGACGGCAAACCCACGGCCATCGTCCATATCGCCGAACTGATGCAGGCCGGCTACGTCGCCTAGGATGCGCATTCTCTATGACGCCAGCCGGCTGATGAGCCGGGCCGAACGGTCGGCGCCGACGGGCGTGGACCGGGTGTGTCTGGCCTATGCCGAATGGTTGCTGGCCTCGCCCGATGTCACGACCATCCCGGTGCGTGGCCGCAAGAACCGGCTGGTCGCCGTCGAGATCGGCTGGTTCCGGCGGTTCGTGGCCGACCTGCGCGCCAAGTGGAACGGCGCCGCCAGCACGGCGGCCGATCTCGCCCACGAACAGCGGCTGCTCGCCGCCCTGACGGCGGAACGACGGCCGGCCGCCTCAGTGCTGTGCCCGGCGCCCGCGCCCGAAAAGGAGAAGCCCGCCGACAAGACGCGGGTGTTCAAACAGTTCTTCCGTTCGCGCCACGTCGCCCCGCTGCCGCAGGCCGACCTGTACCTGACCGTCGGCCACACCACCCTGCACGAGCCGACGGCGTTGGAAGATCTGAAGGCCGCCGGGATCGAACGCGTCGTCCTGCTGCACGATCTGATCCCGGTCACTCACCCTGAATTCTGTCGGCCTGGCGACGGCGACAAACATCATGCGCGGGTCTCAAACACCCTGCGTCTGGCCAGCAGGATCATCGTCAACTCCGCCTACACCGGTGATGAACTCCGCGCCTTCGCCGAGCGCGAGGGCCTGCCTCTGCCGCCGGTCCACGTCGCCCACCTCGGGTTAGAGCCGGCCTTCGTCGCAGGGGACGCCTTTGCGGCGCCACGCCCCTATTTCGTCCACGTCGGCACGATCGAGGCGCGCAAGAATTTGGCCTTGCTTTTGACCCTTTGGCGGCGCCTCGAAGAACGGATGGGCGATCAGACGCCGTCCCTGGTGCTGGTCGGTCGCTACGGCTGGGAGAACGAGGCGGTGCTGGATCATCTACAGCGCTCGCCCAATTTGCAAGGGGTCGTTCATCAGGCGGCGAACCTCTCCGATGCTGTCTTGGCCAGGCTCATGCGCGGGGCCCGCGCCATACTCGCACCCTCGTCCGTCGAAGGCTTCGACCTTCCCGCCGTAGAGGCCTGCGCCATGGGTCTGTCGCTAATCGCCTCCGACATTCCGCCCCACCGCGAGTTGACGCCGAACGCCGAACTGATCGATCCGCTTGACGGCCTAGGTTGGCTGGCCGCCATCGAGCGCGCGACCAAGGCGGCGCCGATACCCTCGCCCTCCTACAGGGCGCCGTCCTGGACCGAGCATTTCCGCATCGTCGCCGACGCCATCGGCCTTCAGCCGGTTTCGCCACTGGCGAGCGCGCCCAAAGGCATGTAATCAATCCGCGAACGAGGGCTATCCAGCTTCATGACGCGCACCATCCTACCGCTTGCCATTGTCGCCATTCTCGGCGGCTGCTCCACTCTGCCGCGCGACGGGCCCTCGGGCGCCTCAGTCAACGCCGGGGCCACGACCGCCTCGGCGCTGGGCAGCTACGCGCTGGTGCCGCTGACGTTCGAAGCCACCGAACGCATGAAGCAGATTCCGCCGCAGTTCTTCGGCAGCCTCGCGGCAGGATCGAGCGATCAGCCCGCAGACGTGATCGGCGAAGGCGACACCCTGGCGATCTCGATCTTCGATCCGTCCGGCTCGCTCTTCGGTGGGACCCTGGGCGCCGGCTCGGCGTCGGGCCGTAACGCCGCCACCATGTCCGGCGGCAATCAGGCGCTGCCGGGTGCGACGGTCGATCGGTCGGGCTCGGTGACCATTCCCTTCGGTGGGCAGGTTCGGGTTCAGGGCCTGACCTCCACCCAGGCGGCGGCCGCGATCCGGCGCGCCCTGGTCGGCAAGGTCGCCAATCCGCAAGTGCTGGTGTCCATCGCCGGCAACGCCTCCAACACGGTCAATGTGCTGGGCGACGTGCGCCAGCCCGGTCGTGCGCCGCTGGGCGTCAACAGCGACCGCATTCTGGACGTGATCGCGGCGGCCGGCGGCTCCGCCCGCACCACCGACGACCTGACCATCTCGATCCAGCGCGAGGGCCGCACCTATACCGCGCCCCTGTCGGCGGTGACGACCGAGTTCGGCGAGAATGTGCGTCTTCAGCGCGGCGACGTGGTCAACGTTCAGTACAAGCCCCGTCGTTTTTCCACCTTCGGCGGCCTGAACGACGTGGCCCAGGTCGACATGCCGGCCGGTCCCGTGACCTTGACCGGCGCCCTGTCCAAGGTCGGCGGGCTGAACACCAATACGGCCAATGCGCGTCGCGTTCTGATCTTCCGCTTTGAACGCCCCGAGGTGGCCCAGGCGCTGGGCATCAACCAGCCCGCCACCCCGCGCGGCGTGCCGGTCGTCTATGAGCTGGACTTCAGCGACGCCGCCAACGTGTTCGCCGCGACCAACATGGAGGTCATGCCCGAGGACGTGATCTATGTGCCCTTGGCCGGCGCCGCCGAGATGCGCAAGTTCTTCGAGGTCGTTCAGAGCCTGACGCGCGTCGTCTATGACGTGTCGGTGACCAGCACGCTCAACAACAACTGACGTCATGGCCAGACGGCGAGCGCTGCTTTCGGGACTGTTTTCACGCAAGTCGCCGGCTGCGCCCGCCGAGGACACGATGAACCCGTTCGAGCGGCCGACCAGGTTGGAGCCGGAAGAACCCGACGCCCTTAGCCTGGCCTTGGCGGAAATCGAAGCCGGGGCGCTGGAGATCTACGCCCAGGCCGGCCTGCCTATCCAGCCGGGCCACTATCGTTCTGATCCCGACACGGGAGACTGGGTTTTCATGGCCCGCCAGATCGAGCCGTCCGAACGCTTCGCCCTGGCCCTGCGCTATCCGCCCGAACAGGGCTGGCGCTTCGCCCGGCTGGAGGATTTGGGCGCGCGTTCGGGCCACGAAGATGTTCGGGCCGCTGCGCGCCTCATGGCCGATGTCGCGACCTTGCGGGCGTCTCGACGCGCCGTGCTGACCCAGGATCATCTGCTGACCGCCATGGAGCTGGGCGCGGCCTGGCGCGCCTTGCGCGATGCACAGGCTGTTCGCACCTCCCGTCTGACCCTGTCGGCGCCAGAGCCCGCACGTCCCAAGGCGCTCAAGGGCGACAAGCCGTCAAGGCCGCGCTAGAGAGCCCGCCTCCCCGAACTGCAGGCTGCTTCTATGTCCGACGCCCCCGAATATCCGCCCGAAGATCAGCCCGTCGGTCGCATCATCGCCATGCCCGCCGACACCAACCCTGAGGGCGACATCTTCGGCGGCTGGCTGCTGGCGCAGATGGACCTTGCGGGCGCGACCCCGGCGTTCGAATTGGCCTGCGGGCGCTGCGCCACCGTGGCGCTGGACGGCATGGTCTTTCACCAGCCGGTTTCGGTCGGCGACGAGGTCAGCATCTACGCCCACGTCATAGGTTCGGGCCGCACCTCCATCCGCGTCCGGGTCGAGGCCTGGAAGCGGGCGCGGGGCCAGACCCAGGCCGCTTCGGTGCGCGTGACCCAGGGCGTCTTCACCTATGTCGCCATCGACGAAAACCGCAAACCCCGTGCCCTGCCCGGCAAGGCGTAAGGCGCGGCAAGAGGCGCAAATCTTGACCTTGCGCCGGGGCGGGCCTACGTCCCGGCCATGGCCATTCGACGTATCCTCACCATCGACAACGCCGCCGACCTGGCGATCCTCAAGCAGGTATCCAAGCCCGTCGCGGCCGTGGACGACGCCGTCCGCGCCCTGATGGATGACATGCTGGAGACGATGTACGACGCACCGGGCATCGGCCTGGCCGCCGTGCAGATCGGCGCCCTGGACCGCGTGATCGTCATGGACCTGGGCGACAAGGACGGCGTGGTGTGCGAGACCGAGGAAGAGGCGGCCGAGAACGCCGAAGCGCGCAAGAACCCGCGTTTCTTCGCCAACCCGGAGATCCTGTGGACCTCGGACGAGCTCTTCACCTACGAGGAAGGCTGCCTGTCGATCCCCGAGTATTTCGACAAGGTGGAACGCCCGGCCCGCGTCCGCATTCGCTATCTGAACCGTGACGGTCAGTCGGTGGAGGAAGAGGCCGAGGGTCTCTACGCCGTCTGCATCCAACACGAGATGGACCACCTTAACGGCGTGCTCTTCATCGACCATCTGTCGCGTCTCAAGCGGGACCGCGCCGTGACCAAGGTCAAGAAGGCCGCCCGCGACAGGATCGCCGCCTGATGACCAAGATCGTCCGCCCCGAACGTATCGAACGCGCTGCGCGCCGGATCGCCCCGTCCATTCCGCGCGGCCGCTCGCTGATCATCGACGCCTCAGGCCGTCGTCGCCTGACGCGCAGCCAGAAGGTCGGCGTCGCCGGCGTCGCGACCCTGGCCGGCGTGGCCTTGCTGGGCGTGGTGGCGGGTCTCCTGCTGGACCGGCTGCTTGATTTCGACGACGCGCTGGATGCGGGCGGCGAATGGGACGAGGGCGGCGGCGTCTTCACCCGCTGGCAGTAAGCCGCCTAAAGTTCTAAAGGCGTGCCCATGCGCCTTGCCTTCATGGGAACTCCCGACTTCGCCGTGCCGTCCCTGGCCGAGCTGATCGCCTCGGGTCACGAGATCGTCGCCGTCTATTCGCAGCCGCCACGCCCCAAGGGCCGGGGCCAGAAGCTGACGCCGTCGCCCGTCCACGCCTTTGCCGAGACCATGGGTCTGTCCGTCTTCACGCCTGAATCCATGAAGGACGCCGAGGCGATCGACACCTTCAAAAGCCTGGATCTCGATGCGGCCTGCGTCGTCGCCTACGGCCAGATTCTGAAGACCGAGGTGCTGGAGGCGCCGCGCCTAGGCTGTCTGAACCTGCATGGCTCGCTGTTGCCGCGCTGGCGCGGGGCCGCTCCGATCCAGCGGGCCATCATGGCCGGCGACAAACAGACCGGCGTCCAGATCATGCAGATGAGCCTGGGTCTGGACGAAGGCCCCATCCTGCTCAGCGAACGGATGGACATCCTGCCCGACGACACGGCCGCCAGCCTGTCCGAACGGATGGCCCATGTCGGCGCGGGCCTGTGGCCCCGCGCGCTGGCCGCCATCGACCGGGGCGGCGTCACGCCGTCGGAACAGGTCGGAGAGCCGACCTACGCCAAGAAGATCACCCCGGCCGAGGCCCGGATCGACTGGACCCGCCCGGCCGCCGAGGTGGACGCCCATGTCCGAGGCCTGTCACCCTTCCCCGGCGCCTGGTTCGAGGCCCCGTCAGAGGCTGGCCCCGTGCGGATCAAGGCGCTGCTGTCGGGCATGGCGGACGGATCCGGCGCGCCCGGAACCGTGCTGGACGAGGCCCTGACGGTGGCCTGCGGCGACGGCGCAATGCGTCTGATCCTCGTTCAGCGCGAAGGCAAGGCGGCGCAATCGGCCGAGGAGATGCTGCGCGGCTTCCCCCTGCCCGTCGGGACCAGCCTAGGCTGAGAGGTTGAACTCGCGGCCCAGAATTTCCCAAAGCGCCTTTGCGCTTTCTGAAGTCAGTTGGAAAGTCTGGCTCTGGCTGTTCGGTTTCGCTCTATCTGCTGATCCAAGTGTATCGATCTGCAAGAACGAGCGCCCGTCGCGCCTGAATACGCCATAGTGGCCCACAACGTGAGTTGGGTGCAGCTTAAGCTCCCGCTCTCGATCTAGCGGTTGAAACTGGTCGATTACGGCCATGTGGAGTCCTGAGTGCCTAGGTATAAACTTACTATCGAATACGACGGCACGGCCTACAACGGCTTCCAGGCGCAGGACGGCCAGCCGACGGTGCAGGGCGCGCTGGAGGCGGCGATCCACGCCTTTTCCGGCGAGCGGATTCGCATCGCCGCCGCCGGCCGCACCGACACCGGGGTCCATGCGACGGCCCAGGTCATCCATGCCGATCTGGAACGTGACTGGCCCGTCGATACGGTGCAGAACGCGATGAACGCCCATCTGATCAGACAGGATGTGTGCGTCCTGGCGGCCGAATATGCGCCCGACCCCGACTGGCACGCCCGTTTCTCCGCCACTGGCCGAGGCTATCTGTACCGCATCCTGAACCGGCGCCCCCAGCCCGTCCTGGAGCGCGACCGGGTCTGGCACGTCAAGAAGACCCTGGACGCCGAGGCCATGCACCATGCGGCGCAAGTCCTGGTCGGCCACCACGACTTCACCACCTTCCGCGACGTCGGCTGCCAGTCCAAATCGCCGGTCAAGTCGCTGGACGTGGCGCGCGTGTCCCGCTTCGGCGAAGAGGTGCATCTGGTGTTCCAGGCGCGCAGCTTCCTGCACCGCCAGGTCCGGTCCATGGCCGGCACCCTGGTCGAGGTGGGCCTGGGCCGCTGGACCGCCCACGACGTCAAGGCCGCGCTGGAGGCGAAGGACCGCGCCCGGTGCGGCCCCGTCGCCCCCTCGGCAGGGCTCTATCTCAGCGGCGTGCGCTACGACTGATCCGACCGATCAGCCGCGCTGCTGGACCAGAACCTCGGCGATCTGGACCGCGTTCAGGGCCGCGCCCTTCCTCAGATTGTCGTTCGAGACGAATAGGGCGAGACCATGCTCGACGGTCGGATCGGGGCGCACGCGCCCGACGAAGACCGGGTCCTGACCCGACGCCTCCAGCGGATTCGGCACAGCCGTCACCACCACGCCGGGCGCCTGGGCCAAGAGGTCCAACGCCTGAGCCGCCGACAGCGGGCGCTCGAACTCGACATTGATCGACAGAGAATGGCCGGTGAAGACCGGCACCCGCACGCAGGTGCCCGAGACGGGCAGGCCGGGGATTTCGAGGATCTTGCGGCTCTCGTCGCGCAGCTTCAGCTCCTCGTCGGTATAGCCGTCTTCGCCGAGCGTATAGTTCAGGGCCACCACATTGGCGGCAATCGGCACGACCCACTTCTCGGGCGCGCCGAAGTCCACGGCCCCGCCGTCGCGGGCCAGGGCCGCGCCCTGCCCCACGGTCGCGCGCGACTGCTCCTCCAGCACGCGGATGCCCTCGATCCCGCCGCCTGAGACGGCCTGATAGGTGGAGACCGTCAGACGCTTCATCCCCGCCGCGTCGTGCAGGGGCTTCAGCACCGGCATGGCGGCCATGGTGGTGCAGTTGGGGTTGGCGATGATCCCCTTGGGCAGGTCAGCCAGGGCGTGGGGGTTCACCTCGGCGACGACCAGCGGCACCTGCGGGTCAGACCGCCAGGCCGAGGAGTTGTCGATCACCACGGCCCCGGCCGCCGCCACCTTGGGCGCCAGGGCCCTGGACGTCTCGCCGCCGGCCGAGAAGAAGACGATGTCCAGACCGGCGTAGTCCGCTGTCGCCGCATCCTCGACCACGATGTCGGTCTCGCCGAAGCGGATCTTTTTGTCCGCCGACCGGGCCGAGGCGAACAGGCGCAACGAAGCCAGCGGGAAGTTCCGCTCGGCCAACAGGCCGCGCATCATCTCGCCGACGAGGCCGGTGGCGCCGACGATGCCCACGTGGGGCGGTTTGGACAGGGAAAAGGACATTGAGGCGTCTCCTGGAAGGATGGAGGCGCGGGGTACAGCCGGATCGACCGCCCCGCGCATCGGCGGGGCTTGGGATCGAGGCTGTCGCTAGACCGTGCGCGCACCCGAAACCGCCCCGCCGAAGCCGGTGGTTTTCGAGGTCATCGCTTTAATCGGGCGCTTGGTCACGGCGACGCTCTCTAAGGGTGAGAAACGGTCGTGTAAACGGGCAGTGACGAAAGAATTCACGCAGAGAGATGGAGAAACGCCCTCCACACGCAATAAAGCCGCTGCCCCTAAGCCCTCCCATCCGTCATCCTCGGGCTTGACCCGAGGATGATGGGTGAAAGTTTCAGACCTTCGACAGGATCAGCGTGCCGTTGGTGCCGCCGAAGCCGAAGCTGTTGGACATGACGTGGGTCAGTTCGCCGTCGTGGCGCTGGCGCAGGATGGGCATGCCCTCGAAGGCCGGATCGAGGGTCTCGATATGGGCGCTCTCGGCGGCGAAGCCGTTCTGCATCATCAGCAGGCAGTAGATAGCTTCCTGGGCGCCGGCCGCGCCGAGCGAGTGACCGGTCAGCGACTTGGTCGAGGAGATCATCGGCATCTGGTCGCCGAAGACGGCGCGCACGGCCTCCATCTCCTTGGCGTCGCCCACAGGCGTCGAGGTGCCGTGCGGGTTCAGATAGTCGATCTTCGGATTGCCGGCCTGTTCCAGCGCGATCTTCATGCAGCGCTGGGCGCCTTCGCCCGAGGGGGCGACCATGTCGTAGCCGTCGGCGTTGGCGCCGTAGCCCGTGACCTCAGCGTAGATGGTCGCGCCGCGCGCCTTGGCCCGCTCGTACTCTTCCAGCACCACGATGCCGGCGCCGCCGGCGATGACGAAGCCGTCGCGGTTGGCGTCATAGGCTCTGGAGGCGATGGACGGATTGTCGTTAAAGTCCGACGACATGGCGCCCATGGCGTCGAACATATTGGACATGGACCAGTCGATGTCCTCGCAGCCGCCGGCGAAGACCACGTCCTGCTTGCCCCACTGGATCTGTTCGACCCCGGCGCCGATGCAGTGGGCGCTGGTCGCGCAGGCCGAGCTGATCGAATAGTTGATGCCGCGCATCTGGAACCAGGTCGACAGCACCGCCGACGGGCCCGACGCCATCGCCTTGGGCACCGCGAACGGGCCGATGCGCTTGGGCGCGCCCTTTTCGACCGTGGTCGCGGCCGCCTGCAGGATCACCTGGGTCGAGGGACCGCCCTCGCCGACGATCAGGCCGATCCGGTCGTCCTTGATCTCGTCCGCCGTCATGCCCGACGACTTCAGCGCCTCTTCGAAGGCGATGTGGCCCCAGGCCGTGCCGTTGGCCAAAAAGCGCGCGGCGCGACGATCGACCAGTTCTTCCCACGGACCGATCTTGGGCGGCGCCCAGACCTGGCTGCGGAAGCCGTATTTGGCGTGGTCGGGGGCATGAACGACGCCCGAACGGGCTTCGCGCAGTGACTGGGTCACCTCCTCGGCGCCATGGCCGATGGAAGAGACGATGCCCAGGCCGGTGACGACGACACGACGCATGGTGTTTCCTTCTTGATGCTTCCTGGTCCGAGGACCGTCCGCCTTGTTCGCGGTTATATAGGGGCGTTAGCCGCCCGCCGCCTCATCCTTGGCGCCGAACAGGCCGACCCGCATGTCGTTGCAGGTGTAGATGACCTGGCCGTCGGCCTCCAGCACGCCGTCGGCGATGCCCATGACCAGCTTGCGGTTGATGACGCGCTTCAGGTTGATCTTGTAGACCACCTTCTTGATGTCCGGAGTGACCTGGCCGGTGAACTTGACCTCGCCGACGCCCAGGGCGCGACCCCGACCGGGACCGCCGATCCAGCCCAGATAGAAGCCGACCAGCTGCCACATGGCGTCCAGGCCCAGGCAGCCCGGCATGACGGGGTCGCCGATAAAGTGGCACTGGAAGAACCAGAGGTCGGGATGGATGTCGAGTTCGGCCTCGACATAGCCCTTGCCGTGCTCTCCGCCGTCCGCATTGATCGTGGTGATGCGGTCGAACATCAGCATCGGCGGGGCGGGCAGCTGGGCGTTGCCGGGACCGAACAGCTCGCCGCGGCCCGAGGCCAGCAGGGCCTCATGATCGAAGGACGAAGGATATTGGGACTGGGTCAAGGCGCTTCCGTTTCTTGATACGTTGCGCGCGGGTTACACGACCGCGCTGCTTCGCTCAACAGCGTGCGGTCAGTTGCGACCCGTGCCCGCAGGGCGATTGGCGTTGCACAGCGCCCGCTCCTGGGTGCCGAACACGGCCCGCTGGGCCACGAAACCCTCCAGCCGTCTCGCCCGGACCTTGCACCAGCCCTCTTCGCATTCGTCCAGCATCACCAAAGCGCGCGGCGACAGGCGCGCGCGCACCGACGCGGTCTCGGATCGGCCCGACCGGATCGGCACTTCCTCTGCGGTTGTGTTGAAGACGTAACGCCGGCCCGACGACACCGTGCGGTGGATCCAGGCCACGGCTCCGTCCGGGTCGCAGATCTTGCGCCATTCCGTCGTCTCGGCGATCACCTGAACCGGCAGGCCGGCGGCCCGATATTCCCACAGGATCGGATAATCCAGGCCCGGCCCCTGGCGTGCGCGGACGTGCGAGGACTTCAGCGAAATCCAGCGCGGCACCTCAAGCCCCGTCGGCGTCGGGCGGCCGTCGGGCATGGTCGCGCCGGCGCTGGCCATCACGCCGAGGCCGAGAACGGCTCCTACGATGGCGATGTGGCGTCGCAGGCTTTGGAAGATGGCGGCGGCTTTGCTAGACACTGATTGGAACGACCCGTCGCGCGGGCTTTGATCCGTCTGAATCGCCGCCCGCTAACCAAGGCCGAGAATGTCCCCCCGCAAGCTTAAGGTCGTATTAACCAGACGCCTGCCCGACGCGGTCGAAACGCGGATGCGGGAGCTGTTCGACGCCGAGCTGAACCTGAAGGATCAGCCGATGGATCGCGCCGCCTTGCAGGCCGCCGTCCAGCGGGCCGAGGTTCTGGTGCCCACCATCACCGACGTCATCGACGCCGACCTGATCAATGGCGCGGGCGAGCAGTTGAAGATGATCGCCAACTTCGGCGCCGGGGTGGATCATATCGACGTCGATGCGGCCGTGGCGCGCGGCATCATCGTGACCAACACGCCCGGCGTCCTGACCGAGGACACCGCCGACCTGGCCATGAGCCTGATCCTGGCCGTCAGCCGCCGCATCGTCGAAGGCGCCCAGGTGGTGGCCGAAGGCCGGTTCGAGGGCTGGACCCCGACCTGGATGTGCGGGCGCAAGCTGTGGGGCAAGCGGCTGGGGATCGTCGGCATGGGCCGGATCGGCCAGGCCCTGGCCCGCCGCGCCAAGGCCTTCGGCCTTCAAGTCCACTATCACAATCGCAAGCCCGTCCCGGCCCTGATCGAGGAAGAGCTGAGCGCGACCTACTGGGACGACCTGGACCAGATGCTGGCGCGGATGGACATCGTCTCGCTGAACTGTCCGGCGACGAAGGACACTTACCATCTGCTGTCGGCTGAGCGGCTGGCCCGGCTTCAGCCCCACGCCATCCTGATCAACACCGCGCGCGGAGAACTGATCGACGAGGCGGCCCTGGCTCAGGCGGTGGCCATGCGCGCCCTGTCCGGCGTCGGCCTTGACGTGTTCGAGAACGAGCCCGCCATCCATCATGGCCTGTTGGGCCAGTCCAATGTCGTGCTGCTGCCCCACCTGGGTTCCGCCACGTTGGAAGCGCGCCAGGACATGGGTGACCGCGTCATCGCCAACGTCATGACCTATCAGAACGGCCACCGCCCGCCGGATCGGGTCATCCCGGCGATGCTCTAGGCCCGCAATGCTTTAGGGCGCAGCCAGCAACCGCTCGGCCGCATCGGGATATTTCTGCGCCAGCCGCGCGGCCCAGTCGGCCTTGAGCGGCAGCGGCGTGCGCACTTCGCGAATGCGGCGCTCGACCAGGGCGGCCGCCTCGCGGTGCGCGGGCCAGTCCATCAGAAACCCCAGCGCCGTTTCGAAGTCCGCATGGGTGGCGGCGTGGGCCAAGGCGCGGTCCAGCGCCTCCACATCGTCGAAGTCCGGCAGACGCGCCAGATAGGCCCGCAGCACCGGCGCGGACAGGTCGCGCTCGAACATCGCCCAGCGCAGGTCCTGCGCCTCGTCCTTGCGGCCCTCGGCTTCCAAAAGAGCGATCGAGGTCGCCTCCCACGCCGGGGTCAGGACCGGCGGTCCGGCCTGCGGCGATCGCCCGAAGGTCCAGCGCCGGTTGCCCACCGACGGTTTCAGCGCCGCCTCCAGCGCCTGACGCGCTTCTGGAATGCGATCGGCCACCAGCAGCCGCTTGGCCATCACCGCCGCGAAATCCGGCGAGCCCCGTTCCTCCGGCGTCGTCATCGACAGCCACAGGTCCAGATCGCCCGCCCGGTCCGCCAGCCGTCGCACGACCGTCCGCATCCCGCGTGCGGTGGATGCGGTTTCGAGACGATCCAGCAGTCTCTTGGCCATGTCCGCCGTCAGATTGTCGCCGCCGGCCCCTATCCAGCGGGCGTATTCGAGCGGTTGCCGCGCCACCGCCTCCGCCAGCAGACCCACTGTGCTGTCGTCCGTCCGCACCGCAGCCTCGGCGATCCGCCACAAATCCGCAGCCGCCGTTTCGAACGCGTCGGCCAGTTCGCCCTTCTGATCCTTGACCCGCGAGGCCAGGCCGCGAAACAGATCGAACCAGCCGATCAATCGCTCCAACCCCATCGCCGGAGCGGCCTCGGCCAGATCCTCGACGATTGCAGCCCGCAGAATCTCCAGATCGCGCAACAGGTCCGGCCGCTTTCGCCATGACACGCGCGCGCGGCTGGCGGCGATTGTCGTCAATCGCTTGTCGATTTCCAGGGCCAGCAGATCCGGCCCCGCCTCGGCCGCCATCACCAGCCTGAGCCGCCGCTTCAGGATCGCATCCGCATCCGCCGCCTGCATCAGCAGTTCGCCCAGACGCTCAGCGCCTAAGCCGCTGAGATTTACGGCGTTCAGGCGTTTGGGCGAGGCGGGACGTCGGGCCATCAGGCCTCCTTTTCACAAGTCTGTCGGACCGAACTCACACGGCTGTCGAAAACCGCTGGCAGGGGAGGAACCGTCGTAAACGCGCTTCGTTTCCGGCGTCCTGATCGAGGAAGTGTGCGTTGGACTCCTACTACTGCATCGTCAACCTGCCCGGCGTTCCGGTGCGGGACATCTGCGTCCTCGACGCGACGAACGACACGGCGGCCAATCAGGCGCTGGAAGCGATCGCCCGCAAGTGGGTCGGGTTCGAGACCCTCTATCTTTATTGCGGCGAACGTCTGGTGACGGTGCTCAGCAACCCCGCGCTGGGCTTTGCCCCCCCCCTGCCCGATCTGGATTTGGCTGACTTGGATCTGGCCGACATCCGTTTCGCGGCGGCCGCCTGATCTTCAGCCGCCGCAGACGGGGCACTCCGGATCGGCGGCGACCCTCACGGTCCGCGCCGAGCCCGCCAGACCGTCATACAGCATCAACCGCCCCGTCAGGGCCTCGCCCGCGCCGGTGATCAGCTTGATGACCTCAAGCGCCGCCATCGACCCGATCACGCCGGTCAGGGCGCCGACGACGCCGACGCGCGCACAGGTTTCCGCATCCGGCGGAATCTCGGGCACCAGGCATTGATAGCAGGGCTGGCCTGCAAACACCCCGATCTGCCCGTTCCAGCGGCCAAGCGCGCCCGACACCAGCGGCTTGCCCGCCGCAACACAGGCCGCGTTGACCAACAGCCGGGTCTGGAAATCGTCGGTCCCGTCCAGCACGATGTCGAAGGCTGCAATCCGCGCCGCCGCATTCTCGGCGGTGATCCGCTCGGCGAAGGTTTTGACCGCGACATGCGGATTGAGGCCGACCAGCCGTTCCGCCGCCGCCTCGACCTTCGACCGGCCGACCTGCGCCGTCGAAAAGGCGATCTGCCGTTGCAGGTTGGACAGGCCGACCACATCGTCGTCGATCAGGCCCAGGGTTCCGACGCCCGCCGCCGCCAGATAGAGCGCCGCTGGCGATCCCACGCCGCCCGCGCCGACGATCAGCACCCGCGCGCGCTTCAGCGCCTGCTGCCCCGGCCCGCCCACTTCGGACAGGACCAGATGCCGCGCATAGCGTTCGACTTCGTCTTCAGAAAAGATCACCGCCCTATCTAGCGCCGCACAGGTTCCGGCGCGAGGGGGCTGTCGCCTGGCGCCTTAAGCGGCCATCCGGACGTGTTCGCACGACAGCAGCTTTTCCAGACCCGCGCTGGACAGATCGCTCAGGCGCCGTCCGCGCAGAATGTCGGCGGCCTGCCGGTCGCTGAGGGCGCACAGCCGCGCGGGTTCGCGCATCCGCCGCTGCATGACGGGCCGATCATCCAGGACGCGGATGTTGTGATGACGCGGGTCTTTCCAGAGGCGCGACATCAGCCGATCCAGGTCCGCCCGGGCGCCCTCGATGACCTGGGCCATCTCGCCCTCGTGGAACAGCATGGCGCTGCCGATCTCGTCGCGGCGATTGTTTCGCTCCGACGCGCCGAGGATTTCGGCAAGCGACTGGATCGTGTGGTTCGCGCCACCGATCATTTCACTCACGAAAACGACGCGATAAAGCAAAACCTGCCCCTCGATTTCAAAGAACCGCGAAAGCGGATTGCGCCTTCTAGCCAATATTGGGGTCAAAATAAGACAGCGTTACACCAAGGCGCGACAGACTTGATGCCGGCCTCCAGCCGCGCCATCTGATCGTCATGACCCAGACCGCATCCAACTTCCCCGACTGGCACGGCACTACCATTCTGGCGGTGCGCAAGAACGGACGCACCGTAATCGCCGGCGACGGCCAGGTTTCGATGGGCCCGACCATCGTCAAGGGCGCCGCCCGCAAGGTGCGCACCCTGGCCGGCGGCAAGGTGCTGGCGGGCTTTGCCGGCGCCACGGCCGACGCCTTCACCCTGATCGAACGGCTTGAGGCCAAGCTGGAGCAGTATCCTGATCAGCTGGCGCGCGCCTGCGTCGACCTCGCCAAGGACTGGCGCACCGACCGCTATCTGCGCCGGCTGGAAGCGATGCTGCTGGTGGCGGACAAGTCGTCCATCTTCACCGTGACGGGCGTCGGCGATGTGCTGGAGCCGGAGTATGGCGTCGCAGCCGTGGGTTCGGGCGGCAACTACGCCCTGTCGGCCGCCCGCGCCCTGATCGAGGAAACCGATCTGGACGCCGAACAGGTCGCCCGCAAGGCCATGAAGATCGCCGCCGAAATCTGCGTCTACACCAATGGCAATCTGACCTTGGAAACGCTTCAGGCCTGACCCGTCAGGCGGGTCAGATCACTTCGGCGATCAGGCCCAGCGCCTTCGCCTCCTGGGCCTCGATGTACCAGTTGGCGGGGGCGCGTTTCAGCACCTCCTCCATCGTGACAGACGATCCGCGCACCAGATTCTCGAAACCCTCGTTCTGGATGACGATGGAGTGTTCCAGCTCGTTCAGCATAGCGCGAACCGAGGCGATGCAGGTCGTCAGCGGCCCCGAGACATGCAGTTGCTTATCCATCTTGCGCTCATGGATCATCACTCGCGCGCCCCGCGTCAGATAGCGATTCTCCACCGCAAAGAAGCTCATGAAGGTAGCGCCGGCGGAATAGATCGCCGCCTTGCCCAGAAAGACCAGCCGGCGCGACGGATTGATGTCGCTTTGAAAGCGCACGTCCTCGCCCATCATGCGCGCCACCTCCGGATCACCGCCCAGGGTCGACAGTTCGATGACGGTCAGCCCTGTGTCGGGTGCCTCCGCCATCTGCTGGCGGAAGCGGTCGTACATGGCGTAGTCGACCGCGCCGGCGAGCAGGATGCGCGGCGTATCGAATGCTTCGGCCGTCAGAACGCCGCTCGGGGCCGCCTCGGACATCACAGCTCGGCCGCGGCGGCGGCGTCGTCGCTGACGGGATAGCCCTGGGCCGACGCCCAGGACCGGGCTTCGCGGATCGAGAAGAAGGCCTGGTTCTGCATACGCCGCGACCCCGCGTCGTCGATCAGCTCGCACTCCCACCACCGGATCGTGCGGCGATCGGAGGTGTTGCAGGTGCGCGGAACGAGAAGGGCGTGGGGCGTCATGCGCCACTAACGAAACATTGTCCCGGCGGTTCCTTCGACGCCGAGATTTCGCCTTTAGGAACAAATCATTGTGCGACGCCAGAGGACACGACGCCGGCGCCGGGTCGATGGGATAATTTGCGATCAAACGCCCCTTGGCTTAAGCGCGCGCCATGACCGACGCCGCGCCTCCCCGCCCCCTCGCCCGCAATCCACGCGGCTTCGCCGACAAGCGCGGCCGCGACCTGACCGCCGAGCGGCGCATCGTCGCGCGCGTGTCCGAGGTTTATGAGCGTTGGGGCTTCGAACCGCTGGAGACGCCGGCCTTCGAATATGCCGATGCGCTGGGCAAGTTCCTGCCCGACGCCGACCGCCCGAACGAGGGCGTCTTCGCACTGCAGGACGACGCTGGATCGGACGAGCCGGGCGACTGGATGGCTCTGCGCTACGACCACACTGCGCCCCTGGCCCGTTTCGCCGCCCAGACCTGGGAGACCCTGCCCAAGCCTTTTCGGCGCTATGCCTACGGTCCCGTCTGGCGCAACGAGAAGCCCGGCCCTGGTCGCTTCCGTGAGTTCTGGCAATGCGACGCCGACACCGTCGGCTCCGACCGGCCCGAGGCCGACGCCGAGATCATCGCCATGGGTTGCGAAGGCCTGCGCGCCGCCGGTCTGGACGCCGGCCAGGCCCAGATCCGCGTTTCGAACCGCAAGCTGTTCGACGGCCTGTTCGACGCCGGCGGCGTGACCGAGGCCGGTCAGCGGCTGACGGCGCTTCGCGCCATCGACAAGTTCGATCGCCTGGGCTGGGAGGGCGTGGTCCAACTGCTGGGCGAAGGGCGTCTGGACGACTCGGGCGACTACACCAAGGGCGCCCAGCTGCCCGCCAAGCTCACGGCCGCCATCGAGGCCTTCCTGGCCTCGGCCAATACCCCCGGCCTGTCGCGGGCCGAGACGTTGGACGCCGTCGCGCGCTCCGGCGACCTCGGCGCGGGGGGCGAGGCGGCGCTGAACGAGTTGGCCGCCATCGACCGCGCGCTGGCCGCCATGTCGGTCGGCCAGGACGCTGTGAAGTTCGATCCGACCATCGTGCGCGGCCTGGAGTATTACACCGGCGCCGTGTTCGAAGCCGAACTGCTGCTCGAAACGGTCGACGATAAGGGTCGCCCGGTCCGCTTCGGCTCCATCGGCGGCGGCGGTCGCTACGACGATCTGGTCGCCCGCTTCACCGGCCAGAGCACGCCGGCGACCGGCTTCTCCTTCGGCGTCTCGCGTCTGGCCTCGGCCCTGCGCGCGGCGGGACGGAGCGCCGAGGACGCCGTGCGCGGCCCCGTGGTCGTCATCGTCTTCTCGGAAGACGACATGGCCCATTATCTGACCGCCGTCGCCGAACTGCGCGCCGCCGGAATCGCCGCCGAGCTTTATCTGGGTCGCGCCGGCATGAAGGCGCAGATGAAATACGCAGACCGGCGCGGCGCCCCGGCCGTCGTCATCCTGGGCGGCGATGAGATCGCCGCCGGCGAGGTCACGATCAAGGATCTGGACGCCGGCCGCGCCGCCGCCGCCGGCATCACGGACAACGACGCCTGGAAGGCCGAACGCCCCGGCCAGATGAAAGTCCCCCGCGACAGCCTGGTCGCCGCCATCAAGTCCATTATCGAATAAGCTTCGATAATAACCCGCCCCTGAAATGGGTTATCAGTGATAAGTCGAAGAAAGTTCGACTCTTGCCAAAGCGGCCGTTGACGACCGACCGGCCCTTGCGTCAAATGACCTCACTCGAGGGCAAGCGTTGCTCAAGCGCGCAGCACTCGAAGGCGTTTCGGGGAGGAAACGTCCGCTCTTTAAAGAGCGCGAAAGCCCGCTGCGATGTATCCCCCGCAGCGGGCTTTTTCGCGTCTGGCGCCCAGACAAACGCCTATGAAAGCTCGACAAATTCTCGATACGGCGTCGAAATCGAGCAGCCCGGTCTCGGTATGAAAAAGGCCGGGGCGAACCCCGGCCTTTCCATTCTCGAACAAGCGTCGCCCTACCAGAGGCGGACGCGTTCCTCGGGCGTCAGATAGTATTTCGTGCCCGGCTGAACGTCGAAGGCGTCGTACCAGGCATCGACGTTGCGCAGCGGGCCGATGACGCGGAACTGGGCGGCCGAGTGCGGGTCGGTGGCGACCTGCTGCTTCAGCGCCTCGTCGCGGTACTTCGACTGCCAGACCTGGGCCCAGCCATAGAAGAAGCGCTGGTCGCCGGTCGTGCCGTCGATCACGGGCGCCGGCTGACCGTTGAGCGACAGGTGATAGGCCTCGAGACCGACGGCCACGCCAGACGCGTCACCGATGTTCTCGCCCATCGTCAGGCCAGGGTTGATGTGATAGCCGGCGATCGGCTCGTAGGTCGCATATTGCGCGCCCAGACGCGCGGTCAGGGCCTCGAAGTTGGCCTTGTCTTCCGGCGTCCACCAGTTGCGCAGCACGCCGTCGCCGTCCGACTTGGAGCCCTGGTCGTCGAAGCCGTGGCCGATCTCGTGACCGATCACGCCGCCGATGCCGCCATAGTTGACCGCCGCATCGCCATTCGGATCGAAGAAGGGCGGCTGCAGGATCGCGGCCGGGAAGACGATCTCGTTGTTGGCCGAGTTGTAGTAGGCGTTGACGGTCTGCGGGGTCATGCCCCACTCCGACTTGTCGACCGGCTCGTTCAGACGGGCCAGATCATAGTTCCACTCGAACAGGCCGCGGCGCTCGGCGTTACCGACCAAGTCGCTCGCGCGGATGTCGAGACCGGAGTAGTCGCGCCACTTGTCGGGATAGCCGATCTTGACGGTGAACTTGCGCAGCTTCTCCTGCGCCGCCGCCTTGGTCTCGGTCCCCATCCAGGTCAGGTTGTCGATCCGGTGCGACAGGGCGGTGCGCAGATTGGCGACCAGCTCTTCCATCTTGGCCTTGGATTCGGCCGGGAAGTACTGGGCGACGTAGAGACGGCCCGTGGCCTCGCCCAGCGATCCTTCAGCGAAGGAGATGGCGCGCTTTTCGCGGGTGCGCTGCTCAGGCTGACCCGACAGATCGCGCGAACGGAACTCCCATTGGGCGTCGGCGAAGCGTTTGGACATCAGCGGCGCCATGTCGTCGGCGGTGTGGAAGGCCTGCCAGGCCTGCAGCAGTTCGACCGGCGTCTCGGCGTAGATGGCCGCGATCTTGGGCATGGCCGTATCCTGACGCACGATCAGGCGCGGCACGTCGCCCAGCTTGGCCGCATCGTAGTAGGCCTGCCAGGCGAAGCCCGGCGCATCTTCGGCCAGTTTGGCGATGGTGAACTCGTTATAGGTCCGGTCGCGGTTGCGGTTCTCGACCGGGGTCCAGTGCGCCTCGGCGATCTTGGTTTCCAGCGCGACGATCTGGGCGGCGGTCTCGGTCGGGTTGGTCCAGCCGATCATCTCCAGCATCCGGCCGACATAGGCCTGATACTTCTCTTTCTTGTCGGCGAAACGGGCGTCCAGATAATAGTCACGGTTCGGCAGGCCGATGCCCGACTGGCCCGTCGAGACGACGTAGCGGGTCGGTTGCTTGGAATCGATCGTGATGCCGGTGCCGAAGAAGGACGAGCCGAAGCGGCCGGCCGTCTGGCCCATATAGACGGCCATCTTGTCATGGCTGTCGGCGGCGCGGATCGCGGCCAGATAGGGTTGCAGCGGCTGGGCGTCCAACTGCTCGATGCGCGCCTCGTCGATGTAGGAGCGATAGGCGTCGGCGACCTTGGCCTCGTCCGATCCGGGCGTCAGGTCGGTGCGGTTGGCCAGGCCCAGAACCAGTTCCTTCATGCGGTTGTCCGACAGTTCGCGCAGCAGGGCGAACGAGCCGTAGCTGGTGCGATCCGACGGAATGACCAGCTTTTCCAGGGCCTTGCCGTTGGCGTACTGGAAGAAGTCGTCGCCCGGCTTCACCGAGGTGTCGCGGCCGGCCAGGTCGAAGCCCCAGGTTCCGTAGCGGGGCGCCTCTGTGCCCTGCCAACCGGCCGCCGTCTCTTCGCCCGAGAACAGCGAAACGAGGGTGCAGGCGTCGTCGATGCAGGCGTGGTCGTGACCGATATCCTGAGCCAGGACCGAGCTGGCGGGCAGAAGAAGGGCGCCGACGGCGGCCCCGATAAGCAGACGTTTCATCACTATGTCCCTGTTCCCACCCGGCATCTGGATGGTTCGGCGCAGACCCTAGTCCGGCGAGGGGGGGTGTCGCCTTAAAAAAAGTTCATGATTCCGATGCGACCTCTCGCCACGGCGCGGGGATCAGGGTCAGATACGCCGACGCAAGGAGGGCGGATGCACGGTCAGGGCGGCGACTATAAGGATCTGGTGGTGTTTCTGGCGGCCGCCGGCGTCATCGTGCCCCTGGTCAATCGGCTGAAGGTCAGCCCCGTTCTGGGCTTCCTCGCTGCGGGCGTTTTGCTGGGGCCGGACGGCCTCGGCCGGTTCGCGCAAAGCCTGCCCTGGCTGTCATGGCTGACCATCGGCGATCCGGGCCAACTGGCGCAGCTGTCGGAACTGGGCGTCGCCTTCCTGTTGTTCATGATCGGTCTGGAGCTGTCATGGGAGCGGCTGCGCGCCATGCGTCGGCTCGTGTTCGGCCTGGGACTGATGCAGGTCGTCGTCTGCACCGCCGTGCTCGCAGGCGGCTTCATGCTGATGGGCCAGACCCTGGCCAGCGCCGTGGTGCTGGGCATGGGCCTCGCCCTGTCCTCGACGGCCGTGGTAATGCCCGTGCTGGCCGAGCGCGGGCGGCTGAAGGGAACGGTCGGCCGTTCCACCTTCGCCATCCTGCTGGCCCAGGATCTGGCGGTCGCGCCGATCCTGATCACCGTCACCGTCCTGGCGGCGCTGGCCCAGCAGGGCGGCGCGCTGGATCCCGCCGTTCTGGGGCGCGCCCTGTTCACCCTGGTTCCGGCCGCCATCGGTCTGGGTCTGATGGTGCTGCTGGGGCGCGTGGTTCTGCGGCCGATGTTCCGGTCGGTGGCGAAGGCGCGCAAGGCCGACCAGGGCGGCGAACTGTTCGTCGCCGCCTCCCTGCTGGTGGTGGTCGGGGCCGGTCTCGCCGCCCAGGCCAGCGGCCTGTCGATGAGTATCGGCGCGCTTGTCGCCGGCGTGCTGCTGGCCGAGACCGAGTTCCGGCGCGAGGTCGAGGTTTCCATCGAACCGTTCAAGGGGCTTCTGCTGGGCGTCTTCTTCGTCGGCGTCGGCCTGGGTCTGGACCTGGACGCCATCGCCGCCGATCCGGTCGGCGTCTTCGGCCTGGCCCTGGCTCTGACGGTCGTGAAGACCGGCGTGATCTTCAGCCTCGCCCGTTTCTGGGGCCTGGGCGCCCGCCCGGCGCTGGAGACGGCGCTCGTTCTGGCGCCGGCGGGCGAGTTCGCCTTCGTGGTCTTCGCCACCGGCCTGGTCGAAGGCCTCGCGCCGCCGCAACTGACCAACACCGTGGCCCTGTCGGCGACCGTCAGCATCTTTTCGATCCCCCTGCTCGCTCTGCTGGGCCAGAGGTTGGCGCGCAAGTCGGCAGCCGCAGGCCATCCCGTCGCGCTTCCAAAGCTGGAGCCGGCCGACGGCGCGGTCATCATCGTCGGCTTCGGGCGCGTCGGCCGGCTGATTGGGGAAATGCTGAAGGCGCACGATCAGCCCTTCATCGCCCTGGACACCGATGCGGGCGCCGTCGCTGCGGGCCGTCGTGACGGATTCGATGTCTTCTATGGCGATGCGGGGCGGCGCGAGATGCTCCAGCACTGCGGCGTTCAATCCACCCGCGCCCTGATCGTCACCATGGATGCGCCGACCAAGGTGGACGAAGTCGTCACCACGGCGCGGTCGATGCGCGACGACCTGATTTTGATCGCCCGCGCTCGCGACGATCAGCACGCCATTCGGCTGTATGGACTGGGCGTCACCGACGCCGTGCCGGAGACGACCGAGGCCAGTCTGCAGCTGGCCGAAAACACCCTGGTCGATCTGGGCGTGCCCATGGGCCTGGTGCTCGCCTCGGTCCACGAACGTCGCGATCAGTTTCGCAAGGCCTTCCAGTCGGCCATCCCGATCGAGCGTCGCAATCGGCCCAGCCGCGCGCTGCGCCGCACGCTGCGCCCGGCGCGGATCGACCCCGCGCCGGAGTAAGGGAAGCCCCTTACAGACCGTCGCCGGACCCATTTTCGTCATGGTTCCGTGATGCAAGCGCGCCTCTCCATGACTGCATCTGCGGAGCAGAAGCGCCCTTTCGGTTCGATCCAGGGGCTCAGATATTCATTCGAGGTCGCTGCCGGGCCCGCCCCAATCAGAGACCGAAAGTAGAGTAAAAGCCTGATTATATGACAGATACCGTCGCCTCCCTCGCTGTCGAGCCCCGCTTGAACCGCCGCCAGGCCGCCAAAATCCGCACGCGACAAAAGGTTTTGGACGCCGCCCGCTCGCTCTTCGCCGAGCGTGGCTATGAGCCCGCCACGATCCGCGACATCGCCAAGGGCGCGGGCATGTCCACCGGCGCCGTCTTCGCCAACTTCCAGGACAAGGCCGAACTGTTCGAAGCCGTCCTGACCGAAGACATGACGCGTCTGGCCGAGGTGGTCGAGGCCGCAGCGCCCGAAGGCGAGCCGGTCCGCCAGCGCCTGGTCAGCGCGCTGAGCGCCGGCTACCACTCGTCGCTGGACCAACTACCGCTGTTCCAGGCCATCGTCGCCCGCTCGTGGTTCCAGCCCCTGGCCGCCGAAATGCGCGCCCGCGCCGCGACCAAGAACCTGCTGCTCGCCATCAGCAACATCCTTCAGGATGCGGTGGCCAAGGGCGAACTGTCCAAGGACGCCGACAGCCGCCTGCTGGTCGAGCTGATCTGGGACGCCTATCTGTCGAACTACCGCCGCGCCGCCTATGACGAATGGGACGCGCAGGCCCTGTCGGACCATATGGGCAAGCAGATCGACGTGATCCTGGCCGGCGCCATCGCCGGCAAATAAGCCTGAGCAAGCCGCTTTCGAAAGGCCGGGTCCGCCAGCGCGGGCCCGGCTTTTTCGTGAGCGTCAGGTCCGGCGTTTCAGGGTGACGTAGAAGGCGCCGTTTCCGCCGTGCTTCTGGTGGGCGATGGTGAAGCCCGACACCACGCCGCGCAGTACGGGCGAATGCATCCATTCCGCAAAGGCCGAACGGATCACCCCGCCGCCCATCCGACCCTGGCCGGTGATGACCAGCACCGCCCGCATTCCGCGCGCCTGGCAGGATATCAAGAAGCCTCGCAGCTGATCCTCTGCCTCGAACCGGCCAAAGCCATGCAGGTCGATGCGCGCCTCGATGGGGTCGCGTTCGCGCGACAGCCGCTGCTTGCGGCGCGGCTCCAGATCCTCAGGCGCGGGCTTGGGCTTGTTCGGCGAAGGTCGCTTTTCCGGCGGCGGCGCGACAGCGGTGCGTTTGGGAGACGTCTTGACCAGGGGGCGCGGACGCTCGATCGGCGTCACCACGATCTCGGGCGGCGTTTCGGCGCCGGGCGTGACGCGGGCGGCCTTGCGCGTCCTCGGCGTCACGACCGATCCGGCCACGCGGGTCCAGATGCGACGGTCTTCGGGCGTCAGTCCGTTTTCGTCACGGCTCGGGCCCTTTCGCCTCATGCCTCGCCGTCATCCTCGATGGTGTCGCCGGGGCCGGGCTCGTGCGCCAGCAGATCGCCGGGCTGGCAGTCCAGCTCGCGGCACAGGGCGTCCAGGGTCGAGAACCGCACCGCGCGCGCCTTGCCGGTCTTCAGGATCGACAGATTCGCTACCGTCACCCCGACCCGGTCGGCGAGTTCGGTCAACGACATGCGGCGTTCCACGAGGACGCGGTCGAGCTGGACGCGGATGGCCATGCGGAAATCCTACTTCGAAACGGCTCAGATCGTCAGTTCGGATTCGCGGCGCAGGCGCGCACCCTCGCGGAACACCTCCGCCAGCACGAAGACGATGAGCACGGAAAAGATGGGAGTCAGCAGTTCGCCGAAGCCCTGCGGATCCATGACGCCGGGCGCCAGCCGCTTGGCGACAAAGCCCTGGGCCACCCAGACGCCGCCGGTCACGACCGCCAGGGTCAGGCCGATCTGGCGCAGACGGCGCACATTATCGGGCTGGAACGGGTCGCCCATGGTCAGGGTGCGGATGATGCGGCGCAGGCTGCGCAGGATCAGCATGAACCCGCCGAAGTAGGCGGTCGCGGCGCCCAGGCCGAACAGCAGCAGGGTGCGCGTCAGCGGCAGTTGCTTGCCGCCGGAATCCCCGCTGACGGTGACGTTCACATTGTCCAATGGAATGAAGATCGCGGCGATGACCAGCAGCAGCAGCACGCCGGTGATCAGCCAGAGAAGGATATAGGCGACGTCCAGCACCACCTTCAGCACGCTGGACACCGAACCCGGGCCGAGCGCTTTGATCGGCGCGCCCAGCCAGTTCGGAACGCTTGCCTCGCCTCGCTTCAGCGGATTTGGCGGCAGGGGCAGGCGCATGGTCTTTTTGATCTCAAGCCGGGGAAGGCGGGGCGATGGCCACGCGGGGTCCGGCGAACCCGCGCGCGGCTCTATACATCGCGGTCTTCATGCAGGTCGTCAAAGCTCCAGTGATCGAAAAGAGAGGGGATCAAAGGGCTTGGAACAGGGTGACGACCAGGGCGGTGGGCAGGGCGGCGATCAGAACGGTGCTGACAAAAGCAGCGCCGACCTTGTCGAGCCACATCGAGGTGTTCATCGTATGCATTGTGGTTCTCCGTCTTTCTTGTTTGGGCGATTATCGCCGTTTGGATTTGTTAGCCGCATGATCGTTCCCGGTTTTCCGGAAGTCCTGAACGCTGCGACCTCGTTCCTGACGATCAATAGATAGGCCGTGCAGGCGACAAAGGCACGTTACATATCGTTTAACGATATTAAACTTTGGCAATAGACTGTTTCAGGAGCGTGATCGACGATGAATCTCAAGCTTATCAAAGGGATGCGGATCGTCGTGGCGACGCATAACGCCGGCAAGGTTCCCGAAATCTCGGGGTTGCTGGGCGGAAATTACCAACTCGTCACCGCCGGCCAGCTGAACCTGCCTGAACCCGACGAAACGGAGAGCACCTTCACCGGCAACGCCATGCTGAAGGCGCGTCACGCGGCCGAACTGTCGGGCGAGGTTTCTCTGGCCGATGATTCCGGCCTGTCGGTCGCCGCGCTGGATGGCGCGCCGGGCATCTTCTCCGCGCGCTGGGCCGGACCGGGCAAGGATTTCGCCGTCGCCATGAAGAAGGTCGAGGAACGGCTGGAAGAGATCGGCGCGACGGACCGCACCGCCTGGTTCACCTCGGCCCTGGCGGTCGCGTGGCCGGACGGCCCCTGTGTGGTGGTGCAGGGCGAGGTTCACGGCCAGCTGACCTTCCCGCCACGCGGCGATCGCGGGTTCGGCTACGACCCGCTGTTCATTCCGAATGGCGGCGATCAGACCTTCGGGGAGATGGAGCCGGCGGCCAAGGACGCCATCAGCCACCGCACCGTCGCCTTCGCCAAGCTGAGAGCCGCCCTGATTGACTGATCCGCTTGATCCGGGATCGGACGTCGGCCTCTACGTCCACTGGCCCTATTGCGCGCGCATCTGCCCCTACTGCGACTTCAACGTCGTGCGCGATCGCGGGCGCATCGAGGAACAGGCCGCGCTGGTCGAGGCGATCCTGGCCGATCTGCGCGCCCAGAGAGATCTGACAGGCCCGCGCCGGCTGGCCTCGATCTTCTTCGGCGGCGGCACGCCGTCGCTGATGGAGCCCGACGCCATCGCGCGCATCGTGGCGGCGGCCCGCGACCTGTTCCCGCCCGCCGGCGACATCGAGATCACGCTGGAGGCCAATCCCACGGACGCCGAGGCCGGCCGTTTCGCCGCCCTGGCCGACGCCGGGATCAACCGCCTGTCGATGGGCGTCCAGGCGCTGGACGACGCCGCCCTGCGTTTTCTGGGTCGCGACCATTCGGCGGCCGAGGCCCTGCGCGCGGTCGATCTGGCCCGCCGCGCCTTCGACCGTCTGTCCATCGACCTGATCTACGCCCGCCCGGACCAGACGCCGCAGGCCTGGGCGGCCGAACTGACGGCGGCGCTGGCGCTCGGGTTCGAACACGTCTCGCCCTATCAGCTGACCATAGAGCCGACGACCGCCTTTGGTCGGGCCTTCGCACGCGGAACCTTGACCCCGCCGGACGAGGACCGGGCCGCCTCCCTCTACGAAACCACCCAGGACGTCCTCTCCGCCGCCGGCTTCGAAGCCTATGAGGTGTCCAACCATGCGCGCGGTCCCGCCGCCCGGTCGTCGCACAATCTGCATGTCTGGCGCGGCGGCGATTATCTGGGGGTCGGCCCCGGCGCCCATGGCCGGCTGACGCTGGACGGCGTCAGGACCGCGACCGTCGCCCACCGCCGCATCGCCGACTATGTGGCGGGCGTCTCAAGCCTCACGCCCTGGTCCGAGCGCGACGCCCAGACTGCGGCCGACGCCGCCGAGGAACGGCTGCTGCTGGCCCTGCGCACTACCGAAGGCGCGCCTGCAACCCTGCTGTCAACGCTCGGCCTGTCGCCTGAAGACGCGCCGGTCGCGGACCTGATCGCCGACGGATTCCTGACGCTGAAGGCCGAGCGACTGATCACCACCGAGCGCGGCCTTCCGGTGCTGGACGGTGTGCTGAAGGCGCTGCTGACCTAGGCCTTCTTCAGCCCCAGCATCCCCAACCAGCCGCCGCTGGTCAGCAAAGCGACATCCAGCAGGGCCAGCGGCAAGGGCGTCGAAACCGGTGCGGCGATGAAACGCGAACGCCAGTCCGGGCCGAACTTGGCCTTGTAGCTGCGCAGACCCTGGAAGCCGTAGAGCGCCCCGCCCTCTTCGAACACCAGGGCGCCGACGCGGGCGAAGACCGGCGCGATGCGACGATCCTCCAGCCCGGCAAGCGGCGCCATGCCCAGGTCGAAGCTGGCCAAGCCTTCCGCCTTGGCCCATTGGGCGCAGCGGATGAACAGATAGTCCATCACCCCATGCGGCGCGTCCGGCCGATGGCGCATCAAATCCACCGCCGCTTCGTCGGGCGAGGTCAGCAGATTGGCGAAGGCGACGATGCGGCCGCCCTCCTTGACCACCGCCAGCGGCGTCAGGTCCAGATAGTCGACGTCGAAGCGCCCCAAGGAGAAGGATTTCTCCGAGCCCTCGTGCATGGCCAGCCAGGCATCCGAAATCTCGCGCAGCTCGTCCGCGATCGCTGCGGCCGAACCAGGCGGCAGAACCTCGAACGAGGAGCCCTCTCGCTCGGCGCGATTGATGGCTGTGCGAAGGTTCTGCTTGCCCTTGCCCTCGATGGAGAAGCGGTGGGCGTCGATCACGGCCGTCTCGCCGACCTTGCGCACCGCCAGCCCCATGGTCGCAAGATCGCCCAGCACCTCTTCGCTGACCGAATAGAAGACCGCCGCCCCACCATAACTGTCGGCCATCTCGGCAAAGGACCACAGCAACTCCAGCCGTTCGCTCTTGAGCCCGGCCGGTTCGCCCATGGCGATCCAGCGCCGTCCCCGCACGCGATAGGCCAGGAAGCTGGAACCCGACGGGCTGAACATCAGCGCCTTGTCGCCCAGCATGGCCAGCCACGCCTCGGGCGTGGCCGTATCGGCCGTCTGCAGCGCCTGGAGCGCGCGATCGATGTCGGCCTTGCTGGCCGGTCCGTGACTGTGGGCGCCCGGCGAGCTCAGCAGCGAGCGGCCGGCCACGACCAGCGTCAGGATCGCCAGAACCAGCCCGGCCCGCAGGAAGCCGGACGCCTGGCGATCACTCAGGAAGCGCCACCAAAGCTCGTCATTATAGGCTACGTCGCGATAGGCGAAGAAGCCCAGCCACAGCATGGCCGCCACCACCGCCGTCAGCAGCAACAGCCAGCTGGGCCGCAGCGGTTCGCTGAGCCGCGAGCGCCGGTTGAAGGCCGTACGGCACGGCGCCAGCAGCGCGGCGACGACCAGCAGATCCGTCGCCTGCTGCCAGTCCAGACCCTTCAGCACCGAGAACACCGCCCCGGCCGCCAGGACGAGCAGGGCGGCCCAATAGGCGCCGCGTCGACGCCGCCATAGACCCGCCGACAAGAGCAGAAGAAGGAAACCGGCGATGCTGCCGACAAAGTGCGACAGGTCGATCAGGATGGGAGACACGACGCCCGTCAGCTGACGCAGCCGACTGTCGAACTCTGGCGTCACTGCAGAGGCCAGCATCAGTGCGCCCGCGCCAAAGGCCAGCACCGCAAAGATCTGGGGTGTCAGCTCGAAGGCCAGACCCGCCAGTCGGCGGATCAGACCGGATGTGTGCCGGGGGCGGCTGGACAAACGTGGCCTCTCGAATCGCGGATCGCCCGAACATAGACCAAGAATCGTCCATCCGGGGCGCTGCCAAGGTCATTTCAGGGCACACGAAACAATCCGTAACAGAGCGAGTATATAGGGGTGCGGGCGTCGGGCCCGTGCAACTGGGGATGACCCATGAATATCAAGACCGCTCTTCTGGCTGGCGCCGCCGCCTTCATGACCGCCGCGCCGGCTCTGGCGCAAGAAACCACGCCCGCTCCCGCCGCCGCGCCTGCCGCCGCTGCGTCCTCGCAGCAATCGCTGTCGCTGAACCCCGGATCGAGCGTTTCCGGTCCTGACGGCGAGCTGGGCAAGCTGGAAGGCGTTCAGAACAACGCCGAAGGCAAGCAGGAGCTTACCGTCCGCGGCGCAGACGGGCAACTTCGCGCCGTGCCGTTGAGCGGCATCCGTCAGGAAGGAACCGGCGTCGTGGTGGCCTACACCAAGGCCGAGTTCGACGCCGCCGCTCCGATCGCCGGCGCTCCGGCGGCCCCCGCCGCTGATCCGGCCGCCGCGCCCGCTTCGACCTCGGAACCTGCTGCTGAACCGACTGGTCCGGCGACCACCGAGCCGGCGACCCCGGCTCCGGACAGCGCCACGCCGGCTCCGACCGAGCCGCAATAAGACTGTCTTCCAAGGCTGAATGACCAAGGGCGGTCGGATTTCCCGGCCGCCCTTTCGTCTGTCTGCAACCCGGCGCCGACAATGGCGCAGCAAAAAGGGCGGCTCGTGAGAGCCGCCCTTTCCTTATCGACCGACTGTCGGATCAAGCGCGACGCTTGACCAGTCCCAGAAGGAACAGCAGCAGGCAGGCGCCCAGGAACGCCACGATCAGGGTGACGAAGTTGAAGCCGCCGACCGGCGTGCCGAAGACGTTGTTCGAGATGAAGCCGCCGAGCAGAGCGCCGATGACGCCGACGATCAGGTTCGTCAGCAGGCCGTGATTGCGACCCATGACCTTTTCAGCCAGCCAGCCGGCGATGATGCCGATGACGAGCCAACCAATGATTCCAAGACCCATGCTGTGGTTCCTTCCTTTAAAAGCCAAGCTGTTGCAGTAAATGCGGCTCGGGCCATACGGTTGCGTCCTCGTTCAAACCTCGCCGCAATAAGGCCGAATTCGCCCGAGACGCGATCCGGCACGGCGATTGCCGTGATCGACGTGTGTCGTCCCGCATCGGGACAGACGTTGAGACGAGGATCACCGTCATGGCCGACGACATCGACCTTCATCTGGGCCGCCGCCTGCGCCGCCGTCGCCGCCTGCTGGGCCTGACCCAGCAGCAGCTGGCCGTTCAGGTCGGCATCCGCTTTCAGCAGATCCAGAAGTACGAATGCGGCGCCAACCGCATCTCCGCCGCGCGCCTGTGGCAGTTGGCCGAGGCGCTGGAAACCCCCGTCGCCTATTTCTACGATGGCTTGGCCGAGGCGATGGACACCGACGCGCCGACGCCCAAGGGCGGCGAAGTCTTTTCGCGCAAGGAAACGCTAGATCTGATCCAGGCCTATTACCAGCTGGACGAACGGCCCCGCCGGCGTTTGCTGGACCTGGCCAAGTCCCTGCATGCGGGCGACGCGGCCGCCGCCTGATCTGCACGTCTACCTGATCTACACGTCTCAAGGGGCGCCCATGCCGGCGAAAGCGCGGTAAGGGAGCCCCATGACCGACTACGAAGCCTTCGCCATCGAACTGGCGCGTGAAGCCGCGCGTGTGACCCTGCCCTTCTTCCGCTCGGATATCGGGCATGAGGACAAGGGCGGCGCGGCCGGCTTCGATCCCGTCACAGAAGCCGACAAACAGGCCGAGGCCGCCATCCGCCGCCTGATCGCCGCCCGCTATCCCGACCACGGCGTCATCGGCGAGGAGTATGGCGAGGATCGGCCGGACGCCGAGCACGTTTGGGTGCTGGATCCCATCGACGGCACCCGCGCCTTCATCTCGGGCCTTCCGCTGTGGACCACGCTGATCGCCTTGCGCACGGACGGAAAGCCGACCGTTGGCGTGATCGCCCAGCCTTATCTGGACGAAATCTTCATCGGGGGTCCGTCCGGCGCGCGCCTGTTGCGCGGCGATGGCGAGACGCCGTTGGCCGTGCGGGCGTGCGAGAAGTTGACCGACGCCGTCATCTCGACCACGGACCCGGACATCTTCAACGGCGCGGAACTGGGCGCGTGGACCCAGGTGCGTGCGACCGCCCGCCTGGCGCGCCTGGGCTGCGACGCCTACGCCTACGCCATGGTGGCGGCGGGCAAGATGGATCTGGTCGCCGAGACCAGCCTGAAGCCCTGGGACTGGTCCGCCCTTGTGCCCGTCATCGAGGCGGCTGGCGGCAAGGTCGTGAACTGGAGCGGCGCAGCGCCGGACGACAAGGGCCAGGTCCTGGCCGTCGGCGACGCGCGCCTGATCGACCAGGCGCTGGTGACGCTGAAACGCGCGGCCGCCTGACGCTCTCACCTGGCGCATATTGACGCAGGTCGCGAGACGGCGTCAGGGTGCGGACGGTTGAGGGGACGGATTTCGATGGCTGGGCTGTCCAAACTGGTTGTCGGCGTCGACGTGCCCTGGGTCACGAGCTGGAGCGGCGAGGAGATTACGGGCGCCGCGCCGTGCCGAACCGTCGGCGGGCGTCTCGCCCTGATGCAGGCCAGCGCACCCGGCAGTGGCAAGCCGCAATATTCGAAGAACCATCTGGCCCGACAGCGCCTGACCGTCGCGCGCATGCTGTGCCCGATGTGCGGCGAGCCGACTGAGGAGGGCGATCGCTGGACCCAGATCGCCGCACGACGATGCGCCGGACAGCTCAGGGCGCGCGGCGGTCAGGTTCGCGCCGACATCGCCGACGACCGGGTCATGATCGACGCCGGCTCGATCGCGCCCCTGCACCGTCGCTGCGTCGACCGCTCGATGAAATATTGCCCGCACCTGCGCGCCAGCGACGACGTGATGGTCATGCGCTTCCCGCGCGAGTGGATCGTTCTGCCCCTGCTGATCAAGGCCGAGACCGGCCCCGGCGTCGCCGTCGCCTTCCTACAGCTCTGCGGCGTCACCCAGACGATCGACCGACGCTGGCGCGCCGAAACCGCCACCTGAACGATCAGCCCGCCGTCACGTCAGTCGTCCTCGCCGACGGATCGGTGACCGCGTCGGCCGCAGGGGCGACCAGATCGGCCATGGCGTCGAATTCGTTCAGGAAGACCGCGCGCAGGTCGTCGGCCTCCATGATGACCTCGTGCTTGGCGCCGGCGACCTCGACGTAGCGGCCGCGCGGGATGCGTTTGGCGGCCCATTGGTTGGTCTGTTTCCACACCACGTCGTCGGCGCTGGCCTGGACGATCACGACCGGTGCCTTGACCGCCTTCAGGGCCTTGGGCTTGAGCGCGCGCTCGCCGGCGTCCAGCGCGAAGGCCAGCCAGCCGTAGGTGGGACCGCCGATGGCCAGGTGCGGACAGGCATAGAGCTGCTGACGCCACATCTCGTAGCGGGTCTCGTCCGAGGTCAGAGCATCCTCGGCGAAGTTGTGGTCGAACGGATCGTCGGGGTCGCCCAAGATATAGTCGCCCGCCTGGCCGTGCCGGATGTTCCAGCGCACCACCAGCTTGACCGACCACATCGACCGTTTGCCGGTCTTGATGCGCAGCATGGGGCTGGACAGCACCGCGCCGGCGAACCGGTCCTCGCCGCTTTCCAGCGACAGCAGATTCAGGCACGCGCCCATCGAGTGCCCGACCATGATCCAGGGCTTGGGGCACTGGTCCTCATAGGCGTTCAGCAGGCGGTTGTAGTCGTCCAGAAACTCCTCGACCGCACGGGCGTGCCCCTTCAGCCGATCCGGCAAGAGCCGCGCCGACAGCCCCTGGCCGCGCCAGTCGTGGGTCAGCACGCACCAGCCGCGCGCCAGGAAATTGCCGATCACCTCATAGTATTTCTCGATCGGCTCGGTGCGGCCGGGGCTGAGCACGACGGTGCCGCGCACCTTGTCCGCAGAGAGATGAGACGGCTTCCACAGCCCGGCGCGCAGGCGCATTCCGCCCGCGCCGCGAAACCAGTCGCCCTTTCCGCCGGGCGGCGGATAGGCGCCGGGAACCCCCATCAGCGGGGCGTTGGCGGCGAAGGCTTGGGCGCGGTTCACTCGGGCTTCCTGAACTTCAAGGTCATGCGATCGCTCTCGCCGATCGCGTCATATTTGGAGCGGTCGAAGGCGGGGTCCGCCGGTTCGCCGCGCGGCGCCGTCAGGCGCGTGGGCGCCAGGGTGTCGACGCCGAACGGGTGGTCCTTGGTGTCTTCCGGATTGGCGTTGATCTCGGACGCCTCGACGAAGACGAAGCCCGCCTCGGCCGCCAACTGGCGCACGAAGGCTTCCTGCACATAGCCGTTGGCCGCGACCGGATCCTGATCCTCCGCCGGGGAAAGTCGATGTTGCTCGACGCCCAGGATGCCGCCGGGGCGAAGGGCGGCGAAGGCGTCGGCGAAGGCCTTTTCCGCAATGCCAGCCGCCATCCAGCCATGCAGGGTCCGCATGAACAGGCACATCTCGGCCGTACCCGCCGCGATCACCGGACCGGACCCCGCGCCGAAGACCGAAAACTGCGGCTCGCCATAAAGCTTCTTGTCGCTGGAGAAGCGCGTGCGGAAGGCGGTGTTCAGCACGGCCTGCGCCGGATCGGCGGTCGGTCCCTCGGGGAACAGGGCGGCGACATAAGTCCCCGCCCCCTTGGCCAGATAGGGGGCCAGGATTTCGGTGTACCAGCCGCTGCCGGGCCAGAACTCCACCACCGTCATCTTGGGTTGAAGTCCGAAGAACCGCAGCGTCTCCATCGGGTGACGGAAGGCGTCGCGCGCCTTGTCCTGGGCCGAGCGCCACGATCCCTCGACCGCCCATTCCAGCGAGCCTTCCGGCGGCCCGGCCGGCGTGGGCGGCGCGGCGGGCGCCTTTGCGGCCTCGTCCTTGCGCCCGCAAGCCGCCACGCCGGTCAGCCCCAGCGCCGCAGCGCCGCTCAGCAGAAACCGACGCGACAATCCGCTCGCGTTCGTCAGACGATCAGCCATTCAAAACCTCCGCAGGACGCCGGGACCCGCGTCCGACGCACCCTGACGCCTTGGGCTTAATCGGGTTCGCAGGTCCGGTCAAAACGCAAGACAGCCTATTCGGGCTTGCGGAAACGCAGGGTCATCCGGTCGCTCTCGCCGATGGCGTCGAAGGCGGCGCGTTCCTCGGGCGTCAGGGTGCGGCCGGATGGGTCGTTGCGCGCAGCCGACTGACGGATCGGCGGCAGGGTCCAGACCCCGAACGGGTGATCGTGGTCGTCCTTAGGATTGGCGTTCAGCTCGCTGCGCGCCTCCAGCACGAAGCCGGCGTTGCGCGCCTCATGGATCACGTAGCTTTCAGGCACATAGCCGGTGGAGGCGACGTCAGCGACATTCAGACCCTCGGCGCTGCGGTGCTGTTCGACGGCCAGCACGCCGCCGGGCTTCAAGGCCTTGAAGAAGGCCTGCAGATACGGCTGGGTCCGGCCGTCGCGCGACCAATTGTGGAAGGCGCGGGCCACCAGGATGAAGTCGGCGGTTTCGTCCGACACGCCCATGCTTTCGAGCGGGCGATTGACCGGCACATAACGCCCGCCGGTTGCCGCCGCATAGGGTTCCAGGATGTGCCGCCACCAGCTGGCGCCGCCCGGCTCGATCTCCACCACCGTCATGCCCGGCGTCAGGCCCCAGAAGGTCAGGGATTCATACGGATGACGATAGACGTCGCGCGCCCGGTCGGCGGCGGGCCGGGTCTCGGCCGCGATGGCGGTCTGCAAGGCCGTGTCGTCGGAGAAGGTCGGCATGGCGCTGGACAGGGCCGAACGCGGCGGCGTCCACGCGCCTTGGGTCTGGGGCGACTGTTGGGCCAGGGCGGGGGCGGCGGACAGCAGGACGGCGGCGAGGCCGTAGACGGCAAGGCGCATGATCGAGGGCTCCAGGTTCAGGTCGTTCTCCATAGGCAGGCGGGCCGCCCGCGCAAATGAACTTCGCGAGACACAGGCGGATTTGACGCAAGCAAAATCGTCGCGGCGGCGCCCTTGACGCCGTTTCGTCGGTTCCCATCTTTGCTCTCGAGGACGCCGATTTCGGGTTCTCCAGACTGACGGCGCCGGTTTCGGGTCGTCGATCTGATCTCCCACCGTCCGGGCCAAAACGCCGGGCGGCTCAACCTTGCTGATCCTCAGGAGGATGCTGATGCGTACCTATGATTTCACCCCGCTGTACCGTTCGGCCGTCGGCTTCGACCGTCTGGCCAATCTGCTGGAAAACGCCTCGCGCGCGACCAGCCAGGACACGGGTTATCCCCCCTACAACATCGAGACCACGGGCGAGAACGCCTATCGCATCGAGATCGCCGTCGCCGGCTTCAGCCCCGACGAGCTGAATATCGAGGTGAAGGAAAACCTGCTCACCGTGACCGGTCGCAAGACCGCAAACGACGATACGGCGACGCAGAAGACCTACCTGCATCGCGGTCTGGCCGAGCGCGATTTCGAGCGCCGCTTCCAGCTGGCCGACTATGTCGTCGTCAACGACGCCAATCTGGTCAACGGTCTGCTCTCGATCTCGCTGAAGCGCGAGCTGCCCGAGGCGCTGAAGCCCCGCCGTATCGAAATCGGCGCCGGCCAGCCGCTGATCGAAGGCCAGGCCGAGAAAAAGGCTGAAGCAGCCTAAGCCTTTTCAAGGCGAACTATGGAAGGGCGGCGTTCGCGCCGCCCTTTTTCTATGCCGCCAGGTGCGAGAACGCGGCGACGACCTGTTCATAGGCCGGCCGTTTGAACGGCACGATCAGGTCGCAGGCGTCCGACAGCGGCCCCCAGCGCCAGGCGTCGAACTCGACCTCGTCGTCGGCCGCCAGATCGATCTCGGCTTCGTCGCCGGTGAAGCGGAAGGCGAACCACTGCTGCTTCTGCCCTTTGAAACCGCGCCAAGCCTTGGCGTTATTCATGGCTTCGGGCGGGAAGTCGTACAGGATCCAGTCGTCGGTCCGCGCCAGCAGTTCGATCGAGGTGACGCCGGTCTCCTCATGCAGTTCGCGGCGGGCGGCCGCTTCCAGGTCCTCGCCCGCATCGACGCCGCCTTGCGGGAACTGCCAGTTATGCGGGCCGGGCGTAGCGTGCCGCTGGCCGTACCAGACCAGGCCGTCGCGGTTGAACAGCACGACCCCGACATTGGGCCGATAGGCGTCGAGATCGGACACTAGCGCCCCGGCCGCATCGACATAGAAGAGGCCGGCGCCAGTTGCAGGCCGCGCTGTTCCAGACCGGCGGTCCAGCGGGCGACGGCTTCGACCGTCACCGGATAGCTGAAGCCGGCCCCCAGGGCCGAGCCGCGCAGCTTGGCCTGGGCTTCCAGACCGTTCAGGGCGGCGACGATGGCGGCGGGCGACTGCGTCCGGTCGATGACGCGGTCAGCGCTGGCCCGCGCCCAGGCGCCCGGCCGACGCTGGAACGAGCCGTCGTCCAGGAAGGCGACGCCGCGCTGGCGCAGGACGCTCAAAAAGGCGTTCATGCCGGTGTCCGACCCGGCGAACCGGTCGCCCAGATAGTTGGTCACGCCGAAATAGCCGGTGGCGCGGCTCAGCAGCCAGTCCATCTTGGCGGTCACGTCGTCGGCGCCGCCGTCGGCCAGCAGCGTATAGGGGCCGGGGTCGTTGTCGGGATAGCCGGTCGGCTCCATCGGCATTTCCAGCATGACCTCATGGCCCTGGGCGCGCGCCTGGTCGATCCAGCCCTGCAGATTGTCGGCATAGGGCACGAAGCTGAGCGTGACCTCCGGCGGCAAGCGTTCGATGGCCGCCCTCGTCGTAACGGCGTTCAGTCCCAGCCCACCGACGATCAGCGACACGCGCGGCTTGCCGTTCGGTCGGAACGGGCGAGCGTAAGCCTGGGCCGGCACGCGGCCGTCGGGCGCGATCATCGGCAGGGGACCGTTCGATCCGGGCTGCGACAGGCCGGCGATGGGGGCCTTGGCCAGGGGCGAAGCCGCATGGACCGGCGCCGTGATCGGCGCGCCCTGGCCCGAGACGCTGCCGCCGTCCGGCAGGGTGATGACGGCGTCGCCGCCCGCGGTCGGATCGGCGCCGCCAGCCAGATTCTGATACAGCCCCATCGCGCCCATGGAGAAGGCTTCGAAACCCGTCGGGGCCGGCGCTTGCGGTGCGGGCGCGTCGCGTTCCAGCGCGACGTGGGCCGAGGGTGTTCCCGCCTTGGGATCGCCCAGAACCGTCAGGAATAGGGCGCTGGTGCTGAGCAGCAGCAAGCCCGCCAGACCCGCCGCGACCGGCGGCTTCTTCAGGGCGTCGACGACAGGTTTCAGGCTCGGGCCGTCCTTGGCGCGCGGGGCGGTCCCGGCGGTTGCGGCGAGTGCGGATTGGCGTTTGGCGAACATGGGCAAGAGTGGAACCGATCTGGAATCCTACGCTCGCATCATCGCGCGCCGTCGGTTAAGAAACCCTAACGGGCGGTTCACCATGATCGACGCGGTGATTTCTGGGGGCGGCTGTCACGGATCGTGCGTTGACGCGGGCGACTTCGACCTTCCAGATGCCCATCTCCCCGTGCCGACCCAGGATATTTCAGATGATGAGCCCCGCCGCCGACGACGCCCTGCGTGACGAAGTTCGACTGCTGGGCGGCATTCTGGGCGACATCATCCGCGACGAGGGCGGCCAGGCCCTGTTCGACCATGTCGAGGCGGTGCGCCAGGCGTCAATCGCCTATCACCGCGACCCGGCCTCGCACCCCGCCAAGCGTCTTGAGAAGCTGCTGACCGCTATGTCGGTGGATCAGGCGGCCGGTCTGGCGCACGGCTTCGCCTTGTTCTCGCTGCTGGCCAATATCGCCGAGGATCGCTCCACCCGCCGTCGCGCCCAGAGCCAGGCCGTGGCCGGCGCCCGGCCCGACACGCCGGAAGGCGCGCTGAAGCGGCTGGCCGATCAGGGGGTGGATCGCGAGGCCGTGCGCGCCCTGCTGGATCAGTCACTGGTCTCCCCCGTCCTGACCGCCCACCCGTCCGAGGTCCGGCGCAAGAGCGTCATCGACCGCATCGCCGCCATCACCGACCTGCTGGACGCCTGCGACAAGGCCGGCGACGCCTGCACCCTGGAGGCCATCGCCGAACCGCTGCGCCGCCAGATCGTCATCCTGTGGGCCACGCGTCTGGTCCGCACCCAGGGCCTGGTGGTGCAGGACGAGATCGACACGGTCGTCTCCTTCCTGGACCGCATCTTCCTGCACGTCGCGCCCAAGCAGTTATCGGCCTGGCGGCGGTTGCTGGAGGCGCCCGAGCTGAAGCCCTTCATGCGCGTCGGCACCTGGGTCGGCGGCGACCGCGACGGCAATCCGAACGTGGACGCCACGGTCATGGCCGCCGCCTTCCGCACCCAGGCGCGGGCCGTGCTGACCTTCTATCTGGACGAGGTCCACGCCCTGGGCGCCGAGCTCAGCCTCGCGGCCGAACTGGCGCAAGTGTCGCCCGAGCTTCAGGCCCTGGCCGACGCCGCCCATGACCCCTCGCCCCATCGCGCGGACGAGCCCTATCGCCGCGCCCTGACCGGTGTCTATGCCCGCCTGGCCGCCACGCACGAGAAGCTGGGCGACGCCCCGCCGCCTCGTCGTCCCGCGGTCCAGGCCGAACCCTATCCCGGCCCTGACGCCTTCGAGGCCGATCTGAAGACGCTTCACGACAGCCTGGTCTCGCACCACGGCGGCGTCTTCGCCGACGACCGGCTCAGCGACCTGATCACGGCGGTCGAGGTGTTCGGCTTCCATATGGCGACCCTGGACATGCGCCAGAACGCCGACGTCCATGAGCGCGTCGTCGCCGACTTGCTGAAGGTCGCGGGCGTCCAGTCCGACTATCTGGCGCTGGACGAAGAAAGCCGCCTGAAGGTGCTGGCCGCCGAACTGGCCTCGTCGCGCCTGCTGTTCAGCCCCTATGCCGACTATGAGCCGGAAACGCTGAAGGAGCGCGCCATCCTTCAGGCGGCCGCGACCGCACTCGCCGCCTTCGGCCCCCAGGCCATCCGCACCCATATCGTGTCCAAGACGGACGCGGCATCCGACCTGCTGGAAGTCTATCTGCTGCTCAAGGAAGTCGGTCTCTACCGCCCCGAAGACCCGGCCGCCTGCCCCATCCAGGCCGCCCCCCTGTTCGAGACCATCGAGGACTTGCGCGCCGCGCGCCCTACGCTGGAGCGGCTGCTGCAGGAGCCGTCGGCCCTCGCCGTCGCCCACGCGCGCGGGGTCCAGGAGGTGATGATCGGCTATTCGGACTCCAACAAGGACGGCTCCTACCTGACCTCGGGCTGGGAGCTGCACGAGGCCTCGCGCGCTCTGGTCGAGGTGACGCAAGCGCACGGGCTGAAGCTGCAGCTGTTCCATGGGCGCGGCGGCACGGTCGGGCGCGGCGGCGGTTCGTCCTTCGCCGGCGTCCTGGCCCAGCCGGAAGGCACGGTCCAGGGCCGCATCCGCACCACCGAACAGGGCGAGGTGATCGCCAACAAATATGGTGAGCCGGAGATCGCGCTTCGCAATCTGGACGCCCTGACCTGCGGCGCCATGCTGGCCTCGCTGGGCAAGGGAACGGATCACGCCTTCACCGCAGAACACGGCGCGACCTTGTCGGACCTGTCGGCGCGTTCGATGGCCGCCTATCGCAGGCTGGTCTATGAGACCGACGGCTTCGTCGACTACTACCGCGCCGCCACTCCCATCGCCGAGATCGCCGATCTGAAGATCGGCTCGCGCCCATCATCGCGCACCGCCTCGACGCGGATCGAGGATCTACGGGCCATTCCCTGGGTGTTCAGCTGGTCGCAAAGCCGAGTCATGCTGCCCGGCTGGTTCGGCTTCGGCTCGGCCGTGCAGGGCAAGGACATGGGCGAGCTGAAAGCGATGGCCGAGGCCTGGCCCTTCTTCAAGACCCTGGTCCAGAATATGGAGATGGTCATGGCCAAGTCCGACATGACCATCGCCCGTCGCTATGCGACCCTGGTGCCCGATGCGTCTCTGGCGTCGCGCATCTATGGCGAAATCCGCGAGGAGTGGCAGCGCACCCATGACGCCATCCTGGCCATCACCGGCCATGACGCCCTGCTGGGCGGCCAGCCCGAGCTGGACCGGCTGATCCGGCTGCGCATGCCCTATGTCGAGCCGCTGAACCACGTCCAGATCGAACTGATCCGCCGCCGCCGCACAGGCGATGACGACCCCCGCGTCCGCGAGGGCATCCTTCTGGCCATCAACGGCGTGGCGGCAGGGCTGAGGAACAGCGGCTGACTACAACCACTTCGTCCGTTTGAACGTCACATACAGCGCCGCGCAGATGGCCGCGATCACGACCAGGACCGCATAGTATCCGTATTCCCAGCGCAGCTCGGGCATGTGTTCGAAGTTCATGCCGTAGATGCCGGCGATGGCCGTCGGCACCGCCAGGATGGCGGCCCAGGCGGCCAGCTTGCGCGTGATCAGCCCCTGACGCTGCTGCTCCAGCAGGTTAGCCACTTCGAACACCGACGACAGGATGTCGTTCAATCCCCCCAGCCGGCTGTTCACCCGCCGCACGTGGTCGCCCACGTCGCGGAAATAGGGCCGCACGTCCGGATCGATGCAGGGCAGGTCCAGCGATTGGAGACGCCCCAGAACCTCCTCCATCGGCCCCAGGATGCGCCGGAATTTCAGCAGCTCGCGCCGCAGGGTGAAGAGCCGGCGGATTTCCAGGCGCGACAGGAAGGCGTCCAGCGTCCGCTGCTCCATCTCCAGAACGCTGTCCTCGACATCATCGACGATGGGGGCATAGGCGTCGACGATGAAGTCCAGAATGCCGTGCAGGACGAAATCGGGACCCTTTTTCAGCTGCAGGGGCGAGGCTTCCAGCTGTGTGCGCAGATGGTTGTGGGCGCGAGCCGAGCCGTGGCGGATGCTGACCACATGGTCGTCGCCGACGAAGACGTGCGTCTCGCCATAGGCCAGCCGGTCGTCGATCTTCATCGCCGTGCGCGCCACGACGAACAGTTCGCGGCCATAGACCTCGACCTTGGGCATCTGGTGCGCCGCCAAGGCGTCCTCTACCGCCAGCGGGTGCAGCTTAAACCGTTCCACCAGGACGTCGATCTCGGCGTCCGTCGGATCGTAAAGGCCGATCCAGACGAACTCACCCGGCTCCAGCGCCAGCCCCTCGGGCGTCAACGGCGCCTCTCGCACGCGCTGACCGTCGCGATAGACGTAGGAGGCGACGACGGTCATGCGGGGTTCCGGGATCTGCGCGGGTCTCGACCTGCTCTAGGCCAGGTTTCAGCCAAACGAAACGGCCGGCGGATCGCTCCGCCGGCCGTCAGGTTCACGAATGCGCTCAAGTCGCGCGAAGCGCGCTAGCGCCCTTGATCAAGAGACCGGGAAGCCCCGGACCTTCAGCAGGGCCGCCACGTCCGGGTCGCGGCCGCGGAAGGCGCGATAGGCTTCGGCGCGGTCCGTGGTGTTGCCGGGCGCCAGCATGATCGACTTGAAGCGGCCGGCGATGTCCGGATTGAATACGTCGCCCGACTCTTCGAAATAGGCCCAGGTGTCGGCGTCCATCGTCTCTGACCACAGATAGCTGTAGTAGCCCGCCGAATAGGCGTCCGACGTGAACAGGTGATTGAACTGCGGCAGGCGGTGCCGCATCACGATCTCCTTGGGCATGCCGATCCGCGCCAGGCTGGCCTTTTCGAACGCGTCGATATCCGTCGGCGGCACGGCCTGGGTGTGCAGGTCCATGTCCACGATGGCCGAGGACAGATAGCTGACCGTCGCATAGCCCTGGTTAAAGGTGGCGGCGGCCTCGATCTTGTTGACCAGTTCGGCCGGCATGGCCGCGCCCGTCTGATAGTGCTTCAGATAGCCGTCCAGGATCGGGCGGCTCAGCACCCAGTGCTCGTGCACCTGCGACGGATATTCCACGAAGTCGCGCGGCGTATTGCCGTACGACGGATAGGTCACCACCGACGACAGATAGTGCAGGGCGTGGCCGAATTCGTGGAACAGGGTCTCGGCGTCGTCCAGCGAGATCAGCACGGGCTCGCCCGGCTCCGGCTTGGTGAAGTTGTTGTTGTTCGACGCCAGTATGACCTTGGAGCCGTCCAGCTGCGAGAACGACCGATAGGTGGTCATCCAGGCGCCCGAACGCTTGCCCGGACGGGCGTAGTCGTCGGTGTAGTAGAGACCGATCAGGCGGCCGTCGCGGCTCTTGTCATAGACCTCATAGGCCTCGACGTCCGGCTCGAAGGTCGGCACCGAACCCTTGGGCAGCTTCTTGAACTGGAAGCCGTACAGGCGCTCGGCCATGGCGAAGGAGCCGGCGCGGACCGCGTTCAGCTCGAAGTAGGGTTTCAGCTGGTTCTGATCCAGGTCGTACTTGGCCTTGCGCACCTTCTCGGCGAAGTAGAGGTAGTCCCATGGCTCGATGTCGAAACCGGCGATCGCCTTCATGTCGGCGACTTCCTCGGCGACGCGGGCCTTGGCCGGCGCCCAGACGCGGTCCATCAGGGCCTGAGCATTGGCCGGGGTCTTGGCCATCGTGTCCTGCATGCGCAGTTCGGCGTGGTTGCGATAGCCCAGCAGCTTGGCGCGTTGGTCGCGCAGCTTCACGATCTCGGCGATGGTCGAGTTGGTGTCGTTGGCGTCGCCGTTGTCGCCGCGATTGACGAACTTCTTCCAGACCTGCTCGCGCAGGGCCCGATCGTCGGCGAAGGTCAGGAAGGGATCGACCGCCGAACGCGTGTTCAGGATCGCCCAGCCTTGCAGGTTGCGGCTGCGCGCCGCGCTGGCGGCGGCCGCCTTGTTGGAGTCGGGCAGGCCCCGCACGCCGGCCTCGTTGGGGATCAGCGTCCAGGAATTCTCATCGGCGACGACCTTCTGGCCGAAGCGGGTGAAGGCGTTGGACAGAGCGGTGTTGATCCGGCCAAGTTCGGCCTTGCCGGCCGCGTCCAGATTGGCGCCCGAACGGATGAAGGCGTCGCGGCGACGCTCGGCCAGACGCTTCTGCTGGGCGCTGAGGCCCGCCGCGTCCGCGGTGTCGGCGACGGCCTTGACCCGCTGGAACAGCTTCTCGTTGAAGGTGATCTCGTCGGAAGCCGCGGACAGCAGCGGCGACAGCTCGGTGTCGACCGCGTCATAAGCTTCGCCGCCGATGTTGGAGGTCATGACGCCATAGACGTTGGACGCCCGGTCCAGCGGCTCGCCGGCCAGCTCCAGCGCCGCCATGGTGTTGGCGAAGGTCGGGGCCTCGGGGTTGTTGGCGATGGCGGCGATATCGGCGCGTTGCAGTTCGATGCCTTCCAGCATGGCTTCGCGCAGCTTGGCCGGCGTTACCTTGTCGAAGGGCGGAACGCCATCATACTTCCCGGTCCAGGCCTGCAGCAGCTCGGCGCGCGGCGTCTGGCGGGGCAGGACGGCGCGGGCGATGCGCGCTTCCTCGGCGACGCTGGCGGCGGACGGCGCCGCAGCGGACCCGCCCGAGGTCGCGCCCGTGGAAGCCCCCGTTGAGGCACAGGCCGACAGGGCCATCAGGCTGCCGCCCGCAATGAGAAGCTGGCGTCTATGCATGGAATGCTCCGAAACAAGATCATGGTTGCGATACACTTAGGCGCACGGATCGCCCCCGTCACCTGACGCGGGGATAAACTTGTCGCCAATCCGGTTGGATACGTCGTCGCACTGTTCTAAAGCCGGGCCATGGCTATTGGCGTTTTCGACTCCGGCGTGGGCGGCCTGACCGTCCACCGCGAACTGACCCGACGCTTCCCCCAGCGGGACTTCGTCTATCTGGCCGATCAGGCCCACGCCCCCTATGGCGGGCGCGGCGGCGAAGACATCGTCGAACTGACGAAAACCGGCTGCGAGCGTCTGTTCGACGCCGGCGCCTCCGTCGTCGTCCTGGCCTGCAACACCGCCAGCGCCATTGCGCTTCGCCGTCTGCAACAGACCTGGCTGCCGGGTCTGCGCGAGCGTCTGGGCCGCCCGGTCAACATCCTGGGCATCATCGTCCCGACCATCGAGGCGGCGACCGGCAAGCCTTGGAGCTTCGAGGCCGAGCGCCCGCTAGAAGGCGAAAAGGTCGCCTCCATCGACATCACCGGCGTCTTCTGCACCGCCGCCACCGCCATCAGCCGCGTCTATGAGATCGAGATCGACAAGCGGCGGGAGGACATCGCCGTCTTCTCCGAGCCCTGCCCCGGCCTGGCGGGTCTGATCGAACTGGGCGCGCCGCCTGAGGAGCTGAAGGTGGTGATCGATGACCACGTCGATGCGCTGCGTCGCCGCATCGGCCGCCATCCGGACAAGGCCATCCTGGGCTGCACCCACTATGAGATCGTCGCTGAACTGTTCGCCCAGGCTCTGCCGGCCGGCACCGTTCTGATCGAACAGCCGACGGCGGTGGCGGATGCGCTGGAGCGCTATTTCAAGGCGCACCCCGAATACGATCTGGGCGACAACGGGCGTCGCGACTTCCTGACCACCGGCCAGGCCGGGCCGCAGTCGGAACTGGTGTCTCAGTTCTGGGGCGCGCCGGTGACGTTCGAACAGGCCTGAGGGCTCAGCAGCCCGGACAATCCGGCAGCGGCTCGGTCTCCAGCTGCAAGGTCGTATGGCCGATGGCGTAGCGCTTCGCCACGGCCTGGGCCTCGCAGATCAGGGCCGCCGTGTCGGCGCGGTCGTGGACTAGGTGGGCGGTCAGGGCCGTCTCGGTCGTCGACAGTCCCCAGACGTGCAGATCATGCACGGCTCGCACGCCCGGCAGGCCGACCAGCGCCTGTTCCAGAGCCGGCACGTCCACGCCCGTCGGGGCGCCGTCCATGGCCAGATTGACCGAGTCCTTCAGCAGGCCCCATGTCGACCACAGGATCACGACCACGATCGCCAGGCTGACTATCGGATCGACCACCGACCAGCCGGTTATCATGATCAGCCCGCCCGCCAGAACCACGCCCAGCGACACGCCCGCGTCAGCCATCATGTGCAGATAGGCGCCGCGCGCATTCAGGTCGTGCTGCGACTTCATGAACAGCAGCGCGGTGCCCAGGTTGATGACGAAGCCGATGCCCGCCACCGCCATGATGACGCCCGATCCGACCGGGGCGGGCTCGTTGAACCGCCGCACGGCCTCGAACGCGATGGCCCCGCAGGCGAAGATCAGCAGCAACGCATTGCCGAGCGCCGCCAGCACCGTCGCCTTGCCGAAACCATAGGTGCGCCGACCGCCCGCCGCCCCATGTGCGCCGCGTCGCGCCAGCCAGGCCGCGCCGCCCGCCATGGCCAGACCCAGCACGTCCGACAGATTATGCCCAGCGTCGGCCAGCAGGGCGGTCGAATCCGCGATCAGGCCCGCGCCGAACTCGCACGCCACGAACAGCAGATTGACCACCAGGCCGACGGCATAGCGCCAGTCGCCGGTGTCCACCGGACCGTGGCTATGACCGCCGTGGCCGTGGCTGTGTCCGTGGTGACTGTGAGAATGCCCATGGCCGTGATCCGCATGATCGTGGTCATGCCGGTGGCTGGGGCTGTGGTCGTGCGGGGCGTTCATGGCTCGCCTATACGCCCTCTGGCGAAACAGCCAAGCCGATACATGATAACGCATTGAATGTTATCATGTAATATCGCGTCAGTGTTGGTGCATGGCGACAATGAGGCCGAGAGCGATCAGGGCCACGCCCAGCACCGCCCCCTCATATCGCGCCCATCGCTCCAGCCGCAGGATCGAGGCGCCGGCGCTGGCCAGGGCCGTAAAGACCGCCATGCCCGCGATGGTCCCCGCCGCGAACACCACCGTCAGCAGCGCCAGGGCGCCAAGACCCGCCGAGGCCGAAGACAGATAGATGGGCAGCAGCACTTCGCCCGGCGAGACCGCCATCATGGCGACCAGGCCCAGGAAGGCGGCCTTGTCGGACACGGCGGGCTCTGGCGTCTCGACCGCAGGCCCGCCGGCCATGGCCGGGCGTTTCAGGGTCGCGCGCGCCAGATAGAAGGCGCCGAACAGGAACAGCAGCACCGCCGCCAGATGCGGCAGCAACCCCTCGATCCACTGATCCAGCGCCAGGCCCGCCGCCACGATCAGAGCGCCGACCACCGCCGTCGTGGCGATATGGGCCAGACCCGCCGCCGTCACCGCCATCAGGATCCGCGACGCTCGCCAGCCCTGCGCCCGTCCCACCAGGGTGAAGGGCAGCCAATGCGTCGGCAGGGCCGCATGCAGAAAGGCCGCAACGAAGCCGCCGCCCAGCAGGGAAAGCATGACGGACTGTTCGGGACCGGGAGACATGATCGGCCCTATAGCGTGTTACTTTATAACGGTCGAGAAGAATCGGCGATCAAAGCCAATCGGCGAACGGCTCGCGATCCAACATCTCTTCATAGGTCGGGCGTGGCCGGATCACGGCCCACTGATCGCCATCCACCAAAACCTCGGGGATCAGGGGCCGGCTGTTGTACTCGCTGGACATCACCGCACCGTAAGCCCCGGCGCCGGTGAAGACGATCAGGTCCTCGGCCTCCAGCGGCGGCAGCGCGCGGTCCCGTGCGAAGGTGTCGCCCGTCTCGCACACCGGGCCGACCACGTCATAGGCCGTCGCCGCGCCCCTGCGCGGATTGACCGGCTGGATATCGTGGAAGGCGTCGTACAGGGCCGGCCGCATCAGGTCGTTCATCGCCGCGTCCAGCACCAGAAAGCGCCGTCCGTCCGAGCGTGCGTTGACCTGGATCACCTGGCTGAGCAGCACGCCGGCGTTGGCGGCCAGCAGCCGGCCCGGCTCGAACGCCGCCTCAACGTCCAGCCCGTTCAGAACCCGCGCGGCCATGGCGACATATTCGGCCGGCGACGGCGGCTCGGTCCCGCCGGAGTAGGGCACGCCCAGCCCGCCGCCCAGATCCAGCCGGGTCACGGCGTGACCCTGAACCCGCAGTTTGCGTGTCATATCCGCCAAGACCTCGAAGGCGGCCTTCAGCGGCTCAAGGTCGGTGATCTGGCTGCCGATGTGGCAGGCCAGTCCGACGGGCGTGACATGGGGCGAGGCCGAGGCGCGGGCATAGAGATCCATCGCCTCCTCGACCGGCACGCCGAACTTGTCGCCCTTGCCGCCCGTGGTGATCTTGGCGTGACCGCCGGCGCCCACGTTCGGATTGACCCGGATGGCGATGGCGGGCGACGCGTCCATCATGGCCGCGACGGTGATCAGCCGATCCAGCTCGGCGCCGGATTCGACGTTGATCTGACGCACGCCGACGCTGATGGCGAAGGCCATTTCCGCATCGGTCTTGCCCACGCCGGAGAAGATGATCCGATCGGACGGTACGCCGGCAGCAAGAGCCCGGCGGATTTCACCCTCCGACACCGTGTCCGCGCCGGACCCCAGTTTCGCCAGGGTCGCCAACACCGACAGGTTGGAGTTGGCCTTGACCGCAAAGGCGATCAGGGCCTCGCCCAGAGCGTCCCGATGCGCATCTGCGGCGGCGCGCAGCAGGCCGTAATGCCGCTTCAGCGTCGCGGTGGAATAGACATAGGCCGGCGTGCCGACCTCGTCCGCGATCAGCTCCAGCGGCACGCCCTCGGCATGGAGGGCGCCGTCCTTCAGGTCGAAATGGTGCAACTTACCGCGGGTCGTTCTGGGCGGCGCCGGCGCCGATCGGGTTGGACGGACCGCCGTCGATCGGCACGCTGCTGGACGGACGGTTCAGGGTCGCCGGCTCGGGCAGACCCGGCGCGCGGCTGCTGCGCGGCGCACGCTCGGTCTCGCGCACCGGCGATTCCAGATCGGCCATCCGGCCGCAGGCGGAGGTCAGAAGGGCAAGCGCGCCCGCGACGATGAGGGTCTTCTTCACAGGCGGTCTCTCCAGTCGGCGATGCGCGCACGGACCTGTTCCGGCGCGGTTCCCCCATAGCTTTGGCGGCTTTGGCACGAAGCCTCGGCGGTCAGCACCTTGTAAACCGCTTCGGTGATCCCCGGCTCCAGTTTCTGCATTTCTTCCAGCGGCAGTTGCGACAGATCCACGCCCAACTCCTCGGCTCGCTTGACCGCCGCGCCGGTCACGTGGTGCGCCTTTCGGAACGGCAGGTTGAGTTCGCGCACCAGCCAGTCGGCCAGGTCCGTCGCGGTCGAAAAGCCCGCGCCCGCCGCCTGGGCCATCCGTTCCGTGTTGGGTTGCAGCGCCGACACCATCGCCGTCATCGCGACCAGGGCCAAGTCCAGGGCGTCGAACGCCTCGAACACCGGCGGCTTGTCCTCCTGCATATCCTTGGAATAGGCCAGCGGCAGGCCCTTCATCACCGTGGACAGGGCGACCAGAGAACCCATGATCCGTCCGGTCTTGGCCCGCACCAGTTCGGCGGCGTCGGGATTGCGCTTCTGCGGCATGATCGACGAGCCGGTGGTCAGGTCGTCGGGCAGGCTGGCGAAACCGAACATCGGCGTCATCCACACCACGATCTCCTCGGCCAAGCGCGACAGATGCCCCGCGGTGATCGAGGCGGCCGCCAGGCTTTCCAGCGCGAAGTCGCGGTCCGACACGGCGTCCAGGCTGTTGGCCATCGGCCTGTCGAAACCCAGATCCGCCGCCGTCGCCTGACGATCGATGGGGAAGGGCGAACCGGCCAGGGCCGCCGCCCCCAGCGGGCTTTCGTTCATCCGAGCGCGGGCGTCGGCGAAACGTCCGGCATCACGGCCGAACATCTCGACATAGGCCATCAGATGGTGACCCAGGGTCACGGGCTGGGCGGTCTGCAAATGGGTGAAGCCGGGCATCAGGTCGCCGGCATGCTGTTCGGCGCGCGTCAACAGGGTGCCCTGCAGCGCCTTCAACTGCGCCACCGAGCGATCGCAGGCGTCGCGGACCCACAGGCGGAAATCGACCGCGACCTGATCGTTGCGGCTGCGCGCCGTGTGCAGCCGGCCGGACGGCTCGCCGATCAGTTCATTGAGACGCGCCTCCACATTCATGTGGATGTCCTCAAACTGATCCCGGAAGGGGAAGGTCCCGGCCTCGATCTCGGACTGGATGGCGTCCAGCCCGCCCAGGATCGCGTCCGCATCGGCCTGCTGGATAATGCCTTGCTTGGCCAGCATGCGGCAGTGCGCCCGCGATCCGGCCAGATCCTGACGCCACAGGCGCTGGTCAACGCCGATGGAGACGTTGATCGCCTGCATGATCTCGGCGGGGCGCGACGAAAAGCGTCCGCCCCACATGTCTTGACCCGCGGGCTTCACCGGCGCAGTCGAACCGCCGGATGGATTGGCGTCGGAAGAAGGTGTTTCGGTCATGAGCGGCTCAAGAAAGGCGATCTGGGCGGTCGTCGGCGCGGTCGTGGTCGTCAGCACCATCGCCGGCGCCGGCGGCATGGCGATGTCGCTATACGCCAATCATCGCCAGAAGGCGCAAGTCGAACAGACGACAACCGCCGCTGCGGCGCCAAAAAGCAACCTGGCGCGCTTCGCGATCGGATCCCTGGCCGCGCTATCAACCCCGGCTGAGGCGAAGTCGGCGCCCGAATACGCGTTTCGCGACCGCACCGGCACGGCCGTTCGCTTCTCGGCCTTCCAGGGCAAGGTCGTGATCGTAAATCTGTGGGCGATGTGGTGCGCGCCGTGCAAGGCGGAGATGCCCACGCTCCAGGCGCTGGCGAAGGCCTATGAGACGAAGGAGGATCTGGTTGTCCTGCCGATCAACGTCGACGCCACGCCCGAAGCCGCAGCCGAGGCGAAACGCTTCTTGGCCGACCACGCGCCCCTGCCCTTCTACAGCGACGCCAAGTTCCAGCTGCCGTTCGAGTTTCCCGGCAAGGGGGCCATGCCGCAGACCATCGTCCTGGATCGTCAGGGCCGCATCCGCGCCGTGATGAAAGGTGAGGCGGACTGGTCCAGCCCGGAAGCCCGGGCCCTGATCGATGCGATCCTGGCGGAGGGCGCAGCGCCGCCCCCCGCCTGATCGACCTTAGTTGTTATTGGCCGGCACGCGCTGATCGGTCGCAGGATCGATTGCGCCGGGCTTGCCCTCGGCCGCCGCTTCCGCCTGTTCGTTTTCCAGCTTGTCGGCGACCTTACCGGCGCCGCTCTCGACCGCTTGCGCCGCCTTCATCGCGCCGCCCTCGATCACTTCCCCGGCCTGAGACGCGACATCGGCCGTCTTGTCGGCGGCAGCTTCCGCATGCGCCTCGGTCTTTTCTTGCTCGGCCTGGGTGCAGGCGGCTGCGCCCAGCGTCATTGCGGCGACGGCCGCCATCAGGGCTTTGGTTGGGATCGTCACGACGAAACTCCGGTCAAGGTTGAAAGCTCGACCGAAAAACGCAGCACAACGGCGCAGGTTGCAGCCAGCCAAAGCAACGGCAGTCGTTACGCGCAACTCACGATCGATCGCTGCGCGCGTTGTATTTGCTAGTTGGGACGAGACATGAGACCGTAGATCATCAAGGAGACACGCATGTTCGCAACATCATTGGCCTTTGCATCCACGCTAGCATTGCAAGCATTAGCTCAAACCCCTCCAGCGACGACGGCGCCGTCACCTCAGGTTGCCGCTGAGGACCAAGCAGCGCCCCCTCCCCGGGCGCGCCGCGTCTGCGAGCGGCGAGCCCTGACAGGTCGTAGGCTTGAGCAGACCATCTGCTATACGCCTGAGCAATATGCTGCTCTGGTCGAGGCCAAGCGCAAGGAACTTCGCGAAATTCAGAGCCGAGACGCCGTGCAATACGACCGCTCGATCGTCGGCATTCCGCCTGGACCGCTTTGAACTGACGACTTTGCTCAGCATAGTGGAAATGGTGACTGGAGGCGGGATCGAACCGCCGACCTGTGGGTTATGAATCCACCGCTCTAACCATCTGAGCTACCCAGTCCCGGGCCCTGCGCGCGGCCGGGGCCAGCGCGAAAGAGGCGTGCCTATATCGCCGTCGGGCGCGCGGTTCAAGTCGTCTCGGACCAGAACCTGCGGCGATAGAGCGCAAGACGGTCTGAGCCAGGAACGGTAACGCTGGCCTCGCCGTTTCGTAACGACTGCCTACAGCCCAGCCGGAGCTCTCCCTTCATGCGCCTGATCGTCGCCGCCGCCTCGACATCCCTGCTCGTTCTCGCCGCCGCCTGTGGCGCAAATAGCGAGAGCGCCGTTGCCGCACCTCAGGCCGGGGCCCCGCTGGAAACGCGTCCGGCGAACAATCCTGATCAACAACCAGCCTTCGCCGGCCAGACCCGCGCGCCGGGCGTCAAGACCGAACAGGCCATGACCCACACGGTGGTGGCCTCGGGCCTTGTCCACCCCTGGGGTTTGGCGGCCCTGCCCGACGGTCGCTGGCTGGTGACTGAAAAGCCGGGTCGTCTGCGCATCATCACCGCCCAAGGCCAGGTCGGCGAACCGGTCACGGGCTTGCCTGCCGTTGATGCGCGCGGTCAGGGCGGTCTGCTGGACGTCATCGTCGGGCCGAGCTTTGCGCAGGATCACATGATCTATTGGAGCTACGCCGAACCCCGCGAGGGCGGCAACGCCACCTCGGTCGCGCGCGGGCGTCTGTCGGACGACGGTTCGCGTGTCGAAAACGTCCAGGTCATCTTCCGCGCCCTGCCCGTCTATGACGGCGATAAGCATTTCGGATCGTCCCTGGCCTTCGCGCCGGACGGCAAGCTGTTCATCACCCTGGGCGAACGCTCCGACAAGCCGATGCGGCCCCAGGCGCAGGATCTGGGCTCGCACATGGGCAAGACCATCCGCATCAACGCCGACGGCACGGTCCCGCAGGACAATCCCTTCGTCGGCCGCGCCGGAGCCCTGCCGGAAATCTGGAGCCTGGGGCACCGCAACGTTCAGGGCGTCGCCGTTCAGCCGGGAACAGGCGCCATCTGGACCATCGAACATGGCACGCGCGGCGGCGACGAGGTCAATCTGGACAAGCCCGGCGCCAACTACGGCTGGCCGGATGCGGCCTACGGCGTCGAATATGCGGGCGGGGCGATCAACAGCGGCGCGACGCAAAAGGACGGCACCGAACAGCCCGTCTATTACTGGGATCCGGTGATCGCGCCCGGCGGCGCGACCTTCTATCAAGGCGCCATGTTCCCCGGCTGGGACGGCAACCTGCTGGTCGCGGGCCTGAAGGAAAAACATATCGCGCGTCTGGTCATCCAGAACGACCGGGTAGTGGGCGAAGAGCGCCTGCTGACGGACCTGGGCGAACGCATACGCGATGTGGCGGTCGGCGCCGACGGATCGGTCTGGGCCATCACCGACGAGCAGAACGGTAAGCTGGTCAGGCTGTCGGCGACGCAGTAGTCTTTGAGGGCCGGGGGCTATGCGGAGCGGTTGACGCTCCAAAGGGAGCAGCGAACCATGCGTATCCTCATCCTTTCCGCCGCCGTTGTCCTGCCGCTGCTTTCAGGCTGCGGCACGATGGGGGCGACCAATAGCTATCAGCAGGAGCTGAACGCCCTGGAAGCGGCTTGCACGCGGGACCAAGGCATTCTGACGCCCACGGGCGTTCAGACCGGGCGCCCGCAGACCGAATACGCCTGCAAGATCACCGGCGGCGCCACCCGTATTCCGCCCCGCTGATAGCCGGCGCTCGGCCGGCGTTCCCACGCCGTCATACCGTCAATCCGGCGAAGCATCCGCCTCAAGCGGTCGCGATCACGCGGCTTATTACTTGACGTTGACGTAAACGTAGGGTTCTTGGCGTCCACGCTTGGAACCGCCCTGTCCGTCGTGCCGCGACCTGCCGCACGTTGAGGATGGGCCCAAAGATGGAGACGCACTTCCATGGCTGACGCCTATATCTACGACGCCGTCCGCACGCCGCGCGGCAAGGGCAAGAAGGACGGCTCGCTGCACGAGATCACCGGCCTCAGCCTGGCGACCCAGGTGCTGGAAGCCCTGCGCGACCGCAACGACCTGGACACCTCCAAGGTCGACGACGTCATCCTGGGCTGCGTCACGCCCGTGGGCGAACTCGGCGCCGACATCGCGCGCACGGCCGTGCTTTCGGCCGGCTGGTCGCAATATACGGCGGGCGTCCAGATCAACCGCTTCTGCGCCTCGGGCCTGGAAGCCGTGAACATGGCGACGGCCAAGGTGAAGTCCGGCGAGGCCGACTTCGCCGTCGGCGGCGGCGTCGAGGTCATGAGCCGCGTGCCGATGGGTTCGGACATGGGCGCCTGGCCGACCGATCCTTCGTCGGCCTTCCCGACCTATTTCGTGCCGCAGGGCGTCTCGGCGGACATGATCGCCACCAAATACGGCTTCAGCCGCGACGACGTGGACGCCTATTCGGTCGAGAGCCACAAGCGCGCAGCCAAGGCCTGGGCCGAGGGCCGGTTCAAGAACTCGGTGATCGGCGTCAAGGACCAGTTGGGCCTGACCATTCTGGATCATGACGAGACGATCCGTCCGAACACGGACATGCAGGCGCTCGGCGGCCTGAACCCCTCCTTCGCCATGATGGGCGAAATGGCCTTCGACGGCGTGATCAACCAGCGCTACCCCGAAGTCGAGCGCGTCAATCACGTCCACACGCCAGGCAACTCGTCCGGCATCGTCGACGGTTCGGCCGGCGTGCTGATCGGTTCGCTGGAAGCCGGCCAGGCCCTGGGCCTGAAGCCGCGCGCCAAGATCCTGGGCGGCGCCTCGATCGGCTCGGAGCCGTCGATCATGCTGACCGGCCCGGAATATGTGACCCGCAAACTGCTGAACAAGCTGGGCATGACGCCCGACGACATCGACCTGTGGGAGCTGAACGAGGCCTTCGCCGCCGTCGTCCTGCGCTACATGCAGGCGCTCGACATCGACCACGCCAAGATGAATGTGAACGGCGGCGGCATCTCGATGGGCCACCCGCTCGGCGCCACCGGCGCCATGATCACCGGCATCGCGCTGGACGAGCTGGAGCGCTCGAACAAGTCGACCGCCCTAGTCACCCTGTGCATCGGCGGCGGCATGGGCACCGCCACCGTCATCGAACGCGTCTGATCCAGGAGCAAATGGATATGGAAAACTTCAAGATCGACGTCGACGCCGACGGCATCGCCCTGATCACCTTTGACGTTCCGGGCCGTTCGATGAACACCCTGACCTCCTCGGTGATGAAGGAAATCCCCGAGCTGGTCGAACGCATCAAGACCGACGACGCCATCAAGGGCGCCGTCATCACCTCGGGCAAGGCCTCGGGCTTCTGCGCCGGGGCGGATCTGGGCGACATGGCCGGCGGCGTGCTGTCGGGCGGCGGCGACCTGCAAAAGGCGTTTGACGCCGGCTGGAAGCTGAACGGCGCCTTCCGTGCGCTGGAAACCTCGGGCAAGCCGATCGCGGCCGCGATCAACGGCCTGGCCTTGGGCGGCGGACTGGAGTTCACCCTGGCGGCCCACTACCGCGTGGTCGAGAACGACAACAAGATCCAGCTGGGCCTGCCCGAGATCAAGGTCGGTCTGTTCCCCGGGGGCGGCGGCACCCAGCGCCTGACCCGTCTGGTCGGCGTCCAGAACGCCATGATGGCGATGAGCGAGGGCAAGTCCTTCCGCCCGAACGACGCCAAGGGCGCCGGCATCGTCCACGAGGTGGTCGAAAAGGGCCAGTCGGTCGAGGCCGCCAAGGCCTGGATCAAGAATGGCGGCAAAGCCGTCCAGCCCTGGGACGAGAAGGCGTTCAAACTACCCGGCGGCGGCCCCTATCACCCGGCCGGCATTCAGAACTTCATGGTCGGCAACGCCATGCTGCGCAAGCAGTCCTACGGCAACTATCCGGCCGTGGTGAACCTGATGAAGGCCGTTTACGAGGGCGCCCAGGTGCCGATGGACGCGGCCCTGCGCATCGAGACCCGCTACTTCATCAAGACCCTGATGACGCCGCAGGCCCAGGCCATGATCCATTCGCTGTTCCTGTCCAAACAGGAACTGGACAAGGGCGCCGTTCGCCCGGCCGGCGTGCCGAAGTCCGATCCGAAGAAGGTCACGGTCATCGGCGCCGGCATGATGGGCGCGGGCATCGCCTATGTGCAGGCGCTGGCCGGCATCGAGACCATCCTGATCGACCAGACCCAGGAAGCCGCCGACAAGGGCAAGGCCCACGTCGAGGAACTGCTGAAGAAGCGCCTGTCGCGCGGTCAGCTGACGCAGGAGAAGTATGACGCCCTGCTGGGTTCAGTCACGGCGACGACGGATTATGAGCTGATCAAAGGTTCCGATCTGGTCGTCGAGGCCGTGTTCGAGAACCGCGAGATCAAGGCCGACGTGACCAAGCGCGCCGAGGCGCAACTGGCCGAGGGCGCCGTCTTCGGCTCCAACACCTCGACCCTGCCGATCACCGGCCTGGCCGAGGCCTCTGTGCGGCCCGAGGACTTCATCGGCATCCACTTCTTCTCGCCCGTCGACAAGATGATGCTGGTCGAGATCATCCTGGGCGAAAAGACGGGTCAGGCCGCCATCGCCAAGGCGCTGGACTATGTGCTGAAGATCAAGAAGACGCCGATCGTCGTCAACGACAGCCGCGGCTTCTACACCTCGCGCTGCTTCTCCACCTTCCTGATGGAGGGCATGGCGATGCTGGAAGAGGGCTATGGCCCCGCCTTGATCGACAATGTCGGTCGCATGACCGGCATGCCGCGCGGCCCGCTGGAGATGCACGACGACGTCGCCCTGGACCTGTCCTACAAGATCGCCAAACAGACGGCGCTGGATCTGGGCGACAAATACGTCCCATCGGAAGGCGCCGACATCGTCGCCAAGATGGTCGAGGGCGGTCGCTTCGGTCGCAAGAACGGCAAGGGCTTCTACGACTACGATCAGAAGCCCAAGACGATCTGGAAGGGTCTGGGCGAACTGGCCCCGACAACCAAAGGCATCGACCAGCCGGAAGAGCCGACCGCCTTCGCCCAGATCGACGAGCTGAAGACGCGCCTGCTGTATCGTCAGGCCGTCGAAGTGGCCCGCTGCTGGGAAGAGGGCGTCATCGACGATCCGCGCGAAGCCGATCTGGGCGCCATCCTGGGCTGGGGCTTCGCGCCCTGGACCGGCGGTCCGATCAGCATGATCGACGGCATCGGTCTGGCCAAGTTCGTCGAGACCGCCGACCGTCTAGCCGCGACCTATGGCGACCGCTTCAAGGTCCCGCAGTTGCTGCGAGACATGGCCGCGAAGAACGAAACCTTCTACGGTAAGTTCGCCCCGGAGAAGGCCGCCGCCTGATCGGCTGCGGACATCGACAGACGACAGAACGGGCGGCCTTCGGGTCGCCCGTTTTCGTTTAGAAGGGTTGCTAGCCGCTGTACGCTAGGATCACGCGTTTCTCAACCGGAGCCACGATGACGACGCTCCCACCTCGCCCACGGGCGTAAAACGCATTGTCAGAGCTTATGATGGCATTGACCCGCGACACGGTTTTCGGATCGAGTTTGCAGCGGAAATAATTGCGATCCAGGAAGGCCCCGATGCCGGGCTCTCGGCCGCAGTTATGCTCCCCATGTCCAGACCACAATGGAACGATCGGAGTGCGCTTCCAGTCCCAGTAGGTTCGACGCTCATTCGCCTTCCGCTGAGATGCATTCACCAGCACCGGGCTTTCAGAAGCGTCAGACAGATAAGCCAATCCTCCTTCTTCGATCTTTGAAAGCGAAGCCTTCTCCAGCCGATATATGATCAGTCCGACCTCGTCGGCGCCGGGTCCGAAGCCCCAAGCCGCTTGCTTACGATATTCGATCCACCTTGCCTCGACGCCATGAGGCAAGAGGCTTTGATACCAAACGTATTGGTAGGTCTGCCAACCCGCGAGAGGCGCGCAGACCAAGAGGGCGAGCAAAGCCAGACACCCAAAGCGGTTTCGCATGGCCATCGTTATCGCGCGGCCCTGGGCCAATCGCAATCGCAGGCCCGGACAAGAAAAAGACCCGCCCGACACGAGGTCGAGCGGGTCGCTCCGCCGCCCTTCGCGGGGTCGGTGGCGGGTCGCTAGGGGCGACGGAGTAGCGGTGAAAAAGACCAGACCGAGACCGGGATGAACTCTGACAGTCCGCCCAGCCTCGGAGGCCGGCGTCAGCCTTCCAGGTCCTGGCCTTCGTCCGGCTCGGGCGTGCCCAGCAGTTCGTCGGCGATCTTGTTGGTCGAGGCGCGCACGTTCTTTTCGATCGAGGCGGCGATGTCGGGGTTCTGTTTCAGGAACTCGCGCACATTCTCGCGGCCCTGACCGATCCGGGTGGAGTCATAGCTGAACCAGCTGCCCGACTTCTCGATGATGCCGGCCTTGACGCCCAGGTCGATGACCTCGCCCAGCTTGGAGATGCCCTCGCCGTACATGATGTCGAAGATGACCTCGCGAAACGGCGGGGCGACCTTGTTCTTGACCACCTTGACCCGGGTGGTGTTGCCGACCACCTCGTCGCGGTTCTTGATCGCGCCAGTGCGGCGGATGTCCAGACGCACCGAGGCGTAGAACTTCAGCGCATTGCCGCCCGTCGTCGTCTCAGGCGAGCCGTACATGACGCCGATCTTGTGACGGATCTGGTTGATGAACAGGACGATGCATTTCGACTTGGAGATCGAGGCGGTCAGCTTGCGCAGCGCCTGGCTCATCAAGCGCGCCTGAAGGCCCGGCAGGCTGTCGCCCATCTCGCCCTCGATCTCGGCGCGCGGCGTCAGGGCCGCGACCGAGTCGACGACCACGATGTCCACGGCGCCCGATCGGACCAGCGTATCCACGATTTCCAGCGCCTGCTCGCCGGTATCGGGCTGCGACACCAGCAGGTCGTCCAGATTGACGCCCAGCTTCTGGGCGTAAACCGGGTCCAACGCATGTTCGGCGTCGACGAAAGCGGCGACCCCGCCCTTCTTCTGCACTTCGGCGACGGTGTGCAGGGCCAAAGTCGTCTTGCCCGAGGATTCCGGGCCGAACACCTCGATCACCCGCCCGACCGGCAGACCGCCGATGCCAAGCGCCATGTCCAGGCCCAGCGAACCGGTCGAGACGCTCTCGATCTCGTTCACCTGCCCGGCCTTGCCGAGCTTCATCACCGAGCCCTTGCCGAAGGCGCGATCGATCTGTGCGATCGCCGCCTCCAGGGCGCGTTGCTTGTCGCCGTCGTCCTTGCCCACCAACTTGAGTGCCGCCTGTGAAGCCATTGCCTTCGTCTCCCTTGCCATGATTCCTGTCATTAAGCTTGGGAGAGACCCGCCTGGACCCGCCCCCGTTTCGTGAGGCCGACTATGTGCATGGTTTGTTCCGGTTCACAAGATGTTCTCATCGATCAAAACGAGAACATTCAAAACCTACGACCGTTTTTGACGTAGGCTACAGCGGAAGACGCAGGCTGAAACTGGCGCCTTCGGGGTCGTAGGTCATGACCGCCGAGCCGTGCAGCGAGCGGTTGATGGTCGAATCGATCAGCACCGAACCAAAGCCCTTGCGTTGAGGCGGCGACACCGCCGGACCGCCGCTTTCGACCCAATCCAGCAGCAGATGGCCTTCCGCCACGGACCAGTCGACCCGCACGCAGCCCGAGGCGTTCGACAGGGCGCCGTATTTGGCGGCGTTCACCGCCAGTTCGTGAAAGACCATGCCCATGCCCAGGGTCTGCTGCGCGTTCAGATCGACGGCCGGTCCGGTCAGGCGAACCTGTTCCTCGGCATAGGGGGCCAGTTCCTGAGCCAGCATGGCGCGCAGATCGACACGCTCCCAATTCGCGGCCGTCAGCAGATTCTGCGTGTTGGACAGGGCCACCAGCCGCGCCTCGAACAGGGCGGTGAAGGTGGCGACATCCGGCGTGCGCCGCGCCGTCTGGTGTGCGATGGACTGCACCGTGGCCAGCGTGTTCTTCACCCGGTGATTCAGTTCGTTGATCAGCAGTCGCTGCAAGCGTTCGCTGTCGGCCAGGGCGGCGAAGGCTTCGCGGCGATCGGTGATGTCGGTGATGACCCCCGACATCTTGATCGGCCGGCCCGAACGACTGCGGATCAGGCGCCCCCGCAGATGGATCCAGCGGCCAGAGGCCGGCAGACGCCATTCCTGATCATATTCGCCCTCGCCCGCCAAGGCGCGCTCCAGCGCCTGACGATGCAGCGGCAGATCCTCGGGCGACAGACGGTCGCCGATCTCGGTGGCTCCCAGACGGCTGTCCGCGTCGATGGACAGGATTTCGCGCGCGCGATGCGACATCATCGTCGTCTTCATCGGCAGGGTCGCTTCCCAGAAGCCGACGCCGCCGGCGTCCACGGCCGCCAGGACATTGGCGCGCTGATCCACGATCGAGGCGCCCAGCGCGAGAAACAGCAGTGTCACCGCCCCGGTCGTCACCGCGACCGCCAGGACCACCGGCGACGCCCCGCCCTCCACCGGCCCGGCATCGGCGATCGGGGTCAGGATCAGGGCCGCCATGCCGACATGGTGCATGGAGACGATGGCCAGACCCAGGATCACGGCGGCGACCGCGCGCCAGGCCAGGCTCCGCTCCTGGCGGGCCGCAATCAGGGCGGCATAGGCGGCGGCGACCGCAACCAGCACCGACAGGGCGACCAGCACGGGCTGATAGCTCAGGACGGCGTTCATCCGCATCGCCGCCATCCCGACATAGTGCATGGCGACGATGGACCCGCCCATCAGCAAGGCCGCCGGCGCGAGTCGCAGGGGGCTGGCCTGCGCTGTCCCCGCCGTCAGGAAGGCCGCCGCCGTACCGGCCGTCGCCAGCAGGAACGACACCAGCGTCAGGCCGGGGTCATAGAAGACCGGACCGTTCAACTCGAACCCCAGCATGGCGATGAAATGCATCGACCAGATGCTGACGCCCAGCGCCAGGGCCGCGACTCCCAACCAGCGCAGCCGCGTCGCGCCGATCTGGTCGCGGGTTCGATTGAACAGATCCAGAGCCGTCCACGCGCCCAGGATCGCTATCGCCAACGACAGGACGGTGAACGGATTGACGTGAAGATGGTGCAAGCGCGCCGAGGCTCCCAGAAGCAGCAGCGGTAGCCTTAGCCGGGTTTCACGGCGCCGACGACTGCGAAACGCAGTCGCCTCACGCGATGAGTCTCGCCGCCACGGCGATCCCGCAGGCGAGCAACAGACCGGCGGCGGCGAAGATCGGCAAGGCGCGGCCCGAGCGCGGCGCCAGCGGGCGGATCAGCATCGCGATCATCAGGGCGATCGGCCCCACTGCGCCAGGCAAGTCCATGCCGACCCCCAGGAAGACCCCGTGCCCCTGAACCAGCAACCACCCGCCGACGAGTGCTGTGGCGACGACGGCGGGCGCCAAGGACGCCCATGAACCGAAACGGGCGCCGATCACCGCCGTCGACGCGGCGGCCAGGGCGGCGATCAGACCGGGCCACACCAGCAGGAAGGCGGCTTCCGGCGCCGCCGCCTGCACCCCGCCGCCCAGGATCAGAACCAGGACGATCAACCCCAGCCAGCCGCCCCAGACGGCGTCTGCGTCCTGCGGTTTCGGCCGCGCCAGGCTGAGCGCCAGGGCGATCACCGTCGCGCCCAGGACCGGCAGGCTGAAACCGCCCAGCGCCGCTGCAATCGCGAAGGCCGCCAGGACAACTCCGGCTGCGCCCCATCGGCCCAGCAGGCGTCGCCCTGCGGTCAGCATCAGAACCAGGCCGAGCATGGCCAGGGCCACGGCGATTTCCAGAACCGGCAGGCGACGCAGCAAGGTGTAATAGAGGTCGGCCGAATCCACGCGACGGCCGATCGGTCCGGCCAGGACGCGCACCGCCTGTCCCACCACCACCGCGCTGGCCAACAGCCACAGGCCATCCGCCGCGCCCCGCACGACCGACATGGCTCTCAAGGCCGTGGCATGCCGCGCGCCCCAGGCGGCGAAGGCCGTCGCCAGGACTCCCACGATCAACAGCAGCCAGCCGATCGCCGGCGAATGCTGCACGACGAACAGGCCGAAGACGTCGGCATAGACGGTGTTCTGCGTCGCCTGCGGCAGGGTCGGCGCCCGCAAAAGGTCATCGGCCATTTCCAACGCCTGGGAGCCGATATGCTGCACGCTGCCCTGATCCAGCGCCTGCGGCGTCGAGGACGGTGAATGATACTGCGCCGGGCGGCCGATGAAGGCCAGATTGATCCCCGCCAGCCTCCGATCCGCCGCCACGGTGAAGTCCGTGCCATTGGGCATCAGCCGATAGACGAAGATGGCCAGGGCGTTGCTGGACGGCCCGCCCGTCGCCCGCTGCGTCGCCTGGGCATAGCGGGCGATGGTCTGGGCGTTGCCGGGCCCGGTCTCGAACATCATCGCGCGCCCGCCGCCGCCCCGCGCCTCCAGATTGATCACCGCGCCGATGTCGTCACGCAGCGGATGTTCGCTGAAGAAGGCCCGCGCCCCGTCCAGATTCAGCTCCTCGGCGTCGGTGAACAAGACCACCAGCGTCCGCTCGGCCCCGCCCCGTGCCTTGATCGCGCGCACGGCTTCCAGAATGGCGGCCACGCCGGTCGCATCGTCGGCGGCGCCCGGCGAAGTCGGCGAGGTGTCGTAATGCGCCATCAGGGCGACGGCCGGCAGGGCCGGATTTCGTCCCGGCAGGACGCCGATGATATTGACGGCCTGGACGCCGTCCGCATTTCCACCCTCCCGCTCGAGCCGCGCGACGGCGGCGGGCGACAGGGCGCCGGTCTGCAGGCTGGGCTGAAGCCCCAGCGCCGTCAGCCTCTGGGCAAGATAGGTCTGAACCTGCCGATGCTCGGCCGAGCCGACCGGATGCGGCGCTCTCGCGATCCGGTTCACGTCGATCATGGCGCGCGCGGCCGAGAACTGAACCGCAGGCGCCGAGGCGGGCAGGGGTTTGGGCGTCTGCGCGGTCAGCACCGCCAAGCCCACGGCCGCCGCAAGGGAGGCCAGAAACAACACCCAACGCATATCCAATCCCCTGATCGCTCTGTTCCGCAATCAGCCCCGAACCGCCGGTGCGTGCAAGGCCTCTATCAGCGTCGCACGACGTTGCGCGCCGCCAGATTCCCCGTGGCCCCGTCGCCGTCGTCCGCGCTGGAGCCGAACGGCCAGCCCCGGTCGTCGCCGCAGTAGCGTCGCCCGCCCTCACGCGACCCGATCACCACCGCGCGCGGCCGCAACCAGCCCGCGCCGGTGAACAGATTGTCCGTAATCTGATTATAGGACGGCGTCTGGTGGCGGATCACGCCGTCCTCGCCGCAGTTGCGGTATAAGAACACCCCGCCCTTGCCGTGCAGCGCCAGCCGGTTGCCGACGATGCGGTTGGCGCCCGACCCGTCCACCGCGATCTGCTCGCGCCCGGTGCGAATATCGAAATCATTATCCTGGATCAGCGCGCCTGCGCTCTCGGCGTCCAGATAGACGGCGGTCGAGGTCGAGCGCCCCGTAAAGCGGGATCGCGTCACCGTGGTGCGCGTCACCCCCGGCCCGATATAGAGGGGAATGGTCCCCACGCCCTCGAACCGAACCCGGTCCAGGGTGACGCGGAGCGGCGCGGCGGACTGGGCCGCTTGGGTGTGCCCGGCGGTGCGTGACGAGGCCAGCAGGTCGCGCATCGATCCGCCCGCCCCCATGCCCCAGATCCGCACATTGCCGACGACGGTGCAGTTTCGGATCGTTACATCGACCGGCCGCGACCACCGATCGCCCTCGCGGCGGGACCAGACGGCGAGGGTCGGGGCTGTGGTCGTCGCCGGGCCCGGCGCGCGGATCGTCCCGCCCCCGCAATCCAGCGACGCGCCTGAACTCTCCCCGCCTTCGATCAGCACGCGGCGGCGGATATCGACGCCCGGCAGGTCGGCTTGGCACGTCAGGCGATAGGGCTGCGTCGACGGCGCCGTCAGCGCCGCCACCTCTTGCGGCGTGCACGGTCTGGCGGCTGGCGCCTGAAAGGTCAGCAAGGCCAGGGCCAGCGCCGCCGTCATCAGGGCAGAGGGATCGCCAGGGCCGCGCGCTCGGCCGCGCAGCCGGGATTGGTCAGGCCGCTGCGGCGCGCAGCCGCCAGTTCGCCCCTCGCCGCCGCCATGTCCGCCTGGAAGGCCGGGGTGGCGACGGCCCTGGCCGCAACATCCCGCCCGATCTGTTCGCCGATCGCGACATCGGTCGGATAGTGCATGGCGCAGACCAAGCGGCTGACCCCGATCTCATGGCCGATCCGGCGCACGGCCTCCGCGCGGTCCGGCTCCAGCGCCGCAAAGGCCTCGCCATAGGCCGTCGCGACCGCCGCGCTGCCGGACGGATAGGAGGCGCTGCGTCTCGCCGCCGGCGTCAGGGTCTGGCAAGCGCGCCGGTCGGGGTCGTCGCCGACCGGCCGCAGCCGCGCCTGGCGCGCCTTGACGCGTTCGGCCGCACTGTTCGCATCGTGGAAGATCCGCGCCATCACCCGGTCCAGCGCCGGCATCTCGGCCGACCCCAGACGAACACCCAAGGCGCAATCGAAATGTTGCAGGGCCAGCGGCGGACGCAACTCTGCATGGGCGGTCGCGAGCAGCCAACGGTCGCCGTCTTCCAGAGCCACAAGACGCGCCGAGGCCGCCTTGTCCGCAATATCCGCGACGGACCCCGGAGCCGGGGCCGGCGGGACTGCGTTCGTCAATTGGACGACAACGTCATCGCTCAAATAGCCTTCAGCCGGCATCGCGCCGTCCGGCTTGGGCGCCCCTGCGCACCCACCGGCCAGAAGGATCGCCGTCGCCGCGCCCAGGGCGGCGACCCGCTTCACTGACCGGCGCTCCAGCCCAGCTGGACCGAGGTCACGCCGGTCTCGGTCGGCGTGGCGACGACCTGTAGCGAGGCGCCGTTCACCGCGTCCGCCGCCGCGCCATAGGCGCGCGTGTCGCCCTGGTTCATTCCGGCGACGGAGCGCAGGCCCGCCTTCTCGGCGCGCTCGCGATAGAAGGCGACGACATCGTCCGGCGAGGCGGTGGTGGTGAAGGTCACCAGGCCGCCCGGCCCGGCCTCGCCGCCGGCGGCCAGCGGCTGTCCGTCCACCTGTGCGCCGGGATACACGACGGCGAAGGGCGGCGGCCCGTCGGCGGCGGCGGGTGCAGTCCCCCCTACGACGGCGGGCACTTCGGCTGCTGGAGGCGTCGCACCAGCGACGGCCGGCGCCGACGCTTCAGGCGCAGCCTTGGCCTCGACCGGTTGGGCCGGGCGATCACATCCTGCGAGGCAAAACAGAACCACAACGGCAGAGGCCGCCAAGCGAAGCGTCATCGAAAGGTCGTCCTTGGACCGATGGAAGGTCAGAGCGCCACCGTGGCGCATGGTTGCGGCGGCGGCAAGGCGCCCGCTCAGTCTGCGGCGTCGTCCTGGTCCTTCGAGCCTTTATCGGCCGAACCTTCTTGGGCCAGCCGGTCGTTGATCTCGGCGGAATCGGGATCGTCATCCGTACCCGCAGCCGAACCGCCACGCAGCGAGCCTGCCCGCGTGTCCGATCCCGAATCGCTGCCGTCCAGCGCGTCGATCAGCGTATCCGCCTTGTGACCCAGATCCGGCTTTTCACCCATGTCGGCGGCTTCGCGGGCGTCGTCACAATCCGCTTCGGGCTTGGGGGAATCGGTGTCGGTCATGGCGCATCGCTCCGCTTGTCGAGATCAGTTTAAAGCGCCTGATCCGGTTGCGGTTCCAGCCCCTCGCCCTTGAACCCAAAGGCACAGACCCGATCTAGGCGTCATGATCCCATTTTCAGTTCTCGACCTCTCCCCCATCGTCGAAGGCGGCGACGCCCGACGCGGTCTGGATGAAACCCTGGCCCTGGCCCAGGCGGCCGATCGACTGGGCTATGAGCGGTTCTGGCTGGCCGAACATCACAATATGCCCGGCATCGCCAGCGCCGCCACCGCCATCGTCATCGGCCATGTTGCGGCGGGGACCGAGCGCATCCGCGTCGGCTCCGGCGGCGTCATGCTGCCCAACCACGCGCCTTTGGTCGTCGCCGAACAGTTCGGCACGCTGGAGACCCTGTTCCCCGGCCGCATCGACCTCGGCCTGGGCCGCGCGCCCGGCACGGACGGCGCCACCGCCCGTGCGCTGCGCCGCTATTTCGAGGGCGCCGATCAGTTTCCGCGCGACGTCGTCGAACTGATCCAGTGGTTCGAGCCGGCGTCTGAGAACCAGCCCGTCCGCGCCGTCCCGGGCGCCGGCCTGCGCGTGCCGATCTGGCTTCTGGGCTCCAGCCTGTTCAGCGCGCAACTGGCGGGGCAACTGGGCCTGCCCTACGCCTTCGCGAGCCACTTCGCGCCCGAATTGCTGCTGGAGGCTCTGGCCCTGTATCGCCGTGAGTTCGTTCCCTCGGACCGCTTGGCCAAGCCTCACGCCATGGCCGCGATCAACGTCTTCGCCGCCGATACGGACGCCGAGGGCGTGCGCCTGTCCACCTCGATGCAGCAGAGCTTCGCCCGCCTCTCGACCGGCAAGCCGGGCAAGCTGCCCCCGCCCGTCGACGACATCGCCACCATCCTGACGCCGCAGCAGATCGCCGGCGCCAAGGGCCGGCTGCTCTATTCCGCCATCGGCGGTCCGGAAACCGTCAAGCGCCAACTGACCGACTTCATCGCCCTGACCGGCGTGGACGAACTGATGGTCACCGGCATGATGTTCGACAATACCGCCCGCATCCGCAGCCTGGAGATCGTCGCCGAGGCGCGTGGTCAGATGACGACGAAGCAGGCGGCCTAGAGGCCCTTCAGGAAATCCAGCAGCAGGCGGTTGATCTCGTCCGCCCGTTCCTGCTGGATCCAGTGACCCGCGCCCGGCACGACGATCGAGCGGATCAGGTTCGGCGCCCAGTCCTTCAGACCCGCCTCGTGCCCGCCGGCGTAGTGGCGCACCGGATCGTCCTCGCCGACGATGAACAGGGCGGGCGGGGTGATCTTCTGGTCCTGCACAAAGGCCGTCAGCGACCAGTTCAGGTCCATCGCCCGGTACCAGTTCAGGGGTCCTTCGAACCCGCCGGCTGAGAAGGCGCGCATATATTCGTCGAAATGCGCTTCGCTCATCCACGGCGGCAGGGTCGCATCGTCGGCGATAGTGTCCAGCAGGTCCACGCCTTCGGGCATGAAGCCGGTCGATCTGCGATCGGCGGGGGTCGCGCCGTCGTAGGCGTAAAACAGCTTCCTAAGCGCCATCGTCGGATCGGCGTCCAGCGCGCGGTGCGCATCCGGCGCCTGGAATCGGCTGATGTAGAGGTCGCCCAGCCCGGCCCGTTTCGAGATGGCGGCCATGGCGGCGGTGGGCAGTCCCTTGGGTCGGCGCGGCTGGAACGGCACCGACAGGCCCGCGACTGCGGTGAAGAGATCGGGCCGCAACAGGGCGCAATGCCAGGCCACCGGCGCGCCCCAGTCATGCCCGACGACGATGCACGACGCCTTGCCCAGCGCGCGGACCAGATCGACCATGTCGCCGACCAGATGCAGGATCGAGTAGGCCTCCACCCCTGCCGGCTTGTCCGTCCCGCCATAGCCCCGCATATCGGGAGCGGCGACATGATAGCCCGCCTGCGCGATCGCCTGGACCTGAGCGCGCCAGCTGATCCCCACTTCGGGAAAGCCGTGGATCAGCAGGACCAGAGGCGCGTTATCATCCTCGAACCCGGCCTCCAGAACCTGTTGGACCAGACCGTCGGTCTTGATATGCCGGGTTCGCATCGCTTCCTCCGACGGCGTCTTCGCCGCTCATTATCGTCAGGACGGACATGACCCGCCTCGTCACCTTTGCGGACGGTACGACCGTTCCCGCCCTCGGCCAAGGCACCTGGGAGCTGGGCGACGACCCGGCCTGGCGCGATGAGGAGCAGCAGGCCCTGGCGCGCGGGATCGACCTGGGCATGACCCTGATCGACACGGCTGAACTGTATGGCGACGGCCGCTCGGAGCGGCTGGTGGGCGAGGTCATCGCCGGACGCCGCGACGAGGTCTTCGTGGTTTCCAAGGTCCGGCCCGAGAATGCGTCGGAGATGAAGATGATGCTGGCCTGCGAGAAGTCGCTGGAACGGCTCGGCGTCGAGCGGCTGGACCTCTACCTGCTGCACTGGGAAGGCCATGTTCCGCTTGAAGAGACCGTCGAGGCCTTCCGAGATCTGGTCGACGAGGGGATGATCGCCCGCTGGGGCGTGTCCAACCTGGACCTGCGCGCCATGGAGCAGTTGATGGAGATCGAGGGGGGCGCGGACTGCGCCGCCAATCAGCTGCTCTATAATCTCGGCTCACGCGGGGTGGAGTTCGACCTCTTCCCATGGATGCAGGCGCGCGACATGCCCATGATGGCCTATTCGCCGCTTGGGCGGGGCGAACTGCTGGAACAGCCCCTGATCCGCGACATCGCCAATCGCCATTCGGCCAGCCCGGCCCAAGTGGCGCTGGCCGCCGTCCTGCGCCACGACGGCGTCATCGCCATCCCCAAGGCCAGTTCCATCGAACACGTCGAGGCCAACGCCGACGCCCTGGAGATCCAGTTCGACCTGGAGGATCTGGAACGGCTGGATGCGGCCTTCCCGCCCCCGAAACACGCCGTGCCGCTGGATATTATCTGACGGATGGATGCGGTCGCCCCGAAGCGCACCCATATTCTAGCTCGTCATCCTAGGGCTTGTCCCTAGGATCCATACGCCCGGTGCGTCCGCAGTGTGCACCCTGCTTGATACACCGGGAGTATAGGTCCTCGCCACAAGGGCGAGGATGACGGACCAATGAGACGGCGGAAACTCACCCGCCCTTCGCGACCTCCAACAACCGCGCCCGCTCATCGTCTGTATACGGAACAACTGGTCCGCGACCCCAGACCGGATCGGGCCAAAGACCGTCGTCGCGGCGGCGCCCGACCACATGGACATGCAGTTGCGCCGTCAGATTGCCGATGGCGCCGACGTTCAGCTTTTCGACCGCACCCAGTCGTCGAACCAGCGCTCCGGCCCGCACCGTCTCCTCCATCAATGTGGCCCGCTGTTCGACGCTGAGGTCTTCCAGCTCCACCGCGCCCTCGACGCGCGGAATCAGGATCAGCCAGGGAAAGCGGGCGTCGTCCTGAAGCCGCACATGGCACAGCGGCCATTCGGCGACGGCGACCGATCCCGCCTCGAAGGCGGGCGCAACCTCAAACCCCATCAGTTCAGTCCGTAAATGACGCAGGCGCTGTCGGTCATCACCTGCAACGGGGGTTGCAGCGCCAGCCGCGCCGCCTCGATCTGAGCCTCGCTGGGCGCCCCGCCTCCGGGCGCTGGAGGCGGGGGCGGCGGCGGCGGTGGCGGCGGAGGCGGGGGTGCATAGGCCATGCGCGACCCCGTCACGACGATGTCGTCCACCGTCGTCTCCTGCCCGCCGCCTGCGGCGTACGAAGGCCAGCCCGCCAGCACGTCCGTCTGACAGACCCGGCCCGACGGATCGATGATCTTGACCCGGCCCAGGGTCGCGCCCGCATTGGTCGCCGCCGCCTCGGCCCGGCGGCGCGCATCCTTCATCGCCTCGGCCTGCAGATTGGCCTTCCAGCTGTTGTCGGGCTCCAGGTTGAAGTTCACCTGTCCGATCGAGGTCGGACGCGAAGCCACGATGGTCGCATAGACCCGCTCGATCAGGCGCACGTCGCGTACCGTCACATTGACCGAGGCGTCGGCCTGATAGCGGGCTACGCGGTCGGCGCGGGTATTGTCGCGCATCACCCCGTTTTCGTCGCGGTACTGGTCATAGAGCGGGCGCGTGGTGACGCTGGTCTCGACCCGCACCTTGTCCGCGCCATAGGCCGACAAGGCCTGGCTCAGCGCCCGCACCTGATCGGCGGCGGCGCGCGAGGCCTCGGCGACGCTGCGGTCCACCGACTGGAAGCTGGCCGAGACGAAGGCGCGGTTGGCCTGGATCTCGACCCGGACCTGGCCGAGCGACGCGATCACCGGATCGCGCATCCACCAGGGTGCGGGGATATAGCGGTCGCCGATCGTCGCGGGCGGCGTCTGGGCCAGCACCGGCGTGGCGACCGAGGCCAGCAGCAGGGCGAAAGCGAATGAACGGCGCATCAAAATCCTCCGGTTGTCGCCGGACCTTCGCAAGCCTGACCAAGGCCGTAAAGCGAGGTTCTTGCGACAGCCGCGCGAGGGGTCTAGACCGCCCGCACGATTAATCCCCTTTCGCACACGCAATAAACGGAGACATCCATGGCTCGCGCGAAGATCGCCCTTATCGGCGCCGGCATGATCGGCGGAACCCTGGCCCACGTGGCCGCGCGCGAAGCCCTGGGCGACGTGATCCTGTTCGACATCGCCGAAGGCACCCCGCAGGGCAAGGCGCTGGACATCGCCGAGGCCTCGGCCGTCTTCGGCCAGGACGTGGCCCTGAAGGGCGCCAACGACTATGCCGACATCGCGGGCGCCGACGTCTGCATCGTCACCGCCGGCGTGCCGCGCAAGCCGGGCATGAGCCGCGACGACCTGATCGGCATCAATCTGAAGGTCATGAAGGCCGTCGGCGAGGGCATCAAGGCCCACGCCCCCAACGCCTTCGTCATCTGCATCACCAACCCGCTCGACGCCATGGTCTGGGCCCTGCAGAAGTTCTCGGGCCTGCCCAAGGAGAAGGTCGTCGGCATGGCCGGCGTGCTGGACTCGGCCCGCTTCGCCTACTTCCTGGCTGAAAAGACCGGCGTGTCGGTTCAGGACATCCACGCCTGGACCCTGGGCGGTCACGGCGACGACATGGTGCCGATGGTGCGCCACTCGACCGTCGGCGGCCTGCCCCTGCCGGACGCCGTCGCCGCCGGCTTCCTGTCGCAGGACGAACTGGACGCCATCGTCGAGCGCACCCGCAAGGGCGGCGGCGAGATCGTGGCCCTGCTGAAGACCGGCTCGGCCTTCTACGCCCCGGCTGAAAGCGCGATTGCGATGGCCAAGTCCTATCTGCTGGACCAGAAGCGCGTCCTGCCCTGCGCCGTCTGGCTGTCGGGCGAATACGGCCTGTCGGACCTCTACGTCGGCGTTCCCGCCCTGATCGGCGCCGGCGGCGTTGAGAAGATCGTCGAGTTCACCACCAACGACGAAGAAAAGGCCATGTTCGAAAAGTCCGTCGCCTCGGTCCAGGGCCTGCTTCAAGCCTGCAAGGACATCGACGCCTCGCTGGCGTAAGCCGCGCGACCATCGAATGACGAAGGGCCTGCGGAGCGATCCGCAGGCCCTTTTTCTTTTCCTTCTCCCATTGGGGGAGGCAGCTCATCGCGGCGCGACGTAGCCCATGCCTGCCGCAAACTTGGGCAGCAGTTGCAGCCAGACCGTCAGCGGGTCCGCCAGTTGCGCCACGCCTTCGCCCGACAGCACGACGACATCGTACTGCACCGTCGCCGTCGGCGTTTCGGCGGCGGTGTGGAAGGCTTTCAGATAGCGGTTGTCGCGGTTCCAGGCGTTGACCGCATCCAGCGTCGCGCCGGCGCCCGGCACAACGGCGCTGAACTGAACCTCGCCGCAGCCAGACGCCTCGCAGCCATAGAAGAAGACCGCCCAGGTCAGGCCCGCATTGGTCACGGTGAAGAAGGTCAGGCCGTTCTCGGTCTGCACAGGCCCGACCCGCCCGCCCAACCCGGTGATCCAAGTCGCAACCTCGGCCGGCGTCAGCCCGCGACTGGCCGCAGCCGGCGCCGTCTGGGCGAACGCTCCTGCCGCCGTCAGCGGCGATAAGGTCAAAGCAAGGGCGGCGGCGAGGGCGAGACGGCGCATGAAAACACTCCGAAGGTCAGCCGACACCCTAGCCATCACTCGCGGACGTGCGCCAGCCAGTCCTTGCTCTGCATTTCGTTGAAGCGCGACACGGTGCGCTCGAACTCGAACGCCCCCACCCCTTCGGTATAGAGGGCCTCCGGCTTGGCCGCCGCCAGCACAATCAGCTTGGTCTTGGCCTCATAGAGGGCGTCCACCAGGGTCACCAGACGCCGCGCTTCGTGGTGGTTGGCCGAGCTCAGGATCGGCACGTCTTCCAGGAACAGGGTGTGGAACCGCTGGGCGATGGCCAGATAGTCCTGCGGCCCCAGCGGCCTGGCGCACAGCTCGGCAAACGTCGCCCGCGCCATCGATCCCACGGTGCGCTGCACCACCACATCGCGGCCCAACACGCTCAGGTGCGCCGGCTCCTCCGGTTCGCCCCCCTTCAGCTCGCGCCATAACGCCTCGAACGCCGCGCGGTCGTCCGGCGTGTGCCAGACCTGGGCCGAGGTCATCCGGTCCAACCGCCAGTCCCGCGCCCCGGCCGTCTCCACGACCATGCAACGCTCGCGGATGATGTCGATGAAGGGCAGGAAGAGCTGGCGGTTGATGCCGTTCTTGTAGAGGTCCTCCGGCGCGCGGTTCGAAGTGATGGCCAGCACCACCCGATCCTCGAACAGGGCTTCGAACAGCCGGCCCAGGATCATGGCGTCGGCGATGTCGGTGACCTGCAGTTCGTCGAAACACAGCAGCCGGGCTTCCGACGCGATCAGCTTCGCGATCGGCGGGATAGGATCGTCGCCCCTGTGGGTTCCGAACACGGCCTTGCGGGTCTTCGCATCCCCTTCGCGCCACTGTTTCACCAGGTCGTGGATACGGGCCATGAAGGCGTGAAAGTGCGCGCGCGTCTTTCGCGGCTCCGGCGTCGCCGAATAGAACAGGTCCATCAGCATCGACTTGCCGCGTCCGGGCGGGCCGTAGAGATAGACGCCCCGCACCTCCGGCGCCTTGCCGAACAGGCCGCGTTTGGCCAGATCGACCTCCAGGCGCTCCAGCGCCGTGATCACGCTATCCTGCGCCGGATCGGGCGTCAGCACGCCCTCTTCCACGCGGATGTCGTAGGCGTTGCGGATACGGGAGGTCATGGGAGCGGTGCTTAACGCTCCCTCCAGCGAAAAGCGATTGCTTCACGGCCCTGAACGCCTATTTGCAAGGCCATCACTACAATGCGCTCAAGCAGCGAGGCCCCGTGGGCGGAGCGGTAGCGCGTCCGAAGGACAAGAAACATGGGTTATCGCGTCGCCATCGTCGGGGCCACGGGCAATGTGGGCCGCGAAATGCTGAACATCCTCGAGGAGCTGGAATTCCCCGTCGATGAAATCCACGCCATCGCCTCGCGCAAGTCCAAGGGCGTCGAGGTCTCCTTCGGCGACAAGACCGTCAAATGCCAGGACATCGAGCAGTTCGACTTCTCAAAGGTCGATATCGTCCTGATGTCCGCCGGCGGCGCGGTGTCCAAGGAATGGTCCGAGAAGATCGGCAAGGCCGGCCCCATCGTGATCGACAACTCCTCGGCCTTCCGCAAGGACCCCGACGTGCCGCTGATCGTGCCCGAGGTGAACCCGGACGCCATCAAGGACGCGACCAAGAAGAACATCATCGCCAACCCCAACTGCTCGACCATTCAGCTGGTGACGGCGCTGAAGCCGCTGCACGATGCGGCCAAGATCAAGCGGGTGGTCGTCTCGACCTATCAGTCGGTGTCCGGCGCCGGCAAGGAAGGCATGGACGAGCTGTGGAACCAGACCAAGGCCATCTACGGCCTGGGCGACGCCACGCCCAAGAAGTTCCCCAAACAGATCGCCTTCAACGTCATCCCCTACATCGGTTCCTTCCTCGAGGACGGCTCCACCGACGAGGAGAAGAAGATGTCGGACGAGACGCACAAGATGCTGGACCCCGACATCCAGGTCACCGTCACCTGCGTGCGCGTGCCGGTCTTCGTGGGTCACTCCGAGGCCGTGAACGTCCAGTTCGACCGCCCCATCGAACCCGACGAGGCCCGCGCCATCCTGCGCGAGGCGCCCGGCGTGCTGGTCATCGATAAGCAGGAGCACGACGGCTACATCACCCCCGTCGACGCCGCCAGCGAACACGCCGTCTATGTCAGCCGCATCCGCAAGGACCCGACCGTCGAGAACGGCCTGAACCTTTGGGTCGTGTCCGACAACCTGCGCAAGGGCGCCGCCTTGAACGCCGTCCAGATCGCCCAGCTTCTGGACGAGACGGGCGTGATCAAGTCGTCGTCGGGATATCGTTCGATCACGGTCTGACGCTCCACCCCGTCATCCTCGGGCTTGACCCGAGGACCGGATGCTCCGCCGCTGGTGCGAACGAGCGACGCACAGGCGCCCGCCGCGCCCGATCCTCGGGTCAAACCCGAGGATGATGGCGGGGATGAAGGACCCCATGACCGCCTCCCCCTCTCCCAACGACCCGCGCGCCGTCGGCACGGCTATCGCCTGCTACACCCTGTGGGGGTTGCTGCCGCTGTTGTTCATGGCGATGTCGGCGCACGGCTTCGGCGCGCCAGAAATCCTGGCGCACCGGGCGGTCTGGTCGGTCTTCGTGGCGGGCCTGGTCCTGCTGCTGGCCGGGCAATGGGGCGAGGCGCGCCGGGTGCTGGCCACGCCGCGCACCCTGGCCTGGCTGGCCCTGTCCGCGCTGTTGATCGGCACCAACTGGAGCCTCTACGTCTTCGCCACCACCCATCATGCGACGCTGGAGGCCAGCCTCGGCTACTATATCAATCCCCTGCTGAACATGGCGGCCGGCGCCGTGCTGTTCCGCGAGAAGATCGACCGCTGGAGCGCGCTGGCCATCGGTCTGGCCGCCATCGGGGTCGTGATCCAGACGATCGCCCTCGGGCATGTGCCGATCATCGGCCTGACCCTGGCCGTTACCTTCTGCGCCTATGCGGTGATCCGTAAGCGCGTGCCCGCCTCGGCCCAGACCGGGCTGTTCGTGGAATGTCTGGTGCTGCTGCCCATCGGTGCGGTCTTCCTGGCCTGGTTGACCACCCACGGTCAGGCGGTCGGGTTCGCCTCGCCGTCCGGTCTGATCTGGGCGCTGGTGAACGGCCCGGCGACCGTGATCCCGCTGGCGCTGTTCGCCTGGTCGGCGCGGCGTCTGCCCCTGTCCACGGTCGGCTTCATCCAGTTCCTGGCCCCGACGCTGCAGTTCGCCTGCGGCGTCGCGACCGGCGAGCCGCTGACCCTGCTGCGGATCGTCTCCTTCGTCTTCATCTGGGCCGGCGCCGGCGTCTTCGCCCTGGCCGCCTTCAATCGCAGCCGCGCCGCCAAGCGCGCCGTCGCCCTGTCCAAGACGGTCTAGACGGCGGCGTAGAGCGCCTCCAGCAGACGCCTCGCCCGAGGATCGCCGATCAGGTGCGGCGACTGGCGCGTCATCACATAGGCCGCCGACAGCTTCCGCGACGGATCGGCCATGGCCATCGACCCGCCCCAGCCGTAATGGCCGAAGGCTTCGTTGGACCCGAAGACCTTCAGCCCGTCATTGCGCATCAGCCCCGCCGCCCAGCTGATCGTATAGGGCAGCACCTTGTCCGGCCCGTGGATACGCTCGCGCGTCAGCTGATCCAGCGTTCCCGCCGACAGCACCGACCGGCCGTCCAGCACGCCGCCATTGGCGACCACGCCCAGCATCTTCGCCAGCCCCAGGGCCGTGCCGTGCAGATTGGCCGACGGGATCTCCATCTCGCGCCAGGCCGCCGAGCCGCGCCCGCCCGGCGCCGAGCCGCGATCCAGGAAGGCCGCCTGTTTGATCGGATCGATGGTCCCCAGGCTGGGGGCCGCCGTGGGTTTGCGCATCTGCGCCACCCTCCCGTGTTCGCTTTCGGGCAGGCCGATCCACAGGTCCAGCTCCGGGAAGTCCTGGCGCAGCGCCTGGCCCATCGTCCGTCCGGTCGCGCGGCGATAGACCTCATTGGCCAGATAGCCGACGGTGATCGGGTGGTAGCCCGACGCTGAACCCGGCGCCCACATCGGCGCCTGGGCCGCCAGACGCGACAGAACTGCGGACACGTCGAACCAGATCGTCGGATCGACCGCCTCTGAAAAGCCCGGCAGCCCCGACTGGTGGCTCATCAGCTGGGCCACGGTGACCTCCGCCTTGCCCGCCGCCCCGAACTCGGGCCACAGCGAGGCGACCGTCTGGTCATAGTCGATCTGCCCGGCCTCGACCGCGCTCGCCATCAGGATGGCCATCACCGCCTTGCCGGTCGAAAACACCGAGGTCAGGGTGGTGTCGGTGAACGGCGTGGTCCTGGCCGTATCCGCATGGCCCGCCCACAGATCGACGACCGTCTCGCCCTCGACCAGCACGCTGAACCGCGCCGCCTGCTCGTTCAGCCCCTCGGGCGCGGCGGTGAAGTTGGCGGCGAACGCCTCGCGCACGGTCTCGAAACCGGCTGCGCAGACGCCGTGGATGTCGATGAGATCGGTCATGGGCAGGTCCTAGCGCGCCCGCCGCCCACGAAAAAGGCCTCCCGCCGAAACGGGAGGCCTCAAATCGTTCGATCCTTAGCCAAGATCAGGCCGCGACGACCTCGGTAGCCTGTTCGGCCAGGATGGTGAGGCCTTCGCCGTTCACGTCGGCGAAACCGCCGTGGACGTCGTACTGGGTCTTTGAGCCGTTGTTATAGACGGTCACCAGACCCTCGCGCAGGGCGGTCATGAAGGGCGCGTGGTCCGGCAGAACGCCGAAGTCGCCCTCGACGCCCGGTGCATCGACCTGGTCCACGAGGCCCGAGAAGACCTCGCGTTCCGGCGAGACGAGGGAGAAGTTCAGCTTGCCGGCCATGATCAGGCTTCCGACGCCATCTTCTCGGCCTTGGCGACGGCCTCTTCGATGGAGCCGACCATGTAGAAGGCGGCTTCCGGCAGGTGGTCGTATTCACCGGCGACGATGCCCTTGAACGAGCGGATCGTGTCGGCCAGCTCGACGAACTTGCCGGGCGAGTTGGTGAACTGTTCGGCCACGAAGAAGGGCTGAGACAGGAAGCGTTGGATCTTGCGGGCGCGGGACACGACCAGCTTGTCCTCTTCCGACAGCTCGTCCATGCCCAGGATGGCGATGATGTCCTTCAGTCCCTTGTACTGCTGCAGCACTTCCTGAACCGAACGGGCGACGTTGTAGTGTTCGTCACCGATGACCAGCGGGTCCATGATCCGCGAGGTCGAGTCCAGCGGATCGACGGCCGGGAAGATGGCCTGGGCGGCGATGTCGCGGCTCAGAACCGTCGTGGCGTCTAGGTGGGCGAACGAGGCGGCGGGCGCCGGGTCGGTCAGGTCGTCGGCGGGCACGTAGATGGCCTGGACCGAGGTGATCGAACCCTTCTTGGTCGAGGTGATGCGCTCTTGCAGGTTGCCCATCTCGGTGGCCAGCGTCGGCTGATAGCCCACGGCCGAGGGGATGCGGCCCAGCAGAGCCGACACTTCCGAACCGGCTTGGGTGAAGCGGAAGATGTTGTCGACGAACAGCAGCACGTCCTTGCCTTCCTCGTCACGGAAGTATTCCGCGATCGACAGGCCGGTCAGGGCGACGCGGGCGCGGGCGCCGGGGGGCTCGTTCATCTGGCCGTAGACCAGGGCGCACTTGGAGCCCTCGGTTGAGCCGCCGTTCTTGGACGGGTCCACGTTCACGTTGGACTCGATCATCTCGTGATACAGGTCGTTGCCTTCGCGGGTGCGCTCGCCCACGCCGGCCAGAACCGAATAACCGCCGTACGCCTTGGCGATGTTGTTGATCAGCTCCTGCATGGTCACGGTCTTGCCCACGCCGGCGCCGCCGAACAGGCCGATCTTGCCGCCCTTGGTGTAGGGGCACATCAGGTCGATGACCTTAATGCCCGTGACCAGGATTTCCGACGAGGTCGACTGCTCTTCGAAGCTGGGCGCTTCCTTGTGGATCGGGCGGTATTCGGTGGTGGCGATCGGGCCGGCTTCGTCGATCGGCTGGCCGACGACGTTCATGATGCGGCCCAGGGTGCCGGGGCCGACGGGGGCCTGGATCGACGAACCGGTGTCGGTCACGGGCTGGCCGCGCGTCAGGCCTTCGGTCGTGTCCATCGAGATGGCGCGGACCATGTTCTCACCCAGGTGCTGGGCGACTTCCAGCACCAGGGTGAAGGGCTCGCCCGTCTTCTGGTCGACGTTCTGGGTGTGCAGGGCGTTCAGGATCGCCGGCAGGTGGCCGTCGAACTCGACGTCGACGACGGCGCCGATGACCTGGGCGATCTTGCCCGTGCCGGAGACGTTGACGGGCGCGGCGGCCGCAGCGGCCTTGGCGGCGGCGGGCTTGCGGGCGGCGGGTTTCTTGGCGGCGGGGGGGGCGACGGTGTCGGTCATGGTTGGGGTCCGTATCGGAATGTCTGTTCGGTCGGGATCAGAGGGCTTCGGCGCCAGCGATGATCTCGATCAGCTCGGTGGTGATCTGGGCTTGACGCTTGCGGTTGTACTGCAGCGTCAGGGCGTTGATGAGGTCGCCCGCATTGCGCGTCGCGTTGTCCATCGCCGCCATCTGCGAGCCGAAGAAGCCGGCCTGGTTCTCGTACAGCGCGGCCAGGATCTGGGTCGTCAGCGCACGCGGCAACAGGGTTTCCAGGATTTCCTCTTCCGAAGGCTCGTACTCATAGACCGCGCCGTTCAGGTCGATCGGCGCGGCATCGCCCTCGACCACGGCCGGGATGAGCTGCTTGGCCGTCGGGACCTGTTGGATCACCGACTTGAACTGGCTGTAGAACAGGGTGACCACATCGGCCTGGCCCTCTTCGAACGCCGTGGCGATCATTTCGGCGACCGGCTGGGCGGACGGCAGGCCGATCGTCTTGTGGTCCGACAGTTCGAAGGTGTGAACCACCTTGTCGCCGTACAGACGCGCCAGCTGATCGCGCGACTTCTTGCCGACGGCGATGATCTTCACGTCCTTGCCGGCGTTGATCAGGCTGTTGATCCGCTCGCGCGCGGCGCGGATGACGTTGGTCGAAAAACCGCCCGCCAGACCCTTGTCCGCCGTCGCCACCACGATCAGGTGACGCTGGTCCTGGCCCGTGCCCGACAGCATCTTGGGCGCGTCGGCGCCCGAGACGCCGGCGGCCAGATTGGCGATGACCGAGGCCATCTTCTGCGCATAGGGCCGGGCGCTCTCGGCCTGATCCTGGGCGCGCTTCAGCTTGGCCGCGGCGACCATCTGCATGGCTTTCGTGATCTTCTGCGTGGCTTTCACGCTTCCGATCCGATTGCGCATTTCCTTAAGGCTGGCCATCCGGCGCTACTCTCTCAGCTGTCCGGAGGGGCTCAGGCGAAGGTCTTGACGAAGGCGGCCAGGATGTCCTTCAGCTCGGCTTCGAGGTCCGAGGTCAGGTCCTTCTTGGTGCGGATGCCTTCCAGCAGCGACGCGTGGTTCGCATGGATGCGCGCCAGCAGCTCCTTCTCGAAGCGGCCGACGTCGCCGACCGCGATGCCGTCGATATAGCCGCGCGTGCCGGCGTAGACCGAGACGACCTGCTCTTCCATCGCCAGCGGCGAATACTGCGGCTGCTTCAGCAGTTCCGTCAGGCGGGCGCCGCGCGCCAGCAGCTTCTGGGTCGAGGCGTCCAGGTCCGAGCCGAACTTGGCGAAGGCGGCCATCTCGCGATACTGGGCCAGCTCGCCCTTGATCGAACCGGCGACCTTCTTCATCGCCTTGGTCTGGGCCGAGGAGCCTACGCGCGACACCGAGATGCCGACGTTCACGGCCGGACGGATGCCCTGATAGAACAGGTCCGACTCCAGGAAGATCTGGCCGTCGGTGATCGAGATCACGTTGGTGGGGATGTAGGCCGAAACGTCATTGGCCTGGGTTTCGATGATCGGCAGGGCGGTCATCGAGCCCGAACCGTAATCCTCGTTCAGCTTGGCCGAGCGCTCCAGCAGGCGGCTGTGCAGGTAGAAGACGTCGCCCGGATAGGCTTCACGGCCGGGCGGACGGCGCAGCAGCAGCGACATCTGGCGATAGGCGACGGCCTGTTTCGACAGGTCGTCATAGACGATCAGGGCGTGCATGCCGTTGTCGCGGAAGAACTCGCCCATGGCGGTGCCGGCGAACGGGGCCAGGAACTGCAGCGGGGCGGGCTCCGAGGCGGTGCAGGCCACGACGATCGTGTATTCCAGCGCGCCCGACTCTTCGAGGGTCTTGACGATCTGAGCGACCGTCGAACGCTTCTGACCGATGGCGACGTAGATGCAGTAGAGCTTGGCGCTCTCGTCGTCGGTCTTGTTGACGCTGTTCTGGTTCAGGATGGTGTCGATGGCGACGGCGGTCTTGCCGACCTGACGGTCGCCGATGATCAGCTCGCGCTGGCCGCGGCCGACGGGGATCAGGGTGTCGATGGCCTTCAGGCCGGTCTGCATCGGCTCGTGAACCGACTTGCGCGGGATGATGCCGGGCGCCTTGACGTCCACGCGGCGGCGCTGGGTGAACTCGATCGGGCCCTTGCCGTCGATCGGCTCGCCCAGCGGGTTGACGACGCGGCCCAGCAGGCCACGGCCGACCGGCACGTCCACGATCTCGCCCAGGCGGCGCACGTCGTCGCCCTCGGCGATGGCGGCGTCGGCGCCGAAGATCACGGCGCCCACGTTGTCGCGTTCCAGGTTCAGGGCCATGCCCTTCACGCCGGCCTTGGTGAACTCGACCATTTCACCGGCCTGGACGTTGTCCAGACCATGGATGCGGGCGATGCCGTCGCCGACCGACAGCACGCTGCCGACGTCGGAGACATCGGCTTCGACGCCGAAGTTGGCGATCTGCGACTTGAGGATGGCCGAGATTTCAGCGGCGCGGATGTCCATGACGGGCTCTCTGTTCTTCAGTCTTCTGCGGGTGCGCCGTTCAGGCGCGCATTCTGGGTGGCGGGAGCGCGTTTAGGCGCGCAACATTTTGGTTTCTGAAACGCGTCTAGGCTCGTTTCAGGGCGAACTTCATCTGGTCGAGCTTGGTCTTCAGCGAGGCGTCGAACAGTTTCGAGCCCACCTTGACCTTCAGGCCGCCCAGGATCGACGGATCGACGCGTGCGGTCAGTTCCGGCGCCTTGCCCAGGCTCTTGGACAGGGCGGCGGTGATGGCGGCGACCTGTTTGGCGTCCAGCGGCTGGGCCGAGACGACCTCGGCGGCGACGACGCCGGCGTGTTTGGCGTAGCGGGCCTCAAACCCGGCGATCACGGCCGGCAGGTCCCTGGCGCGGCCGTTCTGCGACAGCAGGCCCAGGAAGTTGGTCGTGGTCTGCTCGAACTTGGCCTTGGCGGCGATGGCGACCAGACCCTTGGCCTGATCGGGCGCGGCGATGACGGGCGATGTGGCCAGGCGACGCAGGTCGGCGCTTTCGGTCCAGGCCGCCTTCAGCGACTTCAGGTCGGCGCGGACGGCGTCCAGGCGGCCGGTTTCCAGCGCCAGGTCGAACAGCGCCTGTGCGTAGCGATCGCCGACTTCCGTCGTTCTGAAATCATCAGCCACTGATTAGGGTCCGAGGTCGTTGTGTCAGGGTCGCAACCGACTGCGAGGCTCGCAACGGTCAAAAGCTTGAAATGCTTACGGAAAGCACGACGGAGGCCGTATCCGTAAATACGCCCCCTTCAAGCCGGGCGCCTGATAGCACGGGGTTTCGCCGCTCGCAACATTGCGTGAAGGCGCGCCGATGCCGCAGGGCGAGAGCGCGCCGCCGTTTCCTTCCACACAGCCTAGGAAGGGCGACTGCGCCAAAGGGGGGTGCGACCATGACGCCGCACCCCATCGCTTGATCGGAACCTGCGTCGGCCCTAGCGATTTCCGCTCAAGCTTTATCCTCCACCAGGAACCCCGATGCTCGACAGCATAACCCCCCTGCTCTCCGATCCGGCCGCCTGGGCCGCATTGGTGACCCTCATCGTGATGGAGGTCGTGCTCGGCATCGACAACCTGATCTTCATCTCGATCCTGTCGAACAAACTGCCCGAGCATCAGCGCCAGAAGGTGCGGCGCATCGGTATCGGCCTGGCTTTGATCATGCGCTTGGCCCTGCTGTCGATCATCGCCTGGCTAGTCGGCCTGGTGCAGCCGGTCTTCACCGTCATGGGCAATGAGTTTTCCTGGAAGGACCTGATCCTGATCGCGGGCGGTCTGTTCCTGGTCTGGAAGGCGACCAAGGAGATCCACCACACGGTCGATCCCACGCCCAGCCACGATGTCATGGACAAGAAGGACGTGGTCATCGCCAACGCCGGCGCGGCCATCTTCCAGATCATCCTGTTGGACATCGTCTTCTCGATCGACTCGATCCTGACCGCCGTCGGCATGACCGAGCACCTGCCGATCATGGTCGTCGCCGTCCTGGTCGCCGTGACCGTCATGCTGCTGGCCGCCGACCCCTTGGCCAACTTCATCAACAAGAACCCCAGCGTCGTCATGCTGGCGCTCGGCTTCCTGCTGATGATCGGCATGGTGTTGATCGCCGACGGCTTCGGCTATCATGTGCCCAAGGGCTATATCTATGCGGCCATGGCCTTCTCGGCCGGTGTTGAGGCGTTGAACATGCTGGGTCGTCGATCCGCATCCAAGAAGGAAAAGGCCGAACTGGCCCGCAGCGAGGCGAACGCCGCAGAGGCCCGCGCCCAAAAGGCCGAGGCCGAAGCCGCCGCCGAGCGGGGCTGAGCCTCATGACGGGCCTGTCGTCCCGGCTCGCCGGCCTCGTCGCCGGCCTGCTGCTGACGACAGGCGTCGCCCTGCCGGTCGGGGCCGAAGTCCCGGTCCAAACTTATGAGGTCGTGCGGGCCTATCCGCACGACACGGGGGCCTTCACCGAAGGCCTCTTCTTCCATGACGGCGGCCTTTACGAGAGCACGGGCCTTTACCCGTCCTTCATCCGCAAGGTCGATCTGGAGACCGGCCGCGTAGAGCGTCAGCGCGACCTGCCGACCATCTATTTCGGCGAGGGCATGACCACGCTGAACGGCAAGCTCTACAGCCTGACCTGGCGCAACCACATCGGCTTCATCTGGAAGCTGGACGATTTCTCGCCTCTGGGCGGCTTTTCCTATCCGGGCGAGGGCTGGGCCCTGACCACCGACGGCCGCCGTCTGATCATGAGCGACGGCACCGATCAGCTGCGCTTCCTCGATCCCGAGACCCTGGCCGAGACCGGCCGCGTCTCCGTCACCGCCGACGGCCGGCCGCTGGATCAGATCAACGAGCTGGAATGGATCGACGGCGAGGTCTTCGCCAATATCTGGCAGGACAACCGCATCGCGCGCATCGATCCCGAGACCGGCGTGGTCAAGGCCTTCATCGATCTGACCGCCCTGGTCCCCAAGGGCGAGAACCTCGACCCCAACGACGACGTCCTGAACGGCATCGCCTGGGACGCGGCGGGCAAACGCCTGTTCGTCACCGGCAAACGCTGGCCGCAGCTGTTCGAGATCAAGCTGCGCTGATCCGCACGAAGAAAAGGCCGGACGCTGCGACGCGCCCGGCCCTCTTCTTTTTCAGTCTCTGCCCGACTCAGCCGTGCAGGTCGAACCGGTCCAGCTCCATGACCTTGGTCCAGGCCGCCACGAAGTCCGTGACGAACTTCCCTTCGGCGTCGGCTCCGGCATAGACCTCGGCCAGCGCGCGCAGCACGGCGTTGGAGCCGAACACCAGATCGACACGCGTGCCGGTCCACTTGGCTTCGCCCGTCTTGCGATCGCGGCCTTCGAAGACGTCCTTGGCCTCCGAGGTCGCCGCCCACTTCACGTCCATGTCCAGCAGATTGACGAAGACATCGTTGGACAGCACGCCGGGCCGCTCGGTCAGCACGCCATGCGTCGCGCCGCCCGTATTGATGTTGATCGCTCGCAGGCCGCCGATCAGCACCGTCATCTCCGGCGCCGTCAGCGTCAGCCGCTGCGCCTGATCGATCAGCAGCGACTCGGCCGGCACGGCATAGCGCGCCTTCTGGAAGTTGCGGAAGCCGTCGGCGACTGGTTCCAGATAGCCGAAGGATTCGACATCCGTGTCCGCCTGGCTGGCGTCCGTCCGGCCGGGCGTGAACGGCACGCTGGCGTCGTGGCCCGCCGCCTTGGCCGCCTGCTCGACGCCCGCATTGCCGGCCAGCACGATCAGGTCGGCCAGTGACACCTTCTTGCCGCCCGTCTGCGCCTGGTTGAACTCGGTCTGGATGCGCTCCAGCGTCTCCAACACCCGGTGCAGCTGTTCGGGCTGGTTGACGGCCCAATCCTTCTGTGGCGCCAGGCGAATGCGGGCGCCGTTGGCCCCGCCCCGCTTGTCCCCGCCGCGGAAGGTCGAGGCCGAGGCCCAGGCCGTGCCCACCAGTTCGGCGGTGCTCAGCCCCGAGTCCAGCACCTTGGCCTTCAGAGCCGCCGCGTCCGTCGCGTCGATCAGCGGGTGATCGACCTCCGGCACCGGATCCTGCCACAACAGGACTTCGCTCGGGACTTCCGGCCCGACGTAGCGCGAACGCGGCCCCAGATCGCGGTGCGTCAGCTTGAACCAGGCCCGCGCAAAGGCGTCGGCGAACGCTTCCGGATCATTCAGGAACCGGCGCGAGATCTTCTCGTATTCCGGGTCGAACCGCATCGACAGGTCGGTCGTCAGCATGGTCGGCCGCTTCTTCTTGGCCGGATCGTGGGCGTCGGGGATGATCTCGCCCGCGTCCTTGGCCACCCACTGATGCGCGCCCGCCGGGGACTTCTCCAGCTCCCATTCGAAGCCGAACAGGTTCTCGAAATAGAAGTTGCTCCACTGGGCCGGGGTCTGGGTCCAGGTGACTTCCAGGCCGCTGGTGATGGCGTCGGCGCCGTGCCCCGTGCCGAAGCTGGAGGTCCAACCCAGGCCTTGCGCCTCCAGGCCGTCGCCTTCCGGCTCTGCGCCGACGTGGTCGGCCGGGCCCGCGCCGTGCGTCTTGCCGAAGGTGTGGCCGCCCGCGATCAGGGCGACCGTCTCCTCATCGTTCATCGCCATCCGGGCGAAGGTGTCGCGGATGTCGCGCGCTGCCGCGATCGGATCGGGGTTGCCGTCGGGGCCCTCCGGGTTGACGTAGATCAGGCCCATCTGCACGGCCGCCAGCGGGTTCTCCAGATCGCGCGTATGCTCGTCGCCGTCGGCGTCATCGTCCGAAACCAGCACAGCCTCGTCGCCCGGCTTCACCACCCCGTCCGAGCCGTGGGCATAGCGTTCGTCGCCGCCCAGCCAGGTTGTCTCGCGACCCCAGTAGACGTCCTGATCCGGCTCCCAGGTATCGGCGCGGCCGCCGGAGAAGCCGAAGGTGCGGAAACCCATCGTCTCCAGCGCGACGTTCCCGGTCAGGATCATCAGGTCGGCCCACGAGATGGCCTGGCCGTACTTCTGCTTAATCCGCCACAGCAGGCGGCGCGACTTGTCGATATTTACGTTGTCGGGCCAGGAGTTCAGCGGGGCGAACCGCTGCTGGCCCCGCCCGCCGCCGCCCCGACCATCGCCGACGCGATAGGTGCCGGCGCTGTGCCAGGCCATGCGGATGAACTGCGGGCCGTAATGGCCGAAGTCGGCCGGCCACCAGTCCTTGGAGTCCGTCATCAGCGCGCGCAGATCCGCCTTCAGTGCCTCGTAGTCCAGCTTGGAGAAGGCCTCGCGGTAGTCGAACGACTCGCCGAGCGGATCGGACTTGGCCGAATGCTGGTTCAGCAGATCGACCCGCAGCTGGTTGGGCCACCAATCGCGGTTCTGAACGCCGCCGCCTGCGACCGATCGGGGCGTCCGGCCGGAAAAGGGGCATTTGGCTTCGTCGGTCATGCTGTTTTCTCCCTGCTGCTCTGGCGCGCGACGGCGAGCGATTTTTCATCGCCCTGTAGATGATGGGGTCATACGACACAGGTCAAACAGATAAAGCCAATCGATTATCCTTGGCGTCAGCATAGGACGGGCCTATTTCGCTTCCATGCTCCCCACCCTGCGTCAGCTCCAGTATCTCAAGCTCCTGGCCGAACACGGCAGCTTCTCGCGCGCCGCCGAGGCCGCCCACGTCAGCCAGCCCGCCCTCAGCGCCGGAGTGCAGGAGCTTGAGCGCATCCTGGGCGCGCCGGTGGTCGAACGCGCGCGCGGCGCCGTGATCATGACCGCCGTCGGAGCGGAGGCCGTTCGCCGCGCCGAGGACGTCCTGGCCCGCACCGAGGATCTGGTCGAGGCGGCCAAGAACGCTGGCCGCCTGCTGTCTGGCCGCTTCCGCCTGGGCGTCATCCCCACCGTCGCCCCCTTCCTGCTGCCCGCCAAGCTACCGTCGGTGAAGGCCGCCTATCCCAGCCTGAAGCTGTTTATCCGCGAGGATCTGACGCCCCGACTGATCGCGGCGCTGAAGGCGGGTCAGATCGACGCGGCGGTCATCGCCCTGCCCTATGATGCGCCGGGCATCGCCCACGCCCGCATTGGCGATGACGAGATCATGGCCGCCGCCCCCGCCGACCATGCCCTGGCCGCGCCCGGCCCCATCCGTCCCGGCTCGCTGCGGGCCGAGGATCTGATCCTGCTGGAGGACGGCCATTGCCTGCGCGACCACGCTCTGGCGGCGCTGGACATCGAGGCCCCGCGCGGCGACGACTTCTTTGCGGCCACCAGCCTGCATACCTTGGTTCAAATGGTCGGCTCGGGCCTCGGCGTCTCCTTCCTGCCCAAGATGGCGGTTCAGGCCGGACTGGCCGACACCCCCTCCGTCGCCATTCGCGCCTTCGAGAACCAGGCCGACGGCGCCCCGCCCCACCGCGAGATCGTCGTCGCCTGGCGCGCCGGCTCCAGCCGCGCCCCCGAGGCCCGGCTGCTGGCCGAGGCCCTGAAGCTAGAGTGAAGCTAGAGTAGAAAATGGATTGAACCGCCCCACACAGCAGGCGTTGGCATCCTGACAACGGATCGGCGCCGCCCCGGGCGTCCGACCGAAGCCCCAGGACGCCCCATGGCCTATCGCACCCTCAATCCCTTCACCGAACAACTGGTCGAGGACTATCCCGAACACACCGACGACGCCGTCGAGGCCGCCTTGGCCAAGGCTGACAGCCTCTTCCATTCGGATTGGTCGAAGGGTGACATCCAGCCGCGCCTCGCCGTGCTGAAATCCCTGTCGGGCCTTCTGACCGAAAACCGCGACGACCTGGCCCGCACAATGGCCGAGGAGATGGGCAAGCCCCTGGCTCAGGGACAGGGCGAGATCGATCTGTGCGCCGGCATCGCCGCCTACTATGCCGAGAAGGCCGCCGACTTCCTCAAGCCCGAAAAGATCGACAGCGAACTGGGCGAGGCCTGGGTCGAGTTTCACCCGATCGGCGTGCTGCTGGCGGTGGAGCCGTGGAACTTCCCGATCTATCAGCTGATCCGCGTGGTGGCTCCCGCCATCGCGGTCGGCAATCCCGTGCTCTACAAGCACGCGGGCATCGTGCCCCGCTGCGCCGCCCGGTTCGCCGAACTGGTGCGCGAGGCCGGCGCGCCCGAAGGCTTCGTCGCCAACCTCTACATCTCCTCGGACAAGGTCGCCGAACTGATCGGCGACGACCGCATCCAGGGCGTGGCCCTGACCGCATCGGAGGGCGCCGGCGCCAAGGTCTCGGCCCGCGCCTCGGAAATGCTGAAGAAGTCCACGCTGGAACTGGGCGGCAGCGACGTCTTCGTGGTGCTGGACGACGCCGACGTCGAAAAGGCGGTCGCGGCGGGCGTCGAAGGCCGCCTGTCCAACGCCGGACAGGTCTGCACCGGCTCCAAACGCTTCATAGTCCAGAAGTCGGTCTCCGACGCCTTCATCACCGGTTTCGTTGAAGGCATGAAGACCGCCGTCATGGGCGACCCGCTGGACGAGGCCACCGACCTGGGTCCGCTGTCGTCCGAGGATGCGCTGAAGACCCTGACCAAACAGGTCGAGGAGGCGATCCAGCACGGCGCCAAGGCGGTGACCGGCGGCAAGCCCGCCGACCGCACCGGCTTCTTCTACGAGCCGACCGTCCTGACCGACGTCGCGCGCGACAACCCGGCCTTCTATCAGGAGTTCTTCGGCCCGGTGGCCCAGGTCTTCGTGGTCGAGGACGACGATGCGGTCGTGGCTCTGGCCAACGATTCCCACTTCGGCCTGGGCGGCTCGATCTTCTCGGGCGACACCGACCGCGCCCGCAAACTGGCCTCGCGCATCGAGACCGGCATGGTCTTCATCAACACCACCACGACATCCATGCCCGAACTGCCGTTCGGCGGCGTCAAACGCTCGGGCTTCGGCCGCGAGCTGGGCGATGTCGGCATCAAGGAGTTCGTGAACCGCAAGCTGGTGGTCGTCAGCGCCGACTGACCACCGCCTTTCGGCAAACGGAAAAGGGCCGGCGGATCGCTCCGCCGGCCCTCTTTCTTGTCTGGACGAACCGCGACCTATTCGGCGGCGATCGGCGCCTCGGTTTCCGGGCCGCGCGCCAGGTTGCGCAGCACATAAGGCATGACGCCGCCGGCCAGCAGATAGTCCAGCTCGGTCTGGTTATCGATGCGGCAGCGGACCGGGAAGCGGGCCATCTTGCCGTCCGACGGGCGGAACAACTCGACCCACAGGTCCTGACGCGGCTTCAGCTTGCCGATGTTGGCGTCCGACAGGCCGCGGATCGTGACGATCTCTTCGCCCGTCAGGCCCAGCTTCAACCAGCCGTCCTGCTTGAACTGCAGCGGCACGACACCCATCCCGACCAGGTTGGAGCGGTGGATGCGCTCGAAGCTCTCGGCGATGACCGCGCGAACGCCCAGCAGACGCGTGCCCTTCGCCGCCCAGTCGCGCGACGAGCCGGTGCCGTATTCCTTGCCGGCGAAGACGACCAGCGGGCGGCCTTCCGACTGATACCGCATGGCCGCGTCATAGATCGACATGGTGTCGCCCGACGGGAAGTGCTTGGTCACGCCGCCTTCGATCTCGGGCGTGATGCGGTTCTTGATGCGGATGTTGGCGAAGGTGCCGCGCATCATGACTTCGTGGTTGCCGCGACGGGCGCCGTAGCTGTTGAACTCGGCCGCCTCGACGCCGTGGTTGGTCAGATAGACGCCGGCGGGCGAGGTCTTCTTGATCGAACCGGCCGGGCTGATGTGGTCGGTGGTGATCGAGTCGCCGAAGATGGCCAGAACGCGCGCCTCGACCACGTCCTGAACCGGGGTCAGGTCCATCGACAGGCCGTCGAAATAGGGCGGGTTGGCGACGTAGGTCGAGCTGTCGTCCCACTCATAGGTCTGACCGCCGGTGACCTTGATGGCCTGCCAGTGCTTGTCGCCCTTGAACACGTCCTTGTAGCGTTTGGCGAACATGGCCGGGGTGACGGACTTGCGCTGGATGTCGGCGATTTCCTGCGTGGTCGGCCAGACGTCCTTCAGGAAGACGTCGTTGCCCTTCTTGTCCTGACCGATCGGATCCTTGGTGATGTCAATCCGCATCGAGCCGGCGATGGCGTAGGCCACGACCAGCGGCGGCGAGGCCAGATAGTTGGCCTGGACGTCGGGGTTCACGCGACCTTCGAAGTTGCGGTTGCCCGACAGGACCGAGGTCGCGACCAGGGCGTTGTCGTTGATCGCCTTGGAGATGGCCGGGTCCAGCGGGCCCGAGTTGCCGATGCAGGTGGTGCAGCCATAGCCGACCAGGTTGAAGCCCAGGGCATCCAGGTCCTTTTGCAGGCCGGCGTCGGTCAGATAGTCGGTCACGACCTGCGATCCGGGGGCCAGCGAGGTTTTGACCCAGGGCTTGGCCTTCAGACCCAGCGCATTGGCCTTGCGCGCCACCAGACCGGCGGCGATCAGCACCGACGGGTTGGAGGTGTTGGTGCAGGAAGTGATGGCCGCGATGACCACGTCGCCGTCGCCGACGGTGAACTTCTCACCCTCGACCTCGGCGCGCGGGGCGTCGGCCGGGCGCGCGAAGACGTCGGTCAGGGCGGTTTCAAAGGCCGGGGCGGCGGTGGTCAGTTCGACGCGGTCCTGCGGACGCTTCGGGCCCGCCAGCGACGGCACTACGGTCGAGATGTCCAGTTCCAGCACGTCGGTGAAGACCGGATCTTCCGAATTCTCGTCGATCCACAGGCCTTGCGCCTTGGCGTAGGCTTCGACCAGGGCGACGCGCGCCTTGTCGCGGCCCGTGGCGGTCAGATAGCCGATGGTGGCGGCCGAGACGGGGAAGAAGCCGCAGGTGGCGCCGTATTCCGGGGCCATGTTGGCGATGGTCGCCTGGTCCTCGATGGTCATGTTGGGCAGGGCGTCGCCGAAGAATTCGACGAACTTGCCGACCACGCCCTTCTTGCGCAGCATCTGGGTGACGGTCAGCACCAGGTCGGTGGCGGTGGCGCCTTCCGGCAGACGGCCGGTCAGTTTGAAGCCGATGACCTCGGGGATCAGCATGGGGATCGGCTGGCCCAGCATGGCCGCCTCGGCCTCGATGCCGCCCACGCCCCAACCCAGGACGGCCAGGCCGTTGATCATGGTGGTGTGGCTGTCGGTGCCGACGACGGTGTCGGGATAGGCGACCGTCTTCTTGCCTTCGTCCAGGGTCCAGACGGTCTGGGCCAGGTTCTCCAGGTTCACCTGGTGGCAGATGCCGGTGCCGGGCGGCACGACGCGGAAGTTGTTGAAGGCCGACGAACCCCAGCGCAGGAAGTTGTAGCGTTCGATGTTGCGCTCGTATTCACGCTCGACGTTCTGGCCGAAGGCTTTCGACGTGCCGAAGTTGTCGACCATGACCGAGTGGTCGATGACCAGATCGACCGGCACCAGCGGGTTGATCTTGGCGGCGTCGGCGCCCAGGGCGCTCATGGCGTCGCGCATGGCGGCCAGATCGACCACGGCGGGCACGCCGGTGAAGTCCTGCATCAGCACGCGGGCCGGACGGAAGGCGATCTCGTGCTCGACCGAGCCCTTGTTCTCGACCCAGGCGGCGACGGCCTTCAGGTCGTCTTCGGTGACGGAAACGCCGTCCTCATTGCGCAGCAGGTTTTCCAGCAGCACCTTCATCGAGCGGGGCAGGCGGGAAATCCCGGTCAGACCGGCTTCCTCGGCGGCGGGAAGGCTGTAATAGGCGTATTTCTTACGCCCGACGGAAAGGTCCTGGCGGGTCTTGAAGCTGTCGATCGACGGCATGGAGAGTTCCTCTGGTCAGCGCCGCCCGACAATCCGGTTGCGCCTTCGCGCGGCAGACGCAGCGGCTCACAGGGCCCCTGCGCGCGCGGCGAAAGCCTGCTGCGGCGACCGTGCCTATAGCCCCGCCACGCCGCACCGTCCATGTGTCCACACCCCTGACGTGGACATTGAGAAGGGTTCGCAGATTTGGCGCGGCGGGTGAAACGCGATGATCCACACCCTCGCCCTCTCCGGCCTGACCGTCTCGCGCGGCGAGCGGCTATTGTTCGACGGCCTGGACCTGACCTTGCGCGCCGGCGAGGTGCTGGCCCTGACGGGCGCAAACGGGGCGGGCAAGACCAGCCTGCTGCGTGCGATCGCGGGCCTGTTGCGGCCAGACGCCGGGACGGTCGCCTTTAAGGACGGCGACGGCAATCGGCTGGACGAACGACAGGCGCGTGGACGCGAAACCCATTTTCTCGGCCATCTGGAAGGGCTGAAGGGCGGCCGAACCGCGCGCGAGGAGCTGGGGTTTCAGTGCGATTGGTTGGGCCACACCCAGTACGGCGTCGACCACGCCGTCGAGGCCTTCGGCCTGAAGCCGCTGCTGGACCTGGAGGTCCGGCGTCTTTCGGCCGGTCAGCGCCGTCGCCTGGCCATGGGCCGGCTGGTCGGATCGCCGCGCGCCCTGTGGCTGCTGGACGAGCCGATGGCGCCGCTGGACACGCGCTGGCGCGAAGCCTTCGCCGAGCAGATGCAGCGTCATCTGGACGCCGACGGCCTGATCGTCGCCGCCGTCCACGACCCCCTGCCGCTGCCGACCCGCGCTCTCGATCTGGGGGCGCTCAAGTGAGCCGCCGCGATGTCGATCAGGAACCCCGTCCGCCTGGCCTGCGCGGCGCGACGCGCGTGCTGCTGGAGCGCGAGCTGGATCTGGCCTGGGGCGGGGGCGGCGGCCCGTTGCTGGCCTGCGGCTTCTTCGCCTGTCTGACCGCCATACTGCCGCTGGCGGCCGGCGGCGATCCGCGCACGCTCGGCCCTGTCGCCGGCGGCGTCGCGTGGTTGGCGCTCGCCCTGGCGTCCCTGCTGTCGCTGGAGCGGCTGTTCGAGCGTGACATGGAGGACGGGGCGCTGGATCTGCTGGCCCTCGGCCATCTGGCGCTGGAGCAGGTCGTCCTGATCAAGGCCTTGGCCCAGTGGATCGCCGTCGGTCTGCCGCTCGCCCTGACCGCCCCCGTCGCCGCCCTGGCGCTTGGCCTGCCCGCGTCGCTGACGCCGCTGGTCGCCCTGACGGCCCTGATCGGCGGCGCGGGCTTCGCCTTCACCGGAGCGCTGGGCGCCGCTCTCGCGCTGGGCGCCAAGCGTGGCGGGCTGCTGATCGCCGTCGTCGTCCTGCCGCTGTTCATTCCGCCGGTCGTCTTCGGCGCCGGCGCCCTGGAGCGCGCTGGATCGGGCCAGCCGGTCGGCCCGGCGTTGGCCTTGCTGTGCGCCTACGTCCTGTTCGCCGCCGTCGTCGCGCCCTTCGCCGGGGCCGCCGCCGTTCGCAACGCGCAAGGGTGAGCTTGCCCGCCGCCCCTTCGCCGCGTAAGCGCTGAACCGATGTTTGGCCTGTCCAATCCGCAGCGCTTCATGGCCTTCACCGGCCCGTTGACGCCCGTTCTGTGGGGGCTCGCCGCCGTGCTGCTGGCCGTCGGCGCCTGGCTCAGCTTCACCGTTCCGGCCGATTATCAGCAGGGCGACACGGTGCGGATCATGTTCGTCCATGTGCCTGCCGCCACCCTGGGCCTGGGCGCCTATGCCGCGCTGGGCGTATCCAGCTTTTTTGCGCTGGTCTTCCGTCACGCCCTGGCCGACGCCGCCGCCCGCGCCGCCGCCCTGCCGGGCGCCGCCTTCACGGCCCTGGCCCTGTTCACCGGCTCGCTGTGGGGCCAGCCGATGTGGGGGACCTGGTGGGTGTGGGACGCGCGCCTGACCAGCGTGCTGGTGCTGTTTCTCTTCTACCTCGGCTATATGGCGCTGAGAGCCTCGATCGACGACGAGCAGAAGGCCGGGCGCGCCGCCGCCGTCCTGGGTCTGGTCGGTCTGATCAACCTGCCGATCGTGAAATTCTCGGTCGACTGGTGGAACACCCTGCACCAGCCCGCCAGCTTCCTGACCCCCGGATCGTCGGGGCTGGACCCCGTCTATCTGCCGCCCTTCCTGACCATGCTGGCGGCCTACGGCGTGCTGTTCGCGGCCCTGTGGTTGACCGCCATCCGCACCGAAATCCGCCGCCGCCGCGTCACGACCCTGCGCGCCCGTCTGGCTCAGGAGGCCTGACGCCATGCTCGACCTCGACATGACCCCCTACGCCGCCTTCGTCTGGCCCGCCTGGGGCGTCAGCGCCCTGGTGCTGATCGTCCTGACCATCCGCGCCGTCGTCGCCTCCCGCAAATGGAAGCGCGAACTGACACGGCTGGAAGCAGACCAAGCTCTCTCGTCAGAAGCGGCGGATTCCAACCGTCCTCAAGCAGCGCGAAGCGCGTTAGGACAACGAAAATGAACCGCTGGCTGGCCCTGATCCCGCTGGCGGTCCTCGCGGCGCTGGCGGCCCTGTTCGTCGGCTGGTCGCTGAAGCGCGACCCGGCGTTCAAGCCCGACGCCCTGGTCGGCCAGACGATCCCCGAGACGGTCCTGCCCCTGCTGTCTGGCGACCAAGCGGGCCCGGGCAATCTGGACCTGAAGACCGCCGGCGTCGGTCGGCCCATGCTGGTCAATGTGTTCGCCTCCTGGTGCGCGCCGTGCCGGATCGAACATCCCAAGCTGCTGGCTCTGAAGGCGCGCGGCGTCGCCGTGGTCGGCATCGCCTACAAGGACGAGCCGGTCGCCACTCGCGCCTTCCTCGACGAACTGGGCGATCCCTATTCGATGGTGCTGGTGGACCGCGAGGGTCGTGCGGGCCTCGACCTCGGCCTCTCCGGCGTGCCCGAGACCTTCGCCGTCGACGCCATGGGGCGCATCACCGCCAAACAGTCCGGCCCCTTGCTGAACGACGCCGACATCGACCGACTGGTCGCCTCCATGCAGGCCCCGCCCCGTCCGGCGCCGACAAAGCGGTGAGGCGGCGTTAACCCTTTTTCGAGGGTTTGCGTTAACCATGTCGGCATGAGCGCGATTCGTCCCGGCCTGCCGCTGAACACGCCCGCCCAGGGCCTTGATCTGCCGAGCGCCCGCAGCGCCCAGGCGGCCTTCTTCCGCGCCGCCCTGAATCAGAATGCGGTGGAGCAGACTGCGACGCCCAAGCCGCCGGTCCCGGCCGCCGCCGTCATGTCCACGATCCGAACCGCCAACCCGGCCCGGCCGGTCGAGGCGCCCCCCGCCCCGGCCCGGCGCGAGGAGCCGCGGATCATGCGCCCCGGCTCCTACCTCGACATCCGGGTCTGATCAGTTCCAGCCGCGGCTGGCGATATACTGCTGCAACGCCTCGATCCGGGTCGCGTCCGACGGGTGGGTCGAGGCGAACTGCGGCGTCTGGGTCTGACGCTGAGCCGCCATCAGTCGCCATAGCGCCACCGCCTGCGACGGCTTGAAACCAGCCCCGGCCATATAGTCCACGCCCAGACGGTCGGCCTCCAGCTCGTCGCGCCGCGAATAGGGCAGCAGAAGCCCGTATTGGGCAGCCAGACCGCCATAGGCGTTGACCGCATCTCCATAACGACCCGCCGCCCCGCCGACAGCCGCCAGACCGACGCTGGTCACCGTCTGGTTCGAGGCGCGCTCGGCCGCATGGTTGGCGACGACGTGCCCGATTTCGTGACCGATCACGCTGGCCAGCTGGTCGTCGTTCTGAACCAGGGCCAACAGGCTGGTCGTCACGCCGATCTGGCCGGACGGTAGAACGAAGGCGTTGGGGCTGGCCTCCGTGAACACCGCATAGTCCCAGGTCCGACCGCCCAGACCCGCCGCCTGGACCAGACGGTCGCCGACGCGCCGGATCCGGTCGACCTGGGCGCCGGTCGTCATCACGCCTGGCTTGGCGATAGCCTCTCGCCAGGCCGCGGTCGATTGCTGGGACAGGGCGGCGTTGTCCACCAGAAGCAGCTGATTACGGCCCAGGGCTTCGTTATAGGCGCAGGCGGACAGGGCCGAGGCCGCGACGGCGGCGGCCAGGACAAGGGCGGAGCGGCGGGGCAGGATCACGGGGGCGGCCTCTTCGAGCAGGACGAAACAGCAAGGCAAATGGTCGCGCTGGGCCTGAGGTTCCACCATCAATCGATCGGCGTCGCGCCTAGCTGAGTCCGGCATGTTTCCGCCTCGGCCGCCAGGGCCTTGCGCTTGGCTTCCCCGAACTTCTCCAGCGTGCGGTAGGGCATGGCCAGCCGCACATTGTCCCGCAGCCGGCCGCGATTGCGCTCCAGAAAGCCCCAGTACAGCCGGTTGAACGGGCAGGCGGCATCGCCGCTCTTGCTCTTCACGTCATAGCGACACGCCCCGCAGTAGTCGCTCATCCGGTCGATATAGGCCCCCGAGGCTGCATAGGGCTTGGACCCTACGATGCCGCCATCGGCGAACAGGGCCATGCCGCGCGTATTGGGCATCTCGACCCATTCATAGGCGTCGGCATAGACACACATGTACCAGTCGTCGACCTGATCGGGATGCACGCCCAGCAGCAAGGCCAGATTACCCGTCACCATCAGCCGCTGGATATGGTGGGCGTAGGCGTTGTCGCGCGTGGTCTTCACCACGTCGGCGACACAGGCCATGTCGGTCTCACCGGACCAGTAGAACCAGGGCAGCTTTCGGTCCGCATCCAGGAAGTTGCGCGCCCGATACTCCGGCGCCTTCAGCCAGTAGATGCCGCGCACGAACTCGCGCCATCCCAGGATTTGCCGGATGAAGCCTTCGACCGCGTTCAGCGGGGCCTTGCCCGCCCGATACACCGCCTCGGCGCGCTTGCAGACGTCCAGAGGATCCAGCAGGCCCAGGTTGATCGAGGTCGAGATCAGCCCATGCCACATCCACGGCTGCCCCTCCGCCATCGCGTCCTGCCAGTCCCCGAACGACGGCAGGACGTCCTTCAGGAAATGCTTCAGCGAGGCTTCCGCCTCCTCCGCCGTCGTGGCCCAGCCGAATCCGTCCAGCGATCCGAAATGGTCGCCGAACAGTCGCTCGACATCCGCCATCGCCTCGCGCGCCACGGCGTTGGGCCGGATGCGCAGGCGATTGGGCGGCGTCACGCCCTTGGCCAGCTTCTTGCGGTTCTCGGCGTCATAGTTCCAGCGCCCGCCCTCCGGCTGATCGCTGTCCATCAGTATGCCCGTCGCGCGGCGCATCTCGCGATAGAAGAACTCCATGCGCAGCTGCGACTTGCCCGAGACCCAGCGGCGAAAACGGTCGTGGCTGCTGATGAAGCGGCGATCCTCGCGAATCTCGACCGGCAACCCCGCCCCTTCCGCAAAGGCGGCCAGATGCTCGGCCAGCCGCCACTCGCCGCATTCGGTCATCACCACCGTTTCATAAGCGCCGTCGTCCAGCGCCCGGGCCAGTTCGCCGGTGATTGACCCGCTGTTGTCCGCGTCGTCGATGCGCACATAGCGCACATTGACGCCCCGCCCCTTCAGCCGCTCGGCGTGATTGCGCATGGCGGCGAAGACCAGGGCCAGCTTCTGCTTGTGATGCCGGACATAGGTCGCCTCGTCGCGAACCTCGGCCATCAGAACCGTGTCGACGTCCGGGTTCAGATCCTTCAGCGCCGACAGGTCGTCCGACAACTGATCGCCCAGCACCAGCCTAAGCACGGACATGCGTTATTTCCATCACCGGGCCCATTAGCGAGCGAGAGACTGAAGTCGAGGACGCAGGCGCAGAAATACCCGGTACGCCCTCTCCAACGCCGCAAGGACCCAGGGGATGCGTGCGGCCAGGCCTATCGGGCGCAACAGCGGTATGGCCCGCCACATCGCCGCGAACGCCGCCGCGCCCGACAGCAGTTTTCCATTCTCCGTTGCGTGGAATCGCGCCAGCAGCGTCTCGCGATCCAGCGGGCAGCTTGTCTGACCGTCCGACACATCGACGAATCGGATCGCGCCGCGTCGATCCAGCCGACGCATCAGGGCGATCTCGCGTCGGCACAGGGGACAGCCGCCATCATACCAGACGAGCAAGGGTGTCATGACGGTCGAAGGCTCTCGGCGACGGCGAACGGGCTCGCCATCCTATACGGGCGTCCTCTACAGTCTGGATCGCAACCCGCCTCGACAGGTGTCCGATGACGATTGAACCCACCGGCCGACATCGCTTGCCGCCGCTCGCCCGCATCCTGGGTTTCGCCGGCCTGCTGCCCCAGGCGGCGGCGGTCGCCGTCCTTGTTGCAGGCGACGCGGACCAGCAGACCGCCGCCCTCGGCCTGGCCTACGCCTACGCCGCCCTGATCTTCAGCTTCCTTGGCGGCGTCTGGTGGGGACTGGCGGCTGCGACGGGCCTGAAGGCGCCCAAATGGGTCTGGATCGCCTCTGTGGCGCCCTCGCTTCTCGCGCTGGCGACCAGCGTCGTCTGGGCGGCGGGCTCCGATCCGGCCGTGTCGCTGGTCGTGCTGGGCGTCTTCATCGCCGCCAGCGTCCTGGTCGATCTGAAGCTGAAGGCGGCCGGTCTGACGCCAGAGGGCTGGCTCGTGCTGCGCGCGCCGCTGTCGATCGGTCTGGGCGTGCTGACGCTCATCGCCGGGCTGATCTGAAAATATCTCAGGCAGCGGATAAAAAATCGGGGCCTGCCGCAACCGACAGGCCCCTGATTTTACTCGTCTCGACTTGGAGCGGGCGAAGAGATTCGAACTCTCGACCCCAACCTTGGCAAGGTTGTGCTCTACCACTGAGCTACGCCCGCACTCCGTAGGAGCTAGGTGCGCTCCCCGTCGAGGAGGGGGCGTATAGCGGAGGGTTGATCGGTCCTGCAAGAGGTTTTTTCGGGCTATCGCGGTTCGCGCTGCTTGAGCCCGATATTTGCCTTTACGGTCGCCGCTGAAACGCTTTGCTGCTCGCCGCCTAAGCGCTTTTGCGCTCAAGCAGCGAGCGACCGCGTCGCGAGCGTAGCGCCCTTTCGCGCGTCAGCGCGGCGCCAGACGAATCCCGCCGTCCAGACGGATGCATTCGCCGTTGATGTAGACGTTTCGCGCCAGCTCTAGCACCAGCGAAGCATAGTCGGCCGGCGTGCCCAGGCGGCTGGGGAAGGGGATGGCGGCGGCCAGGGCGTCCTGGATCTTCTGGTCCATGCCGGCCATCATCGGCGTCCACATGATGCCGGGCAGGATGGTGTTGCAGCGCACCCCTTCCTGAGCCAGATCGCGCGCGATCGGCAGGGTCATGGCATAGACGCCGCCCTTGGACGCCGAATAGGCCGCCTGGCCGATCTGGCCGTCCTGAGCCGCGACGGAGGCGGTGTTGACGATCAGGCCGCGCTCGCCGTCCGCCATGGGCTCCAGGGTCACCATGCCCGCCGCCGACTGCGACAGGACGCGGAAGGTGCCGAACAGGTTGACCCGCACGGTGCGCTCGAACTGGGCTATGTCGTGGGCTTTGATCTCGCCGGTGTCCTTCTTGCGCGAGACGGTCTTCTGGCCCGTGGCGATGCCGGCGCAGTTGACGGTCAGACGTTCCTGTCCATGGGCGGCGCGGGCCTTTTCGAAGGCGGCGGCGACCGAGGCGTCGTCGGTCACGTCCACCTGGCAGAAGACGCCGCCGATCTCGGCCGCGATGGCCTCGCCCTTTTCGGCGTTCAGGTCGAACAGGGCGACCTTGGCCCCCGTCGCCGCGATGGCGCGCGCGGTGCCTTCGCCCAGGCCCGAGGCGCCGCCGGTGACCACTGCGGCGATGGTGTTGTCGAGTTTCATCCTGATCGTTCCTATATTGTCGTGAACCTGAGTTTCGATTGAGGATTTAGCGGCCATGACCGCCAAAGCCAAACCCGCCGATCCGTCGGATGTCCTGGACCCGAAAAAGGCGCTCGTGCCGTCGGTGGTGAAGATCAACGAGGCCCGCGTGACCAAGGGCTTCTGGCCCAAGATCCAGCGCACGGCCGCCCGCATCCCCTTTGCGGACCAGGCCCTGGCCGCCTGGTACGCCGCGCGCGATCCGCAGACGCCGATGGCGGCCAAGGGCATGATCTTCGCGGGCCTGGCCTATTTCGTCATGCCGGTGGACGCCATTCCCGATATCTTCGCGGGCATCGGCTATACCGACGACGCCGCCGTCATCACCGCCCTGCTGGCCCTGGTCGGCGCCAACATCAAACGCCGCCACCGCGACCAGGCCGAGGACGCGGTGCAGCGGCTGAAGGCGAAATAACTTAGCTCTCGACCGTCACCACGATCTTGCCCAGCGCCTGACGGTCGCCCAGGGCCTTGATCGCTTCGCTGGCCTTTTCCAGCGGGAAGGTCTTTGAGACCCGCGGCCTGATCTTGCCCTCGGCGTACATCTGCATCAGATCGGTCATGTTGGCGGCGTGGGCCTTGGGATTGCGCATCACCGCCGCGCCCCAGAAGACGCCGATCACCGACACCGACTTCAGCAGCGTCAGGTTCAGCGGCAGGGACGGAATGCCCGCCGGAAAGCCGACCACCAGATAACGCCCGTTCCAGTCCATGGCCCGCAACGCCGGATCGGCATAGTCGCCGCCGACCGCGTCATAAACGACGTCCGCGCCGTCGCGGCCGGTGGCCAGCTTGAACTCGCCGGACAACGCCTTCTGCGCGGCCTTGTCCATCGGGCCCGACGGATAAATCAGTCCGTTATCGGCGCCCAGTTCAAGCGCGAACTCGACCTTGTCGTTGGTCGAGGCGGCGGCGACCACCTTGGCCCCCATAGCCTTGCCCAGTTCGACGGCGGCGGCGCCGACGCCCCCGGCCGCACCCAGCACCAAGAGGGTTTCGCCCGCCTTCAGCTGCGCCCGGTCCTTCAGCGCATAGTAGCTGGTGCCGTAGGTCATGATCAGGGCCGCCGCCTCCTCGAAGCTCATGGCGTCGGGGATGGGGATGACCGTCTCGGCCCGCACCGCCAGCCGTTCGACCAGCCCGCCCCAGCCCGGCACGGCGATGACCCGGTCGCCCTTGCGCACGCCCTTGACCCCTTCGCCCACCGCTTCGACCACGCCGGCGACCTCAGCGCCCGGCGAGAAGGGCCGCTCGGGCCGGAACTGGTATTTGTCCTCGATGATCAGGGTGTCGGGATAGTTGATCCCCACCGCCTTGACCTCGATGATCACCTCGCCCGCCTTGGGCGTCGGGTCGAGCACGTCTTCCACGACCAGGGTTTCGGGGCCGCCAGGCGTTTTGGACAGAACAGCGCGCATCATTCCTCCTTGGGCCTACCGCGCTTCGCGCTACTTGAGGCCGTTTCGTAATTGGGTTGCGACCGTCATGGCGCGGCCTTCATCGCGACGCTAAAGAGCGCCACGCCCGTTTGAAAGAGGCGATAAGGACAAGGCTCAGGAAGACGACATGACCGCCCTCATCCTCCACGGCGGCGCCGGCGCCCGGCGCGAACGCAACTACGACGCCGAGATCGTGCACATGCGCGAGGTGGTCGAGGCCATGAAGGTCCGGCTGGACGCGGGCGACAGCGCCTTGGATGTGGCTGTCGCCGCCGTCGTCATGCTGGAGGATTCGGGCCTCTATGTCGCGGGCAAGGGCGCCTCGCCCAATCTCGCCGGCGCCTATGAGCTGGACGCCAGCATCATGGACGGATCGACGAAACGCGCCGGCGCCGTCGCCGCACTCCAGGGCTTCCGCAATCCCGTCGTCGCCGCGCGCGCAGTGATGGAGAAGACGCCGCATATCATGCTGGCGGGCGAAGGCGCTGGCCTGTTCGCCCACGACCAGGGGCTGGAGCCCATCGCTGACGAGGCCGCCTGGTTCACCGGCGCGGGCAAGGGCGAGGACAACCATCCACCCGGCACGCTCAGCCACGGCACTGTCGGCGCCTGCGTGCTGGACAGCCAGGGCCGTCTCGCCGCCGCCACCTCGACCGCAGGCGTCTTCGGCAAGATGCCGGGCCGCGTGGGCGACACGCCGATCCCCGCCGCCGGAACCTGGGCCGACGCCCACGCCGCGACCTCCTGCACCGGCCAGGGCGAATATTTCATCCGCGTCGCCGCCTCCGCCCAGGTCGCCTGGCGCGTCGCCGCCGGTCAGTCGCTGGCCGAGGCGACCCAGGCCGTCATCGACGAGATCGGCCAGATGGGCGGCGATGGCGGCATGATCGCCCTGGACGCCGCCGGAAACATCGCCGCCCCCTTCAACAGCCAGGGCATGAAACACGCCTGGCTGACGCCCGCCGGCGAGATCGGCGTCCAGGTCTTCCGCGACTAGATCTTGGCGGACATCACTTCGGAAATGGTGGTCAGCAGCACCTTCAGGTCGACAGGCTTGCTGACCACGGCATCCATGCCCGCCGCCAGATAGCTCTCGACCTGCTCCACCATCGCATTGGCCGTCAGGGCGATGATCGGCGTGCGCACCAGCCCCTGGTCGGTCTCACGCTGCCGGATCGTCCGGGTCGCCGTCGGACCATCCATGTTCGGCATCTGCACATCCATCAGGATCAGGTCCCAGTCGCGCGTTTGCGTCGCTTCGACCGCCTGAAGACCATCATCGACAATCTCGACCTCGATCCCGACTTGGCCCAGAAGGCCTCGGATCACCTGCTGATTGACCGGGTGGTCCTCGGCGACCAGCACCCGCAGCGCCCGCTCCGGCTCGGCGTCCGGCGCATCCTCGCCGGCCTGTACGGGCTGCGCTGGCGTCAGCGGCAGCGTGACGACGAAGGTCGCCCCTTCGCCCGCCTCGCTCTCCACCACGATCCGGCCGCCCATCATCTCCACCAGGGTCGCCACGATCGAAAGGCCCAGCCCGGCCCCGTCGCGCCGGTCGACGGCCGCCGCCTCGATCTGGGCGAAGCGCGTGAAGAGTTGACCGATCTGGTCCGCCGGTATGCCCCGCCCCGTGTCCGACACGCGGAACACCGCCCCGGCGTCGGTCAGCGCGACCTCCAGCGCCACCTGCCCCTCGGCCGTGAACTTGATGGCGTTGGACAGCAGGTTGAACAGGATTTGGCGCATCCGGACCGGATCGGCGCTGACCCAGCCCAGGCCCGGCGACACGACGTGGAAGGCCAGGCCCTTGCTTTCGGCCAAGGGCCTCAGAGTCTCTGTGACCTCGTGGACCAGGGCGTCCGCATCGATGGACTGCGGCACGATCTCCAGCCGCCCCTCCTCGATCCGCGACAGGTCCAGAATCTGGTTGATCAGGTCCAGCAGGGTGTGGGCCGACCGGTCCAGGATCTCCAGTCGCGCCTTCTGCCGATCCTCCAGCGCGTCGCCCGCCATGATCTGCGCCATGCCGATGACGCCATTCAGAGGGGTGCGAATCTCATGGCTCATATTGGCCAGGAAGCGGGACTTGGCGGCATTGGCCTCGTCCGCCTCCTGACGCGCGCATCGGGCGGCGTCGCGGTCCAGCACGGCCGCCTCATGCGCCGCCTGCACGTCCATCAGCAACGCCTTGTTGCGCTGATCCGCCGCGAACAGGTCGCACCACAGGGCGTGGGTCGCGCGCGAGATGATGAACAGGATCGTCGCCAGCATCACGAAGGCCGCCGCCACCGCCAGACCGTGCGGCCCGATTAGCAAGGGATAGATCACGACCAGCACGGTCGCGCAGATCGGCGCCGCCGCCAGCGCCAATAGCCGAGGCGCCGCGCTGAACTGAACGAAGGCCACGCCGATCGACCAGATCTGGATCAACACCACCACCAGCATCACATCGGCGCGAGGGTTCATCAGCCAGGCGATCAGCGGCCCGGACACCCCCAGGGCGAACCGGATCGCCACGATGGCCATCAGCAGCGGGGGCCAGCCCGCGACGGGCGCCTCGGTCTTCTGGTATCGCTTGACCCGCCCTTGCGCCCATACGTCGAACGCCATGCCGACGAGGGCGAACCCCAGCCCCACCCACGGCTGCCCAAGGGCCGCCAGGATCAGTCCGGCGGCCGCCCAGCTACCGTAGAGAACGGCGGGCGGAGTAACCATATTTTGCAGGACGAAGGCCCAGACCGCGATCTTTTCGTCGGAGACAGAAGTCGCTTTCGCTCGTCTCGGCACGCGTCCTCGGCTTGGGTGGTCGCTGGGATGCGACCTATTGGCGAATAGAGCGCCGTCGGGGGTTTGTCCATCAACGACCCGCGCCTAATCCGGTTCATTACATCTCGGTAAGGTGCAAGACGCCCAATCGCTGATACGGTCCCGGCGCCCGGCGTTCCGGGCTTCGGAGCCTCTCATGAAATCCCGCCTGATCGCCACAGCCGCCGCCTCGGCCCTCCTCCTCGGCCTCGCCGCCCCCGCCTTCGCACAGGGCGCCGCGCCCGCCGCTGCCGCCGCTCAATCGACGGGGCAGGCGCCGCAGGGCGTGACCGTGCCCCCGCTGGGCTTCACCAAACGCGTTCTGGCGAACGGGCTGGAGGTCTATTCGGCGCGTGACGCCGACACCTCGAACGTCACGGTCCAGGTCTGGTACAAGGTCGGCTCCAAGGATGACCCGGCCGGCCGTTCGGGCTTCGCCCACCTGTTCGAACACCTGATGTTCAAGTCGACCACCAACCTGCCGCCCGAGACCTTCGACCGGCTGACCGAGGACGTGGGCGGCTCCAACAACGCCTTCACCGCCGACGACACCACCGCCTATTTCGAGACCGTGCCCGCCAACCATCTGGAGCGGATGCTGTTCGCCGAGGCCGACCGCATGGGTTCGCTGGTCGTGGACGAGCCGACCTTCGTCGCCGAGCGCGACGTGGTGAAGGAGGAATACCGTCAGCGGATCCTGGCCAACCCCTACGGCCGCCTGTTCGGCCTGTTCGTGCCCGAGACGATCTATCAGGACAGCCCCTATCGCCGTCCGGGCATCGGCTCGATCGAGGAGCTGGAGGCCTCGTCGCTGGAGGACGTTCGCCGCTTCCACGCCACCTACTATCGTCCTGACGCCGCCTATCTGATCGTGGCCGGCAACTTCGACCAGGCTCAACTGGACCGCTGGGTCGATCAGTATTTCGGCCCGCTGAAGAATCCGACCACGCCGATCCCGACCAATAATGTCGTCGAGCCCGAGCCGACGGGTCCGCGCAACGTCACCTACTATGCGCCGAACGTGCCGCTGCCGGCCGCCGTCGTCGCCTGGCCGACGGTGAAATACGCCGACGCCGACCGCGCCGCCCTGACCGTTCTGGACGGCATCCTGTCCACCGGCGAGTCCAGCCGCCTGTACCGCTCGCTAGTCTATGACAAGCAGATCGCAGCCCAGATCGGCTCGACGCCCGACTTCTCGCAGCAGGCCGGCAATCTGTCCGCCCTGGCCATTATGGCCCAAGGCCATACGGCCGAGGAAGGCATCGCCGCCCTGAACGAAGAGATCGCCAAGCTGCGCGACACGCCTGTCAGCGCCGCTGAACTGGCCGAGGCCAAGAACGAGATCGTCGCCAATACGCTGCGCAGCCGCGAAACGGTCGACGACCGCGCGACCGCCCTGGGCTTCTCGCTGATCAACACCGGCTCGGCCGCCGCAGCCGACGAAGAGGTCGCCCAGATCCAGGCCGTCACCGTCGCCGACATTCAGCGCGTCGCCCGCAAATATCTGACGCCGCAGCGCCAGTCGACGATCACCTTCCTGGCCGCCGACGACCAGAATCCCGCCTCGGTCCAGAAGATGAACGTGGACGCCCCCGTGAAGGTCGCCGACCTGGCCCCCGCCGGGCCGCCCGCCGTCCTGCTGCCCGAGGCGGAGCGCAAGCCCCTGCCCCAGCCGGGCGCCGAGGTCGCGCCCGTGACGCCGACCGTCGCCGACTTCCGCCTGGATAACGGCCTGCGCGTCCTGGTCGCCCCGACCGACGGCGTGCCGCTGGTCTCGGCCCGCCTCAGCTTCGACGCCGGTTCGTCCGATGATCCGACGGGCAAGGCCGGCGTCGCCGCCATGACCGCCGCGCTTCTGACCCAGGGCACCAAGACCAGGACCGCGCCCGAGATCGCCACCCAGATCGAACAGCTGGGCGCCAGCGTGGGCGCATCGGCCGGGGTCGACTTCTCCAACGTCTACGCCAACGCGCCGTCGAACGCCTTCCCGGCGACCGTCGCACTAATGGCGGATTTGGTGAAGAACCCGACCTTTGCCGGCGAAGAGCTTGAACGTCAGCAGGCCCAGACCCTGGACGGCCTGCGCGTCGCCCTCAGCCAGCCGGCGTCCATCGCCGGCATGACGGTCGGCCGCGTCATCTACGGCGACGCCCCCTATGGCGCAACGATCACCCAGCAGACGGTCCCGGCCATCACGGCGGCCGACGTCGCCGCCTTCCACGCCGCCCGCTACCGGCCGTCGGACGCGACCCTGGTCTTCTCGGGCGACATCACGCCGGCCGCCGCCCGCGCCCTGGCGCAACAGGCGTTCGGCGACTGGCGCCCGGCTGGCGCGGCCCCGGCCGCTGCGACCAATCCGGCCGGCCAGCCCCTGGCGCCGCGCATCGTCGTGGTGAACCAGCCCGGCGCCGGTCAGGCCGCGGTCGTCGCCGCCGTTCGCGGCGTGTCGCGCACCGATGCGGACTTCTTCCCGCTGACGGTCGGCAACACCCTGCTGGGCGGCGGCTTCTCGTCGCGCCTGAACCAGGAAATCCGCATCAAGCGCGGTCTGTCCTACGGCGCCTCGTCGTCGCTGGGCGCACGGGCGGATGCGGGCCTGTTCACCGCCTCGACCCAGACCAAGAACGAGACCGCCGACGAGGTCGCCGATCTGATCCTGGCCGAGATCGCCAAGCTGGGAACCGAGACCCCGACCCAGGCCGATCTGGCCCCGCGTCGCGCCACCCTGATCGGCGGCTTCGGCCGTTCGCTGGAGACGGTGGACGGCCTGGGCGCTTTGGTCGCCAACCTGGCGCTCTATGATCTGCCGATGAGCGATCTGGCCGACTACGCCGGCCGGGTCCGCGCCGTCACGCCGGAACAGGTCGAGGCCGCCTTCGCCGAACACCTGCCGGTCAACCGCGCCAGCCTGGTCATCGTCGGCGACGGCTCGAAGTTCCTGGACGATCTGCGCGCCAAACACCCCAACCTCGAAGTCATCGAGGCCGGCGCCCTGAACCTGAACAGCGGATCGCTGAAGTAAGGCCGGATCGGCAAGCCCCCTCCTTCCCTTGCGGCGAAGGAGGGGGATCGGCCGCCAACCGTCCTATTTTCAGAACCGAAGTCGTCTCTTTTCAGGGACTTTCGGGCCGCCGTCGACAATCACCCATACAGGCGTCGAACGGGGATATGATCCATCCCCGATCTTTGACATCGCGATCCCCACGCCGAGTCCTTGACTCTCAAGGTCGGGTCCGACCGGCCTCGACAATTGCACGCGTTCAATTCGCGCGCAGATTTATCCCTGAGATTTCCGCCTCTTCGCGCCGAATTGCACGCCGTTGCACCTTTTTCGCCGCGTGCAATTTCCGCCCGCTAGACCGACAGACACACAACCTGGGCCACGCGCAGGTCGCGTCTCAGGCGGTTGGACACCTGGCCGTAATCCTCGGTCGTGATGGTCTGACCGCGCGCGTCGTCGGCTGGCGTCTGTTCGCCGCGGATGGCCGGCCCGAAGGTTTCGGGCGCCGTCGTATAGATCCTTCCCCGCCTCGGCGCCTCGGCGATGGTGACGCCCACGACGCGGCCCTGCGCATCCAGGGCCGGCGCGCCGGACAGGCCCGACAGTGTGCCCTCAAGCCCGTTGGTGCGCCCGACCTCTGCCCAGGACAGCACCGGCTCGTCGCGCGCGCCGCGCCCGAAGACCTTCAAGGTCTCGCGCCCCAGCAGGCGTGACGTCACCTCGCCGGGACGCCCCTGAGGAAAGCCCGGATGGAAGGCGCGCTGGCCCTTGCGCAGCGGCGCCTCGACCGCGACCGGCAGCGCGGCGGGACCGCCGTCGGTGATCAGCAAGGCGACGTCGGCGCGCGGCGCCAGACGGACGTCGGCCGCGACCGCTCGTCCCTCGCCGACCACCAACGCCGGTTTGCGGCACCCCTCGACGACATGGCGCGCCGTCACCCAGCGCCCCCTTCCTGCGATGGAGAAGGCCGTGCCTGACGACGGCTTGAACGGCGCCTCGCCCGCATCGACGGTTACGGCGGCGTCAAAGGGGGTGATGGGGCCCAACAGCGCGCCCTCGGCCACATCGGCGTCGGCCTGCGCGACCGGCGGCGCATCGGCGTTCTCGCGTCGCCCCAGGGACACCGCCAGAAACACGGCCGCCACCGCTGAGTAGATGGCCCAGTCCGGCAGGCGGGGAAACTGCATCGCTCCGGCCAATCAGCCGGTCAGCGCGGCGGACAGGATGACGGCCGTCGCCAGCTTGGCGCCCAGCAGCACCACAGCCGCCGAAATCTCGCCGTGGCGGATCCGCTCCGGCAGGCCCGTCAGCAACAGGTCCACGACCCGGAAGGCCAGAAGCTGCAGCACCACGGTCGCCACGCCCCAGATGGCGATGTCGCGCACCGAGGTCGACACCGCCAGCGACACCGCCAGCGGCACCGCCAACCCCACCAGAATGCCCGCGAAGGCGATGGCGGCGGCGACATTGCCCTGACGGATCAGGGCGACCTCCTTCCACGGCGTCAGCAGGGCATAGACCGTCGCCCCCGCCGCAAGCAGCAGCAGGGTCACGATCAGGTGCATCACCATGACCGGGAAGCCCGAGGCGAAAGCCTGCACCTCGGCGCTGGAAAGGACGTTCGACAAGGAGGGGTCCATGCCCAGACGCCTTGCCCGATTGTCGCCCCAATCCGCAAGCGCGCCGGGGACACACTGCGTGACAATATGTATCCAAAGGTTGTGCCCTCTCATCAAGAGAGGACACGAGGATCAGGCCGCCGCCTGTTCCGCTTTCCGGAGCGCCGACGCCCTGACCTTCTCGCTTTCGGACTTCAACTGGCCGCAGGCGGCCAGGATGTCGCGGCCGCGGGGGGTGCGGATGGGCGAGGCGTAGCCGGCCTTGTTCAGGATGGCGGCGAAGCGCTCGATCGTCTTCCAGTCCGAGCATTCATACTCGACGCCAGGCCACGGGTTGAACGGGATCAGATTGATCTTGGCTGGAATGCCCTCGATCAGCTTCAGCAGCGCCCGCGCCTCTTCCGGGCTGTCGTTGACGCCCTTCAGCATGACGTATTCGAACGTCACCCGCCGCGCGTTCGACAGGCCCGGATAGGCCCGGATCGCCGCCATCAGCTGGTCCAGCGGATACTTCTTGTTCAGCGGCACCAGCACGTCGCGCAGGGCGTCGTTGGTGGCGTGCAGGCTGATGGCCAGCATGGCCGCCGTCCGGTCGCCCAAGGCCTGAAGCTGCGGCACCACGCCCGAGGTCGAGACCGTGATCCGACGGCGCGACAGGGCGATGCCCTCATTGTCCGAGATGATGTCGATGGCGTCGGCGACGTGGTCCAGATTGTAGAGCGGCTCGCCCATGCCCATGAAGACGATGTTGGACAGGCGCCGATCTTCCTTGGGCGACGGCCATTCCTCCAGATCGTCGCGCGCCACCTGGACCTGGGCCACGATCTCGGCGGCGGTCAGATTGCGCACCAGCTTCTGCGTGCCGGTGTGGCAGAAGGTGCAGTTCAGGGTGCAGCCGACCTGGCTGGACACGCACAGGGCGCCGGCCCGGCCCACGTCGGGGATGTAGACCGTCTCGATCTCGATGCCCGGCGCGGTGCGGATCAGCCATTTGCGCGTACCGTCCTTGGACACCTGGCGCTCGACGACCTCGGGGCGGGCCAGGGTGAAGTGCTCGGCCAGCTTGGCCTGCATGTCCTTGGCGACATTGCTCATGGCCGAAAACTCGGTCACGCCATAGTGGTGGATCCAGCTCCAGACCTGGCTGGCGCGCATCTTGGCCTTCTCGGGCGGACAGACGTTCGCGTCGATCAGGGCCTGGCGCAGGCCGGCGCGCGTCAGACCGCTGAGGTTGACGGGCGCCTTGACGGCGGGCGCGTTAGAGACGCGCGAAAGATCGAGCGTGATGCTCAAGGCGGCGATCCTGCGTGAGGTTGAGCCGGCCTATATAGCACGGATCCCGGCGATTGCATGGCCGGGGCGGATTCGACCGCCCTAGAGGCCCACGTCCCAGACGCCGGCGTCGCGCATCCGGGTCTCGCGCGCCTCCTCGGCCCGACCGCCCATGTCCTTGGCCATGCTGCGGATCGCGGTCGAGACGGTGGCCTTGTGCACGCCCGGCACGATCGCGTGAGCAAAGGCGGCGCCCGCCAGACCCAGCAGCTTGAAGCCGAAGCCGGCCGAGGCGGCCATATGTTCGAAATAGGTCTCGCCCACTTCGCGGGGATGATCGCGGAACAGCCGGGCGAAGGGAGTGGAGCCTGAACGAGGCCGGTCGATCATCGTCTGGCTCATGGCGCGTGTTCCCTGCTTCGACGCACCTATGGTCACGTCTGACGGAGCCGGACGCAACCCCTCTCGCGATCTGTTCATTCCGGCCGTTCGCCCCATCGTCAGAAGCGAAAACTCGGTCTAGGGTCGGCGTTCGATCAAGGAAATGCCCATGCCGATCCGCCTTTCGCCCGCCTCCTCCATGGCCGCCGCCCTGGCCCTGCTGGCCTCAGCGACGCCGGCGCTGGCGCAATCGGGCGCGGCAGGCCTGCCCTATGACGCCCGGCGCGGGGTCTTCAGCTTCTCGTCGGGGCTGGAGGGCTCGCTTCCGGCGGTGGTTCAGGTCACGACCCTGGGCCAGTCGCGTGGCCCCAGTTCGGACGCGGCCGATCCCAAACCCTATGCCTCCGGCTCCGGCGTCATCGTCGATGCGGCCGAGGGGTTGGTGATCACCAACAATCACGTTGTCGAGGGCGGGCGAAAGTTCACCGTCGATCTGACGGACGGCCGGCTGTTCGACGCTGTGCTGGTGGGGGCGGACAAGGCGACCGACATCGCCGTGCTGCGCATCACGCCCGACGGTCGGCCGCTGAACCTGAAACAGGTCCAGACGGTGGATTCCGACACCCTGCGCACCGGCGATCTGGCCTTTGCGGTCGGCTATCCGCTGGGTCTGGACCAGACCCTGACCATGGGCGTCATCTCGGGCCTGAACCGCTCAGGGCTAGGCGACGCGGTCGAGGACTATATCCAGACCGACGCGGCCGTGAACTCGGGCAACTCCGGCGGGCCGCTGCTGGACAGCCGGGGCCGGCTGATCGGCATCAACACCTCGATCCTCTCAGGCGGTCTGGGCGGCGGCAACGACGGCATCGCCTTCGCCGTGCCGACGCGGATCATGCTCTACGTCGCCGATCAGTTGAAGAAGAACGGCGAGGTCAAGCGCGGCGCGACCGGCGCCATCTTCGGCTCGCTGAACGCCGAGCGAGCGCGCGACCTGCATCTGGGCATTGTGCGCGGGGCCGTCGTCGCCGATGTCGCGCCGGGATCGCCCGCCGAACGCGCCGGCCTGCGCCACAACGACGTCATCACCCGCATCCAGGGCCGCCCCGTCGCCAACGCCGGCTCGGTCAACGCCACCATCGGCATCGCCGCGCCGGGCTCGGACCTTAGCGTCTCCTATCTGCGCGGCGGCCGCGAGGCGACCACGTCGCTGGCGGTCGAGACGCCTGCTGATCAGCCCGTGATCGTCGGCGCACAGTCTGTACTGGCCTATGGGGCGACCCTGCGAGACCAGGACGGCGGCGCCCAGGTCACGGCCGTCGCTGCCGGCTCGCCCCCCGCCCAGGCCGAACTGACGGCCGGCGATGTGATCACCGCCATCGCCGGCGCGCCCGTCGCCGACGCTCGCGCGGCCGCGACCGCCCTGCAGGGCGCCTCGGGATCGGTTGAGGCGACCGTGCTCAGAAACGGAGAGACCCTGAACCTGACCCTATCGCTCTAAGGCGGGGTCAGACGCCGACGTGGCGCTGTCTGGCGGGCTCCAGACAGCGAAACGCCCGCCTTGCCGGGGAGGGGGAGGGGAAAGGCAGGGCGGGCGCTCGCTTGGAGGAAGCATCGGCCGCCGGAGCCCGTAAACTGGAAACATCCAGGGGGGCTGGGGGGGCTGTTCAGGATCCGGGACGCTTCCGAACTCCGACGAGCCGATGATCGATATTTCGTTGCGCATACGGGCGGGCGAAGGACCGAAACGGGGCCATTTCGTGTCTGCGTCGATTTCCTGGCCGCCTCTGGCATCGGGCCTCCAGCGGCCTAAGTTGAAACCATGAGCCTGAACCCTCACGACACGACGCCGGCGCCCGGCCCCGTCTTCTTCGACCGTCGCGAACTGGACCCGATCCTCAGAGTCTATGGACGCATGGTCGCGCAGGGCGAATGGCGCGACTACGCCATGGTCGGACACAAGGACTTCGCCGAGTTCGCCGTCTTTCGCCGCAGCGGCGACGCCCCGCTCTACCGCATCGAAAAGCGCCCCGCCCTCCAGACCCGCCAGGGCCAGTGGGCCGTCATCGGCGAAGGCGGCCAGATCCTGAAACGCGGCCGCGACCTGGCCCAGGTGCTGCGCGTCTTCGATGGCCGCAAGTTCCAGGTGGTCGAGTGATCGTCTCACTGCTCCCGCAAGACGGGCGATAGCCAGGAATCACCGTCCAAGACGACGTCGACCTGAGGACGGGCAGGTCCGCCGACGACGATGATCGGCTTGAGAACGACGTCATAGACCATGTTCACGTCAGCCGTTTCGTAGGCTGGCTGTGAAATCTTCGCCATGACGAAGTAGCGACCATCGGGTGCCTGATCGAAGTGGAAGGCGCCGCCTGCGCCGCACGTTCCTTCTCGAATAAAGGTCGTCGACTCCGGCCAATTCCAATGCGCCATAAAGCCTATGCGCCAAACCCCTTCCGCCTTGAGAGGCCATCCAAGACGTTCCGACAACAGCCAGCGATTGCGAGGCGTGTCGGGAATCAACCGGATGGCTCGTCCCTCGCAGGTCAGCGTTTCCTTCGCACCATAGCCCATACCGCCAGTAACGGGACGAGTCAGGTGCGTGGTCAGCGAGAGCGTGCCGGAAACAGGAAATCCCTCGGCTTCGAACCAGGTCTTCTCCGCCGCTCCGGGCTCACCGAAACGATCGGACGCCCGCTCTTCGGCCGCTCTTTGATAGGCCGCTAAAGTCAGGCAACTCGTCAGAGGCATTGTAACCGCCAGAGCGACGACGACTTTCGTAAATCCCTTCACGGATCATCTCCCAAACCCACCCACAGGATCACCAAGCGGCGCGCAAAAAGAAAGGGCCCGCGAGGGGCCCTTTCCGTATCCGTCTTTCGACTGATCTCAGTTCCGGTTGCCGCCCATGAAGGCCAGCAGGAATTGGAACAGGTTCACGAAGTTGATGAACAGGCTCAGAGCGCCGAAGCCGGTGGCCACGCCCATCGCGTTCTGGTCGCCACCCAGGGCGTAGTAGGTCATCTTCAGACGCTGGGTGTCGTAGGCGATCAGACCCGAGAAGATCAGCACGCCCAGGCCCGAGATGATCAGGTAGAAGGTCCCGGACTGCAGGAACATGTTCACGATCGAGGCGATGATCAGGCCGATCACGCCCATGATCAGGAAGGTGCCCATGCCGGTCAGGTCCTTCTTGGTCGTGTAGCCCACCAGGCTAAGACCGCCGAAGGCCGCCGCCGTGACGAAGAAGGTGGACGCCAACGAACCCTGCGTGTAACGCAGGAACAGGACGCCCAAGCCCGCGCCGATCGTGGCGACCACGGCCCAGTAGAGCATGTTCACGCCCTTGGCCGTCGGGTTCTTCATGAAGAACATCGAGCCGAACAGCATCACGAGCGGCGAAAACTGGACGACCATTCCCAAGATCGTCAGGCCGATCCGGCCGTCCGCCGTCTGGACGAACAGCAGGCGCTGCACTTCGTAAACATTGCCGGTGACGTAGGCCAGGGCGCCGGCGACCACGAGGCCAAGGGCCAGCTTGTTGTAGACGCCCAGCATGAAGCTGCGCAGGCCGGCGTCGACCGACATGTCGGCCGTCTGCGGCAGAGGACGGGCGTAGCCGTTGTTGAAATCGCTCATGGCGACGAACTTTCTCCGATTGGCCGGAGAGGCTTCTCCGGTCACAGGCTTTGAATATCGTGAGCCGAGGCCCGCGCTGCAAGGAAAACCGGACTTGGAGCCTTGTGTTCCGGCCGCTACTTTCGGTCGCATGCTTCGTCTGTTCACCGCCCTGACCCTGCCGCCCGACGTCGCAGAGACGCTCAAGCGACGGCAATCAGGGCTGCCCGGCGCACGGTGGCGGCCGCTGGACGCCCTGCACGTCACGCTCGCCTTCTATGGCGAGACCGACGAACGCCGCGCCGACGATTTGGCGTCGGAACTGACGCGCGTGACGGGCGGTCCGTTCGAGATCGCGCTGAAGGGCGTCGGCTGTTTCGGCGACGACCATCGCAGCCATACGCTGTGGGCTGGGGTCGAAACGCCCAACGAGCGCCTGTCGGTTCTCGCCGGGCGCTGCAAGGCCGCGGGGGAACGGGCCGGGATCGGCATGGAGGCGCGCGCCTACAAACCGCATGTGACCCTGGCCTATCTGAAAACCCAGACCAATCCCGACCGTCTCGGCGCCTGGGTGTCAGGGCACAATCTGTTGCATTCGCCGCCGATCCGCATCGACCGCTTCGGCCTGTATTCCAGCGTCCTGACCGACAGCGGCAGCCACTACGAACTGGAGCGGGAGTATCTGCTGTGAACGCTGCCGCATACGCCGTGCCGCCCCATGTGACCTTGGGGCCGACGCTGGAGACGGAGCGGCTGATCCTGCGTCCGCCGGCGGTTGAGGACTTTCCGCGCTGGGCTGAGTTCATGGCCGATCCCGAGACCGCCCGCTTCATCGGCGGGGTCCAGCCCGCGCCCCAGGTCTGGCGCCTGATCTGCACCGTCGCGGGCATGTGGGCCCTGACGGGCGAAGGGATGTTCTCCATCCTGGAAAAGAAGACGGGCCAGTGGATCGGCCGCATCGGGCCGCTGCACCCCTATGGCTGGCCCGGCCGCGAGGTGGGCTGGAGCCTGCATCGCGACGCCACCGGCAAGGGTTATGCAGTCGAAGCGGCCGCAGCCACGATGGACTATGCCTTCGACGTGCTGGGGTGGGACGACGTGATCCACTGCATCGCGCCCGAGAACCTGCCCTCGGCGGCGGTCGCGACACGGTTGGGTTCGCGCAATCGCGGGCCGGGCCTCCTGCCCGAACCCCTCAAGGACATCGCCATCGATCTGTGGGGCCAGACCCGCGACGAATGGGCGATCAATCGGGCGCGCCTGAAGGGCTGATCACAACCGAAGGCGTCGGCGCATCGTATCCCTTCCAAACCAAACGAGGATACACCCATGTTCCGCGCCAGCCTGATCGCCGCCGTCGCCGCCGTCGCCGCCCTGCCGTCATTGGCCTTCGCCCAGGCGTCGAACGTCGACCTGAACCGCTTTGACGGCCGGTGGTTCGAGATCGAGCGCAATCACAACAACGTTCAGAAGGACTGCAGCCGGGCGCAGATCGACTTTACGCCGCAGGGCGCGGCCGACCGCTACGCCATCACCGTCACCTGCACCCGGCGCGCCGATGGCAAGGTCGAGACGCTGCGCGCCAATGCCCGCGTCACCGACACCACGACCAATGCGAAGTTCCGATTCAGTCTGACCGGCCTGCTTAGCTTCGGCGGTCTGGCGGGCCAGAACTACTGGGTCTACGACCATTCGCCGGACTACAGCTGGGCCATCATGGGTCTGCCGGACAAATCGAACTGGTGGATCTGGCACCGCAACCAGAATGCGACGCAGGCTGAGCGCGACCGCATTCTGAGCCGCGTCCGAGCGCTGGGCTTCAGCACCAGCCGCCTGGTCCACACCGGCGTCTAAGGCGCCGCTTGCGGTAGGAACGTAGGCGGAACATAAGCTATCGGCATGTCCGCCGTCGCCCATCTCGAACTCGTCTTCAGCCGTCCCGAGACCACGCTTTCGGTCACGCGCGGCGCGGCGCGGCTGATGATGGACATGGGCTATGCGCCGCTCTTGGAAGTCTGCCTGCCCAACGGTCGCCGCGCCGATGTCATGGCGATCGGGCGCAAGGGCGACATCGTCATCTGCGAGGTCAAGTCGAGCGTCGAGGACTATCGCGTCGACCGCAAATGGCACGAGTACGGACCATTCTGCGACGCCTTCTTCTTCGCCGTCGCGCCCGAGTTTCCGCAAGCCATCCTGCCCGACGAACCGGGCCTGATCGTTGCAGACGGTTTCGGCGGGGCGGTCGTGCGAGACGCGCCGGTGATCGGCTTGGCGCCCGCCCGCCGCAAGGCGCTGACCCTGGCCTTCGCCCGGCTGGGCGCGATGCGGACCTTAAGGGACTAGAGCCGGCGGAAGACGGCGGTCGCGAAACCCTCGGCGACCAGACGCGCCTCGACCTCGGCCAGGGTCTCGATCACGACGCCCTTGCCGCCTGTCGCGTGGATGATGCGTTCGCCATCCAGCATCAGCGCCGAATGACCCGTCCAGTCGTGATCGTCGTTCGGCGCCAGCCAGACGACGATGTCGCCGCGCTGAAGGTCCGATGAAGACGCGGCTCGACCCAACCGGGCCTGCGCGTCCGAACGGCGTGGACCGGGCAGGCCGCAGGCCAGCAGGGCCTGCTGCACCAGGCCGGAACAGTCGGTGGAGATCGAGGACCGCGCGCCAAGTTCATGCGGCCGCCCGAGCAACCGCTCGGCCACCGCGACCAGATCCGCCTCGAATGCGCCGATCGGCTTCAGGTCAGCCTCCGCCACATCCGCTGCCTCGACCACCAGAGCGTTCAGCGGCAGGGCGGCATCCACGGCGGCGATCCAGTGCGTCGCCAACGGCGCGCCGGCCGACAGACTGTCCAGCACGACCCAGCCGACGACGCCGTCGCGCCGCGCCCGGCCCCAGACCCGGCCGTTCGCCCGATCCAGAACGTCGAAAATCTCGCCGTGCAGCAGCTGGTCGATCCGACCGTCAACGTCCGACAAAATGTCCGCCACGGCGACGCGGCAATGCATGGCTTCGGTCGCCCGATAGGCGTCTGCGCGCACCAGCCCTTCCAGAGCCTGTTCGGCGAGGTCAGGGCGAACGAGGCGGTCGCCGGGCGGAAGAGGGTCGAGGACGTCGGTCAACGTGAACTCGCATTGCTGAACCCACAGCCTTATCCCCCGATGGCTTAGGGGCCGTTAACGCGAGACGCTTTTGCGAAAGAAAATCAACAGAACCGCGTTCTGAGATATTGGAAGCAGGCTCTCAGCGCCTGGGCCTCGCCGCCTTCCGGATAGCCGGGGCGGGCGCGGGGGTTCCAGGCGAAGATGTCCATGTGCGCCCAGGCCCCTGTGGTCGGGGCGAACTTCTGCAGGAACAGGGCGGCCGTCACCGATCCGGCCTGGGCCCAGCCGGCCGGGTCGTTCCGCAGGTCCGCGATCTCGGCGTCCAGCGCGCCGCGATAGCCGGGCCACAGCGGCATCCGCCACAGGGGATCGCGCACCTGACTTGCCGCAGCAAGCAGCCCGGCGGCCAGGGCTTCGTCGTCTGTATAAAGAGGCGGCAGCTCGGGCCCCAGGGCGATCCGCGCGGCGCCGGTCAGGGTGGCGAAGTCCAGCGTCAGATCGGGTTGATGCTCGCCCGCCCGTGTCAGGGCGTCAGCCAGGATCAGCCGGCCTTCGGCGTCCGTATTGCCGATCTCGATGGTCAGACCTTTGCGGCTGTTCAGGATGTCGCCGGGCCGGAAGGCGTCGGCCGACACGGCGTTCTCGACCGCCGCGACGATAACCACCAGCCGCACCGGCAGGTCGGCCTGCATCACCAGACGCCCCAGGGCCAGGGCATGGGCCGAGCCGCCCATATCCTTCTTCATATTGCGCATGCCGGCGGCGGGCTTCAGGTCCAGACCGCCGGTGTCGAACACCACCCCCTTGCCGACCAGGGCGACCAGCGGCAGGTCGGTCCGGTCCAGCTTCCAGCCGATCTCAATCAGGCGCGGCGCACGGTGCGGGGCGGCGGCGCGCCCGACGGCGTGGACGGCCGGATAGTTGTCTTCCAGCAGGGCGTCGCCGGTGGTGACGGTGATCTCGGCGCCCGCGCTCTCTGCGATCTCGCGGGCGATGGTCTCGATCTGCAACGGCCCCATGTCGGCGGCGGGCGTATCGACCATTTCGCGCGCCAGGGCGCAGGCGGCGGCGATGCGAGAGATTTCGGCGACATCCACGCCGTCCGGCGCGACCAGTTGCACGGGCGTCCGGTCCGGCCGGGCCTTGTAACGGTCGAAGACATAGGCCCCCAGCAGGAAGGCCAGGGTCGCCAGTTCCGCGTCCTGCGCCGCGACCTCAAGCCGATACAGGCCGCCCGGCAGCCGCGCTGACAGTCCCCGTACGCTCATCGGATCGAAGGTCGCGCCCGCGCCAATGACCACTTGGCCGATCTCGCCGTCCGCGTCCGGCACGACCAACAGTTGGCCCGGCTTGCCTTCGAACCCGTGCAAGGCGCCCCAGCGGCGGGCCGCACCCTCCAGCACGCCGCCCGCCTGAACGAAGCGGATCGGGATGGCGCCGTCGCCGTCTTGGGCGGAAACCAACAGAGGATGCGAGACGGACATGAGGCCCTCGAAACGAAGTTAACCATCGGTTGACGCGAACCGGCGATTCTAGGGGTGAGACCTCTAGGACCGTCTGGACCTGACCCATGTCGCGCATGCCCGCCCTTCTCGCAACCGTCGCCCTGATCGCCCTGTCCGGCACGCCGACGCTGGCGGCCGATCCGACGGCGGCGACCGCGGCCCAGGCTCGCGCGCCGTCGTCCGCTGCGGTGCGCGCCACCTATGACCGGATGGACGCCCTCTCGCGCTCGGTCTTCTGGGCCTCGGAGCAGCAGGCCGATCCGACCGACGCCGTGGCGGGCGTGAAACTGGCCCAGGCCCTGCGTGAGCTGGGTCGATACGATCAGGCAGCCGAGGCCGCCCAGGCGACATTGACGATCCAGCCCAACAATCTGGACGCCCTGCTGGAGCTGGGCCGCGCCCACATCGCGCGCGGCCAGGCCTTTTACGGCGTCGCGCCGCTGGAGCAGGCGCGCGACCTGGCGCCGCGCGATTGGCGACCCTACTCCCTGCTGGGCGTAGCCTATGAGCAGGTGCGTCGCACCGACGACGCCCGCGCCGCCTGGAACCAGGCCCTGGCTCTGTCGCCCGACAACCCCGATGTCCTGACCAATGCGGCCACCGCCGCCCTGACGCATGGCGATGCGCCGGGCGCCGAGACCCTGCTGCGCCGCGCCGTGGCTCAGCCGACCGCCTCGGCCAAGGTGCGCCAGAACCTGGCCATGGTGCTGGGCCTTCAGGGCAAGATGGGCGAGGCCGAACAGATCCTTCGACGCGAACTGCCGCCCGAACAGGCCGAGCAGAACCTGCAATGGCTGCGTTCGCGCAGCACGGGCGGCGCGACGACGTCCGGCAACGGCGCGGCGACCGCGTCACCTGCGACCGACACCGCCCGCACCTGGAACTCCCTGCAAGGCGGCTGATCCGCCCGTTGCGGTCTGACCGCCCGCATGGTGGATGAGGCCATGACCGCCCTCCCCCCGTCCCGCGCCTATCAGGCCTTCCTGTTCGACATGGACGGCACCCTGATTACCTCGACCCTGGCCGCCGAGCGCGTCTGGACCCGCTGGGCCGAGCGCCATGGGCTGGATGTCGCCGCCTTCGTTCCCACCATCCACGGCGTGCGCGCCATCGACACCATTCGTCGCCAGAACCTGCCCGATATCGACCTGGACGCCGAGGTCGCCTGGGTCGAACGCGGCGAGATCGAGGACGTGGACGGCGTCGCCCCCATCCCCGGTGCCGTCGACTTCGTCAAACGCCTGCCGCCCGACCGCTGGGCCGTGGTCACCTCCGCCTCGGTCCCCTTGGCGCGCGCCCGTCTTAGGGCCGCAGGCGTGACCCCGCCCGCCGTGGTGATCACTGCCGAGGACGTCGAACGCGGCAAGCCCGACCCCGCGGGCTATCTGAAGGCCGCAGCGACCCTGGGCTTCGACATCGCCGACTGCCTGGTCTTCGAGGACGCCGAGGCCGGCATCAAGGCGGGCGAAGCGGCCGGCGCCGATGTGCTGGTCGTCACCGCCGCCTGGACCCATCCGCTGGAGACCGATCATCCCACTCTGGCGGACTATGCGGATGCGACTTTAGAAGTCCGATCCGATGGGCGTCTCGTCCTGACGCTGTAATCCCCCCATCAGGCTGCGCTTCACGGGGGAGGATTGAGCGCCTATCTTCGCCCCATGATCGACGACCTCTACAGCGCGCGCATCCTGTCGCTGGCGGCGAACCTGCCGCATGCGGGGCGTCTGCCGGCGCCGCAGGGCACCGGGGAACGGGTGGCGAAACTGTGCGGGTCGCGCGCGACGGTCGATGTCACCCTGGACGAAGCGGGCCGCATCGCCGACTTCGCCCAGGACGTAAAAGCCTGCGCCCTCGGCCAGGCCGCCGCCGGGGCGCTGGGTCAGTCTGTGATCGGCGCGTCGGTCGATGATCTCAAGGACGCCCGCGACGCCATGATCGCCATGCTGAAATCCGGCGGCAAGGGCCCCGTCGGCCGGTTCGAGGACTTGCGCCTGCTGAAACAGGTCGCCGACTACCCCGCCCGGCACGCCTCCACCCTCGTCTCCATCGAAGCGACGCTGGAGGCGGTGAACAATGCCTTGGCCGCCCGAACTCGCCTCGCCGGCGCGGCCTGACGGGCACGACCGGTTGATCCCCCTGCGATGACAGGGGATAAGCGCGGCGAACCTCTCAAGCCCCCGGCCCCATCAACCCCGGCAAAGGGACATATGTCTCTCTATGAACGCAGCGTGCGCGCGGCCCATCGGGGCTACAAGCTGACGCTGTCTCCTCTGATCGGCCAGCAGTGCCGATTCCTGCCGACCTGTTCGGATTACGGGCGCGACGCCCTGATCCAGCACGGCCCGGTAAAGGGGGGGTGGCTCACCGTGCGCCGCCTCTGTAAATGCCATCCCTTCGGGGGATCGGGATACGACCCGGTCCCGCCAGTTGAAGACTGACACATGATCGACCTGAAATTCCCCGACGGCGCGGTGCGCCAATACCCGGCCGGCTCCACGGCGCGCGACGTCGCGACCTCGATCTCGCCGTCGCTGGCCAAGAAGGCCGTGCTGGCCGAACTGAACGGCGAGCAGCGCGACATGGGCCGGGTGCTGGAGACGGGCGGCGACTTCCGCCTGATCATGCGCGACGACCCCGCCGCTCTCTATACGATCCGCCACGACACCGCCCACGTCTTGGCCGAGGCGGTTCAGACCCTGTTCCCCGGCACCCAGGTCACGATCGGCCCGGCGATCGAGGACGGCTTCTACTACGACTTCTACCGCGAAGAGCCCTTCTCGACCGACGACTTCGCCGCCATCGAAAAGGAGATGGGCCGGATCGTGGATCGCGACGCCAGGTTCGAGCGCGAGGTCTGGGAGCGGGACGCGGCGATCCAATTCTTCGAGGCGCGCGGCGAGAAGTTCAAGGCCGAGCTGATCCGCGACCTGCCCGGGACCGAGACCATCACCCTGTACAAACAGGGGGACTGGATCGACCTGTGCCGGGGCCCGCACTTCCCCTCGACGCGCCACGTCGGCAAGGCGTTCAAACTGACCAAGCTGGCCGGCGCTTATTGGCGGGGCGACTCCAAGCGCGAGCAGCTGCAACGCATCTACGGCACCGCCTGGGCGACCAAGGAAGACTTGGACGCCCATCTGCAACGTCTGGAAGAGGCCGAGAAGCGCGACCACCGCAAGGTCGGCAAGGCCATGGAGCTCTTCCACATGCAGGAAGAGGGCCGGGGCATGGTCTTCTGGCACCCGAAGGGCTGGGTCCTGTGGCGTGTGCTGGAGGCCTATATGCGCCGCCGCCTGGACGCCGCCGGCTATGTCGAGGTCAAGACGCCCCAGGTCCTGGACCGGAAGTTCTGGGAACAGAGCGGCCACTGGGACAAGTACCGACCCAATATGTTCGTCTGCGAGACCGTCGAGGGCGAAGAGCTTTCGCTCAAGCCGATGAACTGTCCGGGCCACGTCCAGATATTCGACCAGGGCCAGCGGTCGTACCGCGAACTGCCGCTGCGCATGGCCGAGTTCGGCGCCTGCCACCGCTATGAGCCGTCGGGATCGCTGCACGGCCTGATGCGGGTGCGCGGCTTCACCCAGGACGACGCCCACATCTTCTGCCGCGAGGACCAGATCGTCGAGGAGACGGCCGAGTTCATCAAACTGGCCCGCAGCGTCCACGCCGACCTGGGCATGGAGACGGCCTATATCAGCCTGGGCACACGCCCCGAGAACCGCGCCGGCACGGACGAGTTCTGGGACAAGGCCGAGACCCTGATGGCCGAGGCCGCCCGCGCCGCCGGCGCCGAGCCGGTCGTCACCGAGGGCGACGGCGCCTTCTATGCGCCCAAGCTGGACTTCATCGTCAAGGACGCCATCGGCCGCGAATGGACCTGCGGCACGATCCAGCTGGATTACGTCCTGCCCGAACGTCTGAACGCCACCTATATCGCCGAGGACGGCCAGAAGCACCGCCCGGTCATGCTGCACCGCGCGATCCTGGGCTCGTTCGAACGCTTCATCGGCATCATGATCGAGAACTACGCCGGCGCCTTCCCGCTGTGGCTGGCCCCGACGCAGGCTGTGGTGGCCACCATCACCTCGGACGCCGACGACTACGCCCGCGACGTGATGGCCAGGTTCAAGGCCGCCGGCCTGCGCACCGAGATCGATCTGCGCAACGAAAAGGTCGGCTACAAGGTCCGCGAACACTCGGTCGGCAAGGTCCCGGTCATCGCCGTCGTCGGCCGCAAGGAGGCGGAAGACGGCATGGTCGCCATCCGCCGCCTTGGCTCCCAGGCCCAGACCGTGGTCACGGTCGAGGAAGCCATCCGCATCCTGACCGACGAAGCGACTCCGCCGGATCTGAAGCGCGCCGGTTGATGGATTGGAGGCGGCTGACGGCCGCCTCCAACGGCCCTGGTTCGGTTCCATGTTCGATCCCGGACACTTCGATAAAGAAAAGTCAGCGTTCATCGTATCTTAGCGGAGGCCGGGCCAGGCTGCGTCCCAGCCCTGCGAGATCCGAAGATGACGACGTTCAAGACCCACCCCGGCCGTTCCCTGCTCCAGCATCTGATTGCAGACGGTCACATGCGGTATCTGATCATCGCCAGTTGGGCGGTTGCCCTGTTCACCGTCACGGATTGGGCGACCGCAGTGTTGTGGTTTGCAGCCGCGACCGCGTCAGGTCTGCTTCGGACGTTCGCCGAACGTGTGCTGGTATTGCCGGATCAGGGGCTTCACAGCCGAATCAAGCTGATGGCCGCTACCATTTCCTGCATCGCCTGGTCAGCGGCGCCGCTGCTCGCATTCATCTACGGCGGCGCCTATGGCGTGCCGTTGGGCGTCGCCCTTCTCATGGCCGGCTATGTGCTGGTCTTCACCCAGATGCGCGCCGCGCCCCGTGAGGCACTGATCGTGTCGGCGCCCTATTCGGTGGTCGTAGTTCTGCTGTTCGCACAACTGTGGGGCACGCCCGGCTTTTGGGTGGTCGTCAGCATGATCCCGGTTCTGGCGCTGGCCTTGCTGATCAAAGTGGCCATCACCCAGATGAAGGACAGCGATCTGGAAGCCGTCAACCGTCGCCAGGCCGAACTGATCGCCGAACTCGAAACCGCGCGCGATAGCGCCAACGCCGCCAGCGCCGCCAAGTCCAACTTCCTGGGCGTCATCTCTCATGAGCTTCGCACGCCGATGAACGGGGTTCTGGGGGCCGCGCAACTGTTGCAGATGTCCGAGCTCAGCGACCGCCAAAAGGAGTTCGTCGGGGTGATCCGCGACTCCGGCGAAGGGCTTATGGTGCTGCTGAACGACATCCTCGACATTACCAAGATCGAATCCGGCAAGATGGAGTTGGACTTCGTCGATGTCGAAGCCGAGACCCTCGCCGCCCGGTTGACGGGTCCGTTCAAGGCCCAGGCCGAGGCGCGCGGACTGACCTTCGCGACCGACATCCGCGGCCCGTTACCGCCGCTTCTCAGAATGGACCCGCTGCGTCTGGCCCAGGTGACGCATAATCTGCTGGCCAACGCCATCAAGTTCACGCCGCAGGGCGAGGTTCGCCTGATTATCGACAGCGAGCCGGCAGGCGAGGGTCGCACGACCTTACGACTTGGTGTGGTCGATTCCGGCATCGGCATTGCCGCCGACGATCTGACGCGCCTGTTCCAGCCCTTCTCTCAGGTGGACGGGTCGTCCACCCGCAAGTTCGGCGGCACCGGCCTGGGGCTCAGCATCTGTCAACGCCTGGCCGCCCTGATGGACGGCGAGATCACGGTGACGTCGGCCCCCGGTCAGGGATCGACCTTCACGCTTCACGCGACGTTCGACACGCCTGCGACGCAGCCTGTCCGCGTCGCCGCCTGATCAGTCGCGCAGCAGTTCGTTGACGCCGGTCTTGGCCCGCGTCTGCGCGTCCACGCGCTTGACGATGACAGCGCAGTAGAGCGACGGCCCGCCATTGGGATCCCGCAGCGAACCCGGCACGACCACCGAATAGGCCGGCACCTCGCCCCGGAACACTTCGCCGGTCGCCCGGTCCACGATCTTGGTCGAGCCCGACAGGTAGACGCCCATGGCCAGGACCGCGCCCTCGCGCACGATCACGCCCTCGGCCACCTCGGCGCGGGCGCCGATGAAGCAGCCGTCCTCGATGATGGTCGGATTGGCCTGTAGCGGCTCCAGCACGCCGCCGATGCCCGCGCCGCCCGACAGGTGCACATTCTTGCCGATCTGGGCGCAGGAGCCGACCGTGGCCCAGGCGTCGACCATCGAGCCCTCGTCAACGAAGGCGCCGATGTTCACGAACGACGGCATCAGCACGACGTTCCTGGCGATATGCGCGCCGTGACGGACGATGGCGCCGGGCACCGAGCGGAAGCCGGCCGACTGATAATCCGATGCGGTCCAGTCGCCGAACTTATTGGGCACCTTGTCCCAGAAGGGACCGATGGCGACGGGATGATCCACCGACAGCGGCATGACGGACGGCGCGCCCGCCCGCATGATCTGGTTGTCGTTCAGACGGAAGAACAGCAGCACCGCCTTCTTCAGCCACTGATGGGTGGTCCAGACGCCATCCGCGCCGCGCGAGGCGACGCGCGCCTGCCCGGAATCCAGCAGGGCCAGGGCGGTCTCGACGGCGTCGCGCACCTCGCCATGCGTGGCGGCGGACACCTCGACGCGCTGTTCCCAGGCGGCCTCGACGACGGATTCGAGATGCGACAGATCGGTCATGCGGCGTCCTTGAAGGTCAGGTCTGAGAGGAAGTCGAGAAGGTCCGGGGCCACATGGTCGATGTGCGGCCCGATCGGCTTGCCATGGCCGTCGCCGATCAGGACCGTCGCCATGCCCAGCGCCTTGGCCGGTTCCAGGTTCTTGGGCGTGTCCTCGAAGAAGGCGGATCGGTGCGGATCGATGCCGAACTGCTCCAGCATCCGGCGGAAGGTCGCGGGATTGGGCTTGGGCGTGAGATCCCCATCCTCGATGGCGAAAACGCCTTCGAAGCAGTCGGCGACGCCGATCCGCTCAAGGACACGATGGGCGTATTCACGCGCGCCGTTGGTGAAGACAAAGCAACAACCGGGCAGAGCTTTCAGCCGCTCGGCCAGACGCGGATTGGGCTCGACCCCATCCAGAGGCACGTCGTGCACCTCGCGCAGGAACCGTTCGGTATCGACGGCATAGTTGGCCATCAGTCCGGCCAGGGTCGTGCCGTGCTCATCCAGGAACTGGCGCTGCATCGCGGCCGCAGCCTTGGGCTCCAGCCCGACGGCCTCGACCACGAAGGCGTTGATGCGCGCCTGGACCAGCCGCATCAGACCCTGCTCGCGCGGATACAGGGTGTCGTCCATGTCGAACACCCAGGCGCGCACATGCCCAAGAGATGTGGAATGGGGGTCGATCAAGACGCCTTCACCAGGGTGCCGGCGCCGAACTCGGTGAACAACTCGACCAGCATGGCGTGCGGCCGACGCCCGTCCAGAATGACCACCGCCTCGACGCCCGCGCGAACGGCGGCCATGGCCGTCTCCAGCTTGGGGATCATGCCGCCGGTGGCGACGCCCGTGTCGATCAGGTTTTGCGCCTCGTCTAGCGTCATCTGACGGATGATGTCGCCGTCCGCGCCCTTGACCCCCGGCACGTCGGTCAGCAGCAGCATCCGCTTGGCGTTCAGCGAACCCGCCACGGCGCCGGCCACTGTGTCGGCGTTGACGTTGTAGGTCTGACCGTCCTCGGCCACGCCGATCGGGGCGATGACCGGCACCCAGTCCTCCGTCTCGGATGCGATCAGGCCGGCGATCAGCTTGGGGTCCACCTTGGTCGGTTCGCCGACATACCCCAGATCGACCTCGTGCTCGATCATGCTGTCGGGGTCGCGCTTGGTCCGGCGCGTCTTCTCGACCGTCAGCAGACCGGCGTCCTTGCCCGACAGGCCGACGCCGCGCACGTCCGCCTCCTTGCCGGCCATGGTGATCCAGTGCGCGATCTCTTTGTTCACCGCGCCCGACAGCACCATCTCGGCGACCTCCATCGTCGCCGGATCGGTGACCCGCAGTCCGTCGACGAAGCTGGACTTCACCCCGGCCTTGTCCAGCATGGCGCTGATCTGCGGCCCGCCGCCGTGCACCACCACCGGGTTCACGCCCATCAGCTTCAGCAGCACCACATCGGCCGCAAACTGACGCGCCACGGCGCTCTCGCCCATGGCGTGACCGCCGTATTTGATGACCACGGTCTCGCGGTCATACACCTGAATATACGGCAAGGCCTCGGCGAGCGTCTTCGCCGTCTCCCAGCTGCGTTCCTCGGACTGGCGTTCTGTTTCGTTCATCACGCGCGCGAGATAGCGGGGGATGGGGGCGGTGTCACGCACAGGTATGTACTGCGAAAGAATTTTGCACCCTGGCCTGAGTTATGAATCTAGGGTAGCGGCGAAGAGATTGACAAGGAATGTCGAATGAGTAGATCGGTTCTGGTGGCTGGCGGTGCCGGCTATGTCGGCTCCCACGTGTGTTTGGCACTTTCGCAGGCTGGGTTTCGGCCGGTGGTGTACGACAACCTGTCGAACGGCCATGCCGCCTTTGTGCAATGGGGCGAGTTGGAGCATGGCGACATAAGCGACTTTGCGCGTCTGGATCAGGTGATTCGGCATCACCGCCCAATTGCGGTACTGCACTTCGCCGCCCTCATCGAGGTAAACCAATCTATCAAGCAACCTGGCCGTTTCTACGAAAATAATGTGGCAGGAACTATAACCCTGATTGAGGCAGCGCTGCGGAGTGGGATAGAGGCTATGGTATTTTCCTCGACCTGCGCTACGTATGGCGCTCCAGTTCACCTTCCGATGGACGAAACGCACCCGCAGGTGCCGCTGAATCCCTACGGTCGCTCAAAGCTGATGGTCGAACAGGCATTGGTTGACTATTCGACGTACGCTAATTTCCGCTCTGTGTCTTTGCGTTACTTCAATGCAGCGGGTGCTGACGAGCAAGGTCGGATTGGTGAGCGCCACCATCCGGAGACCCATGCCGTTCCGCTAGCACTCCAAACTGCGTTGGGTGTTCGGAAAGGCTTCAAGCTGTTCGGCAACGACTACAAGACGCGTGACGGAACGGCGGTGCGTGACTACGTGCATGTTTTGGACTTAGCCGACGCCCATGTGCGGGCCCTGCGCTATCTGCTGGAAGGAGGCGCAACCACAGCAATTAATCTGGGCACTGGTACTGGCACGACGGTAAAAGAGTTGGTTGAGACGATCCAGCGCATTACCAATCGGGGCTTCCCCGTAGAGGTGGTGGAGCGTCGTCCCGGAGACTCGGCTTGCTTGGTGGCAGACAATTCCCGGGCACGCGAAATTCTCGGTTGGAAGCCGACTCTGGATCTGGAAGCTATTGTTAGAAGCGCTTGGCATTGGCACGCCGCGGAGGCGACAAGGGCCGCCCCCGTGGCAGCAGCCTTTGGCAACAATGAACCACTTTAGTTAGTACGAGGCCGATGCAATAGACCCGAGGTTAGTGATGGCAAGTATATGCATCGACGGACTTAATCTTGCGCTGCGGCGAGGAACAGGTATTGCTACTTATGCTCGCAGCCTACTAGAGAATGCTCGACAAATAGGCTTCGAGACCCAAGTCCTTTATGGCCCTTCGTCATCTCTCACCAAAGAGAACATCCTTAACGAGGCGGCTCTAGTAGAGCCTAACAGGCAACTGAAAAGCCCATTGTTGAGAGGCCGAGCTGTCGCACGTGCCCAGGCGCTGAGTGGCATTCTAGGCCGCGCGGCGAAGCCAGTAAGGCGCTCAGGAGAAGTAATCTGGCCACAACCACCGATAGATGCGGATAACTTTTGGGCGGCAGAAAGGCTTTTTTCAAGAGCTCATCGCGCTTTCCGCGACCATAGAGGCATGACCCCTGTCGTGTTTAAAGAGGCCGCAAATCCTAGCGTGATGCATTGGACATTGCCCCTGCCGCTCTACGCAAGACATATCCCTAATATTTACACAATCCACGACCTGATTCCCCTACGTCTTCCGCACAGCACCCTCCATGATCGACGGGCTTTTCTGCATTTACATCGCCGAATCATAGGCAAAGCTGACCATATCGCAGTCGTGTCTGAGTCAACTCGCCAGGATGTGATCCGCCTTCTTGGGGTCGACGCGGAGCGGGTGAGCGTAACCTATCAGACCATGACGCTTCCAGATGCGCTAACGACCATCCCAACTGAGAATGTCGCCCGCATGCTAGCAAGCACCTTTAATTTAGACTGGAAGGGATACTTCATTCACTTTGGAGCGGTGGAGCCCAAAAAGAACTTAGGCCAAGTGGTCGAGGCATACCTAGCAGCCGGCGTCAGCCGGCCGTTGGTTGTGATCGGCGGCCAGGGCTGGTTGAGCGACCCCGAGCTCGCGCTTATGCGGCAGTTACATCGCGAAGGTGGGCCGCGCGCCGAGCAGATTCGCTTTTATGAATACATGTCGCAGCGTATGTTGATCGGCCTACTTCGTGGTGCAAGAGCGACCTTATTCCCCTCTCTTTATGAAGGCTTCGGACTTCCTGTATTAGAGTCTATGGCATTGGGGACCCCGGTACTTACTTCCACAGAGGGGGCGCTACCGGAAGTGGCCGGCGAGGCGGCCTTGACCGCTTCGCCGCACGATGTGGGCGACTTAACACAGAGTATTCGCGCCTTGGATGCCGATGACGACCTTTGCGCCGAACTTTCATCGCGAGGGCGCGAGAGGGCAGAGGTCTTCAGCCCTTCAGCTTATCGTTCGCGCTTACAACAACTTTACGCACGGGTCTGCTGAGGCTTGTTGAGCCGGCTCATGACGCGTGCGGTCAACCCAATCCTGAATCTGCTCGGCGCTTAGCGCTTTCTCTCCTGCGAACAACCGTAACCCCCGGCGCTGCCATCTGGGACTACGGCTCTCATCCCGCCGCGCCGCTTCAGGCCAAAGCGACATAAGATTAGCCATTTCAGCCTCTACCAGAGCGCGTTTGCCGATCTCCTCAGAACGTCCGCGCGTTAGTGACTCGTGGTGGATCAGCTCCAATTGTCCATCGTAAAAAACGCGCAACCCGAGTCGTTGGATGCGGAGGCAGAAATCGATATCGTTGCAAGAAACCGGAAAGTGTAACTCGTCGAACCCCCCGGCAGCGACAAACACGTCATATGAAACGGCCATGAATGCACCAGTGACAGCGGCCGCTGGACGCCTCCGTATCCAGCGCGCGGCCGGTCCAGTATCCGATGCTGCAGCGCCGAGTCCTTCATGCAGCGGCTCTCCGTCTTTCGCGTCGAGGGCGATCCCGGCGTGCTGGACTCCACCGTGCGGAAAGAGTAGCCGAGCGCCGATTAATCCAACGCCGTCTAGCCCCAAACCCTCTCGCACTCGCTCGTCCCAACCCTGAGTAATCATTTCCATATCGTTGTTTGCAAAAACTAGGATCGGGCGTGGATTTTTTTGGACAGCAATATTGTTGAAGCGCGCCCAGTTGAAGGGCTCGTCGATCTGCAATGTTTCGCAGAGACGGCGACGCTGCAGGTCAGAAAAACGAGCAAGCGAGCTCGGGTCCTTCGAGCGGTTGTCAATCAATATTACATTGAGCGCCTCTGGTCGCCTGGCTCTTCTCCAAAGACTTTCAATCATCGTCGAAGTTAAGTTTCCCATATCCCGCGTGGGCACAACCACGAGAATATCTCCGGCGACAAAACGAGACGGACTAGAAATTAATTTTGTTGACTTCGGACGGCTCCCATCCCCCGCAGCAAGCATGGACGCAACAGTGACTGGAACATGGGCGACAGGAACCTCAGACAAGCCCGCTGACAGCACCGCACGATGCATGTCGCTACCACTTTGATGTTCAGCCAGCATTATGGATGCTGGGCCGACAAGCACGACAGGCGGCTCGGGTGTGTATTTAAGATCTTCTGCATCCACGGCTGGAAAGAACACTGGAGATAGCTTCGTCAAGCCACCTTTCTCGGACCGGCAATCATGGTCATGATCGCCATAGACCAGCCCGGGCTTCTGGTGATAGGCCCAGAACAGCCACTCCATTCCACCTTTGTCTAGCACCGCACCTGCGGTGGTCGATACCGCGCACTCCATGCCATTGGCCCACGATTGATCGCCAAGATGCACGAACTGGATTTGGGGTTCAGTGATTGCTAGGCTTGCGATCGCCTCATCCTCTTCTACATCGCAGTCGATCAACCAAATCCGCTTCTCAGAAACCTCTAGGGCCAAGATCGAAAGTAATGTCGCCCTAACGAGCGCGGACGAAGCCTGCTTTGCGTTGACGATGAAGTCCCATTTGGCAGCAAGGTAGCAGCCGTCAGGAGCTGCAGGCGCAACAACGGACCTCTGAGTTTCTTCGTCACCGCGCCACAAGCGTCGCAACGCGGCGATGGCCTCGCCGTGTCGATCGATGGCGACTGCATTCAAATACGCATCTTGAGCTTCATCGATGCACCCCCTTTCCTCAAGTATCCGTCCCAGCAACCAATGCGCTCGGCTTCGGTTAGGGGAGACCTTCAACACCCCCCTTACGACGAACTCTGCTTCAACAAGCTCACCTGCCTCCAGACGCACGACAGCCAGCCGCAGCGCCACTGCGTTGTCGCGAGGCCTACGATCTAAATAAGCCTGATAACCCTCGGCAGCCAGCTGCCATTGGTTATTGACGCGAGCTAGATCGGCCGCCATCGCGCCAAACCGAGCTCTGTCTCGCTGCAAGCGGCGCTCCCTTCGAAAGGCAATCGCTCGCCATATGCCATTGAACACGATCCAAACCTCTACGTCATACGCCCCAACCATAGCTGTCTTTGCATGGACAAGACTATACCAGTAGAGAAGCAGGATCACGCCTATCGGAGATGTACGCCATGCCAGGCACCCTTCCAATCCTTATGAAACCTCGACGAATTGGCGACGCGCGCGGCTGGTTTATGGAAACCTTTTCGGAATCAAGCGCCGCCACGGCTGGTATTGGCGCTCGATTCGTACAAGACAACCAATCGTTCTCAGCTGGTGAAGGCACCTTGAGAGGCTTGCACTTCCAGCGCCCGCCTCATGCGCAAGCCAAGCTTGTGCGCTGCGTGCGCGGGTCAGTTATGGACTATGCGGTCGATTTGCGCCGGGGCTCACCAACGTACGGGCATTATGTTTCTGCTAAGCTGACCTCTGAGGGCGGCGAGCAGCTGTACATCCCGATCGGGTTCGCGCATGGCTTCGTTACGCTCGAGTCGGATGTCGAAATCGCGTACAAGGTGTCCGACGTGTATGCGCCGGAGTGCGACGGTGGCATCTTGTGGAACGATTCCACCATTGGTATTGAATGGCCGCTACCGGCTTCAGGACCGATTTTGTCTGACAAGGACGCGGCCCTTCCGACCCTTGCCGAGTTCGACTGTCCTTTCGAATACGACGGTGAGCCGCTTATGCCCTTAGCTGCTTTCGGAAGGAGCGATCTTTGATGCGTATCCTCATCACAGGAGGCGCGGGTTTTATCGGCTCCGCCTTGGCCCGACGCCTGATTGAGCACACAAACCACGAGGTTTTAGTCTTCGACAAACTGACGTATGCTGGCATGCTCAGTTCGTTGGAGCCGGCGACATCGAGCAATCGGTATAGCCTTATTCAAGCTGACATTTGCGATCATGAAGCCGTATCCACTGCTTTGGACACGTTTAAGCCTGACGTGGTCGCGCACCTGGCGGCCGAGAGCCATGTGGACCGCTCGATCGATGGCCCTGGCGAGTTCATCCAGACCAACATGGTCGGGACTTTTGTCATGCTGAACCAAGCGCTGAGTTACTGGCGCAGCCTGAATGAGGACGCCAAGGCGGCGTTCCGCTTCCATCATATTTCGACCGACGAGGTATTTGGCTCGCTAGGCGAGGACGGCTTCTTCACCGAGACCACTCCCTATGATCCTCGCTCCCCCTATTCGGCGTCCAAGGCGGGATCGGATCATTTGGTGCGGGCCTGGGGCCATACCTATGGCCTACCGGTGCTGGTGACGAACTGCTCCAACAACTATGGCCCCTATCATTTCCCCGAGAAGCTAATTCCGCTCATCATCATCCGGGCGCTGAATGGCGAACCCCTGCCGGTCTACGGCGACGGATTGAACGTGCGCGACTGGCTGTTCGTTGACGATCACGCCCGGGCGCTTCAAGCAGTGTTCGAGACCGGCACGCCGGGCGAAACTTACAACGTCGGCGGCAATGCCGAGCGGAAAAACATCGAGGTTGTCACCGCAATCTGTTCGATCCTGGACCGGCTGCGGCCCAAGGCCGAAGGTAAATACGCCGATCAGATCACCTATGTGACCGACCGGCCGGGCCACGATCATCGCTACGCCATCGACGCCTCCAAAATCCGCTCTGATCTGGGCTGGACACCCTCGGTGACCTTCGAAGAAGGCATCGAAAAGACGGTGGCCTGGTACCTGGAGAACCAGTCCTGGTGGCAGGACATTCTGAATGCCCGCTATTCGACCCAGCGTCTCGGCGTGGCCAATGGCTGATCCCGTGCGCATCCTGATCACGGGCGGGGCTGGTCAGGTGGGGTTGGAGCTCCGGGCCGCCGCCTGGCCCAAAGAGGTTGTGCTGCACGTGCCGACGCGGGCGGAGCTGGACCTGGGCGACGCCGCCTCAATCCGAGCCGCCTTCGCCGCTACCCCCTTCGCCGCCGTAGTCAACTGCGGTGCCTATACGGCGGTAGACAAGGCCGAAACCGAGGTCGCCGCCGCCTTCGCCGCCAACGCCATGGGGCCGGCAGTTCTGGCCGACGCGACACGCGAGGCTGGGATCCCCTTGATCCAGGTCTCAACCGACTACGTGTTCGACGGATCCAAAGACGGTCTCTATGTCGAAACCGATCCAGTAGGGCCACTGGGCGTCTACGGCGCCTCCAAACTGGCCGGCGAACTAGCGGTGCGGGCTGGCAATCCGCGGTCTGTCATACTGAGGACGGCCTGGGTGCTGAGCATACACCGCGCCAACTTCCTCAAGACGATGCTGCGTCTCGCTGCCGACAGGCCAGGACTGCGCGTAGTTGGCGATCAGCACGGCTGCCCCACCTCAGCTCGCGACATCGCGCAAACACTCAAGACTATTGCCCTTAAGATGATCGTAGATGCCGACGCCCCGACAGGCATCTATCAGTTCGTCAACGCCGGCCAGACCACTTGGGCAGGGCTGGCTAGAGAAATCTTCGTTCGCAGCGCGGGGACCGGCGGCCCGACCGCCGCAGTCGAGGCTATTCCCGCGTTGGAATACTCAACGCCGGCCAAGCGTCCGACAAACTCGCGACTGTCCACCGCCAAACTGACCCGTGACTATGGCGTCGCGCCTCGCCCCTGGCAGGCAGCCGTCGACGAGATCATTCACGAACTGCACTCCGAAAGGACCCTCTCATGAAGGGCATCATCCTGGCCGGAGGATCGGGCACCCGCCTGCATCCGATGACCCTGGTCATCTCCAAGCAACTGATGCCGGTCTACGACAAGCCGATGATCTATTACCCGCTGTCGACGCTAATGTTGGCCGGCATCCGCGAGGTGCTGATCATTTCCACCCCGCGCGACGTTCCCAGCTTCCAGGCCCTGCTCGGCGATGGCTCGCAATGGGGCATGGAGATCCAATATGCGGTCCAACCCAGCCCAGACGGCCTGGCCCAAGCCTATGTCATCGGCGCGGACTTCGTCGGCGACAATCCCTCAGCCCTGATCCTAGGCGACAATATATATTACGGGCATGGCATCACCGATCTGTTCACCTCGGCGATGGGGCGTCCGGATGGGGCGACGGTGTTTGCCTATCACGTCAATGATCCGGAACGGTACGGCGTGGTCGATTTCGATGAGCGAATGCGTGCTCTTTCCATTGAAGAAAAGCCGATGCAGCCTAAGTCAAACTGGGCTGTGACGGGCCTATACTTTTACGACTCTGATGTCGTGAAAATCGCCCGGGAGCTGAAACCGTCTGCTCGTGGCGAACTAGAGATCACCGACGTCAATCGCTTTTACTTAGAACAAAACCGTCTGTCGGTCGAAATAATGGGGCGCGGCTATGCTTGGTTGGACACTGGTACACCTGACAGTCTGCTCGAAGCCGGAGAGTTCGTGCGCGTTCTCGAAAAACGCCAAGGTTTCAAGATTGCATGCCCCGAAGAGATCGCCTTCGAGAAAGGCTTCATTGATGGAGCAAGGCTCGAAGAACTGGCATCGCGATCGGGCAAGAGCGACTATGGGGTTTATTTAACCCGCCGACTGGACGATCTTCGTTGATCTCTTAAAAAGTAATCTTTCCCAGCGTGTCAGGGTGTTGTAGGTTAGACTGTCGGAGGTATTGCGCAAGGATGTGCATGAGGCTCTGATGCACATCCTCCACAACTCCATAGTTGTATGAAGACACATGGAGGGAGACATCGGCCAGCCGAGCCGCTGGACCACCATCAAAGCCAGTTAAGGCAATAACTGACATGCCAGTGGCTTGGGCTGTTTCGATGGCGCGGACGATGTTCGCTGAAGCACCAGAAGAGCTGATGGCAATCAATAGGTCACCAGTGCGCGCCAAAGAGCGCAACGGGTGGGCGAAGATTTCCTCCACCCCCACGTCGTTAGCCAAGGCGGTTATTAGCTCGGAAGCTGAAGATAGGGTGTGAACCCGCGGCCGCACCGCGGAGCCGACAGCTGCGCCCTTCAACCAGTCGCAAAGCAAATGGTTCGCAATCGCGGCAGATCCGCCATTACCGCAAGAAAACAAGTTTCCATCTTTGTGGACTACATTTTCGATCAGCGCGGCAGCGTCTGACAATGCGGCTGGCAATACGGTTTGGAAAGCAAGACACAGCTGTTCAAAATAGGCGTCGGCAAACTCTGTGCAGTCGCGATAGGGCCGGTTTGGGAAGAAGGACATGAAGCGTCACAGCTCGCTAGGAGGATTATAGAAGAGTATGCGGCTACCGCCCGAGACGAATGAAACGGGAACCTGACGCAGGCCCACAGCTCGGCGGATGTCTCCGTGACGTTCGAGAGGAGCCTTGACCATTAGAAATCCACCAGCGCCAGCGCCTAACAGCTTGCCGCCGTGGGCCCCTGCAAGCAGAGCAGCATCATGCCACGCATCGATTTCCGGATCGCTGATCCCCGTTGCCAAGCTTTTCTTCAGTGCCCAATTTTCTTTGAGAATCTCACCCACCGCGTCTAGATTTCCCGCGCTTAGCTCGTCACGCATTATGTACGCTAAGCGAACCATGCGCCTAAGCGCCCTACGAACCTGCGCATTGTCAATCACCGCTTCGGACTGCCCCCGAAGGATGTCGGATGCGCTTCGCGTCCTACCTGTGTAGAACACCATCAACTCCTGCTGGAAGCACCTTCGCGTCTTTGCCGTCATGATGACGGGATCGACCCTTACTGTTCCATCAGGCAGGAACTCGATCAGATTCACGCCACCAAACGCGGCTGCGTACTGATCCTGCTTCCCGATTGGCTCGCCGCAGCGATTTATTTCCACGTGACAGGCGATCTCTGCCACCCGCGCCGCTGAGATGCTGCGTCCTAAGTAGGCGTACATCGCCTTCAGCAGGCCAACCGTGAAGCTGCTGGAAGATCCCAGCCCAGTTCCACGGGAGGGGATATCAGCCGTGGTGGTCACTTCCACCCCCCCACTGATCCCCAGCGTTTCAAATGCAGCTCGGAACAATCGATGTTCCACTTGATCGAGCCGTTCGACTTCCTCCGTTCGGGAATATGCCAGGCGAATCCCTCCATCGAACTTGGGATTCACACTAACATAGACGTACTTATCTATCGCGGTACTCAGGACGGCGCCGACCTCATCCCTGTAAAAGGCTTCCAGATCGCTTCCACCGCCGACAAAGCTCATGCGGAGTGGCGTTTGGCTGATGATCATGAAAGCATCGCCGCCCAATAGGCCACATCCACGTTTAGCCTCTGCTTTCGATCGCCCCCCCCGAACTCAAAGTTGGACGACAAGCCCTCCGTCTTCACATTTTCTATTCGCCGGAACAAAGCGCGTACTGATCTACGCGCCTGGTCCGAGCCGCCACTAAAAATTAAAACAACGCCCGCTGGAAGATCGGATAGCCAGGCGGAAGCGGCCGCCTCAGCAGCGGGAACCTGATCAAGGATCAAGCTTACCGCGGCTCCGATATCGGCCGCTACGAAGTCGGGCGCGGCGCTACAGCGGCCGTCGCGCCCCATTTCACCCGTTAGCACGAGAACGGATGATACGCCCGCTTCGCGCGCACAGGCCAAGTCGACGGAGCTGTCGCCCACCATCCATGAACGCCTAAGATCAATCCGCATATCCCTAGCAGCCTGCAGCAAAAGCCCTGGGGCTGGCTTGCGACAGTCGCACAAGCACTTGAGCTCCTTAACTTCGCCCGCGAAGCCCCCGTCTGGGTGATGGGGGCAAACACGGATGTCGTCCAAGTATGCTCCAGCGCGTCCCAATTCAGTTTCTATTTTCGCATGAATACGCTGCAAGGTTTCATCATCACATTCACCTCGTGCCAAGACTGGTTGGTTAGTGGCAACAATCACCCTGTATTCGGCATCATTTAGCCGCTTCACGGTAGCGCCTGCACCCCTGAAAAGCTCCAAGGAGTCTGGATGCGTGATATAGCCGTTTAGCGCATTCAAGGTGCCGTCTCGGTCTAAAAAAACGGCTTTTTGAAGATGCCGTCGACTGGCACGGCTCACAACGCCACCTCGTAGATGCCGCTCAGCCTTGTCCAAGCGTGCAGGTGTGCCCAAATCCTTTATGTACTCGTGGCTTTTGTAGCCTTTCAACCGCCGTCCAGCAGCCAACATTTGAGGGAATAGGTCTTTAGCGAGATCGCATGGAGCCTGCATGTCCTGCCAGCTCTCTATAGCGTCGCGTTCGCAGACATAAAATGCTCCGTTCACGAGATTGCCCAGCACAGAGCCCTCAGGATGAGGATATGCATGAAAGCGGGATATCCACCCCCTTCCATCCATCTCGACTAAGTCCGAGTCAGCAGGGTGGTCGTTAGGATGAAGCAAGAGGGTAACGTCCGCTCCAGTAGCCAGGTGGTGATCAACCATATGGTGTATATCGATGTCGAAAAGTGTATCACCATACACAACCAAGAAACGTTCTTTGAGCCTTCTATATACGGCTAATAGAGCTCCAGCAGTGCCTCGCCCTTCCCCATCATCGATCAGCTGTATGTGTGCCAGATTTTCGCGCTCTTCGACGAAGGCGGCTATCATTTCAGCTTTGTGACTTACCAAAAGTAGCACTTCTTCGACCCCATGGGCTTCGAGCGCCTCGAGCTGACGGGCAAGAAGCGGCCTACCACAAACATCTACGAGCGGTTTTGGCCGGCCGTCCAGACGCGGGGCCAGGCGCGTGCCCTTACCGCCAGCTAGGATCACGGCTTGCATTATAAAGCCACCTCCTGACTGATGATCTCAGCGGCGGCGCGCCGCACGGCTTGGATCGATGACATTTTCGGCGTCCATCCTGTTTTCGCCAGGCGTTCAGTCGAGTATCGCACCTGGGGCACATCCCCGATCCAGCCACGAGGTTCGCATCCAAACACGATATCGGCGGCGGGGAAGGCCATATCGCGGACGGCCTCCGCGATGAATCTCACGGAAACGCCTTCGTCGTGAGGCCCGACGTTATATACCTCATAGCGTCCGGGCAAACCGGCAATGTGTAGGAGAGCGCTCACGAGATCTTCGACGTGAAGATATGACTTTTGCTGCCTGCCGTCGCCCAAAACCTCCAGCAGATGCGGGGATGCTTTCAACTTGCGACAAAAATCCAGCATGACGCCATGAGTAGCTGGAACTCCGATCACATTGGGAAAGCGAAAAATGCTGGCGCGTGGCAGCCAGGCTTCCACCGCCGCCCGAATCTGCGCTTCCGATGCAAGCTTCATGGCCCCATAGTTGGAAATAGGCTGGAGAGGACCCATATCCTCAAAAATGGTGCGTTCCCCATGATCACCGTAGATTGCAGAGCTCGACGCAAAATGGAGCGCTTCCACGCCTCGCCTGCGCATGACATCCAGAACTGCAAATGTCGTAAGAAACGTTCGACGTAGATCGACATTTGGATCAGCCACGCCGGCCGGAATGTCCGAGTTGGCCGCCAAGTGCCAAACGGCGTCAATGTGATCGACACCTTCCAAGCCCTTCATCATAGCTTCGGCGTCTGAACAATCTATCTGGAAGAAGTCTAGCCGGCCGAGGCCAGCCGCCTGCTTGAGGTTATCGGGCCGGCCGCGAGAAAGGTCATCCATAGCGATGACGCGCGCGCCCCGCCTAAGAAGCGCGGCTGCGAGGTTGCAACCAATGAAACCAGCTCCGCCCGTGATCAGATGAACGCCCATGCCGTCCTTTCGTTAGATGCGCGACGCCGTAACGGGTGTCGGGTAAACGGGCAAGCAGCAGATGCCGGCAATTCGGCCGCATGGAGATCAAGGCCGGGCATTCCACGATTTACCAGCTACGATTGATCGGCTAGTGCCAGATCGGCGCCCAACCCGAGAGCAGCCGATCTAGAATTTAGGACTCACGATGATGCGCGAACAAGCCTGGTCTCACCTGCGCGGTAAAGCGCAGCCTTCTCCACCTAAGGCCTTGGATGCGGCAGACTTTCAACGCCATCACCATCGCGTCCTATTTGACGGCGGAGAAGCTACAATCAAGATCGACCACGTCCTACGGGTCGGTGGCAAAATCTTGCTTCTTGGTTGGACGAGCGAACCAGATCCCGCTCTGGAGCTACAAAGCGGTTCAGCGCCGCTTGCAATCCGCGTTCGGAGCGCTTCCCGTCCAGACGTGTCCGCCTTCCTAGAGACACCCGCCTCGGAGTATCTCGGGTTCGTCATATGCGCACAGTGGGACGTGAACAATGAGACCCCCACAGCGTTGACGCTCAAATGGCGGCCACGCGTAGGCGGCGTTCTTTCGTCCACGCCACTTTTAGTTGAACACAAGGCGACTACGGAGGCGTTTGAGCACGTCGGCGATCTTGTCATGGAGGAGCTCGCCGCGCGGCCTTTTGGCTCTGCCGCTTGGCTGGAAGTCCTCTCGGCGTTTCCGAAGGAGCGGTCAGACAGACCAATCGTGGCGGGCGCCGTGGATTTCTGCGTGATTGGTCCCGACACCGCGGGCGGCGCGATCAGCGGTTGGGCGCTTCACGAGGAGCCGGCGACGTTCTGGATTGAAGATGACGATGGCGGGCTTTGCTCGTTCGAAAACGCTCAGTGGTGGGAGAGGCCAGACGTTCTGAACATGTTCGACCAAATGAACGTGGCTGACCCCAAAGTCGGCTTCATGGTGCGTGTCCCTGGCTTACGCCCTCGCCATGGCGGTGCTTTCTATGCAGCCAGCCGCCAAGGCGTCAGCCTGCTGGCCAGATTTACTGCGCCTAAGATTCTCAGCGCCGATCCCAAAAAAGCCGCCGCGGAACTGTTCGCAGTTCCCAGTCCACCCGCCAACTTCATAGATCGGGTAAGTGCGATCGACTGGCCGATCCTAGGGCCTATAGTTGAGCGACACCAGGAGCGACTGCAGGAACTACCCGTTGAAGTCAGTACGGTCGGATTTCGATGCGCAAGCCCCAAAGTCTCAGTGGTTATCCCACTATATGGTCGGATGGATTTCGTTGAGCACCAACTGATGTGCTTCAGCTTGGATCCCTATATTCGTGATCACTGCGAGATATTGTACGTGGTGGACGATGAGCGCCTTATCCCTTCGATGATGGGCTCTGCCCAAGAACTGCTCACTCTGTACGGTACGCCCTTCACTTGGATTTGGGGTAGTATAAACCGAGGCTTCTCCGGAGCGAATAACCTTGGCGCAGCGCATGCGCGAGCTGACGCGTTGCTTTTCCTAAACAGCGACGTCTTTCCAAAGGAGCCAGGATGGCTGGAGCAGTTGGTCGCCGCGCTCGACAACAACCCCGATATCGGCATCATTGGCCCCCGCCTTCTGTTTGCAGAAGGCGGCATTCAGCATGCAGGCATGATCAACCGCCGGCTGGAAAGTCTCGGCATCTGGATCAACCACCACGTGAAAATGGGTTTTGACCCAGCGGCGGATTCTCACGTCACCCTGGCCCGAATGGAACTGATTACCGGAGCGTGCGCCCTGATGCGACGTGATGATTTCGTTCGACTAGGGGGTTGGGATGTCGGGTACTTGATCGGGGATTTCGAAGACTCTGACCTCTGCTTTAAAGTCAGGCAAGATGGAATGACGGTAGGATACCTGCCGACCATTGAACTTACTCATCTTGAGCGACAATCGTTTGCTCTGTGGGGCGAGAGCGATTTTCGGTCCAAGATCACTCTGGCCAACGCGGCGCGTCATCAAGCTCGCTGGAAACAATTTCTAGAATCTCCGATATCAAAGGCGCTCTGATGACTGACCTACACAGAATTCTGTCCATATCGCACGGACACCCTGACTTTTCCAAAGGAGGCGGCGAGATTGCCGCATATAATCTTTTTAAGGCATATGCCGCTAACCCTTCTGTCGAGGCGTCCTGGTTTCTTGCGCGCGCGGATCGTAGGAGAGGGCCGACGGGCCGCATCACACAGCGGAGGCTGAACGAATATCTCTGGGAGCAAGGAACGCCCGACGTTTTCACAATGAAAGCGGCCAATCGTTTCGAGGTTTTTGGATACTTTAGCGAACTAATCCAAACGCTGAAGCCAACTATTGTTCACGCACACCATTTCATCCACTTGGGACTGGAATTCCTATCAGTAATCAAGAGAATTGATCCAGAAATAAAGATCTTACTGACTTTACACGAATACATTGCCATCTGTCATAACAACGGGCAAATGATCAAGACAGGATCGTTCCGCCTATGTCACGAGTCTGGACTGGAAGACTGCAGCCGGTGCTTTCCAGAGCGTACGCCGGAAGATTTCTGGCTTCGAAACCACACCTTTCGGCATTTCTTCCAATTTGTAGACCAATTTATAGCCCCCTCGGCTTTTCTGAGAGACCGCTACCTTAATTGGGGCATCCCCGCCGACAAGATCGTCGTCATCGAGAATGGCCAAACCAACCGCGCCCCGCTGGAGCCGCGTCGGCTCGGTGTTAGCGAGACTCGTAACCGTTTCGCCTTCTTCGGACAGGTGAATCCGTACAAGGGGGTGTCGGTTCTGCTGAAGGCGTTGGCCTCGATGTCGAAGCGGGAGCGAAAGCGGGTCGTCCTAGAGATTCATGGAGCTAATCTGGAACATCAGTCTGCCGCGTTCCAGCACGAGGTGAATGAACTACGCGCCCCCCTCGAAGATGAAGGTGTGGTGCAATGGATTGGGCCATACGAGACCAGCCAACTGTCTTCGCGCATGGAAAACATCGACTGGGTGGTCGTTCCATCAGTGTGGTGGGAAAATTCACCTATGGTGATCCAGGAAGCATTTGCTCACGGCCGGCCTGTGATCGGCTCTGACATAGGTGGAATGGCTGAAAAGATCACCCATGGCGTCGACGGGCTTCACGTCAGCGCTGGCAATGCGCTGGCTTGGCGATCCACGCTTCTGCAAGCAGGGAATGACGTAGAGCAGTGGAACCGCTTCTACGCCAGTATCCGCCCCCCCCTCAGCTATGCGCAATGCGCCATTGATCACCTGGACTTGATCGGTCCGCGTCTTCAAACTGCCACGTTCCCCCCCGACCGTCTGCCTGTCGCGTAGCGTAGCGGACCGGCTGGAAACGGACTGCTCGCAGAATTCAGGAGGTCGAACTGGATCCATCTATCGACCAACTCGTCAGAGAGCTTGATCGCATTGCACTCGGTGCCGAGCGGATGCTGGTTCTTGGCCACGCCTCGCGTGAGTTCACAGAGGCTTGCGAAGCCGCAGGCTACGCGGTCATCTTGTTGGCAGGTGAAGCTGTTGGCGTTTCCGCGCCGCCAAACCCGCGACCGTCGGTGATCGGACGATCGCGGGCGGAGTTGGAGCGCACCTCCAGCGACTGGTTCACGGTGGCGCTGGGAGTTCTAGAACAGGCTCCGTTGACGCAGATCGCGACCGTTCTTTTCAACTTCGCGCAGCTCACGAAGGATCGCGCCCTGGTCAGTATCTCAACGCGACCGCGGGGTGAAGAGGGCGGCTCGCTCTTGCCGAAGCCAACCTGAGTGAAGTTGCTGACGATGGCGGGGTTCGACGTCATAGAGACCCTACATCAGCGCATTCACCATCCAGCCGACCGGTCACACCAAGGGCATTTTATGCCTTGCGTAACTCGCCTTTGGCAGCAAAGCGACCCCTTTGGGGACGCAGCAGATCGAGGTCCCCTTCAACTAGTTCTGACCAAGTCGAGAACTGTGAGCGACCTCAAGCAATTTCAGGTCGATATAGAAGAGTTACTAGACGTAGCTTATATCCGTGAGAAGTGGAGTCCGTCGAACCTAATCCGCCGACCGGTGATACTCAACATTCACCATCTACAAGACTTCTTGCATCTTCGACCCGTCGTGGATTTGACAAATCGTAAGAACACAGGATCCGTAGCGTTTTTGCGAGAGTGTGCTGGCACCACTCCGATTCAGCGTGTCTTGATCAGCCATGCTCTGCGCGCCCTTGGGATTGAGGTCATCCTTTATCGGCGGGTGGCGGAACTCCCTTGGAATCGATTCAATGACGCAGTGATGTTGTCGGCGTCGGAATCCGGCGTCACGGAATCGCACGCACTGAGTCGCCAGCTGGTAACTGCTGCACGCATGCGAGCACTTCCGACCTACTTGCTTCAGCACGGGGTCTGGATCGAGCAGTTCGGCAGTCCGATTTCCTTCGGATCGGATTACGTCCTCACATGGGGCGATGAGCACCGCGCCTTCTTTGAGGATAATCGCAGGCATTATCTCGGACTGGAGGTATCGAACGGTGCCAATCCCCCTGACGCCTTCATCGTCACGGGCGGCTCTCGCCTCGCCGAGGCCGTCGCTCCTGGTGCTGGCGCGCTCCAGGCTCGCCTGGCTGTGCCGAGCGCTAATTTCGAAAAGACCATTCTAGTTGGCACGAACTTTCATTGGGGCGCCCATGCCGAAGCCGGGTCGACCCTCGACGTATTGGGTCGGCTAGCGGCGAGACATCGGGAGTGGCTATTTATCCTTAAGCCTCATCCGCTGGAGAGCGCCGCCGACTACTCCGAGTTAATTAGGGATAATGTGGTCTGTTTCGATGATCACACGGCAATTTTGACAGACTATCATACTCCCCGGGTGCTGCGCGGAGTTGATGCCGTAGCATCTTCCCTTTCGAGTTTATTGATCGATGCTGCTGTCGCTGGTCGAAAGATATTCCAGTATGCCACCGACAATCCTTACCGTTATGTCGGCGTGACACCTCGCCCGATGGAACAACTTTCGCAATCGGTCATCGAGCATACGCCTGACAGAGCAACAGAAGTTGTGGCCCAATACGCAGAAGGCGATCATCGTCACTTCTGGAAGCGACTGGCGAAGCTGGTCGGCGAAGCCACCGCACCATCAGGAGGAGCCCTTGGCGCGGCTCACGAGATCGCTCTGCTTGATCTGATTGAGGATAACTGGGCACGACATTCCATTGCCGACCTCAGACTGGAAGACCTGATAGACCTGGATGGCAGCAGCCTCTTCGATCCGAACTTTTATGCACTTCAGGCGGGCAAAGCAGCGGCCGCTGACGATTTAATGAAGCACTTCCTCACCGTTGGAAGCCACAACGGATTGGAACCCTGCGCCCTCTTCGACACAGCTTTCTACCTACGCCAAGCGCGGCACGCTGGACTGACCATCAACCAATCACCGGTGCTGCATTATATCCGCAGAGGGGACGCAATGGGACTATCGCCGAACCCGCTGTTCGATCCCGCGTTTTACAAACGACAGCTCCCCGAGGACATCGCCAACACCTCGTTGCTCGCCCACTATATCCAAGTTGGAGAATCGCTGGGGCTGAAGCCAAGCCGTCGGTTTGATCCGTCTTGGTATCGCGCCATATACGCGGATCTCACTTTCGTCGAGCGCCCCCTAGAGCATTTCGTTCTTTTCGGGCAAAGGGAGGGGCGTGCCGGTCACCCGCGAGATGCCGGAGATGTTCTGGCATAAAGCCAGGCTTCCAGCGAAGCTCGGGACCTTGCTAGCCCTAACGACACGCGGGTAATATAGCGTGTATGACATTCGCGATCTCGCCCCCCTCCCGGTGATTTGAAGTACAATACGCATGTCGGAAGCGCGGTTCTGTTCGGAAGAAAATCTCCTAGCGCGGGTAAGCCATTTGGAGTCGGAGGCAGCTCGGCTGTCTCGAGAACTCAGCAGCGCGAAATCCGAGATGAATAGCTTAAAGCATGTCATCGGTTCTATAAATAACGCAGGTCCGGCAACCGACCTCTTGGCACTGCGTGCGCCGAGGCGGAACCTGCCACGGCCGATAAGGGTGCTGCGCAAGCGGTTAAGGGCGATGGGCCTCTGGCCGACGGCTCCAACGCGTTCATCGAACTGCTTACCAAACTCGGATAGTGCCGGAAAGCTGGAACGCGTTTCTAAAACGGCAACGCCCAATCTGGCACCGTATCTCAAGTCAATTCACGGCTACGACGCCTGGCTGGCGGCAAACGTCTTCACCAGTGCGCAGGAACGCGACCTGCGTCAGGCGTTGGAGAGACGGAGTGACCTTCCCACCATCTCCATCATCACCCCAGTATACAATACACCGCCCTGTCACCTTGCGGAGATGTTCTCCTCTGTTGAAGCCCAAGTATACAATGGTTGGGAGTTATGTCTCGTCGATGATGGTAGTACGGCGCCGGCCACTCTAGCTGCTCTCTCTAAGATCGAAGCGTCATCTCCCAAGGTGAAGTGCCGGAGATTGATATCGAACAGTGGCATAGCTGAAGCCACAAATGCGGCCGCCGCGTTGGCGACAGGCGAGATTATCGTCTTTCTTGATCATGACGATCGGCTGACACCAGATGCACTTGCTGAACTCGCTCTCTACTATGCGGAGCGACCCGATGCAGATTTCGTCTACAGCGACGACGATAAGATCGATGATCAGGGGCGACGCTTCGCGCCCCAGTTCAAGCCGGATTGGTCGCCGACGCTGCTGATGTCCTTTATGTACATGAGCCACGTCGTGAGCGTCCGGCGCTCGCTGTTCGAACAATTAGGCGGCGTCAGGGCGTCCTTTGATGGCGCGCAGGACTATGACTTTGCCCTTCGCGCTACTGAGATAGCCCGCCATATCGGCCACATACCGCGCGTGCTGTACCATTGGCGCGCTACGGTGGGGTCTACGGCTCAATCAGGAGACGCCAAACCCGAAAGTTTCGATGCAGGCTTGCGGGCGCTCCAGCAAGCGCTTGACCGGCGTGGCGTGGAGGGTCGCGCCATGCATCCGCAGTGGGCCCGTGACGCGCGTATCGGAATGTTTTCTATCGATTTTCCTGACAGCGGTCCGAATGTAACCATCGTAGTGCCGACCTACAATCAAGCCAGTTTGCTCAAGGACTGTATAGAATCACTCGCCCTGACAAGCTATGCGAACTACGAAGTGCTCATTGTCGATAATGGAAGCGACGACGCAGCTACACTAGATTATCTTGATGCCCTTGCGCGTCGGTCGCGACACCGGGTGATCACCATTCCCCGTCAGCCCGGTGGCTTTAGCTACGCGGCCCTGATGAACGAGGCGGTGCAACATATAGACACTGAGTTCGTCCTCTTCTTGAACAACGATACACGGGTGATCGCCCCACGCTGGCTCAGCCAAATGGTCGGCTACGGTCGCATGCAAGACGTGGGTGCGGTTGGTGCGCGTTTGTATTTTGCTGATGGAACCTTACAGCACGGCGGCATCGTGCATGGCTATCATGAGGGACTGGCTGGTCATGCGTTCAGAGGCGCTGCTCCCCATGACTGGGGGTACCTAAGTTTTGTGAAGGCGGCGCGGGAGTACTCGGCTGTCACGGCCGCTTGCATGCTTACGCCTCGCGCCTTGTTCAACAAACATGGTGGCTTTGACGAGGACCTCTTTGCCGTCGCATACAACGACGTGGACTACGGCTACCGACTGACACAGAATGGCTGGCGCTGCATCTACTGTCCGGAAGCTGAGCTCTTTCATTTCGAGGGAAAATCGCGCGCAAAGCGTGACAATCCGCGAGAAGTAGTGAACCTTCGCAGGCGTTACGGTGACTTCATCGATCCCAGCTACAATCCGAATCTGAGCCTAGATAACGAGCATTTCCAACCGGCATCGCGGCGGCGGCCGGGGCACTCGAAGGACCCGATCCGGATATGCGCCTTCTCTCACAACCTGAACTTCGAAGGCGCGCCCAATACGCTCTTCGACCTCTTAGTAGGACTGCAGCAGACAGGCCAAGCTGACGTCGTCGTGCTTGCGCCCGCAGATGGTCCATTGAGAGGGGCTTATGAGGATGCTGGCATTCCGGTCCATTTTTTCGAGAGCCCACATGTTGGGACAGATGTCTGCAACTTTGAGAAAAGGATAGCCGCACTCGCCGATGTCTACGACAAGTTCGGCGCCAACGTTGTGATCGCTAACACGCTTCCCATGTTTTTTGCCGTCAACGCCGCAGAACGTGCGGGTGTCGGATCTATCTGGTGTCAGCACGAGAGCGAACCTTGGGAAACATACTTCGATGCCGAGCAGCTGGCGGTTCAGGCTTACGCCTATGCCGCGTTTGGACAGGCCTATCGCGTCACCTATGTGGCCGAGGCGACTCGGAGAGGATGGGCGGCCGTGCAGACCAGAGACAACGCGCAGGTCGTGCGTCACGGCGTACCGCCCGAGCGAATTGAGATGGAAATTGGACGCTGGACACGGGAGGAGGCTCGACGTCACTTAGAGGTAGGACAGGGTGAGATCGTCCTCATACTGATGGGGACCGTTTGTCGACGAAAGGGGCAGTTGGATCTACTTCAAGCCCTAGCGCAGCTAGAATCTCGTGCGAGCGTTCTAAAGGTGTTTGTCGTCGGAGCTCTAGCGGAAGCAGAATATGCAGCCCTGCTGAATGAGCATGTTCGGGGACTCTCCGCCGAGTTGGCATCGCGTATCAAAATAACCGGCACCGTGACCGATATGACCGTGTACTACGCTGCTGCGGATATTTGTATCTGCACGTCTCGGGTCGAAAGTGCGCCGCGCGTGATCGTGGAGGCGATGGCCTTCTCACTGCCCATCATCACCACGCCGGTATTTGGCATTCCGGAAGTCGTTGAAGCGGATATCAACGCGATCTTCTATGAACCCGGGGAAGCAGAAGAATTGTCCCGTCGGATAGCAGAGCTTATGGATGATCCGAGACGGCGCCATGGAATGGCCTCACACAGTCGCGATGTTCTTGAAAGTCGTCCGGGCTATAGAGACATGCTCCAGCATTACGCCGTCCTGATCAGGGAAGCGGCGGTCTCACGCTCACCGCGTCGCCTAATGGCGTCGCCCTATCAGGTTGAGGGATCATGACGGCGGCAGTTGGCGCGGCGCAGGCCAGCGCGCATTGGGATCGGATGTACGAGAGTGCGACCCGTTCTGCCTGGACACAAAATCCGCAAGTCGCGGAAGAGTTGTACTTGCGAATGACGGGTGAGCCCGGATTTTGGCTTGAATGGCTCTTCACGAAAGGGATTTCCCCGGTAGACCGATTGCTGTCGATTGGCTGTGGTGATGGAAGTCACGAACTGGCCATAGGGCGCAGAGGTTTTGCGCGTCATGTGACTGCATTCGACGCTTCGCCGGTAGCCATCGAAATGGCATCTCGCCAAGCGGTTGAAGAAGGATTGGCGATCGATTTCCAAGTGCGACTGTTCGAGGACTTCGTATCCGATCCTGGAAGGGAAGCCTCGTTCGATGCAGTCTTCTTCTCCGGATCACTGCACCACGTCACTGACATCGAAGGCATGCTGAGCTCTGTCCGTCACGTTCTTCGCCCAGGCGGGAGCGTGATTGTGAATGAATATGTCGGCCCTTGCTATCAACTTTATTCACAGCATCAGGTCGAGATCGTTAATCGCATCCTGGATCACCTCCCACTGACTTTCCGTATGGGTGCTGGCGAGAGGCTGGAGTTGCCGAGGATGGAAGCAATCATTGCGAACGACCCAACGGAGGGCGTCCGTTCAGCGCTGATCCCCTTGTTGTTGCCCCTGTACTTCCGCGAGACATACCGCCGGGACGTAGGAGGTGCGCTTTTGCATCCGTTGTTTGGTTATCTGAACGGAGACCGCATCAACGACGGATCTCCGGAAAGCCGCGCGATTGTTCATATGTTAATTTCGATGGAACGAGAATTGACGCATGCTGGCGTATTAGCGCACGATTTCATGTTCGCCATTTATCAGCGTGACTGACGCCCCTTCGATCAAGCCTCTCGGCGCACGGCGAGCCTACGAAAGGCGATTCTACCATCCAGGGCGGGCAACATCAGACTGATACGGAAATCGGCGGGGGCGGCCAAGTTCCACTCATGCCGCAGCAGGAACTCGAAGCGACCTGGCTCCGTGAATGCATGTTCCAGCTTGGATGTCTCGTATCCATGGCCCCATTCCACCAAGAGTTCGGCGCGCGGCGCTGGGTCAATGTCGATCTGCGCGTTCACTGACCACACTCCCGCGCATAGCGATAAGTTTGGGCCGTTGAACAGGAGTCTGCGCCGCCCGAGCAGTGCAATCTCTCCATCGCCGTATTGAGGGGTATCGTAGCTGAATATTTCAGGAGGCCAGAGCGCCGTGCACCCGATAGCAGGCGGGAGCGAGTCATACATGGAAAGCGGGCAACTCACGTCGCGTACGCGCTTTGTCGGAAGGCTACCTAGTTCGACGCGTCCAAGTCCAGGAATATCCAACTCAGCCCAGGAATCTTGAAAAACTGGTGCGCCTTTCATCGCCAACATGCTCATTGCGGCGAACCTTCCTGATGCATGATACCGTGCGTCAGAGACGGGGAGCTGATGCTGGCTTTCGAGTGAACTGATCGCTTCGGAAGGTTCGCAAGCGATCAGCACCCACTGACTGACAGGCAACGCGTCATCCACGCTCCAACTTAACACAACGTGGCGCTTCGTCTCGTCGAGCACTGGCGGCTCGCCTCCCCAGAACTCGGTGTAGACCCATCCTCGCTCCTGGCAAGCACTAGCGATCGCCGCACGCCAAAGCGCGGATACGGGTGAAGGAGTCTGTACGATCCGAATAACGGAACGGTCGATCATGATGACCTGAGCCAATTATAGATGTCAATCGCCTCATCGATATCGTCGAAGATCCTGGCCTTTCCGCCTTCGATTATCAGCGCTCGCTGACAAGTAAGCTTGATCATATCCATGCTGTGCGATGCTAAAAGAAATGCTCGATCAGCACGTCGTTCAAACAGCTCTTCGTTGCACTTTTCCTGAAAGCGCGCGTCGCCGACAGCGACTAGCTCATCAACCAGATAGCATTCAAAGTCGATTGCAAGCGATAGGCCGAACGCGAGGCGAGCACGCATTCCTGACGAGTAGTGCTTCACCGGCTGATTTAAGGCCTTCCCCAGCTCCGCGAATGTCTCGACACGGTCGAACACTTCCTCGTAGCGCTTCGCGTATATCCGACTAATGAAGCGAATGTTGTCAACGCCGCTCAGACTTCCTTGGAATCCGCCACCAAAGCCGATCGGCCATGACGAGGTCATAGACCAACTCACCGCTCCTTCCGACGGCGATAGGACGCCTCCCAAGATCTTAATTAGAGTCGATTTACCCTGCCCGTTGCGGCCGAGGATTGCGAGACGATCTTGGCGTCCGAGTTGGAAGCTCAGATCGGTGAATACCGGCTTAGCGCCGGCGGTGAGATACGTCTTTCCGAGTTTCTCGACGAGCAGTCCGATCCCGTTCTGGGTCGTCATGCGTGAGCCCTACTCTCCCGGACGCCCGCCCAAAGCATCCAGCCAATGCCGTACGCGACCAAAAGCGACGAGAGCACCGCCAGTAGAGTTAACCACCGTTTCGGCTCCTGCGGCTTGTCCGGAAGGTCTGGTGTGACGATTTGATCAAGGTACAGTTGCTTACGCCGCGCTTCTAGCTGAGCGGTATTAAGAGCGGCCGTCGCCGACGCGACTAACTTATCAGCGAACTCGCGTTCCAGCATCAATGAATCATAGGTGCTGATCTTCGGCGCTAGAGAATCCGCTGCGCCTGCGAGCTTGCCCTGCTCCGCAGCAATCTGAGCTTGATAGGCCCCGATGCGGCTGTCCAACGCCTGAAGCTGCGGACTCTGAGGCGCGGTTGCCGCAAGTTGGTTGCGCTCGGCTCTCAGCGTCGCCAACTGTACAGCCAGCTCTCCGATGAGATTTGCTCCTTCTCGAGCTGTGCTCTGAGGATCGATGAAGCGCTCACGAGTACGGAAACTGGTTAGCGCCGTCTGTGCTGCATTAAGCCGCTCTCGGGCTTCCCGAAGCGTGACTTCAGCTTCCTGCACAGCGTCTGTCGCGGATCGACGATTGAGGCGATTCACCAATGCCTCGCCGCCATCAAGTAGAAGGGCATTGATGCGCTGGGCGTCCTTAGCGGAAAATGCTTCCACGCGCAGTGTGCTGATGCCTGTCGTGGAATCATATCCCACGGTCATATATCGGCTCAGACCCTTACGAAACGATACGAAAGAGTCGTCCCCCAGTACGCCCGGGACGCGCGAAAGTATGTCCACGTCGGGGCGATCATACGCACTGCGTAGATCAAACTTGCTTCCCAGCTCCTGGAGCGCGGCGGGGGAACTTAAGTACTCCTGAACAGCGAAGTTATCGGTCGATGCGGAAGACAGCCCTACGCCCTGTAATGCCATGCCCAGAGAAGACGGCTGCTGTTCGACCGACGAGCGGACGATAAAACGCGCCTCCGAAACGTAGCGAGGCGACGCTATAAACAGCAAATAAATAGCTGCAATCAACGTGGGCGCTAGCACCGCCAGCACGAAAGACGCCGGGATTCGGCGCAACGTCGATAAAACACCATCACGTCGCGCGGAACTCCCTCGTTCGTTGTCGAGAGGACCAAGGTAACGAAGTTCCGAGTTACTCATTTGCAGGATCCCAAAAGCGAGGCAGATTTACTCAACATCCACGCGTCGCCTCGCAGTCGCAAGAAGAGCAAGACCAACTAGTGTAAGCACCGCAGACCAAGCGATAGGATACCACGGATGGTAATGGGTTGGAACAAACTCACCAAAAGTTGCAGCCCGCACCATTTCGACTGTATGAGGCATAGGAATAAGCAAATATATTCTCTGATACGCGTCCGGCAACCAGTCCACCATAATGAAAGCTCCAGACAGCGGGATCATGAGATACATAAAAACTGGCACGATCCGCTCCATAACCTCAAAGCGGATAGATAGGGCAGAGAAAGTCAACGAAAGCCCTGTAGAAAACCAGAACAAGATCAACCAACCGCTATACATAAGCAGGACATCATGAGGAGGCGAAACAGCGCCAAGTACGAGCAAGATGATGTAAACGATCGCGAATGCAACGGTCGCACCAGAAAACTCCATAAGCGCGCGCGATACATAGATGTGCAACGGCTTGACTGCGCGATGGTGCATTAAGCCGACGTTTGCCTGAAGAGCATTAAGATTATAGCCAACTATGTGCCGGAAGAGTAGCAAGCACATATACCCCGTCATTACGAAGGGCGCGACTCGTACGCCGTGCTCATACTCAGGCTTCATGACAGCCCATAAGCCCATCACTCCGAGGCAGAAGATCAGGGGTTCGCCAATCAGCCATAGGAACCCCAATCCCTCTCGACCGTAGCGAGTGATGGTCTCACGCATAAAAAGCGCGCCAATGACACGGCCGTGATAGCGCATCGAGGAGATCATTAAAGCCTTGGCTTCGTGTAATGACGGGCGTAGCGATCAAGCGCATATACGTCGTGCCTGGGTGAGGCAAGCGAACATCCCATGCTAGAGGCTCAATAACGCCGGATCCCCACCCTGCGCGGCGATATTGATGCTGACAGCCTTTTCCGCTGCATAGCGGATCAGGCTGTTCGGGCCGCCCGCCTTGGGGCCGGTGCCCGACAGGCCCTCGCCGCCGAATGGCTGGACGCCGACGACCGCGCCGGTGATCGAGCGGTTGACGTAGACGTTGCCCGCCGGGACCAGCGACATGACCTCGTCGGCGAAGGCCTCGATGCGGCTGTGCACGCCCAGCGTCAGGCCGTAGCCACGCGCGGCCAGCTTGCCCGCGACCGTCTTCAGCTCTGACGGATCATAGCGATAGACGTGCAGCACGGGTCCGAACACCTCGCGCTCCAGGAAGTCCGGGGTCGGGATTTCCGCGATGGTGGGGGCGAACAGGTCGCCCTTCTCCGAGCCCATCGGCAGGGCGGCGCGGGCGACGATCTCGGCCTCGCGCGACAGGCGCTCGACATGGGCCTCCAGCGCGCGCCGCGATTCCGGATCGATCACCGGGCCGATGTCGGTCTTCGGGTCGGCGGGGTCGCCCACCGCCTGCACCGCCAGGGCGCCCTTCAGGCCCTCGATCAGGGCGTCGGCCGAATCCTTGGGCACATAGAGAACGCGAAGGGCCGAGCAGCGCTGGCCGGCCGAGCCGAAGGCCGACTGGATCACGTCGTCGATGACCTGTTCCTTCAACGCCGTGGTGTCGATGAACATGCCGTTTAGGCCGCCAGTCTCGGCGATGAAGGGGATGATGGCGCCGGGCCGGGCGGCGATGGAGCGGTTGATGGCGGCGGCTGTGTCGGTGCCGCCGGTGAAGGCGACGCCGTCGATGCCCGGATGGGTGACCAGCGTTGCGCCGACCGTCTCGCCGCGCCCGGGGACCAGGGCCAGCAGGACGGGGTTCAGACCGGCGCTGTGATACAGGCGTACGGCCTCGGCGGCGATCAGCGGCGTCTGTTCGGCGGGCTTGGCCAGCACGGCGTTGCCGGCGGCGAGGGCCGCGGCGATCTGGCCGGTGAAGATGGCCAGGGGGAAGTTCCACGGCGAGATGCAGGCGAAGACGCCCCGTCCGTGCAGGAACAGTTGGTTGGTCTCGCCAGTCGGGCCCTTGAGCGTTTCCGCGGCGGTGAAGTCGCGCTCGGCCAGCAGGGCGTAATAGCGGCAGAAGTCGGCGGCCTCGCGCACCTCGGCGACGCCGTCGTTCGGGGTCTTGCCCGCCTCGCGGCTGAGCAGGGCGACCAGCCGATCCAGATCGCCCTCCAGCGCGTCGGCCATGGCGCGTAGGACGATGGCGCGCTTGGCGCCGCCCTGGCGGTCCCATTTGACCTGAGCCTCGGCGGCCGCCTGGACGGCGGAGTCGATGTCGGCCGGCTCGGCTTCGGAGACGTGGCCCAGCACCTGTGATCGATCGAAAGGATTGGTCACGTCCTGGGCGTCGATGCCGGCCCGCAGCTTGCCGCCGATGATCGGGCCGCTGGTCAACTTCTCGCGGTCGACCAGTTCCAGCGCCTTGGCGTGGGCTTCGCGGTCGGCGGCCTGGGAGTAATCGCGGCCGAGGGAGTTCTGACGATCGCCGTACATGTCTTTCGGAACCGGAATCTTGGGGTGACGGTCAGGCGACTGCTCGACCAGGGAAATGGGATCGGCCGCGACAGCCGAGGCGGGCACGCGCTCATCCAGCAGGGCGTGGACGAAGGAGGAATTGGCGCCGTTTTCCAGCAGGCGCCGCACGAGATAGGGCAGAAGTTCCTCATGCCCGCCGACGGGGGCGTATGCGCGGACGATGACGGTCTCATCGGCCCAGGCTTCATGAGCAGCGTCGTAAAGGGCCTCGCCCATGCCGTGCAGGCGCTGGTGCTCGACTACAACGCCGTGATCACGCGCCATGCGGCGGACGGCGGCCAAGGTGTGGGCGTTGTGGCTGGCGAACTGGCTGTAAATCGCCGGCGCGGCCTCGATCATGGCCTTGGCGCAGACGAGGTAGTTCAGGTCGGTCGCCGCCTTGGTCGTATAAACCGGATAGTCGGTGCGGCCGAAGACCTGGGCGCGCTTGATCTCGGTGTCCCAATAGGCGCCCTTGACCAGGCGCACCATCAGCCGGCGGCCCGAGCGACGCGCCAGGTCTGCGACCCGTTCGATCGTCTCCAGGCCGCGCTTCTGATAGGCCTGAACCGCCAGACCCAGGCCGGTCCAGCCGCCCAGGCTGGGTTCGTGCGCCAGCCGGTCCAGCAGTTTCAGCGACAGGGCCAGACGGTCGGCTTCCTCGGCGTCCATCGTATAGTTGATGTCGTATTTCGCCGCGATCTGGGCCAGGCGCAGGATGCGGGGATACAGGGTCGCCCAGACGTCATCCTCGTGCGTCGCCTCATAGCGGGGCGACAGGGCCGACAGTTTCACCGAAACGCCGTGGCCGTGCTCCGGTCCCTGACCCTTGGATGTCTTGCCCACCGCCTCGATGGCGTCGGCGTAGATCTTCTCATAGCGGTCGGCGTCGGCCATGGTCCGGGCGCCCTCGCCCAGCATGTCGAAGCTGCACAGCCAGCCTTCCTTGTTCGACCGCTTCAGCGCCGCCTGGATGGTGCGGCCGACCACGAACTGCTCGCCCATGATCTTGACGGCGGTGGCCACCGCCTGGCGGATGACCGGCTCGCCCAGTCGGCCGGCGATCCGCTTGAGGAAGCCGGGCAGATCGGTGCGCGCCTCGTCGTCCACATCGACCAGCTTGCCGGTCAGCATCAGACCCCAGGTCGAGGCGTTGACGAACAGGCTGTCGGACTGGCCCAGGTGCGAAGCCCAGTCGGCGGAACCGATCTTCTCGGCGATCAGCCGATCGCGCGTCTCCTCGTCCGGCACGCGCAGCAGGGCCTCGGCCAGACACATCAGGGCCAGGCCCTCGCGAGTGCCCAGGCTGAATTGCTGAAGGAAGCTTTCGACCACCCCCTGCTTCTTCTGGCTGCGCCGGGCGTGTTCGACCAGGGCGGTGGCCTCCGCGACGACATCCGCGCGTTCGTTCGCATCCAGAGGCATGCGCGCCAGATTGGCGGCGACGGCCTCACGCTCGTCGCGGAACTTGTGCGTATCCAGACCGTCCCAGGCGGCCAGGCTCGAAGGCATGAAGGCGGGCGTGGTCATCGGCGACAAATCCTGTGGATTTCAGCCGTATATGCCGGAGTTCATTGAAGGTGCTTCGTATGATACATGGCTGGACCGAAGTTCATTCGGTGCGAGGCCGTGATTTCCGATGATCGATATCGACGCCGTTGATCGCCGCATCCTGCGTGTGCTTCAGACCGATGCCCGCATTTCCAACGCCGAACTGGCGCGGCGCTGCAATTTGTCGCCCGCCGCCTGTTTCGAACGAGTCAAACGGCTGCGCGAAAAGAAGATCATCACCGGCTACGCCGCCATGATCGACCCGGCTCAGGTTGGCCGGGACCTGCTGATCTTTGTCGAGGTCCTGCTGGACCGCACCACCGGCGACGTCTTCGAAGCCTTCGCCGCCGCCGTTCGTAGTCAGCCGGAGGTGCTTGAGTGCCACATGGTCGCCGGCGGCTTCGACTACCTGATCAAGGCCCGCGTCGGCGACATGGACGCCTACCGCGCCTTCCTCGGCGACGTGCTGGTGCGGATGCCGGGCGTCCGCGAAACCCGAACCTATGCGGTGCTGGAAGAGGTGAAATCGACGACGGTGCTGCCTCTATAAGGAGGCTAAAGAATACTTTTGATTGCGGTCTATCTACCTAAAGCTTTGCGGCAGGTGACGGACGCTCTCAGTTACCCTATGCCTGCACGCACAACAACAAGGTACGACGCCGTCGCCAATGCCGGTTATTTTCCCTGTCATCATGTGCGGCGGTTCCGGCACGCGTTTGTGGCCCGCGTCGCGACCGTCGCGCCCAAAGCAGTTCATTCCATTGTCAGGCAATCGGTCCCTGTTTCAGGAGACCGTCGAGCGCGTCATCGACCTGGCCGGCTCGAAGGGCAGGCTGATCGTCATTGGCGGCGCTGCGCATCGACAGACGATTTGCGAACAGTTGAAAGAGCTGGGGCGCGACGCAACCATCCTTTTGGAGCCCGAAGCGCGAGAGTCCGCCGCCGCCATGGCCGCCGCCGCCATCTGGACCAAACGACAGCATCCTGATGCGGTGAATTTGTTTGTCGCGTCCGATCACCACATCCCAGACGGCGACGCGTTTCGCGCTGCAGTTCTCACGGCAAGCGAGGCCGCACATACCGGCCGCATCGTCACGTTTGGCGTCGTGCCTTGCGGCCCCTCGTCGGCCTATGGGTACATTGCCCCCCGCAGCGAGGGGTTGGCGGAGGTCAAGGCCTTCGTCGAAAAGCCCGACCTCGTCACCGCGGAACGCTACATCGCCGAGGGGTATCTGTGGAACAGCGGCAACTTTGTCGTCCGCGCCGATGTGCTTCAAGACGAGCTACGCCAGGCCACCGCAGGCCTGATCGAGGCCGTTTCTGATGCGCTCGATTCTTCGCTCTCGGACGGCGGCGCGATCCTCTTGGGCCGCAGGTTCGGCGATGCGCCGAAGATCTCCATCGATTACGCCGTCATGGAAACGACTCGGCGCGCCGCCGTCCTTCCAGTTGCGTTCGATTGGTCGGACCTCGGCGCCTGGGACGCCGTTCACCGGTCGGGTGAGGGCGACGTCGGCCTGCATGTGTTCGAGGACGCCGAGAACTGCCTGGTCCGGGCCTGCGACGGCGTCCTGGTCGCCGCCGTCGGCGTGTCCGATCTCGCCATCGTGGTCGAACGGGACGCGGTATTGGTTACCGATCTGGCACGAAGCCAGGACGTGCGAAAGATCGTAAGTCGATTGGAAGGGCTGTCGCCGCGCCATCTCGACTTCCCGCAGACGCCCCAGGAAACGCTTGAGCAGGGCGCGACGCGCTTCGCGGCGTGGGTGCGGCAAACGGCGCTGCCGACCTGGTGCACCTTGGGCCAGAACGCCGAGGGCGGCTTCGAGGAGTTGCTGGCCCAGGACGGGCGGCGACTTCCGGCCTCACGACGCGCCGTCGTGCAGGCGCGCCAACTCCAAGTCTATTCTGCAGCAGGTCGTCTCGGCTGGCCAGGGCCTTGGAGCAGTGTGGTCACATCAGGCTTGGCCTGGACTGAGCAGCGCCTCATGAAGGCTGACGGGCGGCTGCGGACCCGGCTGTCTGTCTCCGGCACGCCCGAAGACGACACGACGACCATCTATGATCAGGCCTTCCTTCTCTTCGCCCTGGCCGACATTTCGATCGCCGTGCCCGCGGCATCCGTCGAGGATCAGGCGGCCCAAATCCGCGATCAGGTGGTGGCTTCCATGGACGCTGACGGTGGTGTCGTGGAAACTGGCGACCATCCCTATCAAGCTAACGCGCACATGCATCTGCTAGAAGCGGCGCTCGCGTGGGAGGACGCAGGAGGCGACTCGTGCTGGGCAGGGCTTTCGGATCGGATCGTCGCCTTGGCGCGCAAACGGTTCATCGATGCCGACACCGGCACGATCCGAGAATTCTTCTCTTCCGACTGGTCTCCGGCAGCCGGCGGCGACGGTTCGCTGATAGAGCCCGGCCATCAGTTTGAATGGGCCTGGCTTCTGGCTCGTTACGCCAGAGCCCGCGCCGACGCTGAGACACTCGAGGTGGCTTGGCGACTGTTCGAGGCTGGCCTGAACGGTGTCGATCCCTCGCGGGGGGTGGCGATCGATGCGATGGATATCGACGGCTCGATCCGAAGCGCGCGGGCGCGCCTGTGGCCGCAGACGGAATGGCTGAAGGCCGCCCTGATCCTGGCGTCGTCTTCAGACGACGGTCGACGCGATCTGTGCCTGATGCAAGCCGCCAAAGCGCAGCGCGCCCTCTGGCGTTACCTGACGCCCGTCGGTCTGTGGCGCGACAAAATGCTGGAGAGCGGCGATTTCATCGACGAGCCAGCGCCTGCCAGTTCTCTCTACCACATCATGGCCGCCTACAGTCAGGTCAGGGCCACGCTAGGCGCCCTGCGCCCTGATCTTGCCTCTTCGCTGGATCTGTAATCAGAGCTCTCGACATCCGTCTCGCCTTCGTCATGCGAACCGTCTAGAAGTTCCGCCCTTACTCAACGGCTCAGGGTCCGCCCGCCTCAATGCGCATCGTTCTGGCCACCGACGCCTGGGAACCTCAGGTCAACGGCGTCGTCCGCACCCTGACGCGCACGGTCGCGGAATGCCGCGGCATGGGCCATGAGGTCGAGGTCATCGAACCCAGTCTGTTCAAGACCATCCCCTGCCCCACCTATCCGGAAATCCGGCTGGCGCTGGGAGCGGAAGAAGAGATCCGCGAGATGCTGCGCGCCTTCGAACCCGAGGCCGTCCATATCGCCACCGAAGGCCCCATCGGTATCGCCACCCGCCGCATCTGCGTGGAATGGAAGCTGCCGTTTACGACCAGCTATCACACCAAATTCCCCGAATACGTCTCGGCTCGTTTCCCGATCCCGGTTCAGGTCGGCTATGCCTATATGAAGTGGTTCCACAAGCCGTCGGGACGGCTGATGGTGGCGACGCCGACCCTGCGCGACGAACTGGTCGAGCATGGATTCAAGAACGTCTCCCCTTGGTCGCGGGGCGTGGACACGGAGGTGTTCAACCCCGATCTGGAGCGCATCTACGACGAGCTTGGCGGCAAGGACTGGCCGCGGCCCTTCTTCCTCAACGTCGGCCGTGTGGCGGTCGAGAAGAACATTGAGGCCTTCCTTCAACTGGACCTGCCCGGCACCAAGATTGTCGTGGGCGATGGCCCGGCCCGCGCCGAGCTCGAGGAAAAATATCCGGAGGCCAAGTTCCTCGGCGCCAAGTTCGGCGACGACCTGGCCCGCTGTTTCCGCGACGCCGACGTCTTCGTTTTCCCCAGCTGGACAGACACCTTCGGTCTGGTGATTCTGGAAGCCATGGCCGCCGGCACGCCGGTCGCGGCCTATCCGGCCCACGGCCCGATCGACATCATTCCAGGATCGAACGCCGGCGCAATCGACAAGGACCTCAAGACCGCCTGCCTGCAATGCCTTGATCTCGATCGCAAGGCTGTGCGCGCCTATGCGGAAAAATTCAGCTGGCGCGCTTCGGCCGAGCAGTTCGTCGAGAACCTGCAACCCTATCCGGAACCCGAGCGTGGACGCTTCTGGCGTCGCCTGCGACGCATCGCCCGCATCCGCAAACGCGCCGCCGCCTGATCGATCGGCCCGTCGAGCCGCCCCAAGGACAAGCCATGATGAAACCCCGTCAGGACCTGAAGCCGAACACGGCTGCTTACGAAACTCAGCCCTTGGTCAAGCCGACCGGTTTTCGCGAATATGATGCGCGCTGGATCCTGGAAAAAGAGATCAACCTTCTCGGCATTCAGGCTCTTGGCCTTGGCCTGGCCACCTACGTCCACGAAATCGGCGTCGCGCCCAAGATCGTCACCGGCCATGACTTTCGTGGCTACAGCCTCAGCGTCAAACAGGCCCTGATCCTGGGGCTGCTGGAAGGCGGGATGGAGGTTCTGGACGTGGGCCTGGCCTTGTCGCCGATGGCCTATTTCGGTCAGTTCGAACTGGATGCGCCGTGCGTCGCCATGGTCACGGCGAGCCACAATGAGAACGGCTGGACCGGGGTGAAAATGGGGGCGAACAAGCCCCTGACCTTCGGCCCCGACGAGATGGGCCGCCTGAAAGAAATCGTTCTCAACGGCGAGGGCGTGGCCCGCCCCGGCGGCAAGCTAGTGCGCGTCGAAGACTTCCGCGAAACCTATGTCGCCGACGTGGCCTCCAAGGTGCAGATTAAGCGACCGCTGAAGGTCGTCTGCGCCTGCGGCAACGGCACGGCCGGCGCCTTCGCCCCCGACGCCCTGCGCCGGATGGGCGTCGAGGTGATCGAAATGGACACCGACCTCGACTACACCTTCCCGAAATACAATCCAAACCCGGAAGATCACGCAATGCTGGTGCAGATGGCCCAGCGGGTGCGTGAGACGGGCGCCGATCTGGCCCTTGGCTTCGACGGCGACGGAGACCGCTGCGGCGTGGTGGACGACACCGGCGAGGAAATCTTCGCCGACAAGATCGGCCTGATGCTGGCCCGTGACCTGTCCAAGGTCTATCCGGACAGCACCTTCGTCGTCGATGTGAAATCGACCGGCCTCTACAAGACCGACGATATCCTGAAGGCGAACGGCGCTGAGGTCGTGTACTGGAAGACCGGCCACTCATACATCAAGCGCAAGACCGCCGAACTGGGCGCCTTGGCCGGGTTCGAGAAGTCGGGCCACTTCTTCATGGCCGGCGATCTGGGCCACGGTTACGACGACGGCCTGGTCGCGGCCGGCGCAGTGTTGGCCATGCTGGATCGCAATCCGGACAAGAAACTCAGTGAACTGAAGACTGCCCTGCCGGACGCCTGGACCAGCCTGACCATGTCGCCCCATTGCGACGACGAGCTGAAATACGGCGTGCTGGAGCGGATCGTGAAGGAGTATTCCGATCTGGCCGCAGCAGGCGGCGAAATCCTGGGCCGCAAGATCGTCGAGGCTATCACCGTCAACGGCGTTCGCGTGCACCTGGACGACGGCTCATGGGTCCTGGTCCGCGCCTCGTCCAACAAGCCGGAACTGGTCGTGGTGGTCGAGAGCATGCGTTCCGAAGACGACATGCGCGACCTGTTCCGCAAGGAGATTAAGCCGCGCCTCGCCGCCTATCCCGAAATCGGCGCCTTCAATCAGGAAATCTGAAAGATCACAGCGGACTGAACCAATCGCGTTCGTGACCGCTTCCCTCTCGGCTGAGGCCAGGAGGGAAGATTGCCGCGTTACTTTTTCCATACCCAGAACGGAGATTGCATCCGCGACGATCAGGGCGAGGAACTGAGGAGCGTTGACGCGGCCCGTGAGGAAGCGGTCGCCGTACTGGGCGAAATCCTGCGCTATCGGGGCGCATCGTTCTGGACGACCCGCGCCTTCAGCGTCATCGTCACGGATGACGAGGGGCAAACGGTCGTCAGCGTCACGGCGTCCGCGTCCGATCAGGCGCCCGAGGGCTGGACATTGACGGGGGACGCGTGATGACCAAGGCTGGCAGCGTCTCAAAGATAACCACGCTGGTCGATAAGTTGTCGCTTCGGGACAGGCTCAATCCCGAAGAAATCGATGCGTTGAGCGCTGTACTCGATGCGCCTAAAACCGTCTCCGCCGGATCCGATATCGTGCGCGAGCACACCCGCCCGCTGCACAGCACGCTGCTGATTTCCGGCTTTTCCGCGCGGTATTCCACGCTGGAGGACGGGTCGCGTCAGATCACGGAAATCAATGTGTCGGGCGACTTTATCGATCTGCACAGCCTGTTGATGAAGCAGATGGATCACGGCGTCGTCGCCTTGACCGATTGCGTGATCGCAGAAGCGCCGCACAGCGGCTTGATCGACATCACCGAACGACATCCACACCTGGGCCGACTGCTTTGGCTGGACACCATCATTGACGCCGCCATTCATCGACAATGGCTGGTGGCCATGGGACGGCGTAGCGGCCTGGGCCATCTGGCGCATCTGGTATGCGAGCTTTACCTGCGCCTTCAGGCCGTCGGCCAGACGGGCGATCTGACCTTTGAACTCCCGCTGACGCAAACGACGCTGGGTGACGCGCTGGGTCTATCGACCGTCCATGTCAGCCGCCTGATTTCCGAGCTTCGCAGCGAGGGCGTCGTTGCCTGGTCAGGCGGGCGGATCGATATCCTCGACTGGCGTCGTCTGGCGGAGATCGCCGAGTTCGACCCCACCTATCTGCGCCTGCAATGCGAGCCTGTCTGAGCGCTTAACGCATGTTATCGCACCGAACGGCGATCGGCCGTCTAGACGGAGCATGTCCCAGTCAAACCTCGCCCACGCTCTATTGTCCGCCCTTGCGGTGCAGGGCCTGGACGAAGGGGACGCCTTCTTCGCCGAGGCCGGTGCGAGAACCTCAACCACACAAAATGGCGAAGCGGTCGTCACGCTGATCTTGTCCGGCGTCCTGGCGCGGATCAGGCTCGACGGCGCTCTGTCGCATGGGCTGGCGTCCAGCGACGACGTGATCAACTTCGACGCTGTATTGGGCGGGGGTGGGCCAGAGTCGGCCGTTTGGTTGACGGCCGGACGATACCTGACCGTCTCCGCTCGCAAGCTGGCGCAAAAGATCGATCGCGACAGTCTGGTCGAGATGGCGCTGATTGATCTTCGCCGTCGCAACATCGCCCTTCAGGCTGAGCTTTCGCGCCACGCCACATTAAAAGTCAGTCAGCGCCTGGCCGCCCTATTGCTCGACGTTCACGACCGAAAGGGAGGCGCCGTCCTGGCCCTTCGTCAAACCGAGCTGTCGCAGCTGATGGCTGTGCGACGCGCCAGCATATCGACCGCCTGCACCGAACTGTGCGCCGCCGGCGCCGTGCGGCTGCGGCGCGGCGCGATCCAGATCACCGATGCAGACGCCCTGCGGCGGATGACAGACGCGACCTATTCGACCGTGACGGATTTGGCCAGGTTGCGGGGCTGATCGACGTCGGTGCCCTTCTGAGCGGCGGTGTAATAGGCCAGCAGTTGCACCGGCACGGCATAGACCAGGGGCGCGATCAGCGGGTGACAGTCGGGGGCGTGGATGCGGCGAATACCGGCGCCGTGCGGATCGGGCGCCTTTTCCGGCGCGATCATGACGACCGGGCCGCCCCGTGCGGCGACCTCCTGCAGGTTGGACGCGGTCTTTTCGAACACATCGTCAAGCGGAGCCAGGGCGATGGTCGGGGTCTCTTCGTCGATCAGGGCGATGGGGCCGTGTTTCAACTCTCCGGCGGCATAGCCCTCGGCGTGGATATAGCTGATCTCCTTCAGCTTCAGCGCGCCTTCCATCGCCAGCGGGAACATGGCCCCGCGCCCCAGGAACAGGACATCGTCGGCCTTTGACAGGTCGTGGGTCACGGCGCGGATGCTGTCGCCCATCGTCAGGGCCTCGGCAATCAGGCGCGGGCTTTCGAACAGAGCCTTGACCAGCTCGGCCTCGTGAGCCGCATCGATCCGGCCGCGCGCCACGCCCGCCGCCACGGCCAGTGCCAGCAGGGCCGCGACCTGGGCGGTGAAGGCCTTGGTCGAGGCGACGCCGATCTCGGGCCCGGCATGGGTGGGCCACAGCACGGCGGCCTCACGCGCCATGGAGGACGAGTGAACATTGACGACGGCGGCGGTCTGCAACCCTTGCGCCTTGCACCAGGTCAGGCTGGCTAGGGTGTCGGCCGTCTCACCCGACTGGCTGACGGCGACGGCCAGGGTCGATTTCGACACGGCGGGCGAGCGATAGCGGAACTCGGATGCGATCTCGACGTCGCAGGGCAGGCCAGCCAGCTTCTCGAACGCGTAGCGGCCGATCTGGCCAGCGTAGAAGGCGGTGCCGCAGGCGACGATCTGGATGCGGTCGATGGCGGCGAAATCGACGGGATTGATCTTGGCCTTGCCCGTCACCAGGTCGAGATATTCCGACAGGGTGTGCTGGACGCTGTCGGGCTGTTCATGGATCTCCTTTTCCATGAAGTGGCGATATTCGCCCTTCTCAACCATGGCCGATGAGGCCGAGACCTGAACGATGGCGCGTTCGACCGGCTTGCCCGCCACATCGAACATCTGAGCGCCGGCCTTGGTCACGGCGACATAATCGCCCTCTTCCAGATAGGAAATCTTCTGCGTGAACGGACCGACGGCCAGCGCGTCCGAGCCCAGATACATCTCGTCCTCGCCCCAGCCGACCACCAACGGGCTGCCGCGCCGGGCGCCCAGGATCAGGTCGTCCGTCCCGTCGATCAGCACCGCCAGCGCATAGGCGCCGGTCAGCCTGTCGAGGGTGATCTTGAACGCGTCAAGCGGCGCGCTCCCGGCGTTCAGTTCGGCGTCCAGCAGGTGGGCGATGACCTCGGTATCGGTCTGGCTTTCGAAGACATGGCCTTCGGCCGCCAGTTCGGCCTTCAACTCGGCGAAGTTCTCGATGATGCCGTTATGGACCAGGGTGACACGACCGGCCTTGTGCGGGTGGGCGTTCTCGGTCGTCGGCGCGCCGTGGGTCGCCCATCGCGTATGGCCGATGCCGACCGTCGCCGTCATCGGATCCTCGGCCAGGACGGCCTCCAGATTGCGGATCTTGCCCTTGGCGCGGCGGCGCTCGACCGAGCCGTCCACGACGGCGGCGACGCCGGCGGAATCATAGCCGCGATACTCCAGCCGTTTCAGGCTGTCGATCAGCCGGGGAACGACAGGACCATTGCCGGTGACGCCGATGATGCCGCACATGAGCGAAGGCTCCGAGAAGTCAGGAAAAGGGCGCCGCTTTGCACTGGCGGCGATCCGGGGCTAAGCCACACATCAAGCCCCATCGGCCGTCTATGCAATCTTAAGGCGGGCCGCATCAAAAAAGGGGTTTCGGAACGTTACCCGAAACAAAGGACCAGGCCTTGGGCGACAGAAAATACTTCGGCACCGACGGCATTCGCGGCTGCGCCAATACCCATCCGATGACGGCCGAGGTCGCGCTGCGTGTGGGTCTGGCGGCCGGGAAACTGTTCCGCACCGACGACGACCGCCGCCATCTGGTGGTGATCGGCAAGGACACCCGCCTGTCGGGCTATACGATCGAGCCGGCCCTGGTCGCCGGGTTTGCTTCGGTCGGAATGGACGTGCGCACCTTCGGGCCCGTGCCGACACCGGGCGTGGCCATGCTGACCCGCTCGATGCGGGCCGATCTGGGCGTGATGATCTCGGCCTCGCACAACGACTATGCCGACAACGGGATCAAGCTGTTCGGGCCGGACGGCTACAAGCTGTCGGACGAGATCGAACTGAAGATCGAGGCCATGATGGACCAGGGCCTGGACCAGGGTCTGGCGCCGTCGAACAAGCTGGGCCGGGTCAAACGCATCGACGACGCACAGGCGCGTTATATCGAGATCGCCAAACAGGCCTTCCCCAAACGGCTGACGCTACAAGGGCTGCGCATCGCCGTCGATTGCGCCAACGGCGCCGGATACAAGGTCGCGCCCACCACCCTGTTCGAACTGGGCGCCGAAGTCTTCCCCGTCGGCGTGACCCCCAACGGCACCAACATCAACGCCGAGTGCGGCTCGACCCATCCGGCGACCCTGGCCGATGCGGTCAAACGCTACCGCGCCGACATCGGCATCGCCCTGGACGGCGACGCCGACCGACTGATCATCTGCGACGAGACGGGTCGGGTCGTGGACGGCGATCAGATCATGGCCCTGGTCGGGCTGGACTGGGCCAGGCGCGGCCTCCTGACCGGCGGGGGCGTGGTGGCCACCGTCATGTCCAACCTGGGGTTAGAGCGTAAACTGAAGTCCGAAGGCCTGACGCTGGAGCGGACCAAGGTCGGCGACCGCTATGTCATGGAAAGGATGCGCGAAGGCGGCTTCAACATCGGCGGCGAGCAGTCGGGCCACATCATTCTGCACGACCATGCCACCACCGGCGACGGCCTGATGGCGGCGCTGCAGGTGCTGGCCGTCCTGGTCGAATCCGGCAAGCCGATGAGCGAACTGGCCCGTCAGTTCGAGCCCGTGCCGCAAAAGCTGGAGAACGTCCGCTTCACCGCCGACAAGCCGCTGGAGACCGACGCGGTCAAGGCCGCCATCGTCGAGGCCGAAGCGGCCCTGAGCGGTCAGGGACGGCTGCTGGTGCGCCCCTCGGGCACGGAAAAGCTGATCCGCGTCATGGCCGAGGGCGACGACGAGGCGCTGGTGAAACGCGTAGTGGCCGATGTGGCGGGCGCGGTGCGCTCAGCCTAGGGCTTGCACGCCGCCGGCGGGTCGCCGTCGCGTTCCCACAGCTTGCAGGACCGGTCGATCTCGCCTTGGATAAGGTCGCAGGGGTTGGCGGCGTTGCAGGGCGGGCGGGTCGCCGGGCTGACCTGGATGCAGCGCTCGACCAATCGGGCCGAGGCGGCGGCGCCGATGGCGTCGCGGCAGGGGACCTCGCTGATCGGCACCGGCTGAGCGGGCATGTCGGGACCCTCGGGGATCTTGGCCTCAGGGTCGTCGGCCGGCAGGGTCTCTTCCTTCTCCGCAACCGCCGGCTTGGCGGGCGCGGCAGGCGGCGGAGCGTCCGGCGTCAATGGAACCGCGTCGATGACGTCGCTGCGTGCCGCCATGTCTCCGGACGCAGGCTGATCGGCTGGATCAGCGCGCTGACATCCAGCCATCAACAGAACGCAGGCGGCCATTGAAAGCCAGGGGGATCGACGCATCGACTTGTCTCCGGTCAGGACTGACCGAACGAGGATGCCCGTCCGAGCCCCGAGGTGAAACCCCCTTATCGCTTCACCGCCGCCAAGGCCGCCTTCTGCAGGGCGAACAGTTCGGTGCAGCCGGTCTCGGCCAGCGAGAAGAGCCGGTCGAACTCGGCGCGCGAGAAGCCGCGCTTCTCGCCGGTGGCCTGGACTTCGACGATCTGGCCCGAGCCGGTCAGGACGAAGTTTGAATCCGCCTCGGCCTCGGAGTCTTCTTCGTAATCCAGGTCCAGCACCGGCACGCCGTCGCAGACGCCGCACGACACGGCCGCCACCTGGTCCGTGATCGGGTCGGCCTTCAACACACCCTCGTCGCGCAGATAGTTCAGCGCCAGGCTCATGGCGACCCAGGCGCCGGTGATCGACGCCGTGCGCGTGCCGCCGTCGGCCTGGATGACGTCGCAGTCGATCAGCACCTGACGTTCGCCGAGCGCCTTCAGGTCCACCACGGCGCGCAGGGAGCGGCCGATCAATCGCTGGATCTCTTGCGTGCGGCCCGACTGTTTGCCGGCGGCGGCTTCACGACGCCCGCGCGTGTGGGTGGCGCGGGGCAGCATGCCATATTCGGCGGTTACCCATCCCTGACCCGAGTTGCGCATCCAGCCCGGCACCTTGTCCTCGATCGAGGCGGTCACCAGCACCTTGGTGTTGCCGAAACTGATCAGGCACGAGCCCTCGGCATAGCGGTTGACGCCGGTCTCGATGGTCACGGGACGCAGTTGATCGTCGGTGCGTTGCGAATGGCGCATGGGCGGGATCCTTGGAAGTCTGACCTTGGAAGCTGTGGCGGCGGTGCTTATCCTGAAACCGTGAGCCTGTATGCCCCGAAAAACCCGCCGTTCGACGCCGGCCCATCCCCGAATCTGGCCCTCGCGGGTCTGGCGGGGCTGGATGCGCGGGCACGCGACATCTTCCGTCGCATCGTGGAATCCTATTTGGAGACCGGCGAGCCGGTCGGGTCGCGGACCCTGTCGCTGGGCGGCGTCGCCCTGTCGCCCGCCTCGATCCGCAACACCATGCAGGATCTGACCCTTGCGGGCCTCTTGGCCGCGCCACACACCTCGGCCGGGCGGATCCCGACCCACGCGGGCCTGCGCCTGTTCGTGGACGGCCTGCTGGAAGTCGGCGACCTGACCAAGGAAGAACGGCGTGAGATCGACGGGCGGCTGGCGGGGCGCGGTCGGAACTTCGAGGCGGCGCTGGATGAAGCCTCGAACCTGCTGTCGGGCCTGGCCGGCGGCGCAGGCGTTGTCTCCAGCCCGGTGCGCGATTCCGGCGTCAAACATGTCGAGTTCGTGGCCCTGGGCGGCGATCAGGCCCTGGCGGTCATCGTCGCTGATGACGGCACGGTCGAGAACCGCATCATGACCCTGTCGGCCGGCGTCACGCCGTCGACCCTGGTCGAGGCCTCCAACTTCCTGAACGCCCGCCTGCGCGGCCGACCGTTCGCCGACGCCCGGCGCGAGATGACGCAAGAGCTGGAAATCGCGCGACGCGAACTGGACCAGACCGCCGCCCGCCTGGTCGAGGACGGATTCGCCGCCTGGTCCGGCGGCGCCGACCGGGAGCGCGCCCTGATCGTCCGCGGTCGCGCCAACCTGCTTCAAGACCGGGAAGGCCTGGCCGATCTGGAGCGGGTCCGCGTCTTGTTCGATGATCTGGAGCAGAAGGAACAGCTGATCGGCCTGCTGGACGGCGTCGATGCGGCCCAAGGCGTACGCATTTTCATCGGCGCCGAGACACGGTTGTTTTCACTTTCGGGTTCCGCCGTGATCGCGGCGCCCTATATGAGCGGCCGACAGCGGGTTCTGGGCGCCATCGGCGTCATAGGCCCCGCAAGACTGAACTACGCCCGTGTCATTCCGTTGGTGGACTATACCGCCCGGGTGCTGGGCCGGATGCTGGACGGGAACGACAAGTGAGCGACAAGCCCCTTAACGACGAACTGAACGCCGTGGACGCCGACATGGCCGAAACCAATGCCGAACACGGGCTGGACGCCCATCCGTCCGACGATCTGGCGCCGCTGGACGCCGTGATCGCGGAGCGTGACGAGTGGAAGGACCGCGCCCTACGCGTCGCCGCCGAGATGGAGAATCTGAAGCGCCGTTCGGAGACGCAGCAGAACGACGCGCGCGCCTTCGCGATCCAGCGCTTCGCCAAGGACCTGCTGGGCGTCGCCGACAATCTTGAACGCGCCCTGATGGCTGCGCCCAAGGACGCCGAGGGCGCAACGGCCGGTCTGGTGACCGGGCTGGAACTGACGCAAAAGGCCTTGCTGCAAGCCTTCGACGCCAACGGCCTGAAGCGCGTCGCGCCGGAGGCGGGCGAGGCCTTCAACCCGCATCTGCATCAGGCGATGATGGAACAGCCGTCCGAGACCGTGCCCGGCGGGTCGGTGATCCAGACCATGCAGTCCGGTTTCGAACTGTTCGGCCGCACCGTCCGCCCCGCCATGGTGGTCGTCGCCGCCAAGGGATCCGGCGCCCAGGCTCCGAACCCCTATGGCGCCGCCCCCGCCGCCGACGGTCAGGCCTTCGACGGCAAGGCCTGATCCGCAGTCTTCAGGCGGCGTCGGTCAGAACTGACGCCGCCAGGCTCCGATCAAGGCGAACTCCGGCGGCGCGTCTGCGACATGGCGCGGCTCGCGGCTGGCGACCGCTTGCAGCGTCATGCTGGACCCATCCCACAGCCGACGTTCGCCACCGAGGATGAAGTCGATCTGGCGGCCGCTGGGCGTCGCCGAGAAGCTGCGGCGCGAATAGGTCAGCGGATCGAAATATTCAACCGGAACATCCGCCAGCATGGCCGAGAAGGTTCCGCGCTCGATCCTGAGCGGTTGAGCCAGGGTGAAGCTGATCCGGTCGCAGATCATCGAACAGCCCGTCAACAAGCCCAGCCGCCAGTTCGAACTGATCGCCGCCTGATCCATCGACAGGAACCGGCCCTCGATCCGGGTCGACCCCATCCCCGCCTCGCCGATCAGGCGCAGGCCCGGCCGCAGGGTCCAGTCGCCGCCAAGCGCATAGAAGCTGGTCCGTGACGGCAGGGCGAAGTCGGACCCGCCCGGCAGGAAGGCGCCCAAGGGCCCGAGACGCTCATCCAAGGCGCCCACGCTGAACGACAGACCGCCGTCCGCTCCGCGCCATCCAATCGCCGCGCGACTATAGGTCGAGGCATCCTGCTCGACACGACGCAGCGGCATCCGGCGATCGCCGCCCCCGCTTTCGCCAGAAACCGTCACCGCGCCGAACCGCATGGCGCCGCGCACGGCGTGGTCGGCCTGGGCCAGGGCGGCGAAACCGTCGCCCGCCGCGCCGTTGAACGGCGATGTCGCCCCGCCCTTGCCTTGCCAGACCGAGAAGTTCATCCGGCCCGTGGCGACGTCAAGCATCGCCTCCTGACGCGGCTCGTCCCCCATCCAAGGCGCATCATACAGATCGTGACGAGGCGCAATCGGGTCAGGTCGCACGCTGGGTTGCGCCGCAATCAGGTTCAATCGACCGCCGCCCGGCAGGGCCAGGGTCGTTGTCGCCGTGGTGTTCTGCTCGAACGGCGCCGCCTGATAGGACCGGCTTGGCGCAGTCGGATAGGCGCCCCCCAGTTGGACGGCGAACATGCGATCGTAAGCGTCGTAGAGCACCGTATTCAGCGCCGTCTGCCGACCGAAAGCGTCCCCGAACGCCGCGCCGACGAAACTGCCCGGTTCACTCATGCTGACGATGGAGCTTCCATCAGCCAGCGGCGTCGAGGTCGTGCCGGCCGGCCGGAAAGCGCGGGCCATGTCCAGCAGGCCGCGCCCATAGACGATGTCAGTGCCCGGATCGCCGGCGTCGCGGGCGGTCGTCAGCAAGACATCCAGAGCCGCACGGGCCGTCAGATTGGGGAAGGCCTGCATTAGCAAAGCGAGCGCGCCGGAGACATGCGGCGCCGAGAAGGATGTGCCGTTGACGCGCCAACATGACGTGCCCTCGCACCCAGTGATCACATCCTCGCCCGGCGCTGAAATATACCCGGCCGCCGTATCCCCTGCCCGGTTCGAGAAGCTGGACATCGCATCGGTCGCGCCGTGCGATCCGACCGCGATGACGCTGCCGGCGAACCGGGGGTCGATGGCGTAACGCGCGGGCCAGCCCGGATTGGCGTTTCCGTCGTTGCCTGACGAAGCCACGATCACGGCGCCCGAGTTGACGGCGCGCAACAGCGCCGCCTCGAACGCCGAGCCCAGCCGCCCATCGCCGCCCAGCGACATGTTGATGATCTTGACGCCATTGGAGACGGCGTAGTCCAGCGCCCGCACCAGATCCGAACTGCTGAAACAGACCTCGGTATTCTTGTCCGTGCAGTCAGAGATATCGGTGCGGATCGACAGGATGGTCGAATTGTACGCCACCCCGATCGTACCGAACCCGTTGAAGTTCGAGGCGATCACGCCCGACACGCGCGTGCCGTGGCTGCTTGACGCCACATAGGGCGTATTGCGCCCCACGACGACGTCGGTCGAGGCGCTGGAGATACGCCCCTCCAACTCGGGCAAGGTATTGGCGATGCCGGAGTCAACGACGGCGACGGTGACGCCCGCTCCAGTCGCCCCGGCCTGCCAGGCGGATTGGACCTTCATATTGGCCAGGCCGTAGTTCCGCAGATACTCGCTCGACGTGACCGAGGGAGGCGGAGGCGGCGGAGGCGGTGGTGGGGGGGGAGGAGGCGGGGGCGGTGGGGGCGGAGGAACAGGGGGCGTGATCGTGCCGCCGCCGCCACCGCCTCCACCACCGCCTCCGCACGCTGCGAGAGGCAGAAACAGCAGGCCGATACCCAGGACGATCGCCCCGCGAAGTCGCAATCCGTTCACGCCCTAACCCTCCCACACTCAAGGCTGCTTCCCGCAACCTTGGCATCAGTAACGGCCTAATTCTTTAACGCTTTATCGAACGTCGCCAGCAGCTTGGACCAGCCGTCCTTCGCGTCAGCCTCCGCGTAGCTGGCGCGGTAGTCGGCGTGGAAGCCGTGCTGGGCGTCGGGATAGACGACGATCTGGCTGCCGGTCTGGCCGGCGCGGGCCAAGGCTTCGCGCATCCGTTCGACGCTGGCCAATGGAATGCCCTGATCCTTCCCGCCATACAGGCCGAGCACGGGCGCCTTCAGATCGTCGGCGATGTCGACCGGCCAGGGTTGGCCCGATGAGGTCTGAACCGGCGTGGCGTCTGCGGCGGGGGCCAGGCGGCCGTACCAGGCCACGCCCGCGCCGATGGCGGCGAACCGCGCCGCCGCCTGCCACACCACCTTGCCGCCCCAGCAGTAGCCGGTGATGCCGACCTTGCCGTCCTTGGACCACGACTGCTGACTGGCCCATTCCAGCGTCGCCGACAGGTCACCCATCACCTGTTCGTAGCTCGCCGCCCCGACGATCTGCATGATCCGCTGCATGTCGGACAGCGGCGCGGGATCCTCGACCCGGACGAAGAAGGCCGGCGCAATGGCGGCGTATCCCTGCTTGGCCAGACGGCGGCAGATGTCGCGGATATATTCGTGGACGCCGAAGATTTCGGACACAACCACCACGACCGGGAACGGGCCGCCGCCCGCCGGCCGGGCGACATAGGCCGGAAGCTGGAACCCATCCGGCGCGGCATAGGTCACGGTCTCGGTGGAGAGGCCCTCGGCGTCGGTCGTGATGGGCTTGGCTTCCTTGGCCAGGGCCGCGACCGCATAGCCGGAAAACAGCAAGCCCCCCAAGGCACCCAAAGTTCGACGGCTCAGTTTCAGGTCGTCGGCAGTCTGGCCTTCGGGGCGGATCAGCACGGTCATAGGACGCTCCAACGCGGGAAAGGCGTCAGAGCATCACGGCTGACGGCAGTCGTCCAGTCACGATAAGGCGCGCTACAAAACGGGAAGAAGGGGGCTCAAGCAGCGAGCGACCGCGTCGCGCGCGTTAGCGCCCTTCTTCCCTTCATCAATGCCTGAAGACCCGCACCCCGGTGAAGGCCATGGCGATGCCCTTTTCGTCGGCGGCGGCGATGACTTCGGCGTCGCGCATGGAGCCGCCCGGCTGGATCACCGCCGTGGCCCCGGCCGCGACGGCTTCCAAGAGACCATCGGCGAAGGGGAAGAAGGCTTCGGAGGCGCAGGCCGAACCCTCGGCGAGCGACTGGGTCAGACCCTTGGCCTCTCCAGCCTCCTTGGCGCGGATGGCGGCGATGCGGGCGCTGTCGCGGCGGTTCATCTGGCCGGCGCCGATGCCGGCGGTCTGGCCGTCCTTGGCGTAGACGATGGCGTTGGACTTGACGTGTTTGGCCACGGTGAAGGCGAACAGCATGTCCTGGATCTCAGTCGGCGTCGGCTGGCGCTTCGTCACGATCTTCAGGTCCGACGGCTTGATCAGCGACCGGTCGCGGCTCTGGACCAGGAAGCCGCCGGCGACCGAGCGGAAGACCTCGCCCGGCCCTTGCGGATCCGGCAGGCCGTCGGTGATCAGCAGACGCAGATTCTTCTTGGCCGCGAAGACGGCCTTGGCTTCGTCGTCGGCGCCGGGGGCGATGACGACCTCAGTGAAGATGCCGGTGATGGCGCGGGCGTCCTCAGCCGTAAGCGGGCGGTTGACCGCGATCACGCCGCCGAAGGCCGAGACGGCGTCGCATTCCAGCGCGCGAGCGTAGGCCTCTGACAAGTCCTTGCCGATCGCCACGCCGCACGGATTGGCGTGTTTGACGATGACCACGGCCGGCTGTTCGAACTCCGCGACCAGTTCATAGGCGGCGTCGGCGTCCGCGATGTTGTTGTAACCCAGCTCCTTGCCCTGAACCTGTTCGGCATAGGCCACGCCGGGGCGACGCTCGCCGGTGCGGTAGAAGGCGCCCGTCTGGTGCGGGTTCTCGCCGTAGCGCAGGGTCTGGGCCAGGGCGCCCGCGATGGACTTGCGGGCCGGGGCGGCGTCCTCGACCTGCTGGGCGAACCAGCCGGAGACGGCGGCGTCATAGGCGGCGGTGCGGGCGAAGGCGCGGGCGGCCAAGCGCTTGCGCAGGGCCAGATCTGTGGAGCCTTCGGCCTTCAGCGCCTCAAGGATCAGGCCGATGCTCTCGCCGTCGACGGCGACGGCGACATAGCCGTGGTTCTTGGAGCCCGAGCGGATCATGGCCGGGCCGCCGATGTCGATGTTCTCGACCGCCGCCTCGAACGCGCCGCCGGCCGCGACGGTGCTCTCGAACGGATAAAGGTCGATCCAGACGATATCGATGGCGCCGATGCCGTGATCGGTCATGGCCTGGGCATGGTCGGCCGCGTCACGCACGCCCAAGAGGCCGCCGTGAACGATGGGGTGCAGGGTCTTGACCCGGCCGTCCATCATCTCGGGGAAGCTGGTCAGGTCAGCCACGTCCTTGACCGGCAGGCCCAGCTTCTCGATCGCCGCCCGCGTCCCGCCGGTTGAGACCAGTTCGACGCCCTGATCGTGCAGGGCGCGGGCCGCGTCCTCCAGCCCGGCCTTGTCGGACAGCGAGATCAGGGCGCGTTGCGGCTTGACCCGGTCTGGGGCGGGCGGAAAGTCGGGAGCGGCGGGCATGGGCGGCGTCCGTGATGGCAGGGGAGGATGGCGCGCCGTCTAGACCCAAACCGCTTCGCCGTCACCCCACGGACGGTTTCAGAGCCTGATCGGCAGAGATCAAATCGCAGCGCGATTTTATCGACGCCGTGAATCAGGCTCTTGCATCAGGTCGGTTCGCCGCTCGCGCCGGCCGGGCTTAGCTTCCAGCGAATCTTTGTCTCGCTGTCGGTGCGGGCCGAGCCGCGCACCACGATCTGAAGGGAGCGGCGGGTCAGGCCGGCGTCGATATGGACGCTGGGCTCGATGGCCACGTCCGGTCCGTCGGTCCTGAACCACCAGCCCCGGCCCGACGCGCCGCGCAGCAGGATCGACCGCCGGTCGCGCGCCAGAGAGGCCTGAACCCCTGGCTCGAGATGGAAGCGGATGGCGTAGGGGGCCGCGATCTGGCGCACCATCTCCTTGCGGCCGGGCGTGGGGAACAGCTTTTCTTCGGCCCGCAGCTCGTCCAGCCGTTGGTCCAGATACAGCCGGCGTTGATGGTTCAGGCCGAACAACTCATTCCAGCCGTCGTGTTCCATCGCCAGCCAGACGGCGCCGTCGCCGTCGCGCAGGTCGGTGGTCACATGGATCGGCGGTCCGACCAAGCGCGGGCCCAATAGGTCGCCCTTCCAGCCGCCCAGCGGTTCGTTCAGCGACCGTTCGCCCAGGGTCAGGGTCGAATGGGCCGGCGTCAGGCGCAGCGCCTGGCGGTCGGTTGAGGCCGACGTCCACCCTGAGCCGGTCACCAGACGGTCCTTGCCGCAGGCGATCTCCAGCGCCAGCGGCTGGGCGCAGGCGGCCGCCCCCCAGGCGTCGCGAGCCGGCGGGGCGTTGTCGGCGATGATGGTCAGCAGGGGGCTGGCGATGCGCGTCAGGCCGGCGACCGCACCGGTCGCTGGAGGCGCATCGTCGCTCCTGGCCGCCGCTTCGTCGTCGTGAGCGCGGGCGGCCGCGACGCGTTCAATGGTGGAGGGGCCGCCGCCTTGGAAACTGGCCAGACGACCGTCGGGCAAGGTCAGCAGGCGCAGGCCCTGCGTCAGCCGGGCGATGGCGGCCGAGACGCTCTCAGGCGTCGGTTCGGACAGTTGTGACAGGGCGTCGTCCAGCGTCAGCAGGTCGAGCAGCAGCTCGAGAGCCGCCTCGGGACTGCGCGAGGCGTGGCCGCCGTCGGCCCGCACCGTCGTCTTCAGGGCGCCGTCCAGCCGCGACAGCGCGCGGCGACGCAAAGCCTGCCCTGGCGCCCCCGCCAGCACGCAGCCGCCGATGGCCGCCGCCGTCAACCGCTCGGCCCGGCTGGCCAGACCGCCGGGCGGACGCAGCAGTTGCCGGGTCTGGCGCGCCAGACTATCGGCCAGTTTCAGCCGCTCGGCCTCCGTCGCCACCGCGCCCATCCGCCGTGCGCCGCACGCCAGATTGACGACCCGCCGCGCCAGGATTTCCGGTCCCCAGGCGAAGGGCGACCATCGTGCGAAGGCGTCGGCCCAGGCCAGGGTCAGACGCAGCGCCTCGCGCGCGCCACGGTCGGCTTGGGCCATCAGCCCCGGCAGCCAGGCGAAGGCATGAAGCTCGACCGCAAAGGGCCGCGAGGGGCTGGGCCTGTTCCACGGATCGGACGGGGGTTCGACCTCCATCGCGGCGCCGGCCAACATGAAACGCCCGGCCAGGACATTGCGCCCCGGCGCCGGATCATGCGGGCGGAAGTCGCGCGGCGTAGCGGCGAATGCGGTCACCTTGCCCCCGCCCAACGGCGACCCCAGCGTCAAGCCGTAGCCGGGCAGGCCGTAAAGCTCGATCCACAGCTGCCGCGTCGCCAGCCGTCCGGCGATGGCGGGCCACAGGCCGGGTCCGGCGATCGTGTCGCCCGACCGCACCGGCGTGCGCACCGGCGCGCCAGGCAGGCCGGGGATCTGACCCGAGGCGACGTCCAGCGTCGTTTCCTGGCCCCGCGGGGCGAAGGGGCCGAGCGGGCTCACGCGAAGCTCTGAGCAGCCGGCGCAGCCTTCAGGGCGGCGATATTGGTCGCATAATCGCCCTTGAACACGAACGACCCAGCGACCAGAGCATCGGCGCCGGCGGCGACGCAGGCTGCGGCGTTGGCGGAGGTCACGCCGCCGTCCACCTGGAGGTGAGCCGACGAACCGGCGCGGTCGAGAATGGCCCGCGCGCCCGCAATCTTCTTCAGCGAACTGTCGATGAACTTCTGACCGCCGAAGCCCGGATTGACCGACATGATCAGCACCAGATCGACCAGATCGACCACCTCTTCCAGGATCGACAGCGGCGTCGCCGGATTGAACACGACGCCGGCCTTGGCGCCCAGCTGGCGAATGCGACCCAGGGTCCGGTGCAGGTGCGGCCCGCTTTCCGGGTGAACGGTCAGGACGTCGGCGCCCGCCTCGCGGAACGCCTCCAGCCAAGGATCCACCGGCGCGACCATCAGGTGCACGTCGAAGGGCAGGGTCGTGTGCGGCCGGATCGCCTTCACGACGTCGGGGCCAAGCGTGATGTTCGGCACGAAATGCCCGTCCATCACATCGACATGGATCCAGTCGGCGCCCGCCGCCTCCAGCGCGCGGACTTCTTCACCCAGCCGCGCGAAATCGCTGGCGAGGATCGACGGGCAGATCAGAGGGGTAACGGCCATGGCCTCCCGGATAAGGCGGGTTGCGGGCAGGAGCAAGGCGCTCCCGATCAGGACACCCGTTCCAGCCTGGCCGCGAAGAAGCCGTCCAGTCCGCCGTGTTCGGCCCACATGGAAGGCAGGATGCGCAGCCAGCCTTCGGGCGTCAGCGCCTCGGATGGGGCGCCGACGGCGGCCGGATCGGCGGCGACGGTGCGGAAGACGGGGTTGCGACGCAGGAAGGCGATGATCTGGGTCTCGCCCTCCTCGCGCTCCAGCGAGCAGGTGCAATAGACTAGACGGCCGCCCGGCTTCACGCGCTCGGCGGCGGCGTCGAGCAGGCGGTGCTGGACGTCGGCCAGCTTGGCGACCTCTGCCGGTTTGGTGGCGCGCAAGACCTCCGGATTGCGGCGGAAGGTGCCCGTCGCAGTGCAGGGGGCATCCAGCAGAACCGCGTCGAAGTTGCGGGCGTCCTCCCAGTCCTCTGCCGGGACGGCGACGACTTCGGCGGTCAGGCCGGTCCGCTCAAGGTTTTGCGTCAGGCGTTTCAGACGCGGGGCCGAACGATCGAGCGCAACGACCGAGGCGCCGGCGGCCGCCAGTTGCAGCGTCTTGCCTCCAGGCGCGGCGCACATGTCGAGCGCCGTCTCGCCCGGTTTCACATCCAGCAGCCGGCCGGGCACGGCGGCGGCCGCGTCCTGGACCCACCAGTCGCCGTCTTCGAAACCGGGCCAGCCGGCAACATCGCCGCGACGGCCGGTGCGAACCGTGCCCCCGGGCAAGGCTTCGCCCTCGACAGCCGCAGCCACGACCGCAGGATCCACGCCTGGCTTCAGGCTGAGATCGGTCGCGGGTTCTTCGCGCGCGGCCAGGGCCAGACCCGCCAAGGCGGCTTCGCCATAGGTCGCCTTCCAGCGCGCCGCGATCCAGTCCGGCAGATTGCTCTCGGCCGTCGTCAGGCCGGGACCTTCACGCCCAACTCCGCGCAGCACCGCATTGACCAGGTTCTTATAGGGCCGGGTCTTGGGATCGCGCTCGGCCAGTTTAACCGCCGTCGAGACGGCGGCGAAGGCAGGCGTTTCCAGCACCAGGGTCTGAGCTAGAGCGATGCGCATCAGGGTGCGCACAGCCTCGGGCGGCGACTTCTTCAGGCGGCGATCCAGGATCTGATCGATCTCGCCCAAACGACGCAGGGCCGCCATGGCGACGGCGCGGGCAAAGGCGCGATCCACCGGCTCCAGCGCGCGGGCGGCGGGCTGAGACAGGGCTTCGTCCAGTCCGTTGCGCTTCTCCAGCGCGGCGTTCAGCAGGATGCCGGCGACGACGCGGGCTTCGACGCCGATATCGTCCTGCGACGGATCTTGAGCGGCCTCGGCCGAGGCCGCGCGCGGGCGGCTCTTGGTGGCCATGCGACGGCCGCGCGCCTGCGAGCTCTGCCCGCCCCGTCCCTCGGTGCTCATACCGCCACCTGCGCGCCCAGTTCGACCACGCGGCCGGGCGGGATGTGGAAGAAGTCGGTCGGATTGGCGGCGTTGCGCATCAGGAAGATGAACAGCTTGTCCTGCCAAAGCGGCATGCCTTGACGCGCCGACGGGATCAGCGAACGGCGACCCAGGAAGAAGCTGGTCGACATGATGTCGAACTTCAGACCCTGCTTGCGGCACAGGCCTAGAGCGCGCGGCACGTTCGGCGTCTCCATGAAGCCGTAGGTGACCGTGACCTTCTTGAAGTCGTCGTTGATCGGCTCCATCCGCACCCGGTCAGCCTCCTTGACGCGCGGGCGCTCGGAGGTGCGCACGGTCAGGATGACGTTCTTCTCGTGCAGCACCTTGTTGTGCTTGAGATTGTGCATCAGGGCGACCGGCGCGACGTCGGGATCCGAGGTCAGGAAGATGGCCATACCCGGCGCACGGTGCGGCGGACGGGCCTGAAGCATCTCGATCAGATCGTTCAGCGGCAGGCTGTCCTTGCGCGTCTTGGCCGTCAGAATCTGCGTCCCCCGCACCCAGGTCCACATCACCACGACCAGCAGGGCGCCCAGCACCAGCGGCATCCATGCGCCGTCGGGAATCTTCAGCAGGTTGGACGTCAGGAAGACGCTGTCGATGAAGGCGAACGGAAGCAATGTTCCGACCACCGCCCACATCGGCCACTTCCAGCCCTTGCGAATGACCGAATAGGCCATCAGCGTGTTGACCAGCATGGTGCCCGTCACCGCCACGCCATAGGCCGCGGTCAGGTTATGCGAGCTCTGGAACACGACCAGCAGCACCAGCACCCCGACCATCAGGAAGGTGTTGACCGCCGGCACGAAGATCTGGCCGGCCTGGGTCTCTGAGGTGTTCTTGATGTCGATGCGCGGCAGAAGGCCCAGCTGAACCGCCTGTTGCGTCACCGAGAAGGCGCCGGTGATCACCGCCTGCGAGGCGATGACGGTAGCGGCGGTCGCCAGGATCAGCATCGGCCAATAGGCGAACTGCGGCACCATGTTCCAGAACGGGTTCTCGGACGCGGCCGGATTGTCCAGGATCAGGGCGCCCTGGCCCAGATAGTTCAGCGTCAGGCACGGCAGGACGAAGGCCAGCCAGCCCATGCGGATCGGCGCCTTTCCGAAATGGCCCATGTCGGCATACAGGGCCTCGGCCCCCGTGACGGCCAGGAAGACGCTGCCCAGGATCACGAAGCCCAGGAAGCCGTCGTTGAGCAGAAGCATGACGCCATAGTGAGGCGACAGGGCCCGCAGCACGCTGACGTCGTCGAAGATATGATAGAGGCCAAGCGCCCCCAAGCTCAGGAACCAGACGGCGGTGATGGGGCCGAAATACTTGGCCAGGCTGGCCGTACCGCGCGACTGGACCAGGAACAAGGCGATCAGGATGCCGGCCGAGATCGGCACGATGAAGGAGTCCAGCCGCCCGGCCAGACCCGGCGCGTCCTGCAGGCCTTCGACGGCGGAAAGGACCGAGATGGCGGGCGTGATGATGCCGTCGCCATAGAACAGGGCCGCCCCGCAGACGCCGAGTATGAAGATCCAGGCGCTGCGCCGACCGACCGCGAACTGCGCCAGCGCCATCAGCGATAGGGTGCCGCCCTCGCCCTTGTTGTCGGCGCGCATCAGGAAGAAGACGTATTTGAACGTCACCACGACCATCAGCGCCCAAAACGCCAGCGAGACGACGCCGATCACGGCCAGGTCGCCGCCGACGCCGGAGCGCGCATGGTCGATCGCCTCGCGCAGGGCGTAGAGCGGGCTGGTGCCGATGTCCCCGAACACCACGCCGATCGCGCCGATGGTCAGGGCCCAGAAGCCGCCGTGCTTGGCGGCCTGGCCGCCCGGAATGTGGGAGTCCGGACCCGTGGCGTGGGTGGGCTTGTCCGGCGTGTTCGACGCGGGCGAGGGAGCGCTCGCGTCGTGGGGAGTGTCCCCGGCCATGCGTATCCTCCGGGTCTCCGACGCGGCGTCGGTCCCTTCAAAGCGGCGAGCCTTTAGGCTCATTCCACGCGGTCTTCAATCGCGCCGCAGCGGATTCGGTTTCGGCGTTCTGCGGCGCGATTTGTGATTCGGCCCCTGAACGCCTATTTTCGCATCAGGAACAGAACCATGTCAGACAGCCAACGCTTTCCCGTCGCCGCCCACGCCCTGGCCTATATGGCCCACAAGGGCGCGTTCGGGCCTGCGCAGGCGATGCCCAGCGGCGTGCTGGCGTCCTCGATCCCGACCAATCCCGTCGTGGTGCGCCGCGTGACCGCACTGCTGGCCAAGGCCGGGCTGATCGCCACCCGACCGGGCGCGACCGGCGGCTCCTGGCTATTGCGTCAGCCCGAGGACATCCGGCTGGATCAGGTGCTGAAGGCGGTGAACGGATGCGCCCACATCGGCTCGCCCCCCGCCGGCGCCAAGGGTTGTCCGATCAGCGAACATATCCCGCGCCAGGTGGCCAAGGCCCTGACCGCCGCCGACGAGGCCGCGACGGAAGCCCTGTCCAAGATCACCATCGCCGACCTTCTGGCCGACAATCCGATCGCGCTGGCGGCCTTTGCGCCGCACAAGTCCTGCCCCGTCGCGGCCTGATCGATCTGTGAGCCGAACCGTTCTGATCACCGGCGCCTCGGCCGGCATCGGCGCGGCCCTGGCCCGGACCTATGCGGCCGAGGGCTGGAATGTGATCCTGACAGCGCGTCGCCAAGCCCCGCTGCAGGCTCTGGCTGACGAACTGACCGCCGCCCACGGCGTGACCGCGACCGTGATCCCCGAAGACCTGTCCGACCCCGCGGCGCCCGAGCGGCTGGTCGCGACCATCGCAGCCCGCGGCCTGACCGTCGACGGGCTGGTCAACAATGCCGGATTTAGCCGGGTCACCGGCTTTATGGACACCGACCTGAGCGCCCACCGCGCCATGATCCAGGTCATGCTGACCGCGCCGGTCGAGCTGTCGCGCCTGTTGCTGCCCGGCATGATCCAGCGCGGCTTCGGCCGAGTGCTGAACGTCGCCTCGCTGGCTGGCCAGATGCCCGCGACCGGCGGCGACACCCTGTACGGGCCGATCAAGAGCTTTCTGATCAAGGCGTCGCAGGGCCTGCACCTTGAGACGCAGAGGACCGGCGTTCACGTAACGGTGCTGAACCCCGGCTACACCCTGACCGAGTTCCACGACGTCAACGGCTCGCGCGAGCAGGTGTCCAGCGCCTATCCGGCCTGGATGTGGATGGACGCCGCGCGCGTGGCGCGCATCGGCTATGACGCCTGCGAGGCCAACCGTGCCAGCGTCACCCCCGGCGTCATGAACAACGTCATGGCCGGACTGGCCCGCTTTCTGCCCGACGGCCTGGCGCTCCGCATGGTGGCGAACCATGCGAAGCGGCTGGACCGGATCTGATCAGATGTGGATGGCGTGCCCGAGGGCGCGCAGGCTGGCCTCGTGGAAGGCCTCGCCCAGCGTCGGGTGGACGTGAATCGTCCCGGCGACGTCTTCCAGAACCGCCCCCATCTCCAGCATCTGGGCGAAGCTGTTGGACAGTTCCGACACATGCTGGCCCACCGCCTGGATACCCAGGATGCGATGATCGCCCTTGTTCGCGATCACCCGCACGAAGCCGCCGTCCTCGCCCGCCTCGATGGCCAGGGCGCGACCGATCGCGGCGAAAGGGAAGACTGACTGAATCACATCGTCGCGGCCCGCGACCTCGTTCGGGCCCAGACCGGCCGAGACGATTTCCGGCTCGGTGAAGCAGACGGCGGCGATGGTGACGGGATCGAAGATACGGTCATGGCCGGCGATGATTTCGGCGACCACCTCGCCCTGGGTCGAACCCTTATGCGCCAGCATGGGTTCGCCGGTCAGGTCGCCGACCGCCCAGACGTTCTTCATGCTGGTGGCGCAGCGCTGGTCGATCGTCACGAACGGCCCGGCCATGGCCACGCCCATGTTTTCCAGGCCCCAGCCTTGCGTACGCGGACGCCGACCGACCGTGACCAGCACCTTGTCGGCGTCCAGTTGCAGCGGCTCGCCGTCCTTGGTCGTGATCGACAGCTTCCCGTCGCCGAAGCCCCCGGCGCGCGCCCCCAGATGCAGCTCGACGCCATGCTTCTCCAGCCACTTGGCGACCGGATCGGTCAGAGCCTTGTCGTAGAGCGGCAGGATACGGTCGGCCATTTCGACGATGGCTACTTCGGCGCCCAGCTTGCGATAGGCGATGCCCAGTTCCAGCCCGATATAGCCGCCGCCCACGACGACCATCTTCTTGGGAACCTCCGACAGGCTCAGGGCCTCGGTCGAGGAGATGACGTCGCCGCCGAACGGCAGGAAGGGCAGTTCGACCGGCTCGGATCCCGTCGCCAGGATGACGTGTTCGGCGGTGATGCGGATATCGCCTTCGTCGGTCTTGACCACGCAGGTCTTGGCGTCGGCGAACTCGGCCCAGCCCTTGATGACCTTGACCTTGGCCTTCTTCAGCAAGGCCGCGACGCCTGCGTTCAGCTTACGGACGATGCCGTCCTTCCACGCGACCGTCTGCGTCAGGTCGATGGCCGGCGCCGCCGCCGTGATGCCCAGCGTCCCGCCACCGGACGCCTTGGCCACCGTCTCGAACTTGCCCGCCGCATGGATGATGGCCTTGGAGGGGATGCAGCCGACGTTCAGGCAGGTGCCGCCCAGCCCATCGCCGCCGTCCACCAACACGGTGTCGAGGCCCAGCTGGCCGCAGCGAATGCCCGCGACATAGCCGCCGGTGCCTGCGCCGATGACGAGGACTTTGGTTTTCAGGGTCTGGGTCAACGATAGGCCTCAAGGCGGGTGCTGAACTGCGGAGGAACTTGCTGGGGCTCAAAAACGCGGACCGCACCGGATCCGGTTTCCATGGCCAAAACGATGTCGCCGGGTTTGACGCGCTGGAAATCGACGCAAATCATGCCTTGATAGCCGCCCAGCGGACGGGCGGTTTCTGCAGCGGTCAGGGTGTATGTCTCTTGCGGGGCGCCTTGAAGCGTTTCCAGTCTGGCGATGGTCGCCTTGGATTGAATGACCTCGATGGTCGGCGTCCGGCTGGGTTCCGGCAAACGCTCCACCGTCGTTACGCGCCCGATGAAAAGCGCCGGCCCATCGGACCGTAGCAGAGACGACCATGCCGGCGGCGGCTCGGGTATGCAGGCGTTCGCGGACGAGGCGACGACGCCGACGGCTGCTAGCAGGCTGGCGCCGATGGTCAGCGCTTTGACTTTGACTTGCCGCATCACATTACCCTTCCGATTCCCGATGCTCCTCTCTCGGCGAGGAGAGGATCATCAAGAGCCATGCCGCCGATTTCAAGGTGATAGCCATCGGCGCGGGCGGACCTCGCTTTCCCGCTTAGAAAATGGGCCTCATCCCATCCACAGCGTCGCCGGGTTTTCCAGAAGCCCCTTGATCCGCTGCACGAACACCGCCGCGTCGTGACCGTCGACGATGCGGTGATCGAAGCTGGACGACAGGTTCATCATCTTGCGTACGACCATCTGGCCGTCCTTGACCACGACCCGTTCGGCGATCTTGTTGGGACCGACGATGGCGACCTCGGGGTGGTTGATGATCGGCGTGTGGACCACCCCGCCCAGCGTGCCCAGCGAGGTGATGGTGATGGTCGAACCCGACAACTCCTCGCGCTTGGCCGAACCGTCCTTGGCCGCGCCCGAGACGCGCGCGATTTCCAGCGCCGTATCGTGGGGGTCGCGCGCCTCGGCGTGTCGGACCACCGGCACCATCAGGCCGTTCGGGGTCTGGGCGGCGATGCCCAGATGGACCGGGGCGTGCTGGGTCAGGACGCCGGCTTCGTCGTCATAGGTGGCGTTGATCTGGGGCTGGTCGCGCAGGGCGACCACGATGGCGCGGGCGATGAAGGGCAGGACGTTCAGCTTGGGCTGATCCTTGGACTTCGTCGCGTTCAGGTGGGCGCGCAGCTCCTCCACCGCCGTCATGTCGATTTCCTCGACATAGGTGATGTGGGGAATGCGGCGCACGCTCTCGGCCATCTTCTCCGCAATCTTGCGGCGCAGGCCGATGATCTTGACCTCGGTCGTCCCTTGCGCCTTCGCATAGGTCGAGCCGCCGCCGGACGGCGCCGATGCGGGTTGCGAACCGCCGCGCGCGATGAAGCCGTCCAGGTCCTCGTGCGTGATCCGACCCGCCGGGCCGGAACCGGGCACGAAGGTCAGATCGACGCCTAGGTCCCGCGCGCGATTGCGCACGGCCGGCGAGGCCGACGGCCGTTCGCCGGGCGCGCGGCCGGTCAGGGCGGGAACAGGCTTGGACGGCGCGGTCGCTGAAGTCGCCCTTTGGGTCGTCTCACTAGCTACGGAAGACGCCGTCGAACTCTCGGCCGGCTTCGGGGCCGGTTTCGGCGCCGCGACGGGCGTCGAGACATTGCCCTTGCCCTCGACATCGAACGCGACCAGCGGCCCGCCGACCGGCACGGACTTGCCCGCCTCGCCGTACAGGGCGACGACCGTTCCGGCGACCGGCGAGGTGATCTCCACCGTGGCCTTGTCGGTCATGACATCGGCCAGGATCTGGTCTTCCTCGACCGCATCCCCGACCTTGACGTGCCAGCCGACCAGCTCGGCCTCGGCCGTGCCTTCGCCCACGTCGGGCAGTTTGAAGACGTAATTGCCGGATGTCGGCGCGGCGACAGCGGGGGCTGCCGTCGTTTCGACCTTCGGCGCTTCGGCGACCACGGGCGCGGGGTCCGGTTTGGCGACGGCAGGGGCGGCAGGCGTCGGGGCGTCATCGGCATTGCCCGCCCCCTCGACCTCGAACTCCACCAAGGGACCGCGCACCGGCACCATGGCGCCGGGTTCGCCATGCAGGGCGACAACCTTGCCGCTGACCGGAGCGGTGATCTCGACCGTGGCCTTGTCGGTCATGACGTCGGCGACGATCTGGTCCTCGGCGACGACATCGCCGACCTCGACGTGCCAGCCGACCAGTTCGGCCTCGGCGGTGCCTTCGCCCACGTCGGGCAGTTTGAAGACGAAACGACCCATCTTATCGACCTCCCGTCATGACGCTCTTCAAGGCGTCTGCGACCCTTTGCGGCCCGGGGAAATATTCCCATTCGAAAGCGTGCGGATAGGGCGTGTCCCAGCCGGTGACGCGCGCGATCGGCGCCTCCAGGGAATAGAAGCAGCGCTCCTGCACCAGGGCCGACAGTTCGCCGCCGAAGCCCGAGGTCTTGGGCGCCTCATGCACGATGACGCAGCGGCCGGTCTTGTTCACCGAGGCTTCGATGGCTTCGATGTCCAGCGGCACGAGCGAGCGTAGGTCGATGACCTCGGCGTCCACGCCCGCGTGTTCCGAGCCGGCCAGGGCGACCCAGACCATGGTCCCATAGGCCAGGATAGTGACGTCGTTTCCTTCGCGCATCACGCGCGCCTTGCCGATGGGCTCGACATATTTGCCGGTCGGGACCTGGGCCAGATCCTGGGCCTTCCACGGGCTGACCGGCTTCTCGTGCCAGCCGTCGAATGGGCCGTTGTAGAGGCGTTTCGGCTCGAAGAAGACGACCGGATCGTCATCCTCGATGGCGGCGGTCAGCAGGCCCTTGGCGTCATAGGGGTTGGACGGAATGACGACCTTCAGACCCGCGATGTGGGTGAACAGGCTTTCAGGCGACTGGCTGTGGGTCTGGCCGCCGAAGATGCCGCCGCCGTAAGGGCTGCGCACCGTGATCGGCGACGTGAACTGACCGCCCGAGCGGTAGCGCATCTTGGCCGCTTCCGAGACGATCTGATCGTAGGCCGGGTAGATGTAGTCGGCGAACTGGATCTCCACGACCGGCCGCAGGCCATAGGCGCCCATGCCGATGGCGGCCGCGACGATGCCGCATTCCGAGATCGGGGCGTCGAAGCTGCGGGTCAGGCCGTGCTTCTGCTGCAGCTTGTCGGTGACGCGGAAGACGCCGCCGAAATAGCCGGCGTCCTCGCCGAACGACAGGACATTGGCGTCTTCGGCCATCTTGACGTCGATGGCCGAGTTCAGCGCCTGGATCATGTTCATGGGGACCACGCCCGCGCCCGTCGCCTGCGAGGCCGGAGCGGCGTTCTGGTCGACCATGTCCGGCTCGACGCCATCGTTGCGATCGGCGTCGGTGAAGGTGGTTTGCTCGCTCATGGTCAGACCCCCACCTCGCGGCGCTGTTCGATCAGGCGCCAGTCTTCGGTCGCATAGACCTCTTCGAACATTGTCTTCACGCTGGGGCGCGACTGGCCCAAAGTGCCGATGGCTTCGGATTCCTTGCCGGCGGCGCGGACCTGCTCGACGGCGTCCTTCAGCGCGGCGGCGTGACGCTCGTCGTCCCATTCGCCGATGACGGTCAGATGCTGGCGCAGCCGTTCGATCGGATCGCCCAGCGGCCATTTCTCATGCTCGTCGCCGGGGCGATAGCGGCTGGGGTCGTCGGAGGTCGAGTGCGGGGCGCCGCGATAGGTGAACAGCTCGATCACCGTCGCCCCCTGGTTCGACCGCGCCCGTTCCTCGGCCCACTGGGTCGCCGCCCAGACCGCCAGGAAGTCGTTGCCGTCCACCCGCAGAGCCGGCAGGCCATAGCCGATGGCCTTGGAGGCGAAGGTGGTCTCAAGCCCGCCGGCGATGCCCTGGAAGGAGCTGATGGCCCACTGGTTGTTGACGACGTTCAGGATGACCGGGGCGCGATAGACGGAGGCGAAGGTCAGGGCGTTGTGGAAGTCGCCCTCGGCCGTGGCGCCGTCGCCGATCCAGCTGATGGCGATCTTGTCGTCGCCCTTGTAGGCGCTGGCCATGGCCCAACCCACGGCCTGCGGCACCTGGGTGCCCAGATTACCGCTGATCGTGAAGAAGCCGTAGTCCTTGGCCGAATACATGATCGGCAGCTGGCGGCCTTTGATCGGATCTTCGGCGTTCGAATAGATCTGGTTCATCATCGCGACCAGCGGATAGCCGCGCGCGATCAGAAGCCCCTGCTGGCGATAGGTGGGGAAGCCCATATCCTCGCGGCTCAGGATCATGCCCTGCGCCACCGCGATGGCCTCTTCGCCGGTGCACTTCATATAGAAGCTGGTCTTGCCCTGGCGGTGGGCGCGATGCATCCGGTCATCGAAGGCGCGCGTCAGGATCATGGCCTTCAGCCCCCGGCGCATCGTCTCAGGATCCAGGCGCGGGTTCCACGGACCGACCGCAGCGCCCTCGTCGTCCAGCACCCGAATCAGGCGGAAGGCGAGATCGCGCATCTGATACGGGGTCGATCCGACCTCGGGCCGCTCGACCACGCCGGCGGGGTCCATCTGCAGATGGCTGAAGTCCGGCGTATCGCCGGGACGGCCGGACGGCTCCGGCACGCGCAACGACAGGGGCTGGCTGTTCTTTTTGTTCATCTTATCGTTCATGCGGGCGTCCATATCCGTTCTGGGGTCCGTCCGTGTTTCCTCTGGACGTGTGATAACACGCCGCTTAAGCAGGTGCTCGCTCAATTTGACCTTGCGCAATCCCGATATCGGGTATTTTATTTCGCGATAACTATAATCGGAGAAACGCATTGGCCGACGAACTCGACCCCATCGACGCCCGCATTCTGGATATCCTGCAACAAGACGCCGGGCTGTCGGTCGCAGAGGTCGCCGATCGCGTCGGGCTGTCGGCCTCGCCCTGCTGGCGGCGGATCAAGCGGCTGGAAGACTCCGGCCTGATCACCAAGCGCGTCACCCTGCTGAACGCTCAGCTGCTGGGCCTGGACTTCGAGGTCTACGCCATCGTCAAACTGATGCTGCCCTCGGCGGACAATCTCAATGTCTTCGAGGCCGCCGTGGCCAAGTGGCCGGAAGTGGTCCAGTGCGCCACCATCACGGGGCGCGAGGACTATGTGCTGCGCATAATCACCTCGGACATGCACGCCTTCGACCTGTTCCTGCGCGAGAAGCTGCTGGCCCTGGGCATCGTCTCGGACTGCGAAAGCCACATCGTCACGCGCGGCGTGAAGAATGTGACCGCCCTGCCTCTTGGCATCATCACGCCTCACGTCGGATAACGTCGCTCAGGCGGCGCGGGCCGCTCTGGGAGCCGATACATGATCGAACTGGTGATCGACGCACGCCGCAAGGACCTGGGCGGGTTCGAGGTCGGGCGCGTCCTGCCCTTCCATTCGCGCCGGATGGTCGGGCCCTTCATCTTCCTGGACCAGATGGGACCGGCCGAGTTCGCGCCCGGCGCCACGGCCATCGACGTGCGGCCCCACCCGCATATCGGCCTGTCGACCCTGACCTATCTGTTCGAGGGCGAAATCATGCACCACGACAATCTCGGCTACGATCAGGCGATCCGGCCGGGCGAGGTCAACTGGATGACCGCCGGCAAGGGCATCGTCCATTCCGAGCGCACCGATCCGCTGAAGAAGAGCAAGGGCGGGCCGATGCACGGCATGCAGGCCTGGGTCGCCCTGCCCGACGAGGCCGAAGAGATGGACCCGGCCTTTCATCACCTGGGTGAGGACGCCCAGCCGGCCTACGAGAACGGCGGCCTGTTCGCGCGACTAGTGGCCGGTGAGGCTTACGGCGCCAAGGCGGCCGTCCCTGTGTCGTCGCCGCTGTTCTACATCCACTGGGAGCTTCAGCCCGGCGTGCGAACCGCCCCGCCGTCCGGCAGGGGCGCCGGAGGCATGAGCGAGCGCGCGCTCTATGTGGCCAAGGGCTCCATCGAGGTCGGCGATCGCACCTTCCACGAGGGCCAGATGATCGTGCTGGAGCCGACGGCTGAGCCGACGGTCAAGGCCCTGACCCAGTCGACCGTCATGGTGCTGGGCGGCGAGCCGGTGGGCGAGCGGCTGATCTGGTGGAACTTCGTCGCCTCCAGCCAGGCCCGCATCGATCAGGCCAAGGCCGATTGGAAGGCAGGCCGGATGAGCCTGCCCCACGCCGACGATCTGGAGTCCATCCCCCTGCCTGACGAACCCGCCAAGGCGCAGGCGGAGCCGGCGCCAGTGACGCCCAAGCCGACCGATCCGGTCTAGCGGGCAGGCAGAAGGTGACGTGGCGAGGTCGGATCGCTACATGCGGCCTATGAACTTCGATTTCGACGCCCAGGTCACCGCCGCCCTGTTCGACAACACCGGCGCCGTCTTCGCCCTTGGCGACGGCTCGGTCCGGTTCGAGGACCGGACGCGGGTGGAGGCGCACGACGGCGCCGTGCTGTGCGCCTGCGTTCATCCGTCCGGCGACGGGATCGTCACAGGCGGCGATGACGGCAAGGTCGTCTGGAGCCGTCGCGACGAGGATCCGGTCGTTCTGGCCACGGCCAAGAACCAGTGGATTGACGCCATCGACGCCTCGCCGGCCTCGGGCCTGATCGCCTTTTCCTTCGGCCGCACCCTGTCGGTGATCGACCCCAAGGAGGTGGGCTTCCGGCGCGACTTCCAGCACGAGCGCACCGTCTCCGGCGTCGCCTTCGAGCCCAAGGGCCGGCGCATCGCCACCTCGACCTATGGCGGGGCGGCGCTGTGGTATGCGCGGATCGAAAAGCAGCAGCCGATTAAGCTCGCCTGGGCCGGGTCGCACACCGGCGTCGCCTTTTCGCCCGACGGCGCCTTCGTCGTCACGACCATGCAGGACAATCAGATGCATGGCTGGCGCATCAAAGACGCCAAGAATCTGCGCATGGGCGGCTATCCGGGCAAGGTGCGGTCGATGGCCTTCCTGGCGAATGGTCAGCTGATGGCGACCTCGGGCGCGCAGGGCGCGGTCCTGTGGCCCTTCATCGGATCGAACGGACCGATGGGCCGCGAGGCGACCGAGATCGGCTATGACGACACGACCCTGGTCAATCTGGTCTCGGCCCGCGCCGATCAGGGCCTGCTGGCCGCCGGCCTGACCGATGGGCGCGTCTGGGTGGCGCATCCGGCGGCCCACGGTCTGAACTTCGTCAAGGCCGAGAAGGGGCCGGCCATCGTCGCCCTGTCGCTCAGCCCCGCCGTCGACAAGGTAGCCTGGGCTGACGAAGACGGCGCCGCTGGGGTCTTGATCCTCTGATGGCGACGGGCCGCAAAAGTTGGCGTCGCGTCGTGCTGACCGCGTTTCTCATCCTGGCCCTGATCCCGGTCGCTGGCGTGCTGATCGTCGCCATCGTCCCGCCGCCTCCCACCATCTTGATGTTGCGTCAACTCGCGAGGGGCGACGGCATGGACTATCAGTGGCGCGGTCTGAACCAGATTTCGCCCAACTTGGTGAACGCCGCCATCGTCGCCGAGGACGCCCGGTTTTGCAGCCACCACGGCTTCGATATGGAGGCGATCCAGAAGGCCCTGGACCACAACGCCGAGGGCGGGCGCCTGCGCGGCGGATCGACCATCAGCCAGCAGACGGCCAAGAACGTCTTCCTGTGGCCAGGCCGGGACTGGATCCGAAAAGGTTTGGAGGCGGGCTACACCGTCCTGATCGAGGCCGTGTGGTCCAAGCGCCGGATCATGGAGGTCTATCTGAACGTGGTGGAATGGGCGCCCGGCGTCTATGGCGCCCAGGCCGCGTCGCGACACTGGTTCGGCAAGGACGCCCGCGACCTGAGCCCGCGTGAGGCGGCGCGTCTGGCCGCCATCCTGCCGGCCCCGCGCCGTTACGAAGCCGCCGCGCCCGGCCCCTATGTGCGTCGGCGCGCCTCGCGCGTCCAAGCGGCCATGGGCACGGTGCGCAACGAAGGTCTGAACACCTGCGTCGTCAGCCGCTGAACCGTCACGCTTGACGGGCGACCGGGCCTGACCTCTCCTGCCCGCGCTGTTCAGGAGATCCATCATGAAGCGTCAGATGATGACCGCCGTCGCGGTCTGCGCCCTCGCCTTCGCCGCCAGCTGCGCCAGCACCAGCGAACCCGCCGCCGCAGCCCCGGGGGTCGAACAGACGGCCTCGACGACGCCCGCGCCGACCGTCAGCGACATGCGCGCCGACTATCCGATCACCGCCGAGGGCGCGACCGCCTTCATCGCCGACGCCGAAACCAAATGGGCCGAGGTCAGCGAATATGTCGCCCGCATCCAATGGGCGCGCGCCACCAACATCACCTTCGACACCATGTGGCTGGAATCGAAGGCCAACGCCGAGGCGACGGAGCTTCAGGTCCAGCTGGCCAATCAGGCGGCCAAGTTCAACGACGTTCAGGTCGATCCGGTCGTGCGCCGCAAGCTGAACCTGCTGCGGCTCAGCCTGGTCCTGCCCGCCCCCAACCGACCTGGCGCGGCCGAGGAGTTGGCCCAGATCACCACGCGGCTGGACTCGACCTATTCGACCGGTAAGTTCGATTTCAAGGGCAAGCCGATCACGCTGGACGAGGCCTCGCTGATCCTGGCCGACAGCCGCGACCCCGCCGAGACCAAGGCGCTGTATGAAGGCTGGCGCACCATCTCGCCGGTCATGCGCGACGACTACGCCCGCATGGTCGAGATCGCCAACGAGGGCTCGCGCGAACTGGGCTTCGCCGACACCGGCGCCCTGTGGCGGTCAGGCTACGACATGCCCGCCGACGATTTCGCCGCCGAGACCGACCGGCTTTGGGCTCAGGTGAAGCCCTTCTACGAGAACCTGCACTGCTATGTGCGCGCCAGGCTGAACGCGAAGTATGGCGACGCGGTGCAACCCGATCACGGCCCGATCCGCGCCGATCTGCTGGGCAATATGTGGTCCCAACAGTGGGGCAACATCTATGATGTGGTTGCCCCGCCCAGCGGCGGCGCCTCGAGCTACGACCTCACTGAACTGCTGAAGGCCGCCGACTACGACGCGACGAAGATGGTCAAGACGGGCGAGGGCTTCTACGTCTCGCTGGGCCTCGACCCTCTGCCCCAGACCTTCTGGAAACGCAGCCAAATCACACGCCCGCGCGACCGCGAAGTCGTCTGTCACGCCTCGGCCTGGGACCTGGACAATGCCGACGACATCCGCATCAAGATGTGCACCAACGTCAACGGCGACGACTTCTACACCGTCCACCACGAGCTGGGTCACAACTACTACCAGCGCGCCTACAAGAACCAGCCGATGCTGTTCCGAAACGGCGCGAACGACGGATTCCACGAAGCCATCGGCGATTTCGTCGGCCTGTCGGCCCTGACCCCCACCTATCTGAATCAGATCGGCCTGTTGAAGACCACGCCGGGCGCGGAGGAAGATATTCCCTTCCTGCTCAAGATGGCCTTGGACAAGATCGCCTTCCTGCCGTTCGGCCTGATGGTCGATCGCTGGCGCTGGGACGTCTTCTCGGGCGAGACGGCGCCGGCCGCCTACAATACCGCCTGGACCGCAGATATGCTGCAGTACCAGGGCCTGGTTCCGCCGGGTCCGCGTCCGGCCAACGCCTTCGACCCGGGCGCGAAATACCATGTGCCCGGCAACACGCCCTATACCCGCTACTTCCTGGCGGCCATCTATCAGTTCCAGTTCCAGCGCGCGGCCTGCAAACAGGCCGGCTGGACCGGACCGCTGCACCGCTGCTCGGTCTATGGCAACAAGGAGGTCGGCGCCCGCTTCAACGCCATGCTGCAGATGGGGCAGTCGCGGCCGTGGCAGGAGGCGATGAAGGCCTTCACCGGCGACGACGGCAATGACGCCTCGGCCATCGCCGACTATTTCGCCCCATTGAACGTCTGGCTCCAGGAACAGAACCGCGGTCACCAGTGCGGATGGACCGCTGCCTGATCACGCGGCGGCGTTAACCGTCCCCTTCACAATTCCCTTAACCGCCCGAATGGCAGACTGAACGCTAATCGGGCGGTCCGCGTCCTTCTGGGATGGGCATGGTGAAGGTTTCCAATCGGATCGGCAGGGCGGTGAAGGCTCTGCGCATGTTCGCGTCGCGCCTCTCGTCGGACCGCGGCGGCAATGTCGTGATGATCTTCGCTCTGGTGATGCCGGCGCTGATCATGCTGACCCTGGGCGGCATCGACATCAACCGCGTGACGACGGCGAAGGCCCGCGTTCAAGACGCGCTGGACGCCGCCGCCCTGGCCGCGGCGCGCTCGTCCTATACCGATCCGAAAGACCTGAAGACCGTCGCGCTGGTGGCGCTGAGAGCCAATCTGCGCAACGCCTCGGTGGAGCCGTTCGCCGACGACGCCGTCAAGATCGAGTTGACGAAAGATCAGGTCGTCATCGCCGACATCCAAGTCCAGGTGAAGACGCTGATCGCCAATGTGGTCCTGCCGCCCTATGGCAAGATTCTCGATGATACTCTGCCGGTCAGCGTCCACTCCGAGGTGAACCGATCGTCCAAGGACATCGAGGTCTCACTGGTGCTCGACATCACCGGCTCGATGGCCAGCAACAATCGGATAGGTGATCTTAAGAACGCCGCGAACCAGCTGATCAAACTGGTCGTGCAGCCGGCCGCGAAACAGACGCCCTACTATTCCCGCATGGCCATTGTGCCCTATTCGATCGGCGTGAACTTGGGCGCTCGCGCCGACGCCGCACGCGGCGCCTCGATCGGATCGACCAGCATCAGCGGCGCTGCATGGGCGGCGGCGGCGGCCAAGTCGATCTCCGGCATCACGCGCGCTTCGCCGGGCGTCGTGACCGCCAACGGCCACGGGCTATCGACCGACGACTACGTCTGGATCAGCGGCGTCAACGGCATGACCCAGATCAACAATCGCGCCTATAAGGTCATGCGGATCGACGCCAATCGGGTGTCTCTGCAATATCAGTCGGGCGCGAACTGGTATGCGCTGAACACCACTAGCGGCAATGGATACAGCAGCTACAGCTCGGGCGGTCAGATCCGCAAATGCATGCGCTCCGACTGCTTCGTCACCATCTCCTCCACGAATCACGGCTTGTCGAAAGGCGACACGCTTCAGATCGCTGACGTTAAGGGCATGACGGCGCTCAACACGACGAATGATGAAGGCCTTTACGAAGTCCTCGAAAAGATCTCGAACGACGTGTTTGTAATTCCTGTCGGCGGCGCCACGTTCGCTGACTATTCTGGTGGCGGTTCGGTCCAATGCGGCAACGACGGATGCGCCACGCGCGTCTTCCGTGACGCTCAGTACAATCGCCTGACCGCCTTTGATAACACCAGCTGCGTCAGCGAGCGTACGGGTTCACAAGCCTACACCGATGCGGCTCCAAGCACGGCCAGGGTGGGTCGCAACTATGCGGCTCCGCAGCGCTCAACGCCCGTAAGATCGGCGGGCAACCCCTGCCCGACAGCGACGATACAGCCGCTGACTTCCAACATCGACACATTGACGGGGCTCGTGAACGGCTTGACCGTTACAGGATCAACGTCCGGGCAGATTGGCTTGGCTTGGGGTTGGTACACCGTATCCAACCAGTTCAACGGCCTGTGGTCGTCCAATCCCGCCGCTGCCTATGCACCGACCAAGGTGTTGAAGGCCGTCATTCTGATGACGGACGGCGAATTCAACACGCCCTATTGCGGCGGCGTCATCGCCCGCGATGCGGGCTCAGGGTCCGGCAACCTCTTTGACAAGATTGCCTGCGATGCCACGAACGGCGACCCGTTCGATCAGGCCGCAAAACTGTGCACCGGCATGAAGGCCAAGGGCGTGATTGTCTACACCGTGGGCTTCTCGATCACGCCCGGCAGCGACGCAGCCAACATCCTCAGCACCTGCGCTACCGACAAGGATAAGGCCTTCCTGCCACAGTCGGGCGCGGACCTGTCCAACGACTTCCAGGCCATCGGACGCGACATCACCCGACTACGGATTTCCCGCTGACGGCCTAGAGCAGGCGGATTTCGCGCAGGCGTTCGGTCAGATAATCCTCGGCCAGGATGGTCTTGCCCGCATAGCGATCGGGATTGTCCGGCGTGATGGCGCTGGGCAGTGTCTCGATCGGGAAGTCCGGGTTGAAGTGCAGGAAGAAGGGCGTCGAATAGCGGGCGAAGCCGCGACGCTCAGGCGCCGGATTGACCACGCGGTGGGTCGTCGACGGCAGGACGTGGTTGGTCAGCCGCTGAAGCATGTCGCCGATATTGACGACCAAGGCGCCGGGCGGCGGGGCGATGTCGAGCCAGCTGCCGTCCTTATCCTTCAGCTGAAGACCAGCCTCTTCGGCGCCGAGCAGCAGGGTGATGACATTGATGTCTTCATGCGCCCCGGCGCGCACGCCAGGCGCATCGGCCGGAACCGGCGGATAGTGCAGCATGCGCAGGACGCTGTTGCCCATGTCGACCTTGTCCGCGAAGAAGTCGTCGCCCAGCTTCAGATAGCGGGCGATGGCGCGCAGGATCTTGGCGCCCAGGGCGTCCAGGTCTTCGAACATGCCATAGAGATGCTCGCGGAAGCCCTCGATCTCGGTTGGCCAGAGGTTGTCGCGCATATAGCGGCGATAGGGATGGCCTTCGGGCAGTTCCCGGCCGACGTGCCAGAACTCCTTCAGATCGACCGTTTTGGCGTCCTTGGCCGCCTCGACTCCGAACGGGGTCAGGCCGCGCGCGCCGCCGGTACCGGGCTGATGGTACTGGCGCTTCACCGCTTCCGGCAGGGCGAAGAAGGCCTTGGCGTCGTCGATGGCTGCGGTGATGCGCGCCTCGTCCAGACCATGATCGGCGACGACAGCGAAGCCATAGCGGGAGAAGGAGGCGCCCAATGCGTCGCTGAACGCCTGAAAATCGGCGTCGTACTGCGTCATCGAAACCGGCTGAATGGCGCGGTCGGTCGTGTGGTCCGTCTGGGTCACGCTCACGGCGTCGTCCTCGATCTGGGGATGTGCGGCGGTTCCCATACGCCTAATCGGCGGCCTTGTCAGGGCCATGGCGCGTGCGGACGTGGCAGGCATTCATGCGCCGTACAGATTGGAACCTTCACAGTAAGCGCACGTTTCCGCGCCAGATCGCTCAAAAGAAAGGGACCATTCCATGCGCGCCAAGTTCATCGTCGCCAGCGTTTCCATCGCCGCCCTGTTGGGGGCCGCCGCCTGCACCACCACAGACCCCTATCGTTCGGGTCCGGTTCGCAACAACACCGGGACTGGCGCCATCGCCGGTGCGCTGGGCGGCGCGGTTCTCGGCTATCTGACCAACACCTCGAACGGCGAACAGGGCCGCAAGAATGCTCTGATCGGCGCCGGCATCGGCGCGCTGGGCGGCGCCGCCGTCGGCCAATATATGGATCGTCAGCAACGCGCGATGGAAGCCGAACTGTCCGGCTCCGGTGTCGGCGTGGCGCGTCAGGGCGACCTGCTTGTACTGCGCATGCCGTCGGACGTGACCTTCGCCACGAACCAGTCGTCCATCGATCCGCGCTTCCTACCGGTGCTGGACGATGTCGCCCGCGTTCTGCAGCAGTATGACCAGTCGACGGTGGACGTGATCGGCCACACCGACTCTTCAGGCGGTGACGCGATCAACCAGCCCCTGTCGGAGCGCCGCGCCAGCAGCGTCGCCTCTGAACTGGTGCGCCGTGGCGTTCTGGCCCAACGCCTCTACGTCGCCGGTAATAGCTCGCGTAACCCGGTGGCCTCGAACGCCACCGCCGAAGGCAAGGCGCAGAACCGCCGCGTCGAAATCCTGATCCGGCCGTTCACCGGCTGATCGGCGTCGAAATCAGAATGCTTGAGGGCGGCGTCGCGAGGCGTCGCCCTTTTTCTCTGCGTGGACGCAGCATCCAGAAGCTGAGATGACGCAAAGAAAAACGCCGCCTCCTTGCGGAAGCGGCGTTCTGTCTTTCGACAACTTCGAAGGTTGAAGCCGATCCGGACGAACCAGATCGGCTCCTGAAAGTCTTAGAAGTTGATGTCGATGGTCGCGCGGCGGTTGAGCGGTTCGCGCACACCGTCGGCGGTCGGCTTGGCCAGGTTGGTTTCGCCCTTGCCGTCCAGGGCGATCACGCCGCCGTTGACGCCTTGAGCCACCAGGGCGTCCGCGACGGTGCGCGAACGACGGTTGGACAGACCCAGGTTATAGGCGGCCGAACCCGAGGTGTCGGTGTAGCCGACGATCAGGACGCGCGTCGGACGACCCGACTTGGCGTAGTTGGCGGCCTGCGTCACCACCGAGCGGGCTTCCGCGGTCAGGTCCGAGCGATCCCAGTCGAAGTAGACGACGAACTGGCGAGCGACCGGGGTCTGCGCGACCGGCGGCGGGGGCGGCGGGGGCGGAGGAGGCGGCGGCGGGGGCGGAGGCGGCGGAGGCGGCGGCGGCGGAGCGTCTTCCGCACCGAAGCTGTAGCGCAGACCCAGGGTCACGGTGTGCGACTGGTCGTAGTCGCCATCCCATTCGCCGAACTGCGTGGCGCCCACGCCCGTACCGGCCGTCGTCGAGGCGAAGTTGGCGTCGCCCGTCAGGTAGCGGTAGGTCAGGTCGATGTTGGCGCGGTCGCCCACGGCCCAAGCCAGACCGGCGATCGCCTGAGCGGCGAACTTGGTCGAGGTGTCATCGACGGCGAAGGTGGCGGCACGGTTGGCGCGCAGAGCGCCGATCGTGTTGGTGTCGACGCGGTTCACACCGGCGCCGAGGCCGACGAACGGACGAACGCCCCAGTATTCGAAGCCGAAGTCATAGATGACGTTGGCCATCAGGGTGGCGGATTCGATGTCGCCTTCGGGCGAGAAGCAGCCGCCCGTCGCCGGGGTCAGGTTGCACAGGCCTTGCGTGCCCGAGACAGCGCGCACGGTGCCGATGTCGCCCGAGCGGTAGCCGCCTTCCAGTTCAACGCGCCAGTTCGGGTTGAAGCGGTAGCCGAGGCGAGCAAACGCCGCCCAGCCGTCGTTCACTTCCCAGTTCCAGTTGGCGCCGGTCGTGGACGATTCAGCGTTGATCTCGTCGATCCATTGATAACCGGCATCGATGGCGCCGTACCAGCCATTGGGTTCCGCCGACGCAGCGCCAGCCGACAGGGCCAGGGCGGCCGCTGCGCTGGAGGCCAGCACGAAAGTCTTCATACGCATAGGGGGGTATCCCTCCGCCTCTGTTATAGTAGGGGGCGGGTCTACCGCCTACGCGGGTCTTACCAGCCTTGCCGTATGAGGTCGAGGCGGAAACGTGACGGTATCGATCAGCAGAGGCGAGACCGTGGCCTTGATGATACATATGAATTTGGCGTCAAGGCACAGAATAGTTAATGTGCAGCCTTCGGCGCGTCACAATCCACGACGGCGCGACACTATAACCTATGCGAGCGTCACGGCTCGATTTTTGGATCGACCATCTGCATCCCGAGCCACTCGGCAATCAGCGCCGGCTTGTCGGCCCCGTCGATCTCGACCGTCAGTTCGTGCTTCAGCAACCAGCGTCCCCCGCCCTTGTCGTCGGCGGACATGAGTTTGAAACGACCGCGAACGCGTGACCCTGCCGGCACCGGCGCCAAGAACCGCAGCTTGTCGAAGCCGTAGTTCACGCCCATCACGACGCCCTCCAGCGGGGCCACGGCGTCATAGCTCATGGCCGAAGCCAGGCTCAGGGTCAGGAAGCCATGCGCGATTGTTCCGCCGAACGGCGTGGCTTTGGCCGCTTCGGGATCGACATGGATGAACTGACGATCCTCGGTGCAATCGGCGAAAGCGTCGATCCGGGCCTGAGTGACATCGAACCATTTCGACACCCCGACCTCCTGGCCGATCAGTCCCGGTAGCTCACTCGTCTTGGTCATCGTGCGTTTCCTCTGTGCCTGTGAGGCGAGGTTGGCCGACCCTTGTCACGAATGAAAGACCTCAGCCGCCGAAGCGCCCCTCGATGATCTCGGCGTATAGCGTCGGATCGACGTTGCCGCCTGAAAGCACAATGGCCGTCGTCCGTCCTGTCGTCTCGATCTTTCCGACAAGCAGGGCCGCGAGCGAGACGGCGCCGCCGGGTTCGAGGACGATCTTGAGATGGCGGAACGCGAAACGCATCGCTTCCGCGACGTCGGCATCCGAGACAGTGATCGCCCCCGCCAGCCGTCGATTGATCGGCCAGGTCAGCACGCCCGGCATCGGCGACATCAGGGCGTCGCAGATCGACGGCGCGCCTTGCGGGTGACCGACCCGCTCCCCGGCCGCCAGCGATCGCGCGGTGTCGTCGAAGGCTTCGGGCTCGACCACGAACACCTGCGTCGCGGGACTGCGTTCGGCCATGACCAGATTGATCCCGGCCATCAATCCGCCTCCGGACGCCCCGCACAAGAGCTGGTCGAACGGCGCATCCGCCTGATCCAGCATTTCCAGCGCCGTCGTCCCCTGGCCCTCGATGATGAAGGGATCATCGAACGGTGGAACCAGGATCGACCCGCGCTCGGTGGCGATGGCCGCGCCGATCGCCTCGCGGCTTTCGGTCCAGCGGTCGTAGAAGCGCACCTCGCCGCCGAAGTCGATCACGCCTTCGACCTTCACCTTCGGCGAATCCGAAGGCATGACGATGATCGCCGGCGCCCCGACCATGGCGGCGGCAGCGGCGACGCCCTGCGCATGGTTGCCGGATGAGAAGGCGACGACGCCGCGCGCCTTCTCCTCTTCGGTCAGTCGGCTGATTCGGTTGTAGGCCCCGCGAAATTTGAAGGCTCCGGCGCGTTGCAGGCTTTCCGCCTTCATCAGAACCCGCCCGCCGACAACCGCGTTCAGAGCCGGGCTTTCGAGCAGGGGCGTGCGGACGGCCACCCCGTCGATCTGGCGGGCGGCGTCGAGGACGCCTTCATAGCTGGGCAGGTGCGTCGTCATATGCTCCCCTTACCCAAGACGCAGCCGGGAGAGAACCATGAGCCTGATCCTTGCCATCGACCAGGGCACGACCTCGACCCGCGCCATCGCCTTCGAGGTCGCGCCTCAGGCAGCGCGAAGCGCGGTAGGCGAAGAAGAAGGGGACCTGAGGCCCGTCGCAGTCAGCCAGATCGAGCTGGCCCAGCATTTCCCGAAGTCCGGCTGGGTCGAACATGACGCCGCCGAAATTTGGGCCGCAACGCTCCAGACCTGTCGCGAGGTGGTGCGCAAGGCCGGCGGCGTTGCCCGCTTCAACGCCATCGGCATCACCAATCAGCGGGAAACGGCCGTGATCTGGGACGCGGCGACCGGCGAGCCTCTGCATCGCGCCATCGTCTGGCAGGATCGCCGCACCGCCGACGTCACCGCACGCCTGACTGCCCAGGGCCACGAGCCGAGGGTCCAGACCGCGACCGGCCTGATCCTCGATCCCTATTTCTCGGCGACCAAGTTCGCCTGGCTCCTGGATGCTGTGCCCGGATCGCGCGAGCGGGCGGCGAAGGGCGAGGTCAAGCTGGGCACGATCGACGCCTGGCTGATCTGGAAACTGACCGGCGGCCGGGTCCACGCCACCGACGCGACCAACGCTTCCCGCACGTCTCTGATGGATCTGAGTTGCGTCGAGTGGCGTGACGACCTATGCGCCTTGTTCGACATCCCGCGCGAAGCCCTGCCCGACATCGTCCCTTGCGCGGGTGTAATCGGCGAGAGCGATCCGGCGCTGTTCGGCCAACCGCTACCCATCGCCGGATCAGCAGGGGACCAGCAGGCGGCTCTTGTCGGGCACGGGGCGCTGAAGGCCGGGGACGCCAAGATTACTTATGGCACCGGCGCCTTTCTGGTCGCCAATGTGGGCGTGGAGCCGGTGGCCTCAACCCGGCGCCTATTGGGCACGCTCGGCTATCAGGCCGGCGGCCAGACCGCCTATGCGCTGGAAGGGTCGATCTTCTCGGCCGGCTCGGCGATCCAGTGGCTGAGGGACGGGGTCGGGCTGATCTCGGAGTCGCGCCAGTCGGAGGCGATGGCGCAGACCCTCAGGGACAACGGCGGGATCTACATGGTTCCGGGCTTCACCGGTCTGGGTGCGCCATGGTGGGAGCCGGAAGCGAGGGGAACCATCGTCGGGCTGACACGGGATTCCGGTCCGGCGCATTTCGTGCGCGCCGCGCTGGAAGCCCTGGCCTATCAGACGCGTGACCTGCTCGATGCCCTGGCCGCCGACGGCGCGCCGCCTCTGAAGACGCTGAAGGTGGACGGTGGTGTCACCGCCAACAGTTTCGCCATGCAGTTCGTCGCCGACATCTGCGAGGTGGAGGTGGAGCGTCCGGCCTTCCAGGAGATGACGGCTCTGGGCGCCGCGCGCTTGGCGGCCCTGGGCGTCGGACTGCTGCCCGATCTGGAGGCGCGACCCGCTGAAGCGCCCGCCTGCTGGAAACCGCGCATGAAGGCGGACGAGCGCGAGCGTCTGCTTTCCGGCTGGCGTCGGGCCGTGAAGGCCGCCATCATCGCCGCGCCGGACCGGGCGTGAGATCCGGAAGGCTCAAGGAAACGACGAGGACCGCCGCATGACCGACGCCGCCCCGCTGGACGCCCAGAGCGCCTTTTCCGGCACGCGCGAGGTCGATCCACGTTATCGCCTGGACGAGGCGGCGCTGGACGTCTGGATGCGCGCCCACGTCTCGGGATACGCCGGCCCGCTGACGGTGCGCCAGTTCAAGGGCGGCCAGTCGAACCCGACCTATGATCTGGTGACGCCCTCGGCCGCCTATGTGCTGCGGCGCAAACCGCCCGGCGTCCTGCTGCCCAGCGCCCACGCCGTCGACCGCGAGTTTCAGGTCATCTCGGCCTTGGCCGCACAAGGCTTCCCAGTCGCTAAGCCTCATGCCCTATGCCTGGACGAAACCGTCATCGGCTCGATCTTCTATGTGATGGATAAGGTCGAGGGTCGGATCTTCTGGGATTTGAAACTGCCCGGCCTGACGCCCGTGGAGCGGCGCGCCGTCTATGAAGCTCAGACGGACACGCTGGCCCGGCTGCACGCCTTCGATCCGTCCGCCATCGGCTTGGGCGACTACGGCAAGGCCGGCAACTATTTCGCGCGTCAGGTCGGCCGCTGGACCAAACAGTATCATGCGTCGGAGACCGAGCCGGTTCCGGCGATGGATCGGCTGATCGCCTTCCTGCCCGAAAGCCTCCCGGCCGAGGGACCCAGCCGCATCGTCCACGGCGACTTTCGTCTCGACAACATGATCCTGGCGCCGGACCGAGCAGAGGTTCGCGCCGTGCTGGATTGGGAGCTGTCGACCCTGGGCGATCCGATGGCCGACTTCTCCTATCTGCTGATCGCTTGGGCGATTCCGGCCTCGCTGCGCAACGGCCTCGCCGGCGCCGATCTGGAGGCTTTGGGCATTCCGTCCGTGGATGAGACCGTCGAACGCTACGCCGCCGCGACGGGAATGCGGCCCGCCAATCTCGACTGGCTCTACGCCTACAACCTGTTCCGCCTGGCCGCCATCTGTCAGGGCATCGCCGGCCGGGTCCGCGACGGCACCGCCGCCAGCGCCCACGCCAAGACTATGGCCGCCCAGGTCGGTCCGCTCAGTGACGCGGCCTGGGGCTTTGCAAAGAAGGCGGGCGCTTAGGTCAGACGCCCAGCCATTCCAGATCGCCAGGAAGCTCTTCGGCCGCATAGTCGATCTGAAGAACACGCCGTCGCGTGGGACGGGCTGCGGCGTCTGAAGCGTGCAAAATCGGCGTTGCGTACAGCCAGATATCGCCGGCCTTGGCGAGGCAGACCTGAACGCCGCACTGTCGAACGACCTCAGGGACATCGTCGATCGCAACCCGGCCATAACGATGAGAACCCGGAGCGATGAGGAGCGGTGCATTCTCTACGGAGACATCATCCAGATGCACTCTCACGGTCACCATACGCGCAAGCAGATCGAAAGGCGGAGCGACATGCTGCATTCCCGCCTTCATGGACCAGGGACCATATCCATCGACGGCGACACGCCGCTCGACGCAGATCGTGCGGTCTTGGTGCCAATCCAGCGACCAATTGGTTTCAGCCGTCTTGTCGAAAAGAATAGCCCGGACGGGACGGCTGGCATCGCCGAGCACCTCGGCGGCGACGGCCCCTATCCGTCCGTCTGGCGCTAAATATTGGCTTAGTCGATCAATGCCGCGTAGGCGCACGCCCGCGCGATCAGATGGAAGGTCAGCGAGGATCGTGAACAGAGTCTCGAGGTCATCCGAAACCGCGCCTTGAAAACGGTGGGCGCCCAAATCCTGAAACGCCGCAAGATCGAGCGTCATAAGCCTAGACATCAATCCCTGACGGCGGCGCCTAGGATACGCTTGTCCGTCTTGCCTTGCACCAGCACCGCCACGGCCTCGCCGGGGCGGGCGGACGGCAGGGCGTAAAGCATCGGGCGGCCGCGCCATTCGCCAAGGCGCGTCAGGCCGCGCACGACGTTCATGTGTCGCACGGCCTGACCCCGGTTCTCGCCCTGACGGACCTCGACCACCTGAGGGCCGGGCGTATAGGTCACCGCCACCACCTCGGCGCCGCCGACCGGCGCGCGGCCGGAACCGACGCCGACGCCGGTTCCGTTCTCGCGGAACTCGATCTCCGGAGGCCAGGCCTGACGCACCGCCTCCTGACCGATGGCGGTTTCAAGCTCGACGCTGCGGGCGCCCGACACCTGACGTCGGCCGTCGATCACGACCTGCGGCGTCGAGACGCCGCGCTGGCGCAGGGCGGCGCGATAGGCGCGCTGGCGCTGGACGAACTCGGGCCGGGCGAAGGTGTCGGTCCAGCCGAGGTAATCCCAGTAGTCGACGCCATAGGTCAGGGCGATCACGCCCGGCTGGGCCGCCGCCTTCTCCACCGCCGCATTGGCTTCGATGCAGCCGCCGCATCCCTGGGCGGTAAACAGTTCGACGACCACCGGCGGGCCGCTCGCCGTCGCATGACGCGGCGCGAGCGGCGGCCGCCCCGCCGCCGGCTGGGCCGCCGAGGCGACGGACATGAGGGCGCCCGCCATGACCGTGCCCGCGATGATCCAGCCCTTGGTGTTCATGCCGTCGTTCTTAATCCTTCGGCTGCCAAGGAGCGCCTCATATTCGCGTGAGGCTCTCTCCGCTTCATTCAATCCATCAGCTGTTGCGACAGATAGACATAATGGCGGGCCCAGCGACGGGCGTTGGCGACCGGGTCGGCGTCGTTGGAGTGGCCGCCGGCCGTGTCCTCATAATAGAGGTGGTCATAGCCCATATCGCCCAGGCGCGCGGCGAACTTGCGCGCATGGCCCGGATGGACCCGGTCGTCGCGCGTATTGGTGGTCAGATAGACGCGCGGATAGGGTTGGCCCGGACGGAGCTGCTGATAGGCGGAATATTTGGCGATCCATGCGGCTTCTTCCGGGATGCGCGGGTCGCCGTATTCGCCGATCCACGACGCCCCGGCCGGCAGTTCGTGATAGCGCAGCATGTCCACCAGCGGGCTCTCGATCACCGCCGCGTTGAACAGCTCCGGGTGCTGGGTGATCGACACCGAGGTCAGGACCCCGCCGTTCGACCGGCCATAGATGCCCAGGCGACGCGGGCTGGTGATCCCGCGCTGTTCCAGATCGCGCGCCACGGCGGCGAAATCGTCAAAGGCCTTCTGGCGGTTCCCGTCCAGCGCCGCCTGGTGCCAGTCGGGACCGAACTCGCCGCCACCACGGATGTTGGCCTGGACGAAGACCCCGCCCCGCTCCAGCCACAGCTTGCCCATCTCGGGCTTGTAGGCCGGGTTCAGGCTGACTTGGAAACCGCCGTATCCCAGCATGACGGTCGGGTTCGACCCGTCCAGCTTCATGTCGCGCGGGCGGGTGACGAAATAGGGGATCTTGGTCCCGTCAGTCGAGGTCGCCTCGAACTGCTCCACCACATGGGTCGATGCGTCGAACTTGGCCGGAGCGGATTTCAGCTCTGTCAGGGCGGTCGAACCGACTGAAGTCAGGCTCAAAGTCGGGGGCGTCAGGAATCCCTGGGTCGACACGAAGACCTCGCCCTTCGACTTGGAGGAATCGCCCAGACCGACGGCGATGTTCTGGGGCACGGTGACGTCCTGACGCCGCCAGCCGAACTCGCCCCGGTTCTCGAAGATCGCCAACCGCCCGGCCACATTGTCGGACAGAGACGCGGCGACCTGGCGGTCCAGAACTCGCACGCCACCCAAAGATTGGCGCGCGGCCGGTTCATAGATCAGATAGGCCTGATTGCTGATGCTCAGATCGTCGCGGTCGGTCCGCAGACTGTTCAGCGGGATCGAAAGCAGCGAACCGGGCTTGTAGGCGATGCCGTTGATGGTCCAGGCCTCGTCGTTGGAGACGATCAACAGGTCTCCCTGCGCGCCGAAGACGCTGACCCGATCCGGCAAGCCCAGCTTTTGGGTGGAACCGTCGTGGGCCATCATCCACGTCTCGGAGCGGAAGGTGTCCAGCGGGCGGGTGATGATGACGGCGGTCACCTTGCCGTCCTTGTCGCGATAGACGGCCGGGCTGACGCCGTAGCCGCCGTCGCCCTGGTCGCCGCGATAGACCTCGGTCGCCTGGGTCAGGCCCTGGCCGCGCTTCAGCGTCTTGACGATGAAGGGATAGCCGGACTCGGTCATGGTTCCGGCGCCGAAGTCGGTGGCGACCAGAAGCGTGTCGCGGTCCAGCCATTCGATGCGGTGCTTGCCCTCGGGCAGACTGAAACCCGCATCGACAAACCGTTTGGTGGTCAGGTCGAACTCGCGCACGACCACCGCGTCCTTGCCGCCGTCGGACAGATTGATCAGGCAGCGTGTGTCGTCCGGCGCCAGGCAGTCGGCGCCCTTGAACACCCAGTCCTTGCCCTCGGCCTTGGACAGGGCGTCGATGTCCAGCAGCGTCTCCCACTGCGGCGTCGCGGTGCGGTAGCTGGCCAGCGTCGTGCGACGCCAGACGCCCTTGGGATTGGTCGCGTCCTGCCAGAAGTTGCCGATGCCGTCGCCCAGGAAGGATGGGCTGGGGATGCGGTCGGTGGCCGTCAGGATCGCCTGGGCCTCGGCGCGGAAAGTCTCGTAGCGCGGATCGCCGGTCAGGGCGGCCAGAGACTTGCGGTTTTCCTCGGCGACGAAGGCCATGGCCTCGGCCCCGTCCACCTGCTCCAGCGCCAGATGATCGTCCGCCGCCGCAACGCCCGCCGGGGTCAGATCGCGGGGGAAATGGGGCGGAGGTCTGTTGTTGGTCGAGACCACGATTCCGTCGCCGCCGGTCGCGACAGGTTTGGGGGCGAAATATTCGTCCATGTTCGGCGTGCTCGCGCAGGCGGCCAGCAGAAGGGCCGGGATGGCGGCGGACAGGATCAGGTGACGCATGGCTTGAACTCCGCAAATCTGATCCTCCCCCGCGTCGCGGGGGAGGGGAACCGCCGTCAGGCGGTGGAGGGGCGGAACCAGACACGGTGCGCGGGGTCGCCCCCTGCACCACGTCGTGGTCCCCCTCCCCCGTTCGCAAGCGCTCACGGGGAAGGATTGAGTGCTATTCCTGCGCCGGCGTGTCCATCAGACGGCGCGACAGATAGGTGTATTCCAGCGCCAGGCGACGCGCGGTTTCGCGCAAGTTGGCCCCGGCCGCGTGGCCGCCGTCGACGTTTTCGTAGAACAGAACCGGATAGCCCAGTTCCTCCAGCCGCGCCGCCGCCTTGCGGGCATGGCCCGGATGGACGCGGTCGTCCTTGGTCGAGGTATGGATGAAGACCTCGGGGTAGGGCTGGCCCGCGCGCAGGTTCTGATACGGCGAATACTGCTCGATCCAGGCGCGCTGCTCGGGGATGTCGGGGTTGCCGTATTCGCCGATCCACGAGGCGCCGGCGAGAAGCTTGTGGAAGCGCAGCATGTCGAACAGCGGCACCTGAATGACCGCGGCGTTGATCAGGTCGGGTCGCTGGGTCAGCATCGCGCCCATGAACAGCCCGCCTTGCGAACCGCCCATTATGCCCAGCTTGGGCTGGCTGGTGATGTCGCGGGCGATCAGGTCCAGGGCCACGGCCTGGAAATCCTCATGCGCGCGCTGGCGGTTCTGTTCAAGGGCTGCCTCGTGCCAGCGGGGTCCGAACTCGCCGCCGCCGCGCGTATTGGCGATGACATAGACGCCGCCCCGCTCCAGCCACAGCTTGCCGACCGTCGCCGAATAGCCGGGCAGCAGCGAGCTTTCGAACCCGCCGTAGCCGTACAGCAGCGTGGGGTTGGAGCCGTCCAGCGGCATGTCCGCCTTATGCACCACGAAATAGGGGATCATAGTCCCGTCGGCCGAACGGGCCTCGTGCTGTTCGACCGTCATGCCGGCAGCGTCGAACTTGGCCGGCATCGACTTGACCTGATCGACCGCGCCGGTCGCCGCATCGGCCAGCCACAGGCTGGATGGGTTCAGATAGCCAGTGACGCTGACGAAGACCTTGTCGTCCTTCTCCGAGGCCGAACCGACGCCGACCGAGACGTTCTGGGGCAGGTCCAGCGTCGTGTGCGCCCATTCGCCGCCACGCCCTTCTGGGCCGGGCGTGTAGACCCGCACCGAGCCGCGCACATTGTCGTACAGGGCGACGACCAGCCGGTTGCGCGTGACGTTGACACCCTCGATGGCCTGACGCTCGGTGGGACGCAGCACCAGCTGGGCCGGCGTCGCCTGATTGGCCAGCCAGGCCTCGAGCGGCCAGGCGATCAGGTCGCCGGTCTTCAAATCCTGACCCGACGGCGCGGTCCAGTCCTGTTTCAGCGACACCAGAAGCTGCCCCTGAACCAGGCCGGTGATGTCGGACTTGGGCGGCAGTTGAAGCTGGGTCAGGGCGCCGTCGTCGCCCAGCCGCCAGGTCTCGGACGAATAGAAGTCTACCGAACGGTTGATCAACGTCGCCTTCACCGCCCCGTCGGCGTCGCGAAGCGTATAGCCGGACACCGAAACGTCGGTCGGCTGGCCGGTGAACAGGGTCTCGGCCTGGTCGGGCGTCTGACCGCGCTTCATCCGCTTGACCACCATCGGATAGCCCGAGTTGGTCAGGGTGCCGGGACCGAAGTCGCGCGAGATCAGCAGGGTGTCCTTGTCGATCCAGGATGCGCCGCCCTTGGATTCCGGCAGGGTGATGCCGCCGTCGACGAACTTGCGCTCGACCGTGTCGAACTCGCGCAGGGTCACCGCGTCCTTGCCGCCGTTCGACAGGCTGATCAGGCAGTAGCGCTCTTCGGGCTGAAGGCAGGTCGAGCCCTTGTAGACCCAGTTCTGGCCCTCGGCCGCCGCCAGGGCGTCGATGTCTAGGATGGTCTGCCACTCGGGCGTGGCGGTGCGATAGCTGTCCAGCGTCGTGCGGCGCCACAGCCCGCGCACATGCTGGGCGTCCTGCCAGAAGTTGTCGATATGGCCGTCGTGGGTGAAGCCGGGCGACGGGATGCGGTCCTGGGCCTGGACGATCTCCAGCGCCTGCTGATGCAGGGTTTCGTAGCGGGGATCGCCCTGCAGGACGGCGAAGGTGCGTTCGTTGTGGGCCTTGACCCACTCCATCGCCCGCTCGCCCTCGACCTCTTCGAGCCACAGATAGGGGTCGGTCGCGTCGCTGGTCGCGAAGCCGCCAGAGGCTGGAGCGGGAGAGGAGGCGGGGGTCTGGGCCATGGATACCGAGGTCAGGCTGGTGGAGGCGAGAAGCGTCGCAAGCGCGACGGCGGAAGCACGGATCATGGACAGGTCCCCGAAAACGAAGCCGGCACCTTAACGACGCCTTCCCGTGCGGCAAGCCGTGCGACCTTACCGTTTTGTCACACCAGCGGGACGCGCCGCCTCAACCCTCGTCGGGAATGCAGAGCAGCTTGCCGCACGCCTTGCAGTGGACGGCGTCGAGGTCGTGGTTCTGCAGGCCGCAGCGGTCGCACGGGAAATGCACCTTGTGCGGTCGGATCAGGGCCTGCGCCAGGCGCAGGAACAGGGTGATGCCGACCAGCATGACAGCGATGGACAGCAAGCGCCCCCACGGCCCGGGCAGGGTGACGTCGCCAAATCCAGTCGTCGTCAGAGTAGCCACTGTAAAATACAGCGCATCCACATAGCCGGCGATGCCGTCATGCCCCCTGAAGGTCGCATAGACGAAGCCGGTCGCCACGAAGACGAAGGTGATCAGATTGGCCAGGGCCCGCGCGATGCCTTCGACCCGCGTATCGTCGAACCGCGCCCCCACGGTGCGCCAGAAGAAGTCCGAATTCAGCAGGGTCCACAACCGCAACATCCGCAGGAAGCCGAGGTTGAACAGCCAGGCCGGAAACAGCAGGGTCGCCAGCACGAACAGGTCGACCCAGACGATCGGCCGCTTCAGCCAGTCCTTGATGTTGGCATAGGCATAGGCTCGCGCGGCCAGGTCCAGGGCCAGGATAGCGGCGATGAAATAGTCCAGCGCATAGAAGGCCCAGCCCATGTTCTTCAGGATGGGCGCGGCAAGGAAAAAGCCGATGATCGCCAGGTCGATCACAATGACGGTCAAGCGGAACTTCACCGCCGCCGGCTGACTGCCATGATACAGGTAGCGCAGCCGGGCGCGCAGTCGCAGGCCGTTGTCCTTGGGGTCGGTTTCGGTCTGGGACACGCTGGTTTCCGCGACGCTGGGTTGGGCCTATATGGCCTGGATGACCCGTCCTTTCGTCAAGATGAACGGCGCCGGCAATGACTTCGTCGTCGTCAATGCGCTGGAACAGCCGTTCGCTCCCGGCGAGGACCAGATTCGTGCGCTGGGCGACCGGCAGACGGGCGAGGGCTTCGACCAGCTGATCGCCATCGAACCGTCAGACACGGCCGACGCCTTCATGCGGGTGTGGAACGCCGATGGATCGATGGTGGAGACCTGCGGCAACGCCCTCCGCTGCGTCGGCTGGCTGTTGATGCAGGCGAACGGATCAGAGCGCGTCGTCATCGATACGGCGGGCGGCCCGACCACCGCCACCCGCGCCGGCGACCACCGCGTGACCGTGGACATGGGCAAGCCTCGCCTGGACTGGACCCAGGTGCCGCTGGCCGAAGAAATGGACACGCGCGGGATAGAGCTTCAGGTCGGGCCGATCGACGCGCCGATCCTGCATACGCCCGGCGCCGTCTCCATGGGCAATCCGCACGTGGTCTTCTTCACCGACTGCCAGGACGACGGCTTCGTCACGGGATCCGGCTCGCTGGTCGAGCATCACCCGCTGTTCCCGCAAGGGGTCAATGTCGGCTTCGCAAACGTCCTGGACCGCGATCACATCCGCCTGCGGGTCTGGGAGCGGGGGGCCGGCCTGACCAAAGCCTGCGGCACCGGCGCCTGCGCCGCCCTGGTCGCCACCGCGCGGCGCGGCCTGACCGAACGCAAGGCGACGGTCGTCGTCGATGGCGGCGAACTGGTCATCGACTGGGATGCCGCGACCGATCACGTCCTGATGACCGGACCGGTCGAGATCGAACGGACGGGCGTGCTGTCGTTCTGACGGCGTTGACGCTGACGCGCAGGTCAAGCTCGGGACCGATTGCTCAGGCTTCCTCCGCGTAAAGGGTTGGCGCGGCCCGTCCCAGCCTCTAGGACACGAACGGTTACAGCCACGCCGACGCCCTGGACGACCGATGCCCGATCAGACCGAAAAGCAAACCTTCTCCGACGACGAAGCGCTGGACTTCCACCGCATCCCGACGCCGGGCAAGATTTCCATGGCGCCGACCAAGCCGATGGCGACCCAACGCGATCTGTCGCTGGCCTATTCCCCGGGCGTGGCCGTGCCGGTGCTGGCCATCGCCGCCGATGCGGACAAGGCCTACGACTACACCTCCAAGGGCAATCTGGTCGCCGTCATCTCGAACGGCACGGCGATCCTGGGCCTGGGCAACCTGGGTCACATGGCCTCCAAGCCGGTGATGGAGGGCAAGTCGGTCCTGTTCAAACGGTTCGCCGACGTCGACAGCTTCGACGTCGAGGTGAAGACCACCGACCCGGACGAGTTCATCACGGTCGTCAAGAACATCGGCGACACCTGGGGCGGCATCAATCTGGAGGACATCAAGTCCCCCGAATGCTTCGTCATCGAAAGCGAGCTTCAGGACCTGCTGGACATCCCCGTCTTCCACGACGACCAGCACGGCACCGCCATCATCTCGACCGCCGGCCTGATCAATGCGGTCCATATCGCCGGCAAGAAGCTGGACGAGATCAAGGTCGTTCTGGCCGGCGCCGGGGCGGCGGGCCTGTCCTCCATCGCCCTGATGAAGGCCGCGGGCGTCAAGGCCGAGAACACCGTGATCTGCGACCGCGACGGGGTCGTCTACAAGGGTCGCGACCACGGCATGGACCAGTGGAAGGCCGCCCACGCCACCGACACGCCCCTGCGCACCTTGGCCGAGGCCATGGTCGGCGCCGACGTGGTGCTGGGCTTGTCCGCCAAGGGCGCGATCACCAAGGAGATGGTCGCGTCGATGGCGCCCAATCCGATCATCTTCGCCATGGCCAACCCCGACCCCGAGATCACGCCCGAGGACGTCAAGTCGGTACGCTCGGACGCCATCATCGCCACCGGCCGCTCGGACTATGTGAACCAGGTCAACAACGTCCTGGCCTTCCCCTATCTGTTCCGAGGCGCGCTGGACGTGCGCGCGCGCCGCGTGAACCACGAGATGAAGATCGCCTGCGCCCAGGCCCTGGCCGCCCTGGCGCGCGAGGACGTGCCGGACGAGGTCGCCGCCGCCTATCGCGGACGCAAGCTGAAGTTCGGCCCGGACTACATCATCCCGACGCCCTTCGATCCGCGCCTGATCTGGTACATCCCGCCCTTCATCGCCCAGGCGGCGATGGACACCGGCGTGGCCCGCGTCCAGATCGAGGACATGGACGCCTATCGTCACGCGCTGCGTTCGCGCGTCGACCCGTCCGCCGCCCTGATGCAGAAGATCAGCTCGGCCGTGCGCGGCGGGCCGAACAAGCGCGTCGTCTTCGCCGAGGGTGAGGAACCCGCCGTCATCCGCGCCGCCTGGGGCTTCAAACAGGCCGACCTGGGCACGCCGATCCTGGTCGGACGCGAGGACCTGATCCGTCAGAACGCCGCCGAGGCCGGTCTGAACTTCGACGAACTGGGCATCGAGATCACCAACGCGCGCGTCTCTGACCACAATGTCGAGGATACCGACTGGCTGTACGAAAAACTCCAGCGCCGGGGCTATCTGCGCCGCGACGTCCAGCGGATGATCAATCAGGACCGCAACTATTTCGCCGCAACCCTGGTCGCCAAGGGCCGGGCCGACGCCATGGTCGCGGGCGTGACTCGCAACTTCAACATGGCGCTGAAGGAGGTCCAGCGCGTGCTGGACGTGGATGACACCCTGATCGGCCTGTCGATCCTGCTGGCCAAGGGTCGCACCCTGTTCGTCGCCGACACCACCATCCACGAACTGCCGAATGCCGAAGAGCTGGCCGACATCGCCATCAAGGCGGCCGACACCGTCAGAAAGCTGGGTCGCAATCCGCGCGTGGCCTTCCTGTCCTATTCCACCTTCGGCAACCCGCCCGGCGACCGCGCCGAGAAGGTGCGCGAGGCGATCCGCATCTTGGACAAGAAGGGCGTCGATTTCGAATACGAAGGCGAAATGCCGCCGGAAGTCGCGCTCGACCCCAAGGGTCACGCCGCCTACGCCTTCAACCGTCTGACCAAGCCGGCCAATGTCCTGGTCATGCCCGCCATCCATTCCGCCGCCATCTCGACCAAGCTGGTTCAGGCCCTGGGCGGCGCGACCGTGATCGGCCCGCTGCTGGTCGGTCTGGAGAAGCCGGTGCAGATCGTGTCTCTGGGCGCCTCGGTCAGCGAGATCATCACCGCCGCCACCTTCGCCGCCTATGACGCCGGTCCCGCCTTCCAGGGCTCGGGCCTGACCTCGGCGCCGCGCCCCCCCGCGGCCGTGGTCGAGCGTTGAGCGAACCCTCGCCCTTTCCCCCCGCCGCCCCGCCGCCCCGGCGGGTTGAGCCGGGCCTCTATCTGGTCGCCACCCCGATCGGGAATCTGCGCGACATGACGCTGAGGGCGCTGGACGTGCTGGCCGCCGCCGATCTGGTGCTGGCCGAGGACACCCGCGTCACTGCCAAACTGCTGAGCGCCTATGGGCTGAAGGCGAAGCTGGAACGCTGCGACGACCATGCGTCCGGCCGCGCGGCCGAACAGGCGATCGAACGGTTGCGCGAGGGGCAAGTCGTGGCCCTGGTGTCGGACGCGGGCACGCCGTTGGTCAGCGACCCCGGCTTCGTCGTCGCCCGCGCGGTGATCGCCGAAGGCCTGCCCGTCCATCCGATCCCCGGCGCCTCGAGTCTGTTGGCCGCCCTGTGTATCGCTGGCCTGCCCGCCGACCGGGTGCTGTTCGCCGGCTTCCTGCCGCCCAAGACGTCCGGACGCACCGCCGCACTGGAAGCCTTGAAGAGCCAGCGCCAGACCCTGGTTTTCTTCGAAAGCGGACCGCGCCTGAAAGACAGTTTGACCGACATGGCCGCCGTGCTGGGGCCGCGCCCCGCCGCCGTCGCCCGCGAACTGACCAAACTCTATGAAGAGTGCGTGCGCGGGACGCTGGACGACTTGGCCGTCGATCCGCGTCTGGACAGTCCCAAGGGCGAGATCGTCGTCGTCGTCGGCCCCGGCGAAGAGGTCGAGGCGACCGAGGCCGACGCGGACGCCGCCCTGATCGACGCGCTTCGGACCTTATCGACCGGCGACGCCGCCTCCGAGGTGGCCAAGGCCCTGGGGCTGAACCGAAAGACCCTGTATCGCCGGGCGCTGGAGCTGAAGGGCAAGTGAAACGCCTGTCTCGTCCCGCGCCGGTCCGTCGCCCAAAGGCGGCGTGGCGTCAGGCGAAGGGCGGGACGGCGTTCCAATCCGGTCACGCCGCCGAATGGATCGCAGCCTTCTGGCTGATCCTGCGCGGCTATCGCGTGCTGGGGTTCCGTCTGAAGAGCCGGGCCGGCGAGATCGACCTGCTGGTCTGTCGCGGTCCGGTGCTGGCGGTCGTAGAGGTCAAGCGCCGCGCGACGATGGAGGCGGCCCTGCTGGCGCTGAAGCCGGTCCAGTACGATCGACTGGTCGCAGCGGGCGAGGCGATCCGGCGCAATCGGCCGGGCCTGCAACGTCTGGAATTGAGAATTGATATGGTGGCGCTGGCTCCCTGGCGCGTTCCACGTCATCTTCGCGGCGTCGAGAGGCGCTGACGAGGGGATCGCATGACGCGCGAGGAGGCCGAGGCCGTCCTGACCGCCGCCGGTCAGGCCGAAGACGACGCCTTTCCCTTGCTGGAGGCGGCGATCGCCTGCGCCATCCATGACCACCCGTTGCGTGATCCCGAGCCTGTGCGCGCCCTGGCCCGCAACGCCTGCGAGCGGCTGAAGGAGCGGATCGGCGGCGAAGGTCCCGACGAGGCCTTGGCCGAAACCCTGTGCGCCGACCTGCGGCTGAACGGGGACCTGATCCATTACGACCATCCCGACAACACCGACATCATCGCGGTCGCCGAGCGGCGGCGCGGCCTGTCCGCCGTGCTGGCGGTCTTCTATCTGCACGCGGCGCGCGCGGCCGGCATTACGGCGGCCGGCGTCGATTTTCCCGGCCATTTCATGGTTCGCGTCGAAACGCCGGAGGGACCCGTCGCCCTGGACCCGTTCAGCCAGGGTCGGCTGATCCTGCCCAGCGAACTGACCCGGCGCGCCCTTCGCGCCGGTCTGATGCCGCACGTCGCGGATAGGCTGGATCTTCTGATGGCGCCGGTGACGGATCGTCAGTCGCTGATCCGGCTGCAGAACGTGCTGTTCAGCCGCGCCATTCGCGGTCGGGATTATGAGGGCGCCGAGCGGTCGGCCCTGCGTCGCGCCCTGCTGGACCCCGAGGACCACCGGCCGTGGCTCGATGTCGCCTCGGCGCGCGAGAAACAGGGAGCGCTCGCCGGCTCGCTGCAGGCCCTGGCGCGCGCTCAGGGTCTGGACGGCGTCGAGGAGGCGCGGCGGTTCACGACCTTCGAGCGCGTGCGGATGCAGTTGAACTAAACGACGGCCTCCCCACGCAGCAGGCGAGGCAAGTCGCCTGTCGCGCCGCCCGCCTCCTGCATGAAGGCGCGACGCAGGGGACCGATGCGATTGACCGCCGCCATGCCCAGGTCGCGCGCCAGACGCACCGGCGCGATGTCGTTCGAGAACAGACGCACGAAGGCGTCGAAGCCCGCCGCCAGGGCCGCATTGTCGAACCGGCGCCACCGCGCATAGCGCTCCAGAACGGTTTCCGACCCGATGTCCTCGCCCAGACGTGCGGCTTCGGCCAGCACCTCGGCCAGAGCCGCCGCATCCTTCAGCCCCATGTTCAGACCCTGGCCTGCAACGGGGTGAACGCCGTGCGCGGCGTCCCCGATCAGGGCGATGCGCGGCGCGACCAGTTTCTCGGCCAGGCTCAGCGACAGCGGATAGACGAAGCGCGGCCCCTCGACCGCCGCTCCATCAAGAAACTCCCCGAACCGCCGCATCAGATGGGCGTGGAAGGCTGCGTCCGAGGCGTCGCGCAGCGCCTCGCCCCGCCGCGTCGTCTCGGTCCAGACCAGGCTGGCGCGCTGATCCGTCAGGGGCAGAATGGCGAAGGGGCCGCTGGGGAGGAAATATTCGTGGGCGACATTGCCGTGGTCGCGACCCAGCCGCACCGTGGCCACCACGCCGCTCTGTCCATAACCCCAGCCGACGGTTTCGATCCCGGCCGCGCGGCGCACGGTCGAGCCTCGCCCCTCAGCGCCGACGACCAGAGGCGCGATCAGGATCGATCCATCGGCCAGGGTCACGGTCGCCTTGCCCGCATCGGTCGCGACGCCGGCGACGGTCGCCGGAGCCCGCACCGCGGTCCCCCCGCGCGTCACCGCCTCGGCCAGGGCCGCACGGATGCGGCGGTTCTCGACCATATAGCCCAAGGGCTCGCCGCCGGTGCGGCCGCCGATCTCATCGGCGTCGAAGCGCAGGAAGGCGGGCGAGGCGGGCCGGCTGGCCGCGCCCGGCCGACGCCCGTCCGTCACCAGAATATGGTCCATCCGGCAGGCGTGGGGACGCAGGGTTTCGCCCAGACCAAGCGCGTCCAGCATACGGAAAGTCGAAAAGGCGACGGCGGTCGAACGCCCGTCGAAGGTCGGCGCCAACTGGTCGCTGAACGGCTGCGGATCGATCATCACGACCTTCAACCCGCCTTGCGCCGCCGCCAGGGCGAACGCCGCCCCGGTCAGCCCCGCGCCGGCGATGACGATGTCGTAGCGTTCGGTGTCAGCCATGGAAGGCTTGTCGCGCCGTCGCGGCCAAAGGTCCAGAGGTCGGTTTGTCCATCGCCAAGGCCAAGCTGGTAAACAGCCCCTTAACCCTGTGGATGCGACAAAGGCGTCGAACGTCAGCCGCCGGAAGGTTCGACCCTTCATGTCCACCGCCCTCGTCATCGGCCGTCAGGCCTGGATCAGCGCCCGCATCCTGTGGGACGCGCCCTTCGTGGTGCGGTTCAGGGGGGTGTTGCAGGCACTGCTGGCGACCCTGCTGCTGATCGCCCTGGTGTCGTGGAATCCGGCGGACGCCAGTCTGAACGCCGCCTCCAGTCTGCCGACGACCAACTGGCTGGGGGCGAACGGGGCTCTGTTCGCCGATCTGTTCATGCAATCGTTGGGCCTTGCGGCCTGGCCCGCCGCACTGCTGCTGGTCGCCTTCGGCCTGGCGCGCGCGGTTGGCGATACGATCCAGCAAAGGCTCAAGCCCACGCCGTTGAAAGCCCTGGCCGCGACCGGCGGGGTGCTGCTGCTGTCCAGCGCGCTCGCCGCCCTGGCCGCGCCCGCCGCCTGGCCGCTCGCCGCCGGTCTGGGCGGTCTGTGGGGCGATGCGGTGACAGGCCTGGCGGCGCGCGGCCTCGGCGCCCTGCATATTCCCGGCGGCCGCATCATTGCGGGTCTCGTCTTCCTGGTCGCAGGGCTGTGGCTGGTCGGCTTCGCCATCGGCCTGCGCGCCATGGATTTCCTAGACGCCCTGCACTGGGGCAAGTCGTTGCGCGCACCCGCGCCGCCTCAGCCAAAGCCCCAGGCCGCCCGCGACAAGGCGCCCGCCAAGGCCCGAGCGCCCCGCGCCGCCCCACCGGAAGAGGCGCCGCTGGCCCCGACCTATGCCGAAGAGCCGCCTCAGACCGCCTATGACGACCTGCCGCCGTGGGAGGACGACGCCGTCCAGCCCGCGCCCCGCCCCTCGGCCGCCCGCCCGGTCGAGCCGCGCGTCGCTGCGGTCAAGGCGCCCAAGGCCCGCAAGGATGACGTGGACCAGCAGGCCTTCGACTTCACTCGACCCGAGGGTGATTTCGACCTGCCGCCGCTGGGCATATTGAGCAAACCCGGTCAGCGCACCGCCTCGGTCGACGAGGAGTCTCTGAAGCAGAACGCCAAGATGCTGGAAGGCGTGCTGCAGGAGTTCGGCGTGCGCGGCGTGATCGACCAGATCCGTCCCGGCCCTGTCGTGACACTGTACGAATTGGTGCCTGCGCCAGGCGTGAAGCACGGCCGCGTGGTCGCCCTGGCCGACGATATCGCCCGGTCGATGTCCGCCCGCGCCTGCCGCATTTCCGTGGTCCAGGGCCGTAACGCCATCGGCATCGAACTGCCGAACGCCAAGCGCGAGACCGTCTATCTGCGCGACCTTCTGGCCAGCGCCGAATACGACAAGAAGGGGCATCTCTTGCCCCTGGCGCTTGGCGAGACTATCGGCGGCGAACCCTATGTCGCCGACCTGGCGCGTATGCCGCACCTGCTGATCGCCGGCACCACCGGCTCGGGCAAGTCGGTGGGGGTCAACGCCATGATCCTGTCGATCCTGTATCGCCACAGCCCGGCCGAATGCCGCTTCATCATGATCGACCCCAAGATGCTGGAGCTGTCGGTCTATGACGGCATCCCGCACCTGCTGGCGCCGGTCGTGACCGATCCGAAGAAGGCCGTCGTCGCCCTGAAATGGACAGTGCGTGAAATGGAGGATCGTTATCGCCGCATGTCCAAGCTGGGGGTGCGCAACATCGCCAGCTACAACGAGCGCGCCCGTGAAGCCCAGGCCAAGGGCGAGCATTTCGAACGCACGGTCCAGACCGGCTTCGACGACCAGGGCCGCCCGGTCTATGAGTCCGAGAAGATCCGCCCCGAGCCCCTGCCTTTCCTCGTCGTCGTCATGGACGAAATGGCCGACCTGATGCTGGTCGCCGGCAAGGACGTCGAGGGCGCGGTTCAGCGTCTGGCCCAGATGGCCCGCGCCGCCGGCATCCACCTGATCATGGCGACGCAACGCCCGTCGGTCGACGTGATCACCGGCACCATCAAGGCCAACTTCCCGACCCGGATCTCCTTCCAGGTCACGTCCAAGATCGACAGCCGCACCATCCTGGGCGAACAGGGCGGCGAACAGCTGCTGGGCCAGGGCGACATGCTCTACATGGCCGGCGGCGGGCGGATCACGCGCCTGCACGGCCCGTTCGTCGACGACAAGGAAGTCGAGGACGTCTGCAAACACCTGAAGGCCCAGGCCGAGCCCGACTATCTGGATCTGATCACCGACGAACCGGACGGCGATGGCGACAACGGCTATGACGAAGGCGGCGCCGGAGGCTCGGGCGACGACCTGTACGACCGCGCCGTCGCCGTGGTCACCCGCGACCGCAAGGCCTCGACCAGCTACGTCCAGCGTCGGCTCCAGATCGGCTACAACCGCGCCGCCTCCCTGATCGAGCGGATGGAGCAGGAAGGCGTAGTCAGCCCCGCCAACCACGCCGGCAAGCGCGACGTCCTGGCCGGCCCGCCGCCGATGGTGTGACGAAAATCGAGGAACGGCTGCGGCTCGGAGCCGTTGTCTGACCCGCTATCGCGTCCAAGCTTCAGCATTTCGATGAACAGGGCTTCATCGCAGCGCCGGAATATGGTCAGGCTCGCGTCATTCCGACGCCAAGCCGATCGGGCAAGACGGCAGGATCGACAACCATCCCGAACGGGAGACGAACTTCATGACCTCGCGCGCCAAGACCGTGGCTATCGCCACCCCCGACCTGCACCGCCGCAGCCTGCTGCTGGGCGCCGGCCTGACGACCGGCCTGATCGCGCTGGGCGCCTTCGACGCCGCCCACGCCCAGTCCAACCTGTCGGCCGAGGATCGCGCCGTGGTGCAACAGGCGCAGGGCTATCTGCAGGCCCTGACCTCGGCGCAAGGGACCTTCACCGAAACGGGCCCGAACGGTCAGACGCGCCAGGGCCGCTTCTATCTGCAGCGTCCGGGCAAGATGCGCTTCGAATACACCAACCCGGCCGGTCTGCTGGTGGTGTCGGACGGCTATAACGTCAAACGCTACGACCCGCGCCTGAACAGCTTCCAGCAGGTGCCGCTGGGTCGCACCCCGCTGTCGACCTTCCTGGCGCGCAATGTGCGGCTGGATCAGGGCGTGCGTATCGAGCGCGTGACGCGGATGGCCTCGGGCGCCTTCGCCATCACGGCGCGGGATTCCAACCGCCCGAATGACGGTCAGGTCGTGCTGGCCTTCGCCGGCAATCCGATGCGTTTGCAAGAGTGGACTATCACCGATCCGCAGGGCGCCCGCACCCGGACCCAGCTGACCTCGCTGCAACCAGCGTCCGGCCTGTCGGCGCGCCTATTCCAGCTCAGCGATCCGACCCGTCGTCCCGGCCGCAACTAGGGCTTTCGGGGGCGGGTGACCATTCCTCAACCCCTGTTCCCCTAGACTGGCCGCATGAACGCGACCGCCCCGCCATACGGCGTCCCATCGCTGAAATGGATCGCGGCGGTCGGCGCGGGCGCCTTTGCTCTGTTCATGCTGGGCGCCCTGGTGGTCGAACCGGCCCTGAACCGCCTGATCGCACCGATCGACGCCCCGGTTAGACCTCGCGCGTCCGGACAGGTCGAGGTCGGGGAGGTCGTGCTTTCCGGGCGCTACGCCGCGACCAATTCCGCCATGGCGCTCGACGTTGACGGCGGCGCGCTGAGCACGACCAAGGGGGGCCGCCTGACCTCGGCGCCGCATCGGTTGGTTCAGGCGGATCAGCCGGCCAGCGTCTCCAAAAGTTTCACCGAGGCCATGGCCGTGCCGCCGACGGCCCAGATCGAGGTGCGGCGCGTCACCGGTGACGAAGACACGCGGCTGTGCGCCGGACATGCCGTCGGATGGCTGGCCCTGGCCGTGCGGCGCGATGGCTTCGTCCTGATGCCGGTGCGCCAGGGGCCGCCGCCGGGCGCCCTCTTGGCCGACGACCGCCTGTGCGCCGTCCTGGACCTCAGCCGATGATGCGAGCCTTGGTGCTGGCGGCGCTGGCCGGACTGGTCGCCGCGCTTCTGACCTGGACCCGGCCCGGCGCGGAGGATCGTAGGGCGACGGATCCTGTCGTCATTCAGGTGCTCGACAACGGCTTTCACACCGATATCGCCGTCCCGCGCGCCGCACTGGAACGCCGCGGCGGTCCTCTAGCCCATGCAGTTGAGACTTTGGTGCCCGGCGACTGGATTCTGATCGGCTGGGGCGATGCGAAATTCTACGTCGATCAGCGCCCGATTTCGGATCGGCTGCCTGACGGGGCGCGCGCCTTCCTGCATCCCGGCAATCGATCGGTGCTGATGCTGGCCCCTCGTCGAGAGGATCCGCGGCTGGCCTATGGCGAAGACAGCGCCGCCCTGACCCTGAGCCGCGCCCGGTTCGAGCGTCTGGCCGCGCGGGTCGAGGCCTCGCTCGATCTGTCGAACGGGCGGCCGCGCATCGCAGCCCTGCGACCCGACGACGACGCGCGCTTCTTCGCCAGCCGCGAGACCTTCTCCATCCTGCATCTGTGCAATCACTGGACGGCCGGCGTGCTGAACGCCGGCGGCGTGGCGGTCCGGCCGGTTCCGGCGATCACCTCGGGCGAGGTGATGCGCTCGGTTCGGGCCACCGAACGGGCGCGAAAACTGGACAGACCCCCGCTGCGGGACTAGACCGCCCGACTTTCGCCTATCCGGCCGGGTCCGATCCCCACCAGGCGAACAAGAAGGAGAGGCCGATGGCCCACAAGCAACACACCCGCAACGCCTCCGGCCCCGCCGGACCCAGCCAGCGCCAATTGCGCGCCGGCGAGCTGATCCGTCACGCCCTGGTCGACATCCTGCGCGAAGAGGATATCCACGACCCGGCCTTGGTCGGCGTTTCCGTGACAGTGACCGAGGTGCGGCTGTCGCCCGACCTCAAACACGCCACCTGTTTCGTCGAGCCGCTGGGCGCCGGCGTCGAGACCGCGCCGACGGCCGGACACGAGAGCGAGATCATCAAGGCGCTGAACGCCCACGCCAAGTTCCTGCGCGGCCAGCTGGGCCGCCGGTTGGACATGAAATTCACCCCCGATCTGCGCTTCCGCCACGACGAAAGCTTCGACGCCGCCAGCCACATCGACCGCCTGTTCGACGACCCCCGCGTCCGCGCCGACCTGGAGCGCCGCGACGAAGACGAGGGCGATCAGTGATCCTCCGGCCTCAAGTAGCGCGACGCGCCACCGGCCGAGCGTTCGGGCCTCAAGTAGCGCGAAGCGCGGTAGGCCAAGCATAATGGCCCGCAAGAAGAAGGGCGACATCGTCGACGGCTGGGTCTGTCTGGACAAGCCGTTCGAGATGGGATCGACCGAGGCCGTCAGCCGCATCCGTCGCCTGTTCAACGCCCAGAAGGCCGGTCACGCCGGAACGCTGGACCCCCTGGCCAGCGGCATCCTGCCCATCGCGCTGGGCGAGGCGACCAAGACCGTGCCGATGATGATGGACGCCCAGAAGGTCTATCGCTTCACCATCAACTGGGGGGTCTCGACCGACAGCGTGGACCGCGAGGGCGAAATCATCGGCCGCTCCGACGTGCGCCCCACGGTGGATCAGGTGAAGGCCGCCCTGCCCGCCTTCGTCGGCGAGATCGACCAGACGCCGCCGCGCTTTTCCGCGATCAAGGTGGACGGCGCCCGCGCCTATGACCTGGCCCGCGACGGGGTGGAGTTCGAGCTTCAGGCCCGCCGCGTCACCATCCATTCGGCCGAGGTGACGGATGCGCCCGACGCCGACCACGTCGAACTGACCATCCGCACCGGCAAGGGCGTCTATGTCCGCTCGCTGGCCCGCGACCTGGCCGCAGCCCTCGGCGCCGAGGGTCATGTCAGCGCCCTGAGACGCGAGCGCGTCGGGCCGTTCAGCACCCAAAACGCCGTCACTCTGGATTCTCTGGAGGAAATGGTGCATAGGGGCGCCGCCTCGGAAGGCTTGCTTGCCGTCGCGACCGCTCTGGACGACATCCCGGAACTGGCCGTGAACGAACAGGACGCCTTCTCGCTTCGGCAGGGACGCCCGATCGTTCTGCTCCCCCGCCAGGTGGAAACCCTAAAGGATCGTCTTACCGGCGGTTCGCGCACGGTTTCAGCCTTTCAGGGCCAGACCCTCGTCGCGCTGTGTCAGTTGCGGGCCGGCCGGCTAGAACCCGACCGCGTTTTCAATCTTTCCTGATCGCCTGATCAGGAGACTCCAACCCGGCCTCAAGTAGCGCGAAAGCGCGGTAGGCCACCAAGGGAGAACTACGATGTCGGTTACTGCTGAACGCAAGCACGAAATCATCGCCGATAACGCCCGCTCCGCCGGCGACACCGGCTCGGCCGAGGTTCAGGTCGCGATCCTGTCGGAACGCATCGCCAACCTCACCGAACACTTCAAGACCCACAAGAAGGACAACCACTCGCGTCGTGGCCTTCTGAAGATGGTGTCGCAACGTCGCCGCCTGCTCGACCACCTGAACAAGGTCGACGCCGGTCGCTACCAGGCGCTCATCTCCAAACTGGGCCTGCGCCGCTAAGGCGTCGGAACAGTGTAGAATACGCTTTCGAGGCGCGGGCGGTCACGTCCGCGCCTCGTTGTGCAACTAAGCGCTTCCAGGCCAAGTGGCTGCCGGTTGGCCGCCCGGGAAGCGTGACTACAAAAATACGACCTGTGCGCCGCAGGACTTACCGGCGCAGCTGCGAGGGCCATGACGGTCCTCTCCCGGTCGTCGCGATGGCGCGGCGGCCTCTGGATCGAAGGACTGAACGCCGACGCATCCGCCCCATGATGGGACCCCGCACGGAATACGCCGTCCGGGATACGAAAGACGAAATATGTTCGACATCAAACGCAAGACGATCGACTGGGCCGGCCGCCCGCTGACCCTGGAAACGGGCCGCATCGCCCGCCAGGCCGACGGCGCCGTGCTGGCGACCTACGGCGAGACCGTGGTTCTGGCCACCGTCGTCTATGGCCGCGCGCCCAAGCCCGGCCTGGATTTCTTCCCCCTGACGGTCAACTATCAGGAAAAGACCTTCGCCGCCGGCAAGATTCCGGGCGGCTACTTCAAGCGTGAAGGCCGTCCGTCCGAGAAGGAAACCCTGGTTTCCCGCCTGATCGACCGTCCGATCCGCCCGCTGTTCGTCAAGGGCTTCAAGAACGAGACCCAGGTCGTCGTGACCGTGCTGCAGCACGACATGGAAAACGACCCCGACGTTCTGGGCATGGTCGCCGCCTCGGCCGCCCTGACCATTTCGGGCGTGCCCTTCATGGGCCCCATCGGCGCCGCGCGCGTCGGCCTGATCGACGGCGAGCTGTTGCTGAACCCGGCCATCGACCAGATGCCGTCCTCGGACCTCGACCTGGTGGTCGCCGGCACGCAAGACGCCCTGATGATGGTCGAATCCGAAGCCAAGGAGCTGTCGGAAGAGAAGATGCTCGAGGCCCTGATGTTCGCGCATGCGGGCATGCAGCCGGTGATCGACGCCATCATCGAACTGGCCGAACACGCCGCCAAGGAGCCCTTCGACTTCCAGGCCGAAGATCACTCCGACGTCGTCGCCTCGATCAAGTCGCTGGTCGGCGAAGACATCAAGACCGCCTACACCCACGCCGGCAAATACGAGCGCCGTTCGGGCGTCGACGCCGCCAAGAAGGCCGCCGCCGCCAAGCTGGTGAAGACCGACGAGAACCCCGACGGCGTCGACGGCTCCAAGTTCTCGGCCGCCTTCAAGGAGTGCGAAGCCGAGGTCCTGCGTCGCGACATCATCGAGAACGCGCACCGCGTCGACGGCCGCGCCCTCGACAAGGTCCGCGCCATCGTGTCGGAAGTCGGCGTCCTGCCGCGCACCCACGGTTCGGCCCTGTTCACGCGTGGGGAAACCCAGGCCCTGGTCGTCGCCACCCTCGGCACCGGCGAGGACGAACAGTACATCGACAGCCTGCAGGGCACCTACAAAGAGAACTTCCTGCTGCACTACAACTTCCCCCCCTATTCGGTGGGTGAAGCAGGCCGCATGGGTTCGCCCGGCCGTCGCGAGATCGGTCACGGCAAACTGGCCTGGCGCGCGATCCGTCCGATGCTGCCGACCAAGGAAGACTTCCCCTACACCATCCGCCTGGTCTCCGAAATTACCGAGTCGAACGGCTCGTCCTCGATGGCCACGGTCTGCGGTTCGTCGCTGGCCCTGATGGACGCCGGCGTGCCGCTGGTCCGTCCGGTCTCGGGCATCGCCATGGGCCTGATCCTGGAGCCGTCGGGCGAGTTCGCCATCCTGTCGGACATTCTGGGTGACGAAGACCACCTGGGCGACATGGACTTCAAGGTCGCCGGCACGTCGGAAGGCATCACCAGCCTTCAGATGGACATCAAGGTCGCCGGCATCACCAAGGAGATCATGCAGCAGGCCCTGACCCAGGCTTCGGCTGGTCGCCTTCACATCTTGGACGAGATGTCCAAGGCTATGGATGCGCCGCGCGCCGAACTGGGCGAACACGCGCCCAAGATCGAAACGGTCAAGATCCCCGTCGACAAGATCCGTGAAGTCATCGGTTCGGGCGGCAAGGTCATCCGCGAGATCGTCGAAAAGACCGGCGCCAAGATCGACATCGGCGACGACGGCACCATCAAGATCGCCGCCAACGACCAGGAGAAGATCGACGCCGCCAAGGCCTGGATCCAGTCCATCGCCTCCGAGCCGGAAGTCGGAACCATCTACTCCGGCAAGGTCGTGAAGGTCGTCGACTTCGGCGCCTTCGTGAACTTCTTCGGCGCCAAGGACGGTCTGGTCCACGTGTCCCAGATCGCTCTGGAACGCGTCGCCAACCCGGCCGACGTCCTGTCGGAAGGCCAAGAGGTCAAGGTCAAGTTCCTGGGCTTCGACGATCGCGGCAAGACCAAGCTGTCGATGAAGGTCGTCGATCAGGAAACCGGCGAAGATCTGACGGACAAGATCAACGCCGAGCGCGCCGAGCGCGGCGAGGCCCCACTGTCGGAAGACACCGGCGGTCGTCCCAAGCGTGACGGTGATCGCGGCGGCGATCGCGGACGTCGTCGTCGCGACTAAGCGACTCTGGTAGCGAGACTGAAAGAGGGCCCGGCGGAGCAATCCGCTGGGCCTTTTTCTTTGGGTCCGCGCAACGGCTGTCCGCGATTTTACTTGCCGCTTCGGCCCATGCGGTTTCCATTGCCGCATCCAGTTTCGAGGGGCCGTTCCATGTTCGATCGTCGTCGTCTTCTTCAGTCCGCCGCCTTGGGCGCTGGTCTCGTCGCCGTGGGCGGCCCCGCCTTCGCGCGTCAGGCCGGGGCGTCTCAGGGCGACGCCGCCGCCCAGCTGAAGACCTTCATGGACGCCACGTTCGAGCAGACGCTGGACAAGAGCCCGGAGGTCGTCACCATGTTCGGCCTAGACAAGGGCGACCGCGCCGCCGCCAAGTCCAGGCTGACGGTTCCGACCCGCGCCGAGGAAGAAGACCAGCGCGCCTTCACCCGTCGCCAACACGCCGACCTGTCCCGCATCGACCGCTCCAAACTCGATGCGCGCAACGCCAACTACTACGACAGCCTGACCCAGAATCTGGACGGGGTGATCGCCACCTACGACATCCCTTACGGCCAGGGCGGCTGGCCCAATCCGTACCGCGTCAGCCAGCAGGGCGGCGCCTATCAGTCCACGCCCGACTTCCTGGCCAACCAGCACACGATCGAGACGGCCGCCGACGCCGACGCCTATGTCGCCCGCGTCAACGTCTTCGCTGACGTGCTGCTGGCCGAGACGGATCGATTGAAGGAAGACTATGCGCTGGGCGTCATCCCACCCGACTTCATCCTGGCCAAGGCCATCCGCCAGCAGGACGGCGTCCTGGCGACGCCGACGGCGACCTCGCCCCTGACCCAGTCGGTTGTCGACCGCGCCCGCGCCAAGGGCCTGACCGGCGACTGGGGCGTCCAGGTCGAACGGCTTGTGACCGAGCGGGTCTATCCGGCCCTGGCCGCCCAGAACGCCGTACTCAAGGCCGCCCAACCGAACGCCGTGCACGAGGCCTCGGTGCGCCGCCTGCCGCAGGGCGAGCAGTATTACGCCAACAGCCTGCGCTACATCACCACGACCCGGCTGACCGCCGACGAGATCCACCGCACCGGCGTGGAACAGATGGCGGATCTGACGGCGCGCGCCGATGTCCTGCTGAAGGCGCAAGGCCTGACACAGGGTTCGGTCGCCGAACGGATCAAGGCCCTGGGGGACGATCCCAAATACGCCTACGCCAACACCGACGCCGGCAAGGCCGAGCTGATCGCCAAGCTGAACGCCCAGATGGCCGACATGCAGGCCCGTCTGCCCAACGCCTTCGGCCGCCTGCCCAAGGCCAAGGTCGAGATCAAGCGCGTCCCGCCCGAGATCGAGGCCGGCGCGCCGATGGGCTATTACAACTCGCCCAGCCTGGATGGGACGCGGCCCGGCATCTACTGGATCAATCTGAAGGACACGGCGGAATGGCCGTCCTGGACCCTGCCGACCCTGACCTATCATGAGGCGACGCCGGGCCACCACTTGCAGATCAGCCTGCAGCAGGAGAGCGAGTCGGCGCCGCTGCTGATGAACCTGCTGGGCTTCTCGTCCTACGTCGAGGGCTGGGGGCTGTACGCCGAACAGCTGGCCGACGAACTGGGCGCCTATGAGAACGACCCGGTCGGTCAGATCGGCTACCTGCAATCGCTGATGTTCCGCGCCGCGCGCTTGGTCGTCGACACCGGCATCCATTCCAAGGGCTGGAGCCGCGAAGAGGGCATCCGCTACATGATGGAGGCCTATGGCGATCAGGAGGGCGCGGCGACGTCCGAGGTCGAACGCTATTGCGGCTGGCCGGGCCAGGCCTGCGCCTACAAGGTCGGTCACAACGAATGGGTCCGCCTGCGCGAAAAGGCCAAGACCGCGCTGGGGACCAGATTCGACATCAAGGGCTTCCATGACACCGCCCTCGCCGCCGGCGGCGTGCCCCTGTCGGTGCTGGAACGGATCGTCGACGGCTGGGTCGCGACCCAGGCCTAGTCGGCGACGGTCAGGCCGTCGGCTTGGCGCAGGCGGTTGTGGATGTCGGTGGCGGCGACGGCGGCCTCGGCGGTTGCGACCGCGATCTGGTTGAGGCCGCGCACCACGTCGCCGGCGGCATACAGGCCCGGCACGCTGGTGGCCTGGTGCAGATCGACCTCCAGCCGGCCATCGTCGGCCAGACGCGCGCCCAGCGCTCGGGCCAGGTCGGCGTTCGGCGATGTGCCCAGCGCCGAATAGACCAGGTCGAAGGCGCGACTTTGGCCGGCGTAGCTCAGCGCCGTGACCCTGTCGCCCTCGATGTCGATTGCGTCCAGCGGCGCCAGGATCAGTTCGACGCCCAGCCGTTCCAGTTCGTCGCGCCGACTGAGCGCGTCAGGCGCGCCGATATGGATCAGGGTCACACGGTCGGAATAGGTGCGCATGAAGGCGGCCTCGCGCGCGCCCTTGTCGCTCTGCCCGATGATGGCGACAGCCTTGTCGGTCGCCTCATAGCCGTCGCAGATGGGACAGATGCGGACCAGCGCCTTGCGCACCGCGTCCTCGACGCCCGGCAGATCCGGATGGTGATCGACGACGCCGGTCGCCAACAGGACGGCGCGGGCGCGGATGGTGCGGCCATCGATCTCGGCGATAAAGACGTTGCCGTCCTGGGTCAGCCGCTGGACGCGACCCGGTTCGACGACCGCGCCATACTCCTCGGCCTGTTCGCGCATCCGCTTGAGGATGTCCGCGCCAGTGACGCCGGCGGGGAAGCCCGGCATATTGTGACTGAGCGGGATCCAGCAGGCGCGGGGCGCGCCGCCATCCACCACCAGCGTCCGCCGCCGAAAGCGACCCAGATACGTCGCCGCCGTCAGGCCGGCCGGGCCGGCGCCAATGATCAGAACCTCCGGATCGGTCACCGCGTGCGCCAGGTGACAGGCCACAGGTCGGACGGCACGCCGGCGCATTCGCCCATCACGCTTTCCTGCGTCAGGGCGAAGCCCTGCCCCGTCCAGGCCCAGGTCTGCGCCGCGCCGCAGTCGCCGATGCCGCGCGCCTTGGCGAAGGCCGACAGGGTGCGGGTCTTGGGATCATAGGCGCCGTTGATGGTCGCGTTGTCGGGCATGACCGGATCGGATCCCGACCCTTCCGATCCGGCGAGGACAGCAGGTCGCGGATCGCGACCGCCTGGGCCGGTCAGATACCAGTTGTGCGTCAGGTTGTAGGCGCCGGCGCCGCAGGGCACAGCCCACAGCTCGGTGCGGGCGTCCAGACGAGCGGACATGACCATGTCGCTGATGTCGGGCGTGGCGGATTCCTTGAGGCAATCGCCGACCTCGGTGCGAGCGCGCAGCGCAGCGGGCAGGCGCTGATTTTGATCGCCAAACCCGGCCTGATCGACGGCCGGAGCGGACGTCACCGTCGGCAGCGACGGCGCGATCGGCACCAGGGCGGCCGGACGGTCGCCGCGTCGGATCAGGGCGGTGGGCGTATCCAGACGTCCCTGCTTCTCGTCGATCCACAACAGGGCGGCGGCGGCGCCGTGCAGCGACACCTCCTGGGTCGAGGCGCCGCGAATGATCATGACCTTGCCCTGGGCCAGGGCGTCGAGGGCGGTGCGGGCGCCGTCGCGGATTTCACCAACGGGCGCTTCGGCGTCGCTCGCCTCGCCGAGCACGGCCGGATAGGCGCGGCCGTCGATGGTCAGGCTGAGGGAGCCGGCGCCCTTGGCCTCGCCGTCGGGCCAATAGCCGAAGAGGATCTGCGGCTGGGCGTCAGGGCCGGGCGCCAGGGTGATACGGACCCAACCGGCTGCGAACTCTGGCGCAAAGCCGAAGGCCCAGCATGTCCCGTCGTTGCCGCAGGTGGCGCTCCAATCCCGGAAAGTCTTGGTTTCAGGGCGGATCTGCAGCACCGGCGCAGCGGCGGCCGGCGCGGCCTTACGGGCGGCCTGGGTCGCGGCAGGCGTCTTGCCCGCATCCTTGTCTCCGCATCCAGCGATGGACAGCGCAGACAGGACAAGGGCCGAAAGGGCGACGCCGCGCCACAGGCCGTTCAGGGTCATGCCTTCTTCAACTCCGACGGCTTGTGCGCCGCGCGTGCGCCGGTCTTGGCGCTCTCGACGATATACTCCGGATTATCCTTGGAGGCCGCAACCTTGTGGCCCTTGATCTTGGTCTCCGAGGTGACCTTCTTGAACACCTTGCCGGTCGTGGTGCCCTGGCTGTGGTCCCACTTCACCTTGTCGCCGGCCTTGAACGTCTTTTCTGACATGATTGTGCTTCCTGCTGTGTCGCTTCCTGTTCAGCGATCAGCCTGCGCATCAGTTCCGCATCGATCACGGGCGGCGCCTCGCAGAAGGTGACGATCCAGCGATCCACCAGCTGGCGCTCTTCCTCCGTCATCCTGCCGTCCATCTCTGTTGCTGGGTTCAAGAGAAGTCCGGGGGCGGCAAAGGGTTCAGGAACGATCTGCGTTATTCCGGGCGGTGACGACGGGCGGCGGGGTTTGCGCGGGCGCGCGGCCTCGCTATACCGCCGCCACGACATTCCCTTCCCCACAGTCACAGGCGGACCGCACGCATGGCCAAGATCAAGGTCGAAAACCCCATCGTCGACATCGACGGCGACGAAATGACCCGCATCATCTGGCAGATGATCAAGGACAAGCTGGTCTTCCCGTTCCTGGATCTCGAGCTGGACTACTACGACCTGGGCATGGAACACCGCGACGCCACCGATGACCAGGTGACGATCGACGCGGCCCACGCGATCCAGAAGCACGGCGTCGGCGTGAAGTGCGCCACCATCACCCCGGACGAAGCCCGCGTGCAGGAGTTCGGCCTGAAGAAGATGTGGAAGTCGCCGAACGGCACCATCCGCAACATCCTGGGCGGCGTGGTGTTCCGCGAGCCGATCATCTGCTCGAACGTGCCGCGCCTGGTTCCGGGCTGGACCCAGCCGATCGTCGTCGGCCGTCACGCCTTCGGCGACCAGTACAAGGCCACCGACTTCCTGATGCCCGGCCCCGGTACCCTGACGATCAAGTTCGTCGGCGAGGACGGCGAAGTGATCGAGCACGAGGTCTACAAGGCGCCGGGCGCTGGTGTGGCCATGGCCATGTACAACCAGGACGCCTCCATCCGCGAGTTCGCCCACGCCTCGTTCGCCTATGGCCTGCAGCGCAACTACCCGGTCTATCTGTCGACCAAGAACACGATCCTGAAAGCCTACGACGGCCGCTTCAAGGACCTATTCCAGGAAGTGTTCGATGAACACTACGCCGCCGAGTTCAAGGCGCGCGGCCTGACCTATGAGCACCGCCTGATCGACGACATGGTTGCGGCCGCGATGAAGTGGTCGGGCGGCTTCGTCTGGGCGTGCAAGAACTACGACGGCGACGTGCAGTCCGACGTCGTGGCGCAGGGCTTCGGCTCGTTGGGCCTGATGACCTCGGTCCTGATGACGCCGGACGGCAAGGTGCTGGAGACGGAAGCCGCCCACGGCACCGTGACGCGCCACTATCGCCAACATCAGAAGGGCGAGGCCACCTCGACCAACTCGATCGCGTCGATCTTCGCCTGGACGCGCGGCTTCAAGCACCGCGCCAAGCTGGACGGCAACGCCGCCCTGGACCAGTTCGCCGACACCCTGGAGAAGGTGGTCGTGGACACCGTCGAGGCCGGCTTCATGACCAAGGACCTAGCGCTGCTGGTCGGCGACCAACAGGGCTGGCTGACCACCGAAGGCTTCCTCGACAAGGTCGCCGAGAACCTGAAGACCGCCCTGCCGGACGTGGGCTGAGGACAAGGGGGGAGCCGGAACGCCACGAGGCGTCTAGCCCCCTCCACCGCTTCGCGGTCCCCCTCCCCCGATGGGGGAGGAGACGTCCTCAAGCAGCCCGAAGGGCGGTAGGACGAGAACAATCAGCCCCGTCGGATCGCTCCGGCGGGGCTTTTCGTTGTGCGAAGGGCCGGGGCGTGCATGATCGGCGGTAATGAGGATGCGTTCGTGAAGCGGCTGTTCGGAAACCTGGTGCTGGCAGCGGTTGTCGTGGCGGTGCTGTCCTTCTTCGCGGCGCCCGCGGTGGCCTTCTTCGCCATTCGGTCGGCGGCCGAGGCGAACGACGTGGCGGGGCTGGCGCGGCTGATCGACTTCAACGCGGTGCGCCAGTCGTTGCGGCCGCAGCTGGCGGGACGGCCCGAGGCGATGGCGCCCGCGCCGTCCTTCCTGGAAGACCCCATCGGCGCCTTCCGGCGTCAGATCGAGCAGAACCCGATCCTGCGCCAGCCGGACGTCGACGCCTATCTGACGCCCGCCGCCCTCAGCGCCTTGCTGAAGGGCGAGGGCCGATACGCCAGCCAGCGCACCTCAGCGGGGATAGCGCCGGCCTCGGAGCGCAGCCGCAAGCCCTGGCCCAACCCCGCCTACTGGAGCGTCAACCGGGCGCGGATGGCGGTGACGGATCAGGGCGGGTCGCGCACCCTGTTCACCTTCGAACGGCGCGGGCCGTTCGAGTGGCAGCTGGTTCACATCGGCCTGCCCGACGGGACGGCCCCGGCCGTCACCGTCACCCCGCGATAAACCCGGCAACCGACGCCGCCCAGCCCGCGTTGGCTTTCCAAGGAGACGACATGAGCCGCAAGATCATCACCGGAGCCCTGATCGCCGTCGTCGTCGGCGTGGTCGTCGCCCTGTTCGTTTCGCCCTTCATCGCCGCCCAGGCGCTGGTGCGGGCCGCGCGGACCGGGGATGCGGCCGGGCTGGAGCGGCAGGTGGACTTCCCGGCGTTCCGCACCAGCCTGAAGAGCGAGCTGAACGCGCGCGCGGCCCTGGAAATCCGCAACCGGACCAAGGGCGACACCGGCCTGGCGGCGCTGGGCATGCTGCTGGCCCCGTCGCTGGTCGAAGGCGCGGTCGACAACTTCGTCACGCCGCAAGGCATCGCCGCCATGGTCCGCTCCGGCGAGACGCCCGAGCCGGAACGGCCCGTGCCCGCTGACGACACCCCGGCCGTGGACAAGGACAAGATCCGCCAATCCTGGGCCTATCGCGGCCTCAACACCTTCGCCGTCACCCTGACGCGCGACGATCGGCCGGACGATGCGCTGGTGCTGATCATGGAACGCCGGACGCCCTTCACCTGGAAGCTGGCCGGGGTCGATCTGACGCCCGACCCGATGGGTTGAGACGGTCGGGGACAAAAACACCGTCTAAAGTGTCTAATTCGTCTGATTGGACGGCGGGGCGTCGATCAGAAAATGAGTGCAATTGGTGCACTTTGTCTTGGGTGCGCGGCCTCCTCTGTGGTGAGCGCAGAGTATAGGCCGTCCCTACGGCATGCTCAGGAAGCGGACGCTGCGGCCGTCTAAGCCGCTGAGTTGCAAGGCTGTCAGGTTCGAAATTGCGATGGATTACCCTCTCCCATTAGGAGAGGGTTTAAGCGCACGAGCGCGCAGCGATCGTACTTGCGCGAAAGGGTGAGGGTCGGCTGGTGCGCCATGGCCCGCCGACCGACCCTCATCCGGCCCTGCGGGCCACCTTCTCCCAACGGGAGAAGGGCATCGTATTTTACGCCAGCGCCGCGCGAACCGCCGTCAGACCGTCTTCGGCCTTGGAGCCGTCGGGGGCGCCGCCTTGGGCGAAGTCGGGCTTGCCGCCGGCGCCCTGGCCGCCCATGGCGATGACGGCGGCGCGGGCCAGGTCGGCGGCGTTGACGCGGTCGGTCAGGTCGGAGGTCACGGCGACGGTGACCGCCGCCTTGCCCTCGGTGACGCCGATCAGGGCGACGACGCCGGTTTGGACCTGTTTTCTGAAGTCCTCAGCGACGCCGCGCAGACCCTTGCCGTCCACACCGTCCAGCACGCGGGCCATCAGCTTGACGCCGTTGATCTCCTCTGGCGCGGACGACGCGCCCGAGCCGCCGCCCAGGGCGAGCTGCTTCTTCAGCTCGGCGACCTGTTTCTCCAGCGTCTTGACCGAGGCGGTCAGGCTGTCGACGCGGGCGGGGACGTCGGCGGTCTGGACCTTGAAGCTCTGGGCCAGCGAACGGGCGACGCCGGCCTGGGCCAGCAGATACTGACGCGCGGCTTCGCCGGTCAGGGCCTCGATGCGGCGCACCCCGGCGGCGACGCCGGTTTCCTGCACGATCTTGAACAGGGCGATGTCGCCGGTGCGGGCGACGTGGGTGCCGCCGCACAGTTCGACCGAATAGGGGGCGTTGTCGCTGACCAGCGAGCGGCCCAGCGTCAGGACGCGGACCTCGTCGCCGTACTTCTCGCCGAACAGGGCGATGGCGCCGGCCTCGATCGCCTCCTGCGGGGCCATCAGTTTCGTTTCCGCCGGGACGTTCTGGCGGATGACGGCATTGACCTCGGTCTCGATGGCCGACAATTCAGCCTCGGTGAGCGGGGCGCCGTGGCTGAAGTCGAAGCGGGCGCGCTCGGCATCGACCAGTTGACCCTTCTGGGCGACTGCGGGGCCGAGCACATTCTTCAGCGCCGTGTGCAGCAGGTGGGCGGCGGAGTGGTTGGCGCGGCTGGTGCGGCGCTTCTCGGCGTCCACCAGCTGGGCGGCGCGGGTTCCGATCTCCAGCTTGCCGGCCGTGACCTGGGCCACCAGGACGTGCAGGTCGCCGGCGTGTTTGCGCACATCGATGACCTCGGCCTCTCCACCCGGCCATTCCAGGGTTCCGTGATCGCCGGCCTGGCCGCCGCTTTCGGCATAGAAGGGGGTGGTGTCGAACAAGACTTCGACGATGTCGCCCGCCTCGGCCGTCTCGACCGGCGCGCCGGCGTTCATGATGGCCAGGACCTCGCCCGAGCCTTCGATATTGTCGTAGCCGGTGAAGACGGTCGGCCCCATCCGGTCGCGGATCGCCAGCCATTCGTTGGTGTTGGCGGTCTGGCCCGAGCCCTTCCAGTTCTCGCGCGACCGCTGGCGCTGCTCGGCCATGGCGGCCTCGAAGCCGTCGACATTGACCGAGAAGCCGCGACGACGGGCCTCGTCCTGGGTCAGGTCCAGCGGGAAGCCGTAGGTGTCGGACAGGGTGAAGGCCGTCTGGCCGTCCAGCATATCGCCGGGACGGAAGCCCTGAACCGCCGTGTCGAACAGGGCCATGCCGCGGCCGAGCGTGGTGCGGAAGCGGACCTCTTCCTGCTTCAGCGTGTCCTCGATGAAGGGCTGGGCGCGAGCCAGTTCGGGATAGGCGTCGCCCATCTGGGCCACCAGCGTCGGGACCAGACGGTGCATCAGGGGATCGGCGGCGCCCAGCAGGTGGGCGTGGCGCATGGCGCGGCGCATGATGCGGCGCAGCACATAGCCCCGGCCTTCGTTCGACGGGGTGACGCCGTCGGCGATCAGGAAGGACGACGAGCGCAGGTGGTCGGCGATGACGCGGTGGCTGGCGGCCTGATCGCCGTCCGACTTGGTCGAGGTGGCGTCTTCGGACGCGGCGATCAGGGTCTTGAACAGGTCGGTCTCATAGACCGAATGCACGCCCTGGAGCACGGTGGTCATCCGCTCCAGACCCATGCCGGTGTCCACGCTGGGCTTGGGAAGGTTGCGAACGATCTGATCGTTCTCCTTCTCATACTGCATGAAGACGTTGTTCCAGATCTCGACGTAGCGGTCGCCGTCCTCATCCGGCGAACCGGGAGGGCCGCCGGCGATCTTGTCGCCGTGATCCCAGAAGATTTCGGTGCAGGGGCCGCAGGGGCCCGAGTCGCCCATGGCCCAGAAGTTGTCCGAGCCGGCGATGCGGATGATCTTGTCGTCGGAGAAGCCGGTGACCTTCTTCCAGATCGCGGCGGCCTCGTCGTCATCGATATAGACGGTGACCAGTAGGCGTTTGGGGTCCAGGTCGAAGTCCTGGGTCACCAGGTTCCACGCCTTCTCGATGGCGTGCTCCTTGAAGTAGTCGCCGAAGGAGAAATTGCCCAGCATCTCGAAGAAGGTCAGGTGGCGGGCGGTATAGCCGACGTTGTCAAGATCGTTGTGCTTGCCCCCGGCGCGCACGCATTTCTGCGAGCTGGTCGCGCGCGGATAGGGCGGCTTGGCGGCGCCGGTGAAATAGTCCTTGAACGGCACCATGCCCGCGTTGACGAAAAGCAGGCTCGGATCGTTCTGCGGCACCAGCGGCGCCGAATGGACCTTGGCGTGGCCGTCCGCCGCGAAATAGTCGAGGTAGGTGGCGCGGATCTCGTTCAGGCTGGGCATTCGGCGTGTCTTCGGCTGGGGCGGTCGCTAGGAACCGGCGTCATATAGGGTTTTGGCGGGGAGCGCATCATCTGCGCGGGGAGAGGCGCGCGCGCCAGAGAAGACGATGTCTCCTCCCCGCTTTGCGGGGAGGGGGACCGCGCAACGGTGGAGGGTTGAGGCCGCCTTAAGGCCCTTGATCGGTGACGCTCCGAAGAGCCTCTCCGTCACGGCGCTGAAGAAGCGCCGCGCCACCTCCCCGCAAAGCAGGGAGGAGACGGGAGCGCCCGCCTCACACCTTCGGCGGCGGGCCGAACTTGCCGGACTGGTAGTCCTGGATCGCCTGGATGATCTCGTCGCGGGTGTTCATGACGAAGGGGCCGTGGCTGAAGACCGGCTCGCCGATGGGATCGGCGTGGCCCAGCAGCACCACGGCGTCGGTGGTCGCCGTGATCTGGACCGCATCGCCGTCGGACAGGGCGGCGAGGTTCCATTGGGGCACGGGCGTTCCGGCGACGGCGATCTCGCCTTTGATCCCATAAAGGAAGACGTTGCGGCCGGGGGCGACGGGCGTCTCGAACGTCGCGCCGGCGGGCAGGCGGACGACGGCCAGATGGATGTCGATCAGGGACTGGATCGGCGCCTTCACGCCCAGCCAGTCGCCGGAGACCGGCTCGACCGTGACGCCGGCCTCGGTGGTGAAGGTCGGGATGTCGGATTTCTGCAGGCCCACATAGTCCGGCCTGGTCATCTTCAGCCGCGAGGGCAGGTTGACCCACAGCTGCAGGATTTCCATCGGCCCGCCGTCGCGCTTGAAGGCGGCCGGCGACAGTTCGGCGTGGATCAGGCCGGAGCCGGCGGTCATCCACTGGATGCCGCCCGCCTTGATGATGCTCTCGCCGCCGCCGGAATCGTTGTGGGCGAGCTCGCCGTCCAGAATGAAGGTGACGGTCTCGAAGCCCCGATGCGGGTGCGGGCCGAACGGCAGCCCGGCGTTGCCCGGCGCATAGGTCTGGGGCCCGTGATGGTTCAGGAACAGGAAGGGATCGATCTGGTCCACGCCGGGACCGGGCACCGGACGGCGGGTGGTCAGGTCGCCGATGTCGTCGCGATGGGCGGGGTGCAGGCGAAGAACGGAACGGGGCTGGGTCATCCGCTACATATAGGGTGGCGGATAGATGCTGGCGAGATCAGCCTGAACGGGTCGCCGTGACGGGACGGGCGCGGCCGTCCCGGATCCATTCGCCGGCCCAGCCATTCAACGCCGGATGCAGATGCAGTTCGCCCTCGGATAGGGGAATGACGACGACCTCGCCCTGGGTCGAGACCGGGCCGGCGAAGCCCATTCGGTCGATCCCGGCCGGCGCGTCCAGACTTCGCCAGGCTCCCTCGACCCGACGGCCCTCGCCCCGGTCGGTGAGGGACAGCGACAGCAAGGGTGTTCCGTCCGGCTGGGCGATGCGCCAGCGACCATCGAGCGGCCCCATCGCGGCTTCGGCGTCGATCGCAGCCTGGGCCACGCCTTGATCATAGGTCGTCTGGCTGTCGGAGGGACTGAACTCATAGTCGCCGGCGTAGTCGTCGACCCCGACGGGGGCCGTCAGAGGGCGGCGATGCAGGTCGATCTCGCCGTCCCCCTCGGCCGTTTCGCGCCCGAAACGGGACGGCGGCTGATAGGGGCGGACGGCCGGCGCACGATAGGTTTCAGGCGTCGCGTCCAGAAGCCCTGTCGTCTGGATGGCGGGCTCCAGTGCGACGGCGGACATCAGGGCGAGCAGCAACATGAGCCCACCCTGCCAAATCGCCCGCCGCATCGCCTAGCCGTCGAACGCTTACGGAACGCAAACGTGATCCGTCGTGATGGAACCGACGTAAACCGCACAATCCGTCGATCTGGGGGTCTGTGCGTTGACACCGGCCCCACAGGGTCACAAAAGCCTTCGCAACCGCACACGGCGATTGAATTCATTCGCTTTTGAGAACCATTCGCATGAACCAGCCCAACCCGACGCCGGGTGGCGCCTCAAGCGACCGGACGGGTCGCTTCGTCACTCAACCGAACGGACATATCGCGCCGCTGTCGCCCCACATGGGCGTCTGGCGCTGGCACGTCACCATGGCGGCCTCGATCCTGTTCCGCGCGACGATCATCGCCGCCACGGTCGGCGTGCTGTTCGTCCTGGCCTGGCTGGGCGCGCTGGCGTTCGGGCCCGAGGCGTTCCAGAGCGCGCTCGATCTGGCCGGATCGCCGCTGGGCCTGCTGGTCTTCTTCGGTCTGACGGTCGTGCTGTTCTCCTTCATCCTGAACGGCGCGCGCCACACCTATAACGACACCGGCAACGGACTGACGGTGAAGTCGGCGACCGCCCTGTCGAACATCGCGGTGTGGGGGCCGATCCCGCTGGCCGTGCTGTTCTGGGTCGTGCTGTTCGCCACCGGGAGGGTTTCGCTGTGAGCGGCGCCGCAAAATTCAAGAACAACGTCAAGGTTTCCGAGCGTCACGGCGCCGGCGAATGGCTGATCGAGCGGATCCTGCTGGTGGCCCTGCTGCCGCTGGGCCTTTGGGTCGCCTCGACCGGCTTCACCCTCGCGGGCGCCGGCTATGACGCGGCGATGGCGTGGTTCGCCAATCCGCTGAACGCCGCCCTGATGGCCATCACCGCGGTGATCTTCTTCGGCTACGTCAGCCTGGCCTGGAAAGTCGTTCTGGAAGACTACGTGCCCAACGTCGGAACGCGCGGCCTTCTGGTCCTGCTGCTGAACGTCGTCTTCCTGCTGCTGGCCGCCGCCAGCGTCTTCTTCATCGTGCGGCTGGCGCTGGGCTCGGCGCCGCTGCCCGCTGGTTTCGGAGCCTGATGAACTGATGGCCGCTTACGAACTGATCGATCACGAATACGACGTCGTCGTCGTCGGCGCCGGGGGCTCGGGCCTTCGCGCCGCGCTCGGCGCCGCCCAGCAGGGGCTGAAGGTCGCCTGCGTGACCAAGGTCTTCCCCACCCGCTCGCACACCGTCGCGGCCCAGGGCGGCATCTCCGCCTCGCTCGGCAACATGGGCGAGGACAGCTGGCAGTGGCACATGTACGACACCGTCAAGGGGTCGGACTGGCTGGGCGACCAGGACTCGATCGAATATCTGGTCCGTAACGCGCCCAAGGCCGTCTATGAGCTGGAACACTGGGGCGTGCCCTTCAGCCGCACCGAAGAAGGCAAGATCTATCAGCGCGCCTTCGGCGGCATGACCCGCAACTTCGGCGAAGGCCCGGTGCAGCGCACCTGCGCCGCCGCCGACCGCACCGGCCACGCCATCCTGCACACCCTGTACGGCCAGTCGGTGCGCCGCGAGGTGAAGTTCTTCGTCGAATATTTCGCGCTGGACCTGATAATGCAGGACGGCGCCTGCACCGGCGTGACGGCCCTGCAACTCGACAACGGTCAGCTTCACCAGTTCCGCGCCAAGATGGTGGTTCTGGCGACCGGCGGATACGGCCGCGCCTACTTCAGCGCCACCTCGGCCCACACCTGCACCGGCGACGGCAATGCGATGGTGCTGCGCGCCGGCCTGCCGTTGCAGGACATGGAGTTCGTGCAGTTCCACCCGACCGGCATCTATGGCGCCGGCTGCCTGATCACCGAGGGCGCACGCGGCGAGGGCGGCTATCTGACCAACTCGGAAGGCGAGCGCTTCATGGAGCGCTATGCGCCGACCGTGAAGGACCTGGCCCCGCGCGACATGGTCTCGCGCTCCATGACCATCGAAATCCGCGAGGGTCGCGGCGTGGGTCCGAACAAGGACCACATCTTCCTGCACCTGGATCACCTGGATCCGAAGATTCTGCACCAGCGCCTGCCGGGCATTTCCGAAAGCGCCAAGATCTTCGCCGGCGTGGATGTGACCAAGGAGCCGATCCCGGTCCTGCCGACCGTCCACTACAACATGGGCGGCATCCCCACGAACTATCACGGCGAAGTCCTGACGCTGCGCGACGGCAACCCCGACAGCGTGGTGCCGGGCCTGATGGCCGTAGGCGAGGCGGCGTGCGTTTCGGTGCATGGCGCCAACCGCCTGGGCTCCAACTCCCTGACCGACCTGGTGGTGTTCGGCCGCGCCGTCGGCCTGCGCTGCGGTGAAGTCGTCGACAAGGCCTCGGCCGTGCCGTCGGCCTCCAAGGCCCAGACCGACCAGCACCTGGCCCGCCTGGACCGCTTCCGCTACGCCGACGGCTTGACCCCGACCGCCGAGCTGCGTCTGTCGATGCAGCGCGCGATGCAGGCCGATGCGGCGGTGTTCCGCACCGGCGAGACCCTGCAACAGGGCACCGACAAGCTGCGCGCCATCGAGGCGGCCGGCGCCGACATCAAGACCACCGATCGCGGCCTGATCTGGAATACGGACCTGGTCGAGACGCTGGAGTACGACAATCTGATCGCCCAGGCGCTAGTGACGATCGAGGGCGGTCTGAACCGCACGGAATCGCGCGGCGCCCACGCCCGCGAAGATTATCCCGATCGCGACGACGTCAATTGGATGAAGCACACCCTGGCGTGGAAGCGTCCGGGCGAGCAGGTCCAGATCGATTATCGTCCGGTCCACAACTACACCATGTCCGACGACATCGCGTATATCGAACCGAAGACGCGGGTTTACTAAGATGGTCCAGCTGACTCTCCCCCGAGGCTCCAAGCCGACGACCGGCAAGGTCCACAAGGCCGCGCCGGGATCCAAGGACGTGAAGACCTACAAGGTCTATCGCTACGATCCGGAAACCGACGCCGATCCGCGCTGGGACACCTATGAGGTGCCGACCGGCGACCACGGCCCGATGTTGCTGGACGCCCTGATCCACATCAAGAACACCATCGATCCGACCCTGTCGTTCCGGCGCTCGTGCCGCGAGGGCATCTGCGGCTCGTGCTCGATGAATATTGACGGGCGCAACGCCCTGGCCTGCACCAAGGGCTGGGACGAGTGCGCGTCCAACACCATCACCATCTCCCCCCTGCCCCACCAGCCGGTGGTCAAGGACCTGGTGACGGATTTGAGCCTGTTCTACGCCCAGTACGACTCGATCCAGCCGTATCTGCAATCGGACGAGCCGGACCCCGAGAAGGAACGTCTGCAGACCCCGGCCGAGCGCGAGAAGCTGGACGGCCTGTACGAATGCATCCTGTGCGCCTGCTGCTCGACCTCGTGCCCCAGCTACTGGTGGAATCAGGAAGAGTACCTGGGCCCGGCGGCGCTGCTGCAATCCTATCGCTGGATCTCCGACAGCCGCGACGACGCGACCCAGAAGCGTCTGGACGACCTGGAAGACCCGTTCAAACTGTATCGCTGCCACACGATCATGAACTGCGCCCAGGTCTGCCCCAAGGGTCTGAACCCGGCAAAGGCCATCGCCGAGACCAAGAAGCTGATGGTCGCGCCGAGCCGCAAGAAGGCGGCCTGAGTATCCGGCGCCGTGGGCCTTGCCTCCGGCGCCGCCTCGTTTAAGAGCGGCGCATGGCCAGCATCACCTATATCGAGCATGACGGAACCGAGCACGTCGTCGACGTGAAGCCGGGGCTGAGCGTCATGGAAGGCGCGATCCGCAACAATGTGCCGGGCATCGACGCGGACTGCGGCGGGGCCTGCGCCTGCGCCACCTGCCATGTCTATGTCGACGAAGCCTGGCGCGAGGCGACAGGCAAGCCGTCGGCGATGGAAGAGTCGATGCTGGACTTCGCCGAGGAGGTCGAGCCGAACAGCCGCCTGTCGTGCCAGATCCGGGTGTCGGACGCGCTGAACGGCCTGATCGTGCGGTTGCCGGAAAACCAGCACTGAAATGATCGACGCGCGGCTGATCGACAGGATCGGCCGATGGATCGAGCAGCGCGCCGAGGCTATGGGCCGGGACCGTCCGCCGATACTGGGGATTGCGGGATCGCAGGGTTCGGGAAAATCCACTTTGGCCAAGGCCGTCGGCGAACGGTTCGGCGGGGCGACCCTGTCGCTGGACGACGTCTATCTGACGAAGGCGGAGCGGGCGGCGATGGCGGCGCGAGTCCATCCGCTGTTCGCCACGCGCGGGCCGCCAGGGACGCATGATCTGGGCCTTCTGAACCGTCTGCTGGATCGGTTGCAGGGGGCGGGGCCGGACGACCTGACGCCTCTGCCGCGGTTCGACAAGTTGGCCGACGACCGGGCGGGCGAGGCGGACTGGCCTGTCGTGAAGGGTCGGCCGCGGTTCATCGTTCTGGAGGGATGGTGCCTGGGCGCGACGCCGCAGGCCGAGGGGGACCTGGTTGCGCCGATCAACGCCCTGGAGGCCCGGCAGGACGTCGGGGCCGAATGGCGCAGGGCGGTCAATGATGCGCTAGGTCAGCCCTATGCCCGCCTGCGCGCGCGGCTGGACGCCCTGATCTTTCTGAAAGCGCCGGGGTTCGATGTGGTGCTGGACTGGCGCTGCGAGCAGGAGGCGGGATTGATGGGGCAGGACGCCGTATCGTCCGAGCGACGCGCGGCCCTGGCGGTCTTCATCCAGCATTATGAGCGCCTGAGCCGGCATATGATGGCCGGCGGCGTGGAGGCGGACCTGATCGTCGCCCTGGACCGGGAGCGCGGCGTTCGCAGTCTTGAAGGCGGCCTTGGCGCCTGAGCGGCATCCGTGCGTTATCGGACCATGAGCCTGTTTGGATCCAAGCCAGCCGTCGAGCCCGACCGCCGCACGGGCGTGCGCCGGCCGGCCAATGCGCGCGGCGTCGTCTGCGCGCCTGGCCTGGAGACGGCGTGTCTGATCGTCGATCTGTCGGACGCGGGGATGAAGCTGCGGCTGGACCGGGGCGGGGCCTTGCCGCGCGAGGTGGTGGTGGTCGATGTGGCTGCGGGCGTCGCCTATCCCGCCACCGTCGTCTGGCAGCGCGGGCAGGAGGCCGGGCTGAGGCAGACTGGGGCGAAGTCGCTGAGAGGCCTGGCGCCGGCGAGGCTGATCTCCGCGCGCGACGCCTGGCTGAGGGCCGGCGGGCGCTGATCAGCCTGATTACTCCGCCGTGTCGGCGGGCATGGAGCCGGCGTTGATGGCGATGCGGCCCACCAGCCCCTTGACGATCAGGTCCAGGGCCGATCCCTCGCGATAGTCGGCGGCGGCGACGAAGTTCACCCGGTCCTCCGAAATCAGGGAATAGACCTTCTTCTGATCCCGCTCGTTCGAGCGCGGATCATAGACGGCGATCGAGAAGCCGCCCTTGGTGTGCATCATCTTCATGGTCGGCACGTCGGTGTCGCCATCGCCGATGAAGATCATCCGATCAAACGGCACGGCCCGCTCGTCGTCGGGGATGAAGTGGTTGATGCGTTCGTGCTCCCAGTGGTTCTTCACGCCCTTGTTGATGCGGAAAAGATACTGGGTCTTGGTGGTGTAGTTGACGCCGACCGCCGGCCAGGCGGCCTCGCCCTTGTCGTCATAGACGTAATGGGAGGCGAAGACGTGGGTCAGGGCGGGGCGGATCGGCGTGCCGTCGATCATCTCCTCCAGCCCGGCGGAGATGATGTAATGCTCGATCTCCAGCCCGTATTTGGCCCCGAAGGCGTTCATCCGGTCGAACCAGCTGAGATCCTTCAGCCCCTCGAACAGAGCCACCGCCTCGCCGTGCTGGCGCAGGGTCTCGCGCGTCACCGGGGCGCCGTTCTGACGCGCGTGGTGCAGCATCAGCTGCATGTACATCAGGATGCCGTCCCCGTCGGCGTCCTTGGTCAGGCGCTCGGCCTCGTCCCAGAAGGCGCCGATGCCCATGCCGACGGAGGGGATGAAGGACACCTCCTGCATATTGCCGCGCGCCAGGGTGCCGTCGAAATCATAGATCAGGGCGGTCTTCAGCAGCGGGGTCTTGGGTTCGGCCGTATCGGACATGGGGGCGAGATCCTTGGTGGAACCCGCCCTCTATATCAGCCCGCCGCGCCCGTCGATTGTCGCCGCTGACCGAAGGTGGGCGCCGCCGCCTTCTGCTCGGCCCAGTAGTCGGCGCCCGTCGTCGGCTTGAACATGGTGCGGGGCGACCCGTTGCGGGCCACGACGGCGAAGGTGTTGGTCGAGGCCTGATAGATCAGGGTGTCGCCATTGGGCCGCTTGACGGTCTCGGCGTCGCGCGGAGGCTTTGTCGTGAAAGCCGTGACCTTCGTCAGATAATCCTCGGCTGAGCGCGCGCCGAAGTCTGCGCCGTTGCGGTCGTAAAGACGCGCGATCTTGGCGTCGACGGTCTCGCGCCGGTTGGCGGTCAGGACCGGCTTTTCCTGCGGCGCGGCGGCCTCTTCGCCGGTCGCCGGCATGGAGGTCAGGGCGACGGGTTCGGCGCTCGCCGTCCGATCCCGTGTCTCGACCGCCGAACTGTTGTCGCAGCCGGCAAGCCCCACCAGTCCGCACAGGACCAGCGCGGCCCCTCCCCTCGTCAGCGTTCTCATTCTTCCCTCCAGATACCCGCTGCGCGCGACGAAAGCACAACTTTATTGTTCGTGCAATGTTCTCGTCTCGACGGCGTCACGCGCGGCGGCTAGACCGTGCGCATGGACAATCGCCCCCTTTCGAACCGCAAGATCCTGCTGATCGTGGGCGGCGGCATCGCGGCCTATAAGGCGCTGGAGCTGGTACGACTGATCGCCAAGGCGGGCGGGCAGACGCGGGTGATCCTGACGGAATCCGGCGCCGAGTTCGTGACGCCCCTATCGCTGGCGGCGCTGAGCGGGCATCCGGTGCGGTCGGGCCTGTTCCACCCCGACGACGAGACCAGCATGGGCCATATCGAGCTGTCGCGATGGGCCGATCTGGTGGTGGTGGCGCCGGCGACGGCGGGACTGATCGCCAAGGCTGCAAACGGGCTGGCCGACGACCTGGCCTCGACGACCTTGATCGCGACGGACAAGCGGGTGCTGCTGGCGCCGGCGATGAATGTGCGGATGTGGGAGCATCCGGCGGTCCAGGCCAATATGGAGCGGTTGAAGGCCTTTCCGGGCTTTCACGGCGTCGCGGTGGTGGGGCCGGACGACGGCGAGATGGCCTGCGGCGAATACGGGCCGGGGCGCATGGCGGAACCCGCCGCGATCCTGGAGGCCATTGAAGGCCTGCTGGCGGGTGCGGCGGGGCGACCGCTCCAAGGACGCAAGGCCGTGGTCACGGCCGGGCCGACGTTCGAACCGATCGATCCGGTGCGGGGCCTGACCAATCGCTCCAGCGGCAAACAGGGCTACGCCATCGCCGCCGCCCTGGCCGAGCTGGGGGCCGAGGTGACGCTGGTGTCGGGGCCGACGGCGTTGGCCGCCCCGACCGGCGTGACGCGGATCGATGTGGAGAGCGCGCTTGAGATGCAGGCGGCGACGCAGAGCGCCCTTCCCGCCGACATCGCCGTGCTGTCGGCGGCAGTCGCCGACTGGCGCGTCGACACCATCGCCGGCGGCAAGATCAAGAAGGGACCGGGCGGCCCGCCGACCCTGGCCCTGATCGAAAACCCCGACATTCTGGCGGGCGTCGCCGCGCCCGGTCCGAACCGCCCGGCCCTGGTCATCGGCTTCGCCGCCGAGACGACGGACCTGGAGGCCAATGCGCGCGCCAAGCTGTCGCGAAAGGGCTGCGACTGGATCCTTGGCAATGACGTATCCGACGACGTGTTCGGATCGGACGGCAACGCCGTGCTGCTGGTCACCGCCGATCGGACCGAGACCTGGCCGCGCCAGTCCAAGACCACCATCGCCCGGGCCGTCGCCGCCCGCATCGCCGACCATTTCAGGGCCGCCCAATGACCGAGACCCCGATCCAGATCCTGCGCCTGCCGCATTCCGAGGGTCTGCCCCTGCCCGCCTACGAAACCGCCGGGTCGGCGGGCATGGACCTGCGCGCCGCCGTGCCCGAGGATCAGCCGATGACCCTGGCGCCGGGTCAGCGGGCCCTGGTGCCGACGGGTCTGAAGATCGCCCTGCCGATGGGGTATGAGGCCCAGGTGCGGGCGCGCTCGGGACTGGCGTTGAAACACGGCATCATCTGCCCCAATGCGCCGGGCACGATCGACAGCGACTATCGCGGCGAGTGCGGCGTGATCCTGGCCAATATCGGCGCCGAACCCTTCGTCATCCGCCGCGGCGAACGCATCGCCCAGCTGGTGATCGCCCGGCATGAGCGAGCGGACTGGGTCGAGGTCGAGACGCTGGACGAAACCGCACGCGGGACGGGCGGTTTCGGATCGACGGGACGCTGACGCCCTAAACCAGCGGCGCGGTAGGCTGGATCAGGCTGGCCTTGCGGCGGATGTGTTCGCGCCAGGCGGTGTAGAGGCCGCTGCTGGCGATCAGGGCGGCGCCGGCCAGGGTGGTGAGGGTGGGCGTCGCGGCCATCAGCCACCAGCCGAAGACGATGGCGCCGACGATCTGGAGATAGTCGAAGGGCGCGACCACGGCGACCGGAGCCTTTTGCAGCGAGGCGGTCATGAACAGTTGGGCCAGGCCGCCGGCGACGCCCGATCCGACCAGCAGTCCGAAGGTGCCGAGCGCGTGCCAATGGCCGACGAAGGGCAGCAGGATCGCCCCCACGACCGAGCAGGCAACGAAGAACCAGAAGACGATGGCGGCGACGTGCTCTGTGTCGCGCAACTGGCGCAGGGTGATGGTCACGCCGGCCGTCAGCACCGCCCCGATCAGGGCGAAGGCCACGCCCGCTAGCGGCAGGACCGAATGGCCGACGCCCGGCCGCATGACGACGATCACGCCGATGAAGCCGACCGCGACGGCAGCCCAGCGGCGCGGACCGACCGCCTCCTTCAGCACGAAGAAGGACAGGATGGTGGCGAAGATCGGAGCGGTGAAGCTGAGCGTCGTCGCGTCGGCGAGCGGCAGCAGCGTCAGCGTCTGGAACAGGCACAGAATGGCCGCGACGCCCAGGGCGCTGCGTCCCAGATGAGCCAGGGGGCGGCGCGTCGACAGGGCCGACAGGCCGCCCGGCTGGGTCAGCACCCAGGCCACAACGACCGGAAGGCCGAAGAAGGCGCGGTAGAACAGCATTTCCGGCGCCGCCACGCCATCCTGCGACGCCAGCTTCAACGTCGCCGTCATGATCGAGAAACAGCCGGCGGCGGCGATGCGCAGAAGAATGCCGCGGACGACGTCCTCGCCCGCGGCTTTCGATGGGTCAGGCGAAGGCCGCGCGGCGGCGACCATGTCGCGCTTAGGCCTGGCCGGTTTCGACCGGCTGCTGGGCGATCTGTTGCTGGCGCGCGATGTAGATGGCGGCGAAGTCGATGGGGTCCAGCTGGAACGGGGGATAGAAGCCGCCGTCGGCCGTGGCGCCCGAGATGATCTCGCGTGCGAACGGGAACAGGTAGCGCGGGCATTCGATCAGCAGCAGGGGCTCGATGTCCTGCTCCGGAACGTTGGCCAGCTGGAACAGGCCGCCATAGACCAGTTCGACGTGGAAGACGGGCTGGTTCTCGTGCGTCGCCTTGATCGACAGCTTGAGGTCCAGTTCGAACAGGCCGTCGGGGCGGCCCTGGGCGGCCATTTCGACGCCGAGGTCGATCGCGGGCTTGCCGTCGATGCGCAGGGATTCCGGGGCGCGCGGGTTCTCGAACGAGAAGTCGCGGACGTATTGCGCCAGGATGCGGAAGCCGGGACCGGCGGGCTGGCCCTGCTGGGCGTCGCCTTGTTGGGGCTGTTCGGCGGGAGGAGCGGCGTCGGTCATGAAACGGTCTTTGGCGCAGTTTGGGGCCGATGAGGCCGGAATGAGGCGCCGCGACTACCATGCCGGGACGCTTGGCCGCAACGTCGCGCGCGCGATTGGGGGCGCGCTTCGCCTTGCCTCACCCTATATGAGCCCGTAATCACGCCAGACTAAGGGTTTGGCGCACTCGTCGTTCGCTACAGGAATCTCCTCTTGAACATGCCGGTTCAGTTCCAGGTCGTCGTCTTCGCCTTCATCGCAGCCTTCGTGCTGTTCCAGCTCTACAATGTGCTGGGCAAGCGGGTGGGCCGTCAGCCGCAGGAAGACGCCAAGATCGCGCCGCCCGGCCCGGCCCAGGCCGAGACGCCCAAGGTCGCGGCGATCGACCCGGCGACCCTGGCCTCCATCGCCAGCCTGAAGGCGCGCGATCCGGCGTTCGACCCGGCCCGTTTCCTTGACGGGGCGCGTCAGGCCTATGAGACCATCGTGCGCGGCTACGCCGCCGGCGACCGGGCCGCACTGAAGCCGCTGCTGACGCCGAACGTCTTCGCCTCATTCGAGACCGGCATCGCGGCGCGGGAGACGCGCGGCGAGACCGAGACCGTCGAGTTCCTGTATCCGCCCCGGGCCGATCTGGAAGGCGCGGTCGCCGAGGGCGACAAGGCCGTGGCCAAGGTCCGCTTCCTTGCCGAACTGCGCAGTCGGGTGACCAAGGCTTCGGGCGAAACGTCGGACGCGACGACGGGCGAGCCGCTGGTGGAGGAACGCCGCACGGCCGAACACTGGACTTTCGAACGCACCCTGGGCGCGACGGACCCGAACTGGGTCCTGGCGCGCGTCGAGCCGGCCAACGCCTGATGGCGGTTCGCGGCCGGTCGGGCGGACTGGCGACGCTGACGGCCGCCCTGGCGGTCGCCGCCTGTTCGACCGGGCCGATGACGCCGACGGGCGCGACGGGGCCGCAGACGGGGCCGGTTCCCTATACGCCCTCGCCCAATCCGACCCCGCCTCCCGCGCCGTCCGACGCCCTGAGCCCCGCCGTGCTGCCGGGCTGGAGCCAAGAGGATCACCTGGCAGCCTTCCGGGCCTATGTGGACGGGTGCGGCGCGGCGCGTGACGAGGCCGCACGCCGGGTCTGCGGACGCGCCAAGGCTATGGCGACGACGATGGCGATCACGCCGTCACAGGCGCGCGCCTTCTTCGAGGCCAGCTTCAGCGCGATCCCGGCCCAGACGCCGGACGGGCGACCGGGGCTGCTGACCTCCTATTTCGCGCCCGAATATCCGGCGCGGCGACGGCCGGACGCCGAGTTCTCGGCCCCCGTCCTGCCCAAGCCCGCCAATCCCCGCGCCGCAGGCGACCGGGCCTATATCGAATCCGCCGCTCGGCCCGAGCAGGCCCTGGCCTGGATGCGGGCCGAGGACCTGTTCTTTCTGCAGATCCAGGGGTCGGGCTATCTGACGTTCGAGGACGGCACGCGCGGCCGCGCCGCCTATGCCGCCGACAACGGCAAGCCGTTCGTGGGCATCGCCCGACCGATGGCGCAGCAGGGGCTGTTGCCGCAGAACGGCACCTCCGGCGATGCGATCCGGGACTGGCTGGCCAGCCATAGGGGCTATGAGGCGCAGGCGGTCATGGCGCTGAACCCGCGCTACATCTTCTTCCGGCTGGACCCCGACGATGACGGCCATCCGGCGGGGGCGGCGGGCGTGCCCCTGACCGAGCGGCGGGCCATCGCGGTCGATCCGGCCCATTGGCGCTATGGCGAACTGGTCTGGCTGGAGGCCGACGGCGGTAATCTGCGCGGCGCCACGGCCAGCTACCGCGGTCTGGCCATGGCGCTGGATACCGGGTCGGCCATTCGCGGACCGGTGCGCGCCGACCTCTATATGGGTCGCGGGGACCGCGCGGGGGCCGAGGCCGGGACCGTGCGCCATCCCTTGCGGATGTGGCGCCTGGTCCCGAAGGGTTAGATCCCTGCCCGGCTAGGCCAGGTCTTCGATCTCGTCTTCGGTCAGTTCGCCGGGGACGATGGTGACAGGCAGTTTGCGGCCGCCGATCTGCGCGCCCTGTTTGATGATGGCCGAGACCAGCGGGCCGGGGCCGCGCGAGCTGGTTCCGGCGGCCAGGACCAGGATCTTGATCTCAGCATCGGCGGCGACGACCTTCTTGATCGCGGCCTGGGCCTCGCCCTTTTCGATCAGGAAGACCGGCGCGGCGCCGGAACGGGTTTGCGCCTCCTCGCCCAGGCGGTTCAGGAGGATTTCCGCCTCCTGGCGCTGCTGGCGTTCGATTTCCTCGCGCACGCCCGACCAGTGGGCGTCGCTGTCGGTCGGCAGGACGCGCAGCATGACCACGCGCCCGCCCGTCGATTTCGCCCGGCGCGAGGCGAACCGCAGGGCGGCCTCGAACTCCGGACTATCGTCGACGACGACGAGGAACTTTCTCGGCATTGCGGCCTCCCCAGCCTGATCAGCGGCTGAAGAGGCCGTGCGACGACGGCTTCGTCAAGCGATCACGTGCTCAAGCAGGCCGACGGCCGATAGCACGACTAACTATTCACCGCCGCCGTCGCCAGATCGCGGATCGTGGCGTTGGCGATGGTCAGTTTGGCGAAGGTCCAGCCCGAGCCGGACTGTTCGATCTCGTCCACCGAAGCGCGCACGCCCTCGACCGTCGCCTGTTTGGAGCCGATCCAGGCGTCCACGGCGGCCTCGGCCGCGTCCTCGCTGACGCCGACCGACGGATCGGAGGCGCGGGCGACGGCGCGGGTCAGGGCCGCCTGCTCGTTCATCAGGTCCTCGATCAGACGACGGACGGCGAGACGATCGAAATGATCCGCAGACGGAATGGAGCCGGCGGCGGCGCGCAGACGATCGAAGTCGAAGGCGGCCCCGACCTGGTGATACAGGCGCGCCATGGCCGCGACCGGCCAGTTCGCCTCCTGCGCCAGGTCCCCGATGTCGGAGGCGGCGACGAGGGGGCGCATGATGGCGATGCTGCGGGTCAGATCCTCAGGCGCGCCGTGGTCGGCGAAACGTTTGACGCGCGCATCCAGACGCCCCTGTTCGAAGCGCGACAGGACGGGCGCGCCCTCGGCCTGCAAGGCGTCGGCGATCGGGCGGTAGCGGTCGATCAGGGCCTGGACCGACAGACCGCCCTTGGCGCGGCGGGCCAGCCAGAAGGTCTGACGACGCAGGACGACAGCGATCTCCTGATAGAGGGCGATCTGGGCCTCGGCCGAGATCTTCAGGTCCAGGGCCGACACGGCGTCCCACGCCTCGTCCAGACGGAAGACGCGGCGCGCGGCCTCGAAGGCGATGATCAGGGCGGTGGTGTCGCATTCCGCCGAGCCGCGCAGGCGGTCGGGGAAGGTCGGGCCGCACATGTTGACGACTTCATTGGCCATGACGGTGGCGATGATCTCGCGTCGCAGACGGTGGCTCTTCATCTCCGGCTCGAACCGGGCCAGGGCCTCGGGGAAGTAGCGGACCAGGATCTGTTCGAAGAAGGGATCCTCGGGCGCCTGGGAGGCGACGATGTCGTCCGACAGCTCCAGCTTGGCGTAGGCCATCAGGACGGCCAGCTCCGGCCGGGCCAGCGGGATGCCCGCCGTCATCAGCTCCTTGACGCGAGCGTCGTTGGGCAGGCCCTCGACCTTGCGGTCCAGCTTTCCGCGTGCCGACAGGCTCTGCATGAACCGCTGCTGGGCGTCCAGGGCGCCGACGCCTTCGGCCTGTTGCAGGGTCAGGGCCAGGGTCTGATCGTAGTTGTGGGCCAGCACCTTGAGGCCGACCTCGTCGGTCATGGAGGCCAGCAGCGGCGTGCGCTCCTCGGCCGGCAGGACGCCGTTGGTCACGGCCGAGCCGACCAGGATCTTGATGTTGACCTCGTGGTCGGAGGTGTCGACCCCGGCGGAGTTGTCGATGGCGTCGGTGTTGATGCGGCCGCCGGCCTGACCGAAGGCGATGCGCCCGGCCTGGGTGAAGCCCAGGTTTGCGCCCTCGCCCACCACCTTGACCCGCAGTTCGTCGGCGTTGATGCGCAGCGCGTCGGTGCCCTTGTCCCCGACCTGGGCGTCGGTTTCGGCCGCCGATTTCACATAGGTGCCGATGCCGCCCAGATAGAGCAGTTCGACCGGCGCCTTCAGGATGGCGCGGATCAGGCTGACGGGGTCTAGTTCGTCCTCGGCGATGTCCAGGGCCGCCTTGATCTGCGGCGTCAGCTGGATCGACTTGGCCGAGCGCGAGAAGACGCCGCCGCCTTCCGAGATCAGGGCCTTGTCATAGTCCTGCCAGGACGAGCGCGGCAGGTCGAACAGACGCTTGCGCTCGACCCAGCTGGTCACATGATCCGGGTTCGGATCAATGAAGATGTCGCGGTGATCGAAGGCGGCGACCAGACGCGTCGCCTTGGACAGAAGGACGCCGTTGCCGAAGACGTCGCCGGACATGTCGCCGACGCCGACCATGGTGAAGGGCTGGGTCTGGATGTCCTTGCCCATCTCGCGGAAGTGGCGCTTGACCGCCTCCCAGGCGCCGCGCGCGGTGATGCCCATGGCCTTGTGGTCATAGCCGATGGAGCCGCCCGAGGCGAAGGCGTCGCCCAACCAGAAGCCGTAGGAGGCCGAGACGCCGTTGGCGATGTCGGAAAAGGTCGCCGTGCCCTTGTCAGCGGCCACGACCAGATAGGGGTCGTCGCCCTCCCAGGCGATGACATTGGCCGGATGGGTCACCGAACCGTCGGCGGCGATATTGTCGGTGATGTCCAGAAGGCCGGACAGGAAGGTGCGATAGGCGCGGATGGCCTCGCCCTGGATGGCCTCGCGGTCCGTCGTGCGCGGCAGTTGCTTGGGATAGAAGCCGCCCTTGGAGCCGACCGGCACGATGACGGCGTTCTTGACCTGCTGCGCCTTGACCAGGCCCAGGACCTCGGTGCGGAAGTCGTCGCGACGGTCCGACCAGCGCAGACCACCGCGCGCGACGGGACCAAAGCGCAGGTGCACGCCCTCGACATGCGGCGCCCAGACGAAGATTTCGCGATAGGGTTTGGGCAGCGGCAGGTCGTCCAACTCGCGCGAGGCGATCTTGATCGAGATGTGCGGCTTGGGCTGACCGTCGGCGTCCAGCTGGAAATAGTTGGTGCGCTTGATCGCGCCGATCAGGGCGGCGATGCGGCGCAGGGCCCGGTCGTGATCCAGGCTCTTCACGTCCTGCAGCAGGGTGACGATCTTGGCGTCCAGCTCGGCGACGGCCGGCGCGCGGTCGTCGGCCGAGCCCCCTTCAGGCGCGAACTTGGCCTTGAACAGCGACAGAAGCGCGCGCGCCACGTCGGGATATTCGCGCAGGGCCTCTTCCTGCACCGTCTGGGAAGGGTCGAGGCCCGTCTGCTGGCGATAGTGGGCCAGGGTGCGGATCAGGGCGGCGTCGCGCCATTCCACGCCCAGTTCGATCACCAGACGGTTGAAGCCGTCGCTTTCATTGCGGCCGGTCCAGACGGCGGCGAAGGCGTCCTCGAACGGGCCCTTCACGTCATCGAAGACCAGCGCCTCGCCACGCGGATCCTCCATCAGGAACTCGTGGACGTGGATCTCCTCCTCGCCCATCGGACGGATCGGATAGCCGTATTCCTCCAACGTCTTCAGACCCATATCGGCCAGGATCGGCAGGACGTCGGACAGGGGCACGGCCGGGCCGCGACGATAGAGTTTGAAGCGGAACTGCAGTCGGCTGTCGTCCGGCGTGCGGAAGGCGCGCACGGCGACGGCCTTGCCTTCGCCAGGCAGACCGGTCTCGTTCAGCCGGTTTACGTATTGCAGGTCGGTCGCGGCCTCGTCGGCGTCATAGCGATCGCGATAGGCGGCGCCGAACGCCTTGGCCCACTGGGCGCTGAGCGGACCGACGGCGACTTCCTCGACGCCCGAGCGGCGCAGGGCGCCTTCGAAACGATCGACCCAGCCGCGACCAGCCTCGGCGACGTCGGCTTCCAGTTGGGCGGCGTCCGGGATCGGGTGGGCGCCGGGCTCGACGCCGATGATGTAGTGGATGCGCACCAGGGGCGCGTCGGACAGCTCCGGATACCAGGCCGAGATGCGGCCGCCCCAGGCGCGGGCGATGATCTGGCCGATGCGTTCGCGCACGGCGGAGTCGAACTTCTCGCGCGGAATGAAGCACAGGACCGAGACGAAGCGGTCGAACGGATCCTGGCGCGAGAACAGACGGATGCGCGGCCGGTCGTAGAGGTGAAGGATGCCCAGGGCGATGGACAGCAGCTCGTCCTCGCTGACCTGGAACAGCTCGTCGCGCGGATAATTCTCAAGGATGTTCTTGAGGCGTTTTTCGTTGTGGCTGCCGGGCGCCTTGTCGGCGCGAGCCAAGGCGTTGGCCACCTTGCGACGCAGCAGCGGCACCTCGGTCGTCAGCTGGTCGTAGGCTTCCGACGTGAACAGGCCGACGAAACGGGTCTCGCCCGTCGCCTTGCCGTCCGGGCCGTAACGCTTGACCCCGACATAGTCCATGTAGGCGCGGCGGTGGACGCGCGAGCGGGCGTTGGCCTTGGCCACCGTCACCGGTTCGCTCAGGTCCAGCTGACGGCGCATCTGGCGCGTTAGGACGGCGGGTTCCGACGCGCGGCGCAGCACGGTGCGCTCGGGATCGGCCAGAATGCCCAGGCCGTCGGTGGACAGGCCCAGCGGCGCCTCGGCCTCATAGTCGCCGTCGGCGTTCAGCGGATAGTCGTAGTCGCGCGCGCCCAGGAAGACGAAATGGTCGCTCTTCAGCCATTTCAGGAAGGCGATGTTCTCGGCCAGGACGGCGGGATCGACCGGGGGCGGGGTCTCTTCCAGACGCTGCACGGCCTGGCGCATCAAAGACGTCATGGCGTCGTGATCGGCGACGGCGGCGTGGACGTCCGACAGGCTCTGGGCCAGGCCTTCGCCCAGGGCGTCGCGGCGCTCCTGCGGCACGCTGTCGATGACCAGCATGATGATCGACAGGCGGCGGCCGTCCAGCTCGACCACCGGGTGAAACAGCGCGCGCACGGACACGGCGGCCTCGGCCAGGGCGCCCATGACGCTGTCGACCAGGAAGGGCGCGTCGGACTGGACGATGCGCACCAGATCGTAATCCAGCACCTTGTCCGACGCGCCGTGCAGCGGGCCGACGGTGATGGCGGGAGCGGCCGCGTCGGTCGGATAGGCCTTGGCGGCGGTCCAGGAGGCGGCGAGCAGGGCGGCCAGATCCTCGCCGCTGAGCTCGGGCGTCTCATCGGCGGAATAGTCTTCGTGCGCCTGGGTCAGATAGGTCTGTTCGACTGCGCCGGGCCCGGTCCCCACGATCTTGGCGAAAGCCGCCTCCAGCGCGGCCTTGGTGATCGGCTGAACGGGTTGGCGCAGATCGTGGGCGGTCATGGACGAGCAGTCTCGAACGACGCGGCAGGGCCGCAAGGGATGCGGCGCGACGGGGCGCCACCCCCGCTGACTAGGCCAGGTCCGGTCGCTCGGGAAGCCCCCGGAGACCGTTCATTGTAATGATCAGTGATCAGGTTGGAATTATTGTGCAGCGCCACAAAGCAGAAAGCCGCCGGACTGGGGGAGTCCGGCGGCCTGCGCGAGCGGCGCCTGGAGGGGAGGGGAGGGCGCCAGCTTCGCTTCGCTGCGGTTCGGAGGGGAGTGTCCCGCAGCGTCGAAATCGGAAATGGGAAGCCGCCTGCGCCGTTCAAGAGCGGATCGGGCGGAATCTTTCGCGACATTTTGGCGCCCCGGATGGTCGATCCGAAGGCCGCGACAACGGATTCCGATGCTATGCGTTAGGAGGGGTCAACGGTGAAGCTGGAGCACCCGATTACATGCGTCGCTTTTTGATGGGTTCGATCGTGGCGGCCGTGGTCGGCCTGCTGCTCGCCGGCGCCGGATACTGGGCCTATTGGAACTTCTATTCGCGGTTCCAGCCGGTCACGATCAGCCGCAATCAGGCCGAGGTGCAGCAACTGCTGGACGAGGCGTCCTGGGTGTCGGACGGCAGCGGGGGGCAGGCCCTGTACATCGTCACCTATCGCGACAGCGCCTCGGCCCTGCGTTACGCGCGCGACGAGGCGCCCAAGCTGAAGGCGGCGGGGATCGAGACCCGCTACATCCTGTTCGCCCGCCCCGATCTGGAGGGTGCGGCGCAATCGACGGCGGCGGAGCGGGCGACGGTCGCCGAGCTGTGGCTGACTCGGGACTGGCCGCTTTATCAGCGCTGGATGGCGACGCCGGCCAACAGCTGGACCGCCGCAGGCGTACCGCAGGCGGACGGCAATCTGGCGCGCACCGCCGTGGTCGAGGCCGGACGTCGCTTCAACGAACGGCTGAGCCAGCTGCTCAAGGAGTCCGGCGTCGACATCAGCTATCCGCTGATCCTGTGGCGCGACAAGCAGGGCTTCCTGAAGGCCTGCGGCTGCTCGGACCGGCAGGCCTGGGCCTTCATCCGCGACGATGTCGGCGCGCCCGACCGGTTGGGCCAGTCCGACACGGGACCGATCGCGCCCGAAGAAGCGGCGCCGGCGCAGGACGCCCGCCCTTCGGCCATGCCCTATCCGGACCTGCCGGCGATCCCTCCGGTCAATGCGCCGGCGAGCGGGACCACGCCGACGCCGTCCTCGCCTGAAGCCCGCCCGGCGACCCCGCCCGCAACGAACCGACCGGCGCCGTCGCCGCGCATGGCCCCGGCGCCCAGCAAGCAGGACGACACGACCTTCTATTGATCAGAGCGTTCGGCAGGCCGCGATCAGGCGATCGACGTCCTCGGCGTCCTGATACAGGCCGAAGCCGAAGCGGATGACGTCCTCGCGCACATCGGTGACGATGTTCGCCGCCCGCAGACCGGCGCACCAGGCCTGGGCGTCGGGATGACGCAAAGCGAGGAAACGGGCGCGCGGCGCGTCGCCCTCGACGGGATTGAGGATTTCGGCCTGAGACAACACCCCGGCCTGTCCACCCTGAACGGCCTGCTGGAACCTGGTCGCCAGATCGCGCGCATGGGCGGCGATGGCGGCGGTGTCGAGCCCCTGCTGATCCAGCAGTCGGCGCACGGCGTTGAAACGATACAGCGGCGTGCAGTCGAAGGTGGCGCCCCAGAAGCGACCGCCGTCGCTGCGATACTGCACGCCGCCGGGCGGACCCGACAGGTCGCCGAACTCCGCGAACCAGCCGGTGACGACAGGACGCGGGCAGAAGCCGGGCGGGGCGTGCAGGAAGCAGACGCCCTCGCCAGACATGGCGTATTTGTAGCCGCCGGAGACATAGAAGACCCGGTCGGCCACCGCCGACAGGTCGGTCGGGGTCGCCATGAAGCCGTGATAGCCGTCGATCAGCACCCAAGGGCCTTCGGGTCTCGCCAGGGCGGCGAGCTCCTCGATCCGGTCGAACAGGCCGCCGGTGCGGAAGAAGACCTGGCTGACCACGATCCAGTCGTAACCGCCCCTGGACGCCTCGGCGACGAAGCGATCGGCGAAGGTCTCGAAGGGCGCCAGCGGAACGCGCGTGACCACCGCCGCCCCGACCTCTTCCCACCGTTCCGCCTGACGACGGAAGGAGTGGAATTCGCCGTCGGTCGCCAGAATGCGAACCGGCCTGGTCTCCACGCCCGAAAACAGGCGCAGCACGAAGTCGTGGGTGTTGGACGAAAAGACGATGCTGTCGGGCGAGGGCAGTCCCAGTTCGGCCGCGACATGGGCTTGGGCCTCGGGGATCACCTGGCCGAAGACGAGGTCCCACTTGTGGTCGGCATGCAGATTGGCGTCGAGCCAGGTCTGCTGCTGCGCCTCGAAACTGGCGTCAGGCCACAGGTGATGGCTATGCGCGGCGAAATGCAGCCGACCGGGCGCCGCCGACAGGGCGCGGGAGAAGAGGGACTTGTAGGTCATCCCTCTTCTTTAGGACATCTCACCCAGCGCTCAAGCAGCGAGCCGAAGCGCGGCGAGCGAGAGCGCCGCGCGTAAGCTGCCTCTTAAACCAGCGCCCCGTGGCAGTGTTTGAACTTGCGGCCCGAGCCACAGGGGCAGGGGGAGTTACGGCCGGTCATTTCCCAGCCGGGCGGCAGAGCCTCGACGGGCAGTTTGGAACGGTCGTCGCCGATCAGCGTGCCTTCGGGGTTCTGGGCCGACGGATTGGCCATCTCGTTCTCGCCGGTGCCGGGGTTCAGGTGGATTTCCTGGAACTCGGGCAGTTCGGGCGGCGCCTGGAAGCGGAACTCGACCGTCATCAGCCAGCGGGTCACGTTATGGCGCAGGTCGTAGAGCAGGTTCTCGAACAGCGAGAAGGCTTCGGTCTTGTATTCGTTCAGCGGGTCGCGCTGGCCATAGCCGCGCAGGCCGATGACGCCGCGCAGGTGGTCCAGATGGACCAGGTGCTCGCGCCACTGCATGTCGATCATCTGCAGCATGAACTGCTTTTCCAGACCGCGCGTCTGTTCGGCCCCGATCATCTCCAGACGTTCGGCGGCGCGCGCATCGGCGGCGGCCAGCAGCCGCTCCTCGATCTCCTCGTTCGACACGCCTTCCTCGGCGGCCCAGTCGTGCAGCGGCAGCTCAAGACCCAGGGTCGAGCGGACCTTTTCGTCCAGGCCGTCGATGTCCCACTGCTCGGCATAGGCCTTGGGCGGCATGTAGCGTTCGACCAGGTCGGACACGACGTCGCGGCGGAAGTCGCCGACCAGTTCGGACAGATCCTCGGAGTCCATGAACTCCTGGCGCTGCTCGAACACGGCCTTGCGCTGATCGTTTACGACGTCGTCGTATTTCAGCAGGTTCTTGCGGATGTCGTAGTTGCGGGTCTCGACGCGCTTCTGGGCGGTTTCGATGGCGCGGTTCAGCCAGGGGTGGGTGATCGCCTCGCCCTCCGCCACGCCAAAGGTCTTCATGATCGAGTCGAGGCGGTCGCCGGCGAAGATGCGCAGCAGGTCGTCCTCGCAGGACAGGTAGAATTTCGAGGTGCCGGGGTCTCCCTGACGGCCGGTGCGGCCGCGCAGCTGGTTGTCGATGCGGCGGCTTTCGTGGCGCTCGGTGCCCAGAACGAACAGGCCGCCGGCGGCCAGAGCCTTTTCTTTCTGGACGGCGATCTCGGCCTTGAACTCGGCCTCCTTGGCCGCTTCCATTTCCGGCGTGACCTCAACGGCCATGTTGCGCTGTTCCAGCAGCCACTTCTGCATCTTCATCTCGAGGTTGCCCCCGAGTTGAATGTCGGTGCCGCGGCCGGCCATGTTGGTGGCGATGGTCACAGCGCCCGGCAGGCCGGCGTCGGCGACGATATAGGCCTCCTGTTCGTGCTGACGCGCGTTCAGGACACTGTGCGGAATGCCGCGCAGCTTGGTCTCGTAGGTGATGTTATAGGCGGCGTCGCCGATCTTCTCGGCTTCTTTGGCCTTGCCCGCATATTCCGGCTTCAGCGTGCGCGAGGTCTCGACCTTGTACTCGAAGCGGTTCAGCAGGTCCGACAGCTGTTCCGAACGCTCGATCGACACGGTGCCGACCAGGATCGGCTGCCCGGCGAGGTGGCATTCGGCGATCTGGCGCGCGATGGCTTGGTTCTTCTCGGCGTGGGTCCGATAGACCTCGTCGTCATAGTCCTTGCGCTGGATCGGCCGGTTCGTCGGCACCTCCAGCACGTCCATCTTGTAGATGTCGCCGAACTCCTGGGCCTCGGTCGCGGCCGTGCCGGTCATGCCCGACAGCTTTTCATACAGGCGGAAGTAGTTCTGGATCGTCACCGAGGCCAGGGTCTGGTTCTCGGGCTGGATCTTGACGTCTTCCTTGGCCTCGATGGCTTGGTGCAGACCTTCGGACAGGCGGCGGCCGGTCATCATGCGGCCGGTGAATTCGTCGATCAGGACGATCTCGCCGCCCTTGATGATATAGTCCTTGTCGCGCTGATACAGGGTGTTGGCGCGCAGGGCCTGGTTGGCGTGGTGGACCAGGCTGATGTTGGCGGCGTCGTACAGGCCGGTGGTGTCGGCGGCGAAGTGACCGCCGGCCTCCAGGGCCTCTTCCATCCGCTCGGAGCCCAGCTCGGTCAGCAGGACCTGCTTTTGCTTCTCGTCGAGCTCGAAGGTGTCCTTGTCCTTGATCAGGTCTTTGATCAGGCCGTCCAGCACCTTGTAGAGATCCGAACGGTCCTCGGTCGGGCCCGAGATGATCAGAGGCGTGCGCGCCTCGTCGATCAGGATGGAGTCGACCTCGTCGACGATGGCGAAGTTGTGCGGACGCTGCACCATCTCGCGCCGGTCATAAACCAGATTGTCGCGCAGATAGTCGAAGCCGAACTCATTGTTTGTGCCGTAGGTGACGTCGGCGTTATAGGCCTGCTGGCGCTGGCCCTGGCTGAGGCCGTTGACGATGACGCCGACCTCAAGACCCAGGAAGCGATAGACCTTGCCCATCGTCTCGGCGTCGCGGCGGGCCAGGTAGTCGTTGACGGTGATGACGTGCACGCCCTTGCCGGGCAGGGCGTTCAGATAGACCGGCGCCACGGCGACCAGGGTCTTGCCTTCGCCGGTCCGCATCTCGGCGATGCCGCCTTCATGCAGGATCATGCCGCCGGCCAGCTGAACGTCGTACTGACGCTGACCAAGCACGCGCTTGGAGGCTTCGCGCACGACGGCGAAGGCTTCGGGCAGGATCTTGTCCAGTGTCTCGCCGTTCGCCAGCCGATCGCGGAAGGCGTCGGTCATCATCCGCAGTTCGTCGTCGGACAGGGCGGCGAACTTGGGCTCCAGCGCATTGATGCGCTGGGCGTGGTCCTGGAAGGCCTTGACCTTGCGGTCGTTGGAAGAGCCGAAAAGTTTCTTGGCGAAGCCGAGCATATTGGATCCGGTAAGCGGTCGAGCGTCTGCGAGCTGAGCGGCTCTGAAATCCCGTGAGGGGCGGCGATACGGACGCCGTGAGAGTGGCCCTGACCGATCGCAGCCCCGGAGCGCCGCATCAGGCGCGCGCGAAGGGCCGCGCAGACGATCAAAACCCCTCGACTTGGGCGCAGGCGGGACTTAAGCACCGGCCTAACCCCTGTCAACGCGAGGGGCTTTCGGCCGCCTTCGACGGAGCGCCCCCTTGACCCCATTCCGGCGATCTTCACGCATCCTGACGGCGGCCTTGCTGACGGCGACGCTTTCGACCGCAGCCTGTTCGCGCAGCGGTGACAACCGACCGCCTGAACAGGGGGACCAGGCCGTGGCCACGGTGCAGGACGAGACCATCTGGGCCTCGGACGTGAAGCGCGAAGCGGTGGCGCAAGGCTTGGTCGGCGAGGACGAGACGCTGGACGTGACGTCGGATCTTTTCCGCCGGGTGCTGGACGAGGTGATCGATCAAAAGCTGCTGGCCGGAGAGGCGCAGCGGCGGAGGCTGGATTCCTCACCCCTGGCGCAGCGGCGGCTGGAAGCGACGCGCGAACGCATCCTGGGCGACATGCTGGTCGAGAGCGTGGTCAACAAGGCCGTCTCGGACCAGGCGGTGCAGACCCTGTATAATGAGCAGCTGCGGCTGGCGAAGACCTCAGAAGAAATCCGCGTGCGGCTGATCCTGTCGCGCACCAAGCCCGAGGCGGATGCCGTGATCGGCATTCTGGGCCAGGGCGCCGGCTTCGAGGCGGTGGCGGCGGAGCGGTCGATCGACGAGGCGACGCGGTTTTCCGGCGGCGACCTGGGCTATTCGACGCTGGACGTGATGCCCCAAGCCTATGCCGACGCCCTGCGCGACAAGCCGGCCGGTTCAACCGTCGGGCCGTTCCAGACCGAGGGCGGCTGGGCCGTTCTGAGGGTCGAGGACCGGCGCAAGGAAAACCCGCCGACGCTGGAACAGGCCCGACCGCAGATCGTGCGCTATCTAACCTATGAGGGCGTGCGGCAGTTGCTGGAACAACTGCGCGGCAAGTCCAAGGTGGATGTCCGCCTGCCCGCCCAGACGCCGCCCGCATCGCCCGCTCCTTCCGCCCCTTCAGCTCCTCCGGGCGCCTGACATGACCAAGCCTCCCTCCACGACCGGCCAGAAGATCGAGCATGCGTTCGAAAAGGCGCTGGATCCGTTCGCCACGGCGCTGAAGCGCGCAACCCGCACGCCGGGATCGGATGCCGCCCCGGCCGCCGCGCCTGCGCCGGCCGCCGCCGGCAAGCCGGGTCTGGCCATCTCGCCCCTGGCCGTGCCGTTCCCGACCATTCCGCCGATCGGCGGGGTCGAGATCGCGACCGCGCGCGCCGGCTTCTACAAGCATGAGCGCGACGACCTGGTGGTGTTCCGGTTCGCGCGGGGGACCAGCTGCGCCGGGGTCTTCACCCGTCACAAGATCGGCTCGGCCCCCGTCGATTGGTGCAAGAAGCATCTGGCCGGAGCGGAGGGCGGCAAGGATGTGCGCGCCCTGGTGATCAACGCCGGCTGCGCCAACGCCTTCACCGGCAAGGCCGGCGCGGACGCCGTGCGGCGCACGGCCTCGGAGGTCGCCAAACGCTTCGGCTGTCGCCAGCGCGATGTCATGCTGGCCTCGACCGGGGTGATCGGGGTGGTGCTGGACGACAAGAAGATCGTCGCCAAACTGCCCGAGATCGAGACCGGGCTGGAGGCGGACGCCTGGGCCCGGGCCGGTCGCGGCATCATGACCACCGACACCTTCCCCAAGGGTTCCTACGCCGAGGCCGAGATCGAGGGCTACAAGGTTCGGATCGCCGGCATCGCCAAGGGATCGGGCATGATCGCGCCGGACATGGCGACCATGCTGGCCTTCATCGTCACCGATGCGAACATCCATCCGAACGTGCTGCAGGCGCTGCTGGGTCTGCATGTGCGCACCACCTTCAACAGCGTGACGGTGGACGGCGACACCTCGACCAACGACACGGCCCTGCTGTTCGCCACCGGAACCTCGGGCGCGCCGCGTATCGGGCGGGTCGGCGATCGCCGCCTGAAGAGCTTCTCGGCCGCCCTGGACAAGGTCATGCTGGACCTGGCCCACCAACTGGTGCGTGACGGCGAGGGCGCGACCAAGTTCGTCAAGGTGACGGTGGACGGCGCCGCCAGCCCCGCTTCGGCCCGCAAGCTGGCCAAGTCCATCGCCGACAGCCCCCTGGTCAAGACCGCCATCGCCGGTCAGGACGCCAACTGGGGACGGGTCGTCATGGCGGTGGGCAAGACCGAGGAACCGGTCGATCGCGACCGCCTGGCCATCAAGTTCGGGCCGCACCAGGCCGCCGTCGACGGCGCCCCGTCCCCGACCTACGACGAGGCCAAGATGACCGCCTATATGAAGAAGCCCGAGATCGACATCACCGTCGATGTGGGTTCCGGCCGGGCGTCGGCGACCGTGTGGACCTGCGATCTGACCAAGGGCTACATCGAGATCAACGGCGATTATCGCTCGTGACCGCTGCGTCGCTTCCCACCGTCCTGGTCGTCGCCGTCGCCCTGATCGACGTGGACGGGCGAGTGCTGATCGCCAAACGTCCCGAAGGCAAGAAGCTGGCGGGGCTCTGGGAGTTTCCGGGGGGCAAGGTCGAGCCCGGAGAGCGGCCGGAACAGGCGCTGATCCGCGAGCTGAAGGAAGAGCTGGGCATCGACGTCAGCGAAAACTGTCTGTCGCCGTTCGTTTTCGCCAGTCACGCTTACGATTCGTTTCACCTGTTGATGCCATTGTATCTGTGCCGACGGTGGGACGGCGTGGTCACGGCGCGTGAGCACGACGGCCTGGCCTGGGTGAAGCCGAGCAAGCTTTCGGACTATCCCATGCCGCCGGCGGACGAACCTCTGGTCGCCTGGTTGCGCGACCTGCTCTGACCACCGCCGACCAGGGAGGCCGGCCATGCGACGTCTTATCGGCCGGTTCCTGCGCAATGAGAGCGGGGCCACAGCCATCGAATACGGCCTGCTCTGCGCCCTGATCTTCCTGGCGATTGTGACCTCGATCAGCGCCTTGGCGAACAGCCAGAACGGCGGCCTGGCCGCCACGGTCAACAAGCTGAGCGCCGCCATACAGGCCGCGATCGGCTAGTCCGGCTCTTCGCCCGTCATTTCCCTGACGCCCAGGGCATCGGCCAGCCGCGTCTTGGCCGAGCCGCGCAGCAGGGGCTTCTGCTGGCTGTCGTGAGGCTTCCAGCCGGCCAGATGGATGATCTCGAACGTCGCCGGAATGCGGCCGTCATCGAGACCGTAGCGCTCGGCATAGAGGGCGGCGGCGCGCGCCACGATACGGCGGCTCAACGGCCGAACAGGTCCGTGCAGCACATTGGTCTCGCCCATGGCGCGCAGGTCGCGGATCAGGGCGAACAGGTCGGCATATCGGACGGTGAAGCGGTCCACGTCCGACACTGGCAGGGCGAATCCGGCGCGCTGCAACAGGGCCGCCCCGTCATAGCCGTCGGCGAAGGGCGAGACGCGCGCCTGGGCGCCGCCGCGCTCTTCCAGCTCGACCTCGGTCAGAACGGCGCGAAGTTCTTTCAACGTGCCCGCGCCGAACAGCGTGCCGATGAACAGACCGTCCGGTTTCAATGCGCGCCGGATCTGGGCCAGGGCGCCGGGCAGGTCATTGGCCCAGTGAAGGGTCAAAAGGGAGACGATCAGATCGGTGGAGGCGTCGGCCAGCGGCAACGCGTCCGCCCCCGGCGCCGCGCGCTGGGCCAGGGAGACGGGCGTCTGGACGGAACCGACGCGTCCGGCGGCGTCGCTGGACCGGACCGCCGCACCGAACACGCCCGGGTGGGCGGACAGATCGACCGTAACGGGAAAATCGCGCAGTATGGCTTCCAGGCTCTCGGCGGCGTTGGCGGCGGCGCGAGCGTGCAGGAAGTCGGCCTGGGGGAACCGGGCGGCGGACCGCGCCAGCCGCGCCTGACGTCGAAGGGCGTCGAAGATGCGCGGGGGGGCGTCGGAAGGGGATTGGGGAGCGGTCATGGACGCACAGGATGGGGGCTGGCGGCGCGCCTGGGAAGGGGCAGGCCGTCACTTGCGCGGAGCGGGGCGGGGACTGGCCGACCTGATCCTGCCGCCGATGGCGCATGACAGCCGAGAGGCGACGGCTGCGGCCGGCCTGACGCCCGACGCCTGGAGCCGGATCAAATTTCTGGAAGCGCCGGTCTGCGACGGCTGCGGGGCGGCCTTCGACTTTGACGGCGGCGCCTTCGCCGAGGATCGCTGCGCCGCCTGTATCGCCAAGCCCTACGCCTTCGAGAGGGCGCGGGCGGCCTGCCTCTATGACGAGGCGTCGCGCGGCCTTATCCTGAGGTTCAAGCACGGGGACCAGCAGCAGTTCGCGCCCCTGTTCGCGCGCTGGATCGGGCGGGCCGCCGCCGACCTGGTCGAAGACGCGGACGTGATCCTGCCCGTGCCGCTGCATCGCTTTCGCCTGTTGTCGCGGCGTTTCAATCAGGCGGCCGAGATCGCCCGGCCGCTGGCCCGGCACGCCGGCCGCGACTATTTGCCCGACGCGCTGGTCCGCACGAGCCACACGACCAGCCAGGGGGGCAAGAGCCGGCGCGGGCGGCGGCTGAACGTCAAGAAGGCCTTCGCCGTGACCGAGGCGGGCCGGCGTCGGATCCGGGGGCGACGCATCCTTCTGATCGACGATGTGTTGACCACGGGCGCGACCGGAGAGGCCTGCGCGCGCGCCCTGATCGACGCCGGAGCGCGCGCCGTGGATCTCGCCGTCATCGCGCGGGTGCGAAACGCCCGTGAACTTATTATGTAGGCCCTAGCGCTCGCCGCGCGGCGGCTCGCTGCTTTAGGGCGCCCTCACTTCTGGAGATCTGATTTTGGCCGACGTCGTCATCTATACCAAGCCTGGCTGCCCCTACTGCTTCAGCGCCATGTCGCTGTTGAAGAAGAAGGGCGTGGACTATACGGAGATCGTCGCCTCCAATGATCCCGACAAGAAGGCCGAGATGGTCGAAAAGTCGGGCGGCCGCATGACCTTCCCGCAGATCTTTATCGACGGCCAGCACGTCGGCGGTTCCGACGACATCCACGCGCTGGATCGCGACGGCAAGCTGGACGGACTTCTGGCCGCCTGATCCATGAGCAGCGGGCTCGACATCGCCCTGATCCAGACGCGCACGCCGGCGACGGCGCGAGCGGCGCTGGCCCATGTCGAGCCTTTAATCCGCGAGGCGGCGTCGGGCGGGGCGAAGTTCGTCCTGACGCCCGAGGGGACCAATGTCCTGGAGCAACGTCGCGACCGGCGCGAGGCGGCGATCACGACCGAGGACGAGGACGTCGCCGTGCTGGGCCTGCGTCGTCTGGCGGCGGAACTGGGCGTCTGGCTGCTGATCGGTTCGGCCATCGTCCGGTCTGACCAGGCGGGAGACGGCCGCGCCGCCAATCGGTCGCTGCTGATCGATGCGTTGGGCGGGATCGTGGTCCGATACGACAAGCTGCATGTCTTCGACGTGAACCTGCCCAATGGCGAGACCTATCGCGAAAGCGCGACGGTGAGGCCCGGCGACGGGGCGGCGGTGGCGGATACGCCCTGGGGTCGGCTGGGTTTGACCATCTGCTACGACCTCCGCTTTCCCCATCTGCATCGCCAGCTGGCCAAGGCCGGGGCGTCGATGATCGCCGTGCCGGCCGCCTTCACCGCCCCGACTGGGGAGGCCCATTGGGAGATCCTGCTACGCGCCCGCGCCATCGAGACAGGCGCCTTCGTCCTGGCGCCGGCGCAGGGCGGACGGCATGAAGACGGTCGCCGAACCTGGGGGCGATCCACCGTCGTCGGACCCTGGGGTGAGATCATCGCCAAGGCGGATCACGACGAACCTTGCATCGTGCGTGCGAAACTGGACATGGAAGCCGTGGCCAGGGCGCGCGCCGCCGTGCCCAGCCTGACCTACGATCGCGATTTCCTGCCCGCCACCTGACCCCCCATGATCCGCTACGCCCTGAAATGCGACCAGGCCCACGCCTTCGAAGCCTGGTTCGGCTCCTCGACCGACTATGACGATCAGGCGGCGCGGGGGCTGGTGGAGTGCCCGTTCTGCGGTTCGCACGCGGTCGAAAAGGCGATCATGGCCCCGGCGGTCAGCGGCGCCCGCAAGGCTGATCCCGCCTCTGACGTCGCCGCCAAGATGCAGACGATGATGATGGCCGCCGCTCGCGAGGTCCGCGCCCATGTCGAGGCCAACTTCGACTATGTCGGCGATGCGTTCGCTCGCGAGGCGCGCGACATCCACGAGGGCCGGTCCGAGAAACGCGAAATCTATGGCGAGGCCACGCCCGCCGAGGTCAAGAAGCTGAAGGACGACGGGGTGCCGGTCTCGGCCCTGCCGGCTGCGCCTGTCGATCCGGCAAAGGTGAACTGATGATCCGGCAATGGCGACCCATGCGGCCGACGGACGTTGATGCGGTGGTGGAGGTGGCGCGGCTGTCGTTTCCCGACCACTTCGAGGATCGCGCCTGTTTCCAGAACCGGCTGGCGCTTTATCCGCGCGGCTGTTTCGTGCTGGCGGAGGGCGAGGGCGCCGCGCGGGGCTATCTGATCGCCTATCCCTGGAAGACCGAGAGCGCGCCGCCGCTGAACACGGTGATCGAGGGCCTGCCGGCCCAGCCGGACCTGATCTATCTGCACGATCTGGCCCTGCACCCCGAGGCGCGAGGCGGGGGCGTGACCGGCCCCATCGTCGAGCGGCTGGCCGAACAGGCGACGGAGGACGGTTGGCCCGCCATCGCCCTGGTCGCGGTCAATGACGCCGTCGGCTTCTGGTCGCACCACGGTTTCGTCGAACAACCCGCCGAGGCCATGGCGGCCAAACTGGCCAGCTACGGCGCCGACGCCCGCTATATGCGGCGGCTGCTCTAGCGCCGATTGAGGGCGGTCTGGCCGCCCGCGCGCACGAAATGGATGCGTTGAGGACGCGGCAGGGCGACATAGGCCCGGCGTCGCATTTCACGCTCGCAGACGCTGGCGTCGCCAAGACTGTCAGGCGTCAGGACCGCGCGATGGAGGGCGCACCAGTCATGGCTGGCGGCGCGGATGCGGCCGGCCAGGATCATCGCCTCGCCCGGTCGGGCCATGTTCAGCCCCTCGGCATCCACATGCATGTCCGGCGCCTGGCCCGCGCCCAAGGCGGCGGCAAGCGCGGCTGCGATCATCAAACCCATAATCATCTCCCCTTCGGAATGGACCTGCGCCAGGCCCGTCGTGGGAAAGAGGCGTCCGTCGGCGGCGTCGGATGCGGCGTCTGGGATGAAATATCGGTAAGGCGGCGATCGGCGCGACGAACGCCCGCTCTGGTCTTTCTGTCCACATGCCTGTAAGAGGCGCGCGCCTCCCGCATGCCTTTTCATGACCAGCGGCCGCCCGTATGCCGGCCGCGCCTTTTCGCGATACTCAAATGAACCTGCGCAACGTCGCCATCATCGCCCACGTTGACCACGGCAAAACGACCCTGGTTGACCAACTGCTCGCCCAATCCGGCGTGTTCCGAGCCAATGAGGCGACGACCGAGCGCGCCATGGACTCCAACGACCAGGAAAAAGAGCGCGGCATCACCATCCTGGCCAAGTGCACCTCGGTGCTCTGGAACGGCAAGGCGGGCGAAACCCGCATCAACATCATCGACACCCCCGGCCACGCCGACTTCGGCGGCGAGGTCGAGCGCATCCTGGGCATGGTGGACGGCTGCGTCATCCTGGTGGACGCCGAAGAGGGTGTCATGCCCCAGACCAAGTTCGTGCTGACCAAGGCGCTGAAGATGGGCCTGCGCCCGATCCTGTGCATCAACAAGGTCGACCGCGCCCACGCCGATCCGGACCGCGTCCACAACGAGACCTTCGACCTGTTCGCCGCCATCGGCGCGACGGACGAGCAGCTGGACTTCCCGCACATCTACGCCTCGGGCCGCAACGGCTGGGCGACGCTGGACCTGAACCAGCCCAACGACAACCTGGCCCCGCTGTTCGACCTGATCGTCGATCACGTCCCGCCGCCCGCCGTTCAGGCCAACAAGGACAAGCCGTTCCGCATGCTGGACGTGCTGATCGAAAGCGATCCGTTCCTGGGCCGCCTGCTGACCGGCCGTATCGAGAGCGGCAAGGCCGTTCCCGGCATGGCGATCCACGCCCTGGACCGTGAAGGCAAGGAAATCGAACGCGGCCGCATCACCAAGGTGCTGGCCTTCCGCGGCCTGAAGCGCCAGCCGCTGGACGAGGGTTCGGAAGCGGGCGACATCGTCGCCATCGCCGGCATGTCCAAGGCGACCGTGGCCGACACCCTGTGCGCCATGGAAGTGACCGAGCCGCTGGACGCCCAGCCGATCGATCCGCCGACCATCTCCATGACCGTCTCGGTCAACGACAGCCCCCTGGCCGGCCGTGAAGGCGACAAGGTCCAGTCGCGCGTCATCCGCGACCGCCTGTTGAAGGAGGCCGAGGCCAACGTCGCCATCCGCGTGACGACGACCGAAGGCGGCGACGCCTATGAGGTCGCCGGCCGCGGCGAACTGCAGCTGGGCGTTCTGATCGAGAACATGCGTCGCGAAGGCTTCGAGGTTTCGATCTCGCGTCCGCGCGTCGTGTTCAAGGAAGGCGAGAACGGCGAGAAGCTGGAGCCGATCGAAGACGTCATGATCGACGTGGACGACGAGTTCACCGGCGTGGTCATCGAAAAGCTGTCGGCCCGCAAGGCCGAGCTGGCCGACATGGGCCCGTCGGGCGCCGGCAAGACCCGCATCAGCCTGAAGGCGCCGTCGCGCGCCCTGATCGGCTATCAGGGCGAGTTCCTGACCGACACGCGCGGTTCGGGCGTGCTGAACCGCGTGTTCAGCCACTATGAGCCGCACAAGGGTGCCATCGCCGGCCGTCTAAAGGGCGTCCTGATCTCGAACTCGGACGGTGAAACCGCCGCCTTCGCCCTTTGGAACCTGGAAGATCGCGGCGTCATGTTCGTCGGCGCGGGCGAAAAGACCTATCAGGGCATGATCATCGGCGAGAACGCGCGCTGGGACGATCTGGACGTCAACCCGATCAAGGGCAAGCAGCTCACCAACGTCCGCGCCGCCGGCAAGGACGAGGCCGTTCGCCTGACCCCGCCGCGCCAGATGTCGCTGGAACAGGCCATCGCCTATATCGACGACGACGAGCTGGTCGAGGTGACGCCCAAGTCCATCCGCCTGCGCAAGCAGGTGCTGAACCCGTCGTTCCGCAAGAAGCGCGTTCGCCCGGAGTAGTCCGCAATCCCTGACTGACGTGCGGTGGGATGGGGCCTATAGACGGCTGACATGAACGCCTCGCCCAGTCTGGATGACCGCCTTGACGAGGCCGCCCGCGCGGAAGACCCGCGCGCGGCGGTCTCTGTCGTTTTGCGCGAGACCTATGACGCCGCCCGCGCGCGGGCCGAGCGCAAGCTGGACGGCGGCATAAAGGGGCGTGACGTGGCGCGTTTGTACGCCGCCGCCGCCGACGAGATGCTGGCCGGCCTGTGGCGGGTGGCGACCCAAACCCTGTGGCCGACCTCGCCGGTCGAGGCCGAACGGCTGGCCCTGGTCGCGGTCGGGGGCTACGGCCGGGGCGTTCTGGCGCCGCATTCCGATCTGGACCTGCTGTTTTTGAGATCGTCCAAGGCGACGCCGCGCGGCGAGCAAGTGATCCAGTTCGTCCTCTATGTGCTGTGGGACCTGGGGGCCAAGGTCGGGTCGGCGGTGCGCTCGGTCGAGGAGTGTCTGAACCTGTCGCGGACCGACATGACGGTGCGAACGACCCTGCTGGAGGCGCGTCCGCTGGCGGGGGACGAGGCGCTGGCCCAGCTGATGATCGGCCGGTTCCGCGACATGGTGTCGAAATCCGATCCGCGCCCCTTCATCGCCGCCAAGCTGGAGGAGCGGGCCGCCCGGCACGAGAAGGCCGGCTCGACCCGCTACAAGGTCGAACCCAACGTCAAGGACGGCAAGGGGGGCTTGCGCGACCTGAACACCCTGTACTGGATCGCCCGATCCCTGGCGCCCGAAAGCCGGCTGGGCGCCACGGTGATGGACGAACTGTTCACCCCGCGCGAGCGCCGAACGTCGGACGAGGCGTTCGACTTCCTGTGGCGGGTCCGCATCCATCTGCATCTGATCGCGGGCCGGGCCGAAGAGAAGCTGACGTTCGACATGCAGCCCGAGGTCGCCCGGCGCATGGGCTGGCGCGGGCGCGGCGACGAACCGGCGGTCGAGCGGTTCATGCGGCGATACTTTCTGGTGGCCCGCGACGTCGGCGCCCTGACCCGCGCCATGTCGGCCAAGCTGGAGGCGCGTCACCAAAAAACGGCGCACGGCCTGTCGCGTCTGATGGCGCCGTTCCGACCCGCCCCCCGCCGCAAGCTGGAGGTCGAGGGGTTCTGGATCGATCAGGGGCGTCTGTCGGTCGAGGGGCCGGAGGTGTTCGCCGCCGATCCGGTCAAGCTGCTGACTCTGTTCGTCTGCGCCGACAAGCATGATCTGGATATGCATCCGGACGCCTTTTCGGCGGTGACGCGGTCGCTGTCGCTGGTGACGCCCCGGCTGAGGCGCGATCCGGCGGCGACGCGGGCGTTCCTGGACATTCTGGCGCACGGGCAGAGGCCCTATCGCGTCCTGACCATCATGAACGAGACGGGCCTGCTGGGCCGGTTCCTGCCCGAATGGGGGCGGATCGTCGGCCAGACCCAGTTCAACATGTACCACGCCTATACGGTCGACGAGCACACGCTGCAGGCCATCGGCATCATCAACGACATCGCGCGCGGCAAACTGAAGACCGACCACCCGATGGCCAGCGAGATCGTGCATCTGATCTCGGACATGGAAGCCCTGATGCTGGGCATGCTGTTGCACGACGTGGGCAAGGGCGGCGAGCGGGGGCAGCTGGAGGACGGGGCCATCGCCGCGCGTCGGGCGTGCGAGCGGCTGGGTGTCGATCCGCGCCGGATCGAACTGGTGGTCTGGCTGGTGCGCAGCCATCTGGCGCTGTCGGACTATGCCCAAAAGCGCGACCTGTCGGACCCTGCAACCATCCGCGCGTTCGCCGAACTGGTCGGCGATCCCGAGCGACTGCGGATGCTGCTGGTCCTGACCGTGGCCGATATCCGGGCCGTGGGGCCGGGCGTTTGGAACGGTTGGAAGGGTCAGCTGATGCGCACGCTCTACAACCAGGTCGCCGCCCTGTTCCGGGGCGAGGACGTGGCGCGCGAGGATCCGCTGGCGGCCCATCCGGCCCTGGTCCAGCGGGCGCGCGAGACAGGCGCGGCGGCCGAGGCGGCCCCGACCGCGCCGGTGCAGGGGCTGACGGTCCAGACCACCGAAATCTCCATCGCCGCGGCCGACCGACCGGGCCTGTTTGCCGATCTGGCCCAGACCATGGCCGCCCTGGGCGCCGACGTGACCGACGCCCGCGTGGCGACAGAGGACGGCGTCGTCCTGGACGTCTTCCGCGTTCAGGATGGGGCGGGCCTGCCCTACGGCCAGGCCGAACCGCGCCGACTGAAGGCCCTGGTCGAAGCGCTGGAAAAGGCTGCTCGGGGCGAGGGCCGCATCGGCCAGGCGCCCGATCCGACCGGCAATGCGCGCAAGGCGGCCTTCGAAGTCCGGCCCGTGGTCATGGTCGATCACCATGCCAGCGAGGTCGCCACCGTGGTCGAGGTGTCCTGCGCCGACCGGCCGGGGCTGCTGGCGGATCTGTCGCGCGTGTTCAACGACGAAGGCCTGAGCATCCGCTCAGCCCATGTCGCCAGCTATGGCGAGCGGGCGGTGGACAGCTTCTACGTCGTGGATCGCAAGGGGCGGAAGATCACCTCGGAACAGCGGATCACCGAACTGCGCACCGCGCTTGAGGCCGTGCTGGACAGCCGCGCGCCCGCGCCCGCCGGACGCAAGGTCGCCTCGGCCCGCGCCAGCGCGCGCGACGTCTCCGACCTGGGCCGCCGCAGCCCGCGCGCAAAGCCCGTATCGCCCGGCGAACAAGCGCGCTAAGCGATAGGATCAAATGTCCGCTCATCCCCGCGAAAGCGGGGACCCAGGTCTTTGGGCGATCAGGCTTTTCGAGTTGGCGATATGCCAATCCCGGACAGGTCAGTGCGCCGCGATAGCACTGGAACCCCGCGTTCGCGGGGATGAGCGGGGAGAATAGAGCCAAAGATCGCATGAGCCTCGCCCGAAACACCCTGGTGCAGTCGACCCTGACGCTGGGCAGTCGAATTCTCGGCTTCGTGCGCGACATGGCGCTGGCGGCGCGCTTCGGCCAAGGGCCGATGATGGACGCCTTCACCACGGCGTTGATGCTGCCCAACATGTTCCGCCGCCTGTTCGCCGAGGGCGCCTTCGCCCAGGCCTTCGTGCCGGTCTATGGCGGGGTTCGGGCGCGCGAGGGCGAGGAAGCCGCCGCCGTCACGGCGTCCGAGGCGCTCAGCTTCATGCTGGCGGTCGTCGCCGGCTTCTGCATCCTGCTGCAGGTCGTGATGCCCTGGATCATGCCATGGCTGCTGTCGGCGTATCGCGACCAGCCGATGGTGCTGCGCGCCGCCGTGATCGCGACCCAGCTGGCCATGCCCTATCTGGCCTGTATGACCGTGGCCTCGCTGCTCTCGGGCGTGTTGAACACGGGCGGTCGGTTCGCCCTGTCGGCGGCGGTTCCGGTGTTTCTGAACCTGTGCACCCTGGCCGCCCTGATGCCGCCGCTGATCCTGCCGATCCCGCAGGAGACGGTGCTGCTGATGATGACGGCGGCGGTGACCGTGTCAGGCCTGATCCAGGCCGGTCTGCTGTGGTGGGGCGTGCGGCGTCTGGGCGTTCGGCTGAAGATCGGCCTGCCGCGCATCACCCCGAATGTGCGTCACACCCTGGCGCTGGCCGTGCCCGGCGCCCTGGCGGGCGGAGCGCTGCAGATCAACTCTCTGGTGTCGCAGTTCCTGACCGGGTCGGACGAGGGTGCGCGTTCGGTGCTGTATAACGCCGACCGGCTTTATCAACTGCCGCTGGGCCTGGTGGGGGTCGCCATCGGCCTAGCCCTGGTGCCGCGCCTGACCAAGGCGTTCGTCGACGGCGATCACGAGGGCGGGCAAAAGACGCTGGACGACGGCATCAACCTGGCCATGGCCTTCACCCTGCCGGCGGCGGTGGCCTTGTTCGTCATTCCCTTCTTCATCATCGACGCGACCGTGACGCGGGGCGCCTTCACCTCGGCCGACGCCGCCCGCACCGCCGACGTTTTGCGTCAGTTCGCCTGGGGCGTGCCGGCCTTCGTCCTGGCCAAGGTTCTGACCCCGCCCTTCTTCGCGCGCCAGGACACGCGCCGGCCGATGATCTTCGCCGTCACCAGCGTGGTGATCACCGTCATCCTGGGCTCGGCCCTGTTCTTCTGGTTCCGCCGTCAGGGCTGGGACGGGGTGCTGGGCCTGGCCATCGCCACGAGCACCTCGGCCTGGGTCAACGTCGCCCTGTTGGGCGGGGTCCTGATCCGCGAGAACAGCTGGCGGCCGTCCCCGTCCTTTTTGTCGCGCATCGCCCGCGTGATCGCCGCCAGCGCCATGATGGCCGCTCTGCTGTTCGCCGCCGACGTCTTCTATCCGCAGCTGGCTCGCCTGTTCCTGGCCAAGGAGATCGCCGTCCTGGTGGTCTGCGGCGCCGGGGCCGGGCTTTACGGCTTCTGCCTGCTGGCGTTCCGGGCCGTCACGCTCTCGGAACTGAAGGCCACGCTGAAGCGCGAGCCCGGCGGCGGCGCGGTCTCCGGTCTGGACTGACAGGCGGCGAACCGATAAGCGCGAGGCCATGACGACCTCGGGCCTGATCCATGACCTGCGATGGCGCGGCTGACCCGCCGCCTGCCTCGCCACGCCTGCCTTTCGACCTTCCGAGACCCGATCCCATGACCGACCAGACCCCGGACGTTGCGACCCCCGTCCCTAACTATGACGGCCCTCGCCGCATCCTGTCCGGCATCCAGGCCTCAGGCGCGCTGCACCTGGGCAACTACCTCGGCGCCCTAAAGCGGTTCGTCGAACTGCAGGACCAAGGCGCGCCGGTCTATGTCTTCGTCGCCGACATGCACGCCATCACGGTTTGGCAGGATCCGGCCAAACTGACCGCCCAGACGCGCGAGATCGCCGCCGCCTATCTGGCTTCGGGCCTGGATCCGGCAAAGGCGATCATCTTCCCGCAGTCGGCCGTTCGCGCCCATGCGGAACTGGCCTGGATCTTCAACTGCGTCGCCCGCCTCGGCTGGCTCGATCGGATGACCCAGTTCAAGGAGAAGTCGGGCAAGCACAAGGAACGCTCCTCGGTCGGCCTCTACACCTATCCCGTCCTCCAGGCGGCCGACATCCTGCTGTACAAAGCCACCGAAGTGCCAGTCGGCGAAGACCAGAAGCAGCATCTGGAGCTGACCCGCGACATCGCCGCCAAGTTCAACAACGACTTCGGCGTTCCCGGCTTCTTCCCCGTGCCTGAGCCGATCATCCAGGGACCGGCGACCCGCGTCATGTCCCTGCGTGACGGAGCGGCCAAGATGTCCAAGTCGGACCCGTCCGACAACAGCCGCATCAACCTGACCGACGACGCCGACACGATCGCCTCCAAGATCAAGAAGGCCAAGACCGATCCCGAGCCGTTGCCGGAAACCCTGGACGGCCTGAACGAACGGCCCGAGGCCAAGAATCTGGTCGCCATCTATGCGGCGCTGGCGGGCCTGACCCGCGAACAGGTGATCGCACAGTTCGGCGGCCAGGGTTTCGGCGCCTTCAAGCCGGCGCTGGCGGACCTGGCGGTGTCGTCCCTGGCGCCCGTGACGGCCGAGATGCGCCGCCTGATGGACGATCCGGCTGAGATCGACCGCGTGCTGAAGGCCGGGGCCGAGCGCGCCGCCGAGGTCGCCGATCCCGTGGTGGACGAGGTCAAGAAGATCGTCGGCTTCTGGAGGGCGTAATGGGCGTCTACGAGGCCAAGGTCGTCTGGAACCGGGGCGACCAGCCCTTCCTGGACAAGGGCTACAGCCGCGCCCATTCCTGGAGCTTCGACGGCGGGGCGGTGGTGCCGGGATCGTCGGCGCCGTCCAGCGTGCCCGTGCCGATGTCCGATCCGGCCGGCGTCGATCCGGAAGAGGCGATGATCGCCTCCCTGTCCAGCTGCCATATGCTGTGGTTCCTCGCCTTCGCCGCCAACGCCGGCCTGGTGGTCGACACCTATGTCGACGAGGCTTCGGGCAAGATGGGCAAGGACGAGAACGGCAAGCGCTACCTCGCCGAGGTGACGCTGCGCCCCTTCACCAGCTTCACGGGCCGCGAGCCCGATCAGGCCGAGATCGACGCCCTGCACCACCAGGCGCACGACCATTGCGAAATGGCCCATTCGGTCCGCGCGACCATCACGGTCGAGGCGACGATCGGCTAGGCGGCGATCGCCGTCTCTTCCTCGACCAGGGATCTGAAAAGAGCGTGGGCGGCGATCATCCCGTCCGAGGTCGCCAGGGTGATGTTGGAAGCGGCGCGCGCCAGATCGCCGGCGGCGAAGACGCCCGGCTGGGTCGTCTGCTGCATGGCGTCCACCTTGATCACTCGCCCCATCGGGGTGTCGGTCATCTCGCAGGCCAGCCGTTCGGCGAACGGGCTGGCGACACGCACATTGGCGCCGACGAAGATGGCCTTCAGCTCGACGAACCGTCCGTCGGTCAGCCGCGCGCCGCTTAGATCCGGCGCCTCGCCCTCCAGCCGCGCGATGGGCGTGGCCTCGATGGTGACCCCGCGTCGATCCAGCACATGGGCGTCCTCGGGCGACAGGCCGACGTCCAGATCCATGAACAGGGTGACCTGGCCCCATTCGGCGACCGTCGCCGCATACTGGACCGCGTGATCACCGCGGCCCAACACGCCGATGGGGCCGCCGCCGATCTCATAGCCATGGCACCAGGGACAGTGCAGGGCGGTGCGGCCCCAGCGTTCCTTCACCCCCGGGATGTCGACCAGCACGTCCTCGACCCCGTGCGACAACAGCAGCCGGCGACCGCGCGTCCGTGTGCCGTCAGCGAAGGCGACCGAGAAACCGCCATCGATCCGTTCGACCTCGACCGCCTCCGCCATGCGAAAGGCGGCGGTCGGATAAGCCGCGACCTGAGACCGGGCGGACGCCGTGATCTCAGCGCCGGGCTTTCCGTCATTTGTCAGGACGCCATGGGCGCGAGCGGCGAACCGATTGCGCGGCCGGCCGTCGTCGATGACCAGAACGCGGCGGCGCGCGCGCACCAGCTGCAAGGCTGCGGACAGGCCGGCATAGGAGCCGCCGATGATCAGAGCGTCGTGCGGCATGGGCTCAGGACTTTCGGGCGTGGGCATGGAGCAGGTCTCTCTTGGGATGTTCGGCCATGCGGCGCGAGAAATCCGCCGCCAGATCGGCCAGGGTGATGTCGTTCAGGCGCGCGATCAGCAGGGCGCGGGCGGCGGCGTAGGTCTCGGCCAGAGCGTCGTTGACCGCCGCCTCGACCAGGCAGCCGTCAGCCTCGATGGGCGGAGCGGCAGGAAACAGATCCGCACCGCCGAGGGCGGTGTTCACCTGGCCCAGGGTGACCTGATCCAGCGGTCGCGACAGACGCCAGCCGCCGCCATGCCCCTTTTCCGACGCCACCAATCCCTGCTCGCGCAGACCGGCCATGGTTCGGCGCACCACTACGGGATTGGTGGACAGGCACACCGCCAGCTGGTCCGAGGTCATTGGCGCGCCGGTGCGTGTCTCATGCTCGGCCATGTGCAGCAGGGCGTGGAGAATGTTGGACAGGCGGGAATCCTTTTTCATGTAACCGCAATTGTTACGTGATGGATCGCCCGTCAAGAGCGCGGGTCAGTTTTCTTTTTCACCCGTGTGGCACGGCGTCGGTCAGGAAGGCGCCGAAACGGCGCAGGGCCTCGACTGTCAGTTCCGGATCGTGGCGCATCGGACCGTTGTTGGTCGGTTCGTCGAAGGCGTGAGTGCCGCTGGCGATCCAGCTTTCGACCTCGGAGCCGCAGTTGCGGATCATGGTGTTGACCTGCTCGGCGTTGCGAACGGTGGTCAGGTGGTCGCGCTTGCAGGTGACGGCCAGGACGCGCGGGCAATGCCGCCAGGGCTTCAGCCGGTTGAAGGCAAACGGGCCGATGTAGGGATAGGCCAGCCACACCGCCTTGACGCCGGACAGGTCGGCGCCGGCGGGATCGGTCACGCCAAAGGCGCCGGGCGTCGGCGCGCCGCTCATCATCTCCATGATCGACCAGCCGCCATGGCTCCACCCGGCCAGGGCCAGCTTCGTCGCATCGACATCGGGGCGGGCCGAAACGCCCTGGATCGCCGCCAGAACGTCGCCCACCCGCTCATAGCCCCGGAACGACAGGCCCGTGCAGACCGCCGCCAGGGTGAAGGCCCGGCCCCATCCGCGCGGGCCGTAGGAATCGACGATGAAGGCGCGCCAGCCCGCCGCCTTGGCGACCTCGGCGTAGCGGGGCAGGTGATCGCGCAGACCCCCGCAGCCATGGAACATCAGCACGGCAGGACGGGGCCGGTCGTCGTTCGGCCCCACGACGGTGACATGGGGCTCCAGCCGGGCCCAACGGCGCTTCAGATCATCCATCTTCGACATACGCCGCAGCTTGCCGGCGAAAGCCAGTCCAAAAATCCGATACTCAACCGGCGCAGCGCAGCGTCAGGTTCAGCCGGCCGCCGCCGGGGATCAGGCGCGACGATCCCGCAAGAACGCGGTCGACGCCATGACGGGCCAGGCGCGCGGGTCCGGTCAGGGCGCAGACGTCGCCGCTGTCCAGTTTCAACGTCGTGGTGCGGCCGCCCTGCGCCGCGCCGATGCGGAACGTCGCCGTGTCCCCTAGCGACACCGAAAGGACGGGCGCGCCGAGGTCGGCCTCATCCTTGTCCTGGTGCAGGCCCATCTTCGCCGCATCGCGATACAGATTGACCAGACAGGCGTCCGGCGGCGTGGGCCAGGCGACCGTGGCGTCCCACAGGTCGAGCAGCACAGTCGGGATCGCTGGCCAGGGTCGCCCGGTCTCGGGATGGGTCGACTGATAGCGATAGCCGCCCCGGTCGGAGACCCAGCCCAGCGGCCCGAAGTTGCTCATATGAACCGAAAAAGGCCGACCGCCGGGCGTGGTCGGTTGATACAGCGGCGCGTCATCCAGCCGGGCGAACACCTCGGCGACCAGATCAGCCTGCGCCACGGCGTCGAACGCCCCCGGCCAGAGCCGGAAGCCCTCGACGGCGGTCTTCACCTCAACGGGTGTAGGTGTATTCGCTGACCTCACAGACATTGATGCGCGACCGCGTCAGCTCCTGACCGTTGGTGAACTCGGCCTTGAAGTCATAGATGCAGGCGCCCGAACCGTCATCGATGTTGATGCGCACATCCTGCCCGCTTTCCAGAATGTCCGAGCCGAGGATGTCCTCTTCCCAGTCGTCGCTGCGCGAATCCGACGCGTAGAAGCGCAACATGGTCCAGCCGGTGCGGTTCTTGATGGTGACGTGCCGATCATAGCCGTCGCGCGACTGAATGGCCGGCGCCCCAGCGGGCGGCGCCGCGGCAGCCGCAGAGCCGATCAGAACGGCGGCGGCGACGGCGGCCTTAAGCATGGTCTTGATCATTGTTTCCTCTCCCTTCCTTCATCGCGGTCCCCAGATCGCGACGGGAAATCTTATGCCCGAAGATCGCTGTCTCTGCATCTTCGAATTTCATCGTTCTTCGAAAGCTTTGAATCGCATAACGCCCTTGCGGGCGGGGGGGATTTTCCCATATCGGGGCCAGCTTCGGAGAAACCCCGCGAAACTTGGGGCTATCCAGCCTGATCCACGCCAACCCAACCGGGGGCGGTCACGCGCGGCGCTTCGTCGAAGGCCGCCGCATCGCCCGCCGAACCAGAGAGACTGAAGAACACATGGCCAAGATTATCGGCATCGACCTGGGCACCACCAACTCGTGCGTCGCCGTCATGGACGGCAAGACGCCGAAGGTGATCGAAAACGCCGAGGGCAACCGCACGACCCCGTCGGTCGTGGCGATCCAGGACGGCGCGGAAGTGCTGGTGGGCCAACCCGCCAAGCGCCAGGCCGTCACCAACCCGTCCAACACCTTCTTCGCGATCAAGCGCCTGATCGGCCGCAACTTCGATGATCCCGTCGTCGCCAAGGACAAGGGCATGGTGCCCTATGAGATCGTTAAGGGCCCGAACGGCGACGCCTGGGTGCGCGCGTTCGGCAAGGACTATTCCCCGCAGCAGATTTCGGCCTTCACCCTGACCAAGATGAAGGAAGCGGCCGAGGCCTATCTGGGCGACAAGGTCACCCAGGCCGTGATCACCGTGCCGGCCTACTTCAACGACAGCCAGCGTCAGGCCACCAAGGACGCCGGCAAGATCGCTGGCCTGGAAGTGCTGCGCATCATCAACGAGCCGACCGCGGCGGCCCTGGCCTATGGTCTGGAAAAGAACGACGGCCAGAAGATCGCCGTCTATGACCTGGGCGGCGGCACCTTCGACGTCTCGATCCTGGAGATCGGCGACGGCGTGTTCGAGGTGAAGTCGACCAACGGCGACACCTTCCTGGGCGGCGAAGACTTCGACCTGCGTCTGGTCGACTACCTGGCCGACGAGTTCAAGAAGGAGCAGTCGGTCGACCTGCGCCAGGACAAGCTGGCCCTGCAGCGCCTGAAGGAAGAGGCCGAAAAGGCCAAGAAGGAGCTGTCGACCACGACCCAGTACGAGGTCAACCTGCCGTTCATCACCATGAACGCCTCGGGCCCGCTGCACCTGAACATCAAGCTGACGCGCGCCAAGCTGGAAAGCCTGGTCGAGGATCTGGTCCAGCGCACGATCGAGCCGTGCAAGAAGGCCCTGGCCGACGCCGGCCTGAAGGCCTCGGACATCGACGAAGTGGTTCTGGTCGGCGGGATGACCCGCATGCCCAAGGTCGTGGAAGCCGTGAAGGCCTTCTTCGGCAAGGAGCCGCACAAGGGCGTGAACCCTGACGAGGTCGTGGCCCTGGGCGCCGCCGTTCAGGCCGGCGTTCTGCAAGGCGACGTCAAGGACGTGCTGTTGCTGGACGTGACGCCGCTGACCCTGGGCATCGAAACCCTGGGCGGCGTGTTCACGCCCCTGATCGAGCGCAACACGACGATCCCGACCAAGAAGAGCCAGACCTTCTCAACCGCCGACGACAATCAGTCGGCCGTGACGATCCGGGTCTTCCAGGGCGAGCGTCCGATGGCGTCGGACAACAAGATGCTGGGTCAGTTCGACCTGATGGGCATTCCGCCCGCGCCGCGCGGCATGCCGCAGATCGAGGTCGCCTTCGACATCGACGCCAACGGCATCGTCAACGTCTCGGCCAAGGACAAGGCGACCAACAAGGAGCAGTCGATCCGCATCCAGGCGAACGGCGGCCTGTCGGACGCTGACATCGACAAGATGGTCAAGGAAGCCGAGGCCAACGCCGCCACCGACAAGGCCAAGAAGGATCTGGTCGAGGCGCAGAACGCCGCCGACAGCCTGATCCACTCGACCGAAAAGGCCCTGGCCGAGCACGGCGACAAGGTGGGCGCGGACGAGAAGACGGCCATCGAGACCGGCCTGGCCGAGCTGAAGACGGCGCGCGAAGGCACCGACCCGGAAGACATCCGCGCCAAGACCAACACCCTGGTCCAGGCCTCGATGAAGCTGGGTGAAGCGATGTACGCCCAGCAGCAGGGCGACGCCGCCGCCGAAGGCCAGCCGGCCGACGACGGCGTGGTCGACGCCGAGTTCGAGGAAGTGTCGGACACGGACGGCGACGACAAGAAGAGCGCCTGAGCGCCGCGATGATTTGACGTGATTCAAACCCCCGCTTGCCTTTGGTAGGCGGGGGTTCGTTTCATGAAACTTGCATCATTGGTCCCGGACCCCATGTCAGCCGGGACATCGATTTCGACCAACGCTCGATAAGAGGCGAGGCGAAAGCGAACGGGGAAGTATGAGGACGAACGCCCGATGGCGCGTGATTATTACGAAGTTCTGGGTGTCGAACGCACGATCGACGCCCCCGGCCTGAAAGCCGCCTACCGCAAGCTGGCCATGATCCACCACCCGGACCGCAACGGCGGTTCGGAAGAGTCGATGGCCAAGTTCAAGGAGCTGTCCGAGGCCTATACGGTGCTGTCGGACGACAAGAAGCGCGCGGCCTATGATCGTTACGGCCATGCGGGCGTGAACGGCGGCGGGGGCGGCAATCCCTTCGGCCAGGGCGGCCAGGGCTTCTCGGACATCAACGACATCTTCTCCCAGGTCTTCGGCGATGCGTTCGGCGACGCCTTCGGCGGACGCCAGGGCCGGGGCCAGCAGGGCGGACCGCGCCGGGGCTCGGACCTGCGCTATGATCTGGAGATCACCCTGGAGCAGGCTTACAAGGGCGAAGACGTCGAGATCGACATCCCCTCGACCATGACCTGCGACACCTGCGAGGGGTCGGGCGCCAAGCCGGGCACCAAGCCCGTCACCTGCACCACCTGCCAGGGCGCCGGTCGCGTGCGCCAGGCCAACGGCTTCTTCCAGGTCGAGCGCACCTGCCCCCGTTGTCACGGCCAGGGTCAGATGATCGCCGATCCCTGCACCACCTGCCACGGGCACGGCCAGGTGCGCAAAACCCGCACCTTGAACCTGAAAATCCCGGCCGGCGTGGACGACGGTTCGCGCATCCGTCTGTCGGGCGAGGGCGATGCGGGCCAGCGCGGCGGACCGCGCGGCGATCTGTATGTCTTCATCTCGGTCACGCCGCACGACCTGTTCGAGCGCGACAACCTGGACCTGCTGGTCACCGTGCCCGTGCCAATGACGGTGGCGGCCTTGGGCGGCGAGATCGACGCGCCCTGCCTGGTCTCCACGGCCTGCGACGGCAAGTGCAAGGCCTCGGTCGCCGTGCCGGCCGGCGCCCAGACCGGCAAGACCGTGCGCATCAAGGGCAAGGGCATGCCCCATCTGAACGGCCGCAACCGCGGCGATCTGGTCGTCGAGCTGTTCGTCGAGACGCCCACCGATCTGACCGCGCGCCAGCGTGAGTTGCTGGAAGAGCTTGCCCTGTCGTTCGGAGAGGGGCAGAACCCCAGGAATTCCAGCTTTGCCGGAAAGGCGAAGCGTTTCTGGGCCGACATCCTGGGCAATCAGGACGCGGACGGGTCGAAAGAGAACGCGGTTTGAGCGCAATCTTCCACGCCGGCATTTCCGGCTATCGCGGCCGGATGGGGCGTGCGGTCTCTCAGGTTCTGGACGCCCGCGAGGACGTGGTGGTCGCCGCCCGCTTCGATTGGGGCGAGACCGCCGACCTGTCGCTGTGCGACGTGATCATCGACTTCTCGACCCCGGCCGCCTCGGTGGCCCTGGCCCAGAGCGCAGCCGAGCGCGGCGGCCCGGCCCTGGTAATCGGCTCGACCGGCTTCACGGACGAGCAGGAGGCCGACCTGATGAAGGCCGCCGAGAAGGTCGCCATCGTCAAGAGTGGCAACTTTTCCTTGGGCGTGAACATCCTGATCGGCCTGGTCCAGCACGCGGCCCAGCGTCTGGACGCCCAGGACTGGGACATCGAGATCACCGAGGCCCACCACCGCCGGAAAGTGGATTCACCGTCGGGCACGGCCCTGATGCTGGGCGAAGCCGCCGCCGAGGGGCGGTTCTCGGATCTGGATGGTCTGCGCTCCAAACCCTACGACGGGGTCCAGGGCGAGCGCGAGAGCGGCAAGATCGGCTTTTCCTCCATCCGCGCCGGCGGCATCATCGGCGAGCACACGGTGCTGTTCGCATCGGAAGATGAGGTGCTGACCCTGAGCCACTCGGCGATCGATCGGTCGTTGTTTGCAAAGGGCGCTGTCGCCGCCGCCTCCTGGGTGCGGACACGGGGCCCCGGTCTCTATGACATGCAGGACGTGCTGGGCTTCCGGCAGGCTTAAGCCTGGGGCGCTGCGCGCCGCGCTATGTTCGCGACGCGGTCGCTCACGACTTGAGCGCATCTATTGTGCGGTGTTGTGAGTAGTGACCTACGCCGCGTCTTCCTGCGATGGCAGGCCGTAGGCTTCCCACAGTGAGCGGTCCTTCAGCGCCTTGGCGAGGAAGGCGACGTGGGCGGCCTGTTCCTCTGGCGTGGAGCGCGGCGCCAGGGGGCGGGGACGCTGGCCGTAGGCGGCGGTTTCGATGACGCCGCCAGGACCACGACCGACCGGCGCCGACGACAGATCCAGCACCCGCTCCTTGCCGCCGCGAAGCTCCAGATAGACCTCGGCCAGCAGACGGGCGTCGATCAGGGCGCCGTGCAGCGTCCGCTCGACCAGCGACACCTTGTAGCGTTTGCACAGGGCGTCCAGCGAGTTGGGCATGCCCGGAAACCGCGTCTGGGCCAGTTTCAGCGTATCGGTCCAGCGCGCCTCGCCGGTGATCGGCCGGCCGCATCGCGCATATTCGAAGTCGATGAAGTTGCGGTCGAAGGCGGCGTTGTGGGCGATCATCTGCGCATCGCCGATGAATTCGATCAGCTCGTCGGCGATCTCGGCGAACTTGGGCGCATCCTTGACCTTCTCGTCGGTGATGCCGTGAACCCGAATGGCGTCGGGCGGGATCAGCCGCTCGGGGTTGACGAACCGATGGAAGGTCCGCCCCGTCGGCAGCAGGTCCTGGATCTCGATACAGCCGACCTCGATCAGCCGGTCGCCCGTCTTGGGGTCGAAGCCGGTGGTTTCCGTATCCAGAACGATCTCACGCGCCATTCGCCCTTAATGGCGGCATTCGCCTCAGCGCGAAAGGCTTGCCGCGCCGCGCCGGGGAGATATCCACGACGGGTCCAGAACTACGGCGACGATCGCCTCGATCTCGGCCCGAGCAGCCTCCAAACCCCGGCCGGTGTCGATGACGAAATCGGCGCGGGCGCGCTTTTCCGCGTCCGGCATCTGGCGCGCCAGGATGGCGTCGAACCGTTCGCGGGTCATGCCGGGACGAGCCAGGACGCGCTCCGCCTGGATCGCCGGATCGGCGGTGACCACCACCACGGCGTCGACGGCCTTGTCCCCGCCCGTCTCGAACAGCAGGGGGATGTCCAGAACCGCCAGTTTCACACCCGCCGAGCGCGCCGCCTCCAGATCGGCTGCGCGACCCTGAGCGACCAGGGGGTGCACGATGGCTTCCAGACGCCGAAAGGCGGTGTCGTCTTTCCCAAGCGCCTCGGCCAGACGCGTGCGATCGACCGCGCCGTCCACCACGACGCCGGGAAAGGCTTCGCTCACAGCGCCGACCGCCGCGCCGCCTGGCGCATAGAGGCGGTGAACCGCATCGTCGGCGTTCCAGACGACCGCGCCCAGATCGGCGAACATGGCCGTCGTCGTCGACTTGCCCATGCCGATAGAGCCGGTGAGACCGAGCAGGATCATGCCGTCTCGCCCAGATGGGTCATCAACAGGGCGCGAAGATCGAGCGGCGGCGGCTGGCGGCGGAACAGGGCTTCGAACGACGGCGCCGCCTGGCCGATCAGCATCGCCAATCCATCCACCGTCGGCAGGCCGCGTCCGCGCGCCGACGTCAGGAACGGCGTGGCCAGCGGCTTGTAGGTCATGTCCATCACCACCGTGCCGGGCGCGATCCGGTCGAAGTCGATGCTGGGCGGGACGCTGAGCGCATTGATGACCAAGGCTGCGCCGTCCAAAGCATCCTCGGCCGCCATGACCCGAACCGAGGGTCCAAGATCGACGGCCAGGGCCTGGGCGCGTTCGGGCGAACGGTTGACGATGCGAACCTCGGCGCCCGCCTCGACCAAGGCGCCGGACCCTGCGCGGGCCGCGCCGCCGGCGCCCAGCATCACCACCGGCCGCCCGGCCACGTCCAGGTCCGGCGCCTGTTCCTTGAGGCCGCGCATCAGGCCGATCCCGTCGGAACTGTCGGCCAGTACCCGCCCGTTTTCGAACTGCAGTATATTGGCCGAGGACGTCAGCCGCGCCGCCGCCGTCGCCTGATCCGCTAGGGCGAAGGCCTGTTCCTTGAACGGCGCGGTGACGTTCAGCCCCATGATTAGACCCGCACGCCCCGCCGCGACCAGCGCCTCGAAACCGGCCGCATCGGCAGGGGCGAAGGGAACATAGGCGCCGTCGATCCCGCCGGCCGCCAGCCAAGCGTTGTGGATGACCGGGCTGAGCGAATGGCCGACCGGGTTTCCGGCGATCCCGGCGACCATGGCCGCCCCGGTTATGCGGTGCGTGCTCATGCCGCGATCACCCCCGCCCGACGCAGCTCGTTCAACACCGGCCAGAGCGGCAGACCCAGCACTGTGAAATAGTCGCCGTCCACCGCCTCGAACAGCTGCGAGCCCAGGCCCTCGAGCCGGTAGGCACCGACGCAGGACAGCAGGGCCTCGCCCTCGGCCGCCAGATAGGCGTCGAGGAAGGCGTCGGAGAAATCGCGCATCCGCATCTGTACCGTATCGACGCCGGACCAGACGATCTGGCCCTTGGTCGCCAGCGCTGCGCCGGAATGCAGTTGGTGGGACTTGCCGCGCATGGCTTTCAGCCGCTCGCACGCCGCATCCAGAGATCTGGCCTTGGAGACCAGGCCGCCGTCAAAGGCCAGGGTCTGATCCGAGCCCAACACCCAGGCGGTCTCCTCATCACGCGAAACGGCCAGGGCCTTGGCTTCCGCGAGACGAACGGCAAGGGCGGCGGCGTCCAGATCGGTCGAGACGGCCTTGATGGCGTCCTCGTCCACATCGGCGACGCGCACCTCAAAGGCGACGCCGGCGTTTTCCAGCATGGCGCGGCGGGCCGCGCTCTTGGACGCCAGGATGAGAGTTCCGCGCTCAAGCAGCCCGGAGGGCGATAGCGCAGCAGGAATGCTTTTCACCAGGTGGTCCCGATCTTGTGGTTGCGATGTTCGCTCAGCAGATTGGTGATCGCCGCCGCCGTCTCCTCCACCGAGCGGCGGGTCACGTCGATGGTGGGCCAGCCGCGCCGCTCGAAGGCCCGCCGGGCCTTGATCGTCTCGTCGCGCACGGCGTCCTGGTCGGTATAGTTCGACGACTGGCTGGCGTTCAGATTGTCGATGCGGTTGCGGCGGATCTGAACCAGCCGATCCGGCGACACGGTCAGGCCGATCACCAAGGGGTTCTTCAGCTTGGTCAGCCGCTCGCCGTCCTCCTGACCCGGCACCAGAGGCACGTTGGCCGCCCGAATGCCCCGGTGGGCCAGATAGATGCATGTCGGGGTCTTGGACGTCCGGCTGACCCCGCAAAGGACGACGTCGGCGCCCTCCAACTGATCCAGCGAACCCTGGCCGTCATCGTAGGCCATGGCGAAGTCCAGCGCCGCGATCCGGTTGAAATAGTCGTGGTCCAGCGCGTGCTGGGCGCCGACGCGGGTGGACAGGGCCGCGCCGAGATAACGCGACATGGCGCCGACCAAGGGATCCAGCGCGCCGATCTGGGGCATGTCCAGGCGACGGCAGCCTTCCTCCAGCTGCTCGCGCAGATCGCGGTCGACCAGGGTGTGGAGAACGACGCCCGGCGCGGATTCTACTTCCTGCAGCACCCGCTCCATCTGCTTTGGCGATCGCACCAGGGAATAGATGTGCTCGATCGGAATAACGCCGTCAAAACGCGCGGTCACCGCCTTGGCCATGGCGTTCAAGGTCTCGCCGGTCGAGTCCGACACCAGGTGAACGTGGAAATAGGTGGCCAGACGGGCCGGTCCCGAGGGTCTCGCAGGGCTCATGAGACTGTCTGTCTCCCTGTTGAAAGTTGGGGGACGGCGTTGGACCGTCGGGGCGCCGTTTTTCTTAGCCGCTGATCGATCCGCCCGCGAGCGGGGATGATGGTGGATCGCGTCAGCCGTCCGCCGCCGGATCATCCCAAGGCGGAAAACCGAATTTCCAACCGCTGTGGAAAATCCTAATGAAAGGTTAACGACGCTTAACCGCGTTCACAGCCGCAAGCCCCCGCAAACCCTTGCCCGTTAAGGTTTCGTTAGGGATTGTCCACCGGCGGGATCAGTCGTTTCGACATCCCCGTTAAGGATACGCCAGGCGTGGATATCCGCTTTTGTTCCGCCGCCGCCGATCGAGTCATCCCCGCCATTCCACCGCCCTACCTGCCACTTCGAATCTTTTAATTCTTAATCTGATTAGGGATTGAGAGCGGGTGGCTGTGACCTTAATCCTCCGGCATGACCGATCAGATCCAGACTGCCGATCCGACACCCCTGGTGCTCCGGGCTCTCCGCGGGGAGACGTTGGAGCGTCCGCCGGTGTGGTTCATGCGCCAGGCCGGTCGGTATCTGCCGGAATATCGCAAGCTGAGGGCCGAGGCGCCCGACTTCATCGCGTTCTGCCTGAACCCTGAAATGGCCGCCGAGGCGACGCTTCAGCCCATGCGCCGGTTCGGCTTCGATGCGGCCATCGTCTTCGCCGACATCCTGCTGATCCCGCGCGCCCTGGGCCAGGACGTCTGGTTCGAGACGGGGGAGGGGCCCCGCCTGGGCGAAATGCCGATTCCGGGTCGGATGGCCGAACTGGCGCCGGCGGCGGGCGAGCATCTGTCGGCGGTGGGTGAGACCCTGTCGATCGTGCGCGCGGCCCTGGAGCCGGAACGCGCCCTGATCGGCTTCGCCGGCGCCCCCTGGACCGTGGCGACCTATATGCTGGACGGCCAGGCGCGCACCATAGGCAAGGGCGAGCGCGCGCAGGCCCGCACCTATGCCTATGCTGACCCCGCTCGTGTGGACGAGACGCTGGAGGTTCTGGTCGAGGCCACGGCCCGATATCTGAAGATGCAGGCCGACGCCGGCGCCCAGGTTCTGAAGATCTTCGAGAGCTGGGCCGAGGGTCTGCCGGACGACCTGTTCGAAAGACTGGTCCTGAAACCCCACCAGGCGCTGGTGAAGCGCACGCGGGCGCTAGGGGTCACCGTACCTTTGATCGGCTTCCCAAGGGGCTCTGCGGCGCTCGCAGAGCGGTATGCCGAGGCGGTCGAGGTCGACGCCGTCGCCTTGGACACCGCCTGCCCGCTCGAGGTCGGTAAACGGGTGCAGCAGATCAAGCCGATCCAGGGGGCGCTTGACCCGCTATTGCTGCGCGCTGGTGGCGATCTGCTGGACCGACGCGTCGATCAGCTGATGGAGGCCTGGGGGCAGGGGCCCTGGCTCTTCAACCTGGGCCACGGCATCCTGCCGGACGTGCCGATCGACCATGTCGAACAGGTTCTGAGACGGATCGGCGCCCAATGAGCGATGCGAACCCTGGCCGCCGCATCGCGGTGGTGCTGTTCAATCTGGGCGGGCCGGACGATCAGGCTTCGGTCAAGCCGTTCCTGTTCAACCTGTTCAACGATCCGGCCATCATCGGCCTTCCGGGTATCTTCCGCACGCCTCTTGCCAAGCTGATCGCCAGCCGGCGCGAAACCAGCGCCCAGGCCAACTACGCCCTGATGGGCGGCGGATCGCCGCTGCTGCCTGAGACCCGTCGGCAGGCCGAGGCTTTGCAGGCGGTGCTTGGCGCGCGGCTCAATGGCGATGAGGTCAAGGTCTTCATCGCCATGCGCTACTGGCATCCGCTGACCGAAGAGACGGCGGCCGAGGTCGCCGCCTTCGGACCCGACGAGGTCGTCCTGCTGCCGCTCTATCCGCAGTTTTCGACCACGACGACGGAATCCTCGTTGAAGGCCTGGAACGCCGCCTATGCCGGCCCGGGCGTCAGCCGCGCCGTCTGCTGCTATCCGGCTGCGACAGGCTGGGTTGAGGCCCAGGCCCAGGCGATCGGTGAGAAGCTGGACGAGGCGGTGGGCCAGCCGGTGCGGGTGCTGTTCTCCGCCCACGGCATCCCCGAGAAGCTGGTGACCGGCAAGGGCGACCCCTATCAGGAGCAGATCGAGACGACGGTCGCCGCTGTGGTCGCCGCCATCGCGGCGCAGCGCGGGCCGATCGACCACGCCATTTGCTACCAGAGCCGGGTCGGGCCGATGAAATGGCTGGGGCCATCAACGCCCGAAGCCATCGAAGCCGCGGCCAAGGACGGCGTCGGCGTGGTCGTCACGCCCATCGCCTTCGTCTCGGAGCATATCGAGACCCTGGTCGAGCTGGATATCGAATATGGCGAACTGGCCCACGAAAAAGGGGCCAGTCCCTATTTGCGGGCGCCGGCGGTCGGGATCGAGCCGCTGTTCATCGACGCCCTAACCGACGCGACGGTTGGCGCCCTGTCCCACACGGGCGTCGCGCCGTTCGGCCAGGGGTGCAAGGCGGACTGGAAGGCCTGTCCGCATCGCAAGGCAAGGCAGGCGGCATGAACACCTACGATCTCGCACGTGGACTGCACATTCTGGCGGTGATCGCCTGGATGGCGGGGCTGCTGTTCCTGCCCCGGCTCTACGCCTATGACGCCGAGCAGAACGCCAAGCCCGAACCGCTGAAAAGCGAAATGCAGGGCCTGCTGCGCCTGTGGCAGACGCGGTTGCTGCGCATCATCCTGAACCCGGCGATGATACTGGCCTGGGTCTTCGGGCTGTGGCTGATCCACATCGACGTCTCGGCGCGCGGGGCGGCGTTTCTGGGCGAGCCTTGGATGATCGCCAAGTTGGCGGGTGTGATCCTGCTCAGCGGCTGGCACGGCTTCCTGGCGGCCCAAAGAAAGAAGATCGCGGTCGGTACGTCGAAATACTCAGGCAAGTTCTGGCGCATGACGAATGAGGTTCCGTTCGTCCTGGCCATCATCATGGTGCTGTCGGTGACAACCGAGTGGGCGTTCCGTTAAGCGGCTCCGCTTGACCTCGTCCGTCGCCTGTGGTTCCGCTGGCGGCGAACCGTTCGGCGTGCTGCGCCGGCGGTCCCTCTCTTTCGTGACGCCTGCAGGCCTTTGAGCCAGCGGGAGCCCGTCGCACCTCCCTTCGGCCTTCCGGCCAGACATTTTCAGAGACCTGCGCCGCAGCCGTCTGGCCGTGTGCGCCCGCGAGCCTGCATCATGACCGACGTCCGCGACACCCATCCCGACACCCCCGAGACCGAAGGCGTGGAGGTCGAAGCCCCCACCCATCACGGCGCGGCGCATGAAGCCGGCGAGGCGGCGGGCGCCGATTCTGGCGTGGATACGACGGCGGATGACGAAGAGGACGGCGAGCCTGTCGTCGCCAACGGCCGCATCACGCTGGCCGAACTGAACGAGAAGACCCCGGCCGATCTGGTCGCCTTCGCCGAACAGCTGGAGGTCGAGAACGCCTCGAACCTGCGCAAACAGGATTTGCTGTTTGCCATCCTGAAGGCCCTGGCCGACGAAGAAGTCGAGATCATCGCCGACGGCGTGCTGGAAATCCTGCCGGACGGCTTCGGCTTCCTGCGCAGCTCGGACGCCAACTATCTGCCGGGGCCGGACGACGTCTATGTCTCGCCGTCGCAGATCCGCCGTTTCGGCCTGCGTTCGGGCGACACCGTCCATGGGGCGGTGCGGGCGCCACGCGAAGGCGAACGCTACTTCGCCCTGCTCAAGGTCGACACGATCAATCTCGAAGACCCCGAAGCGGTTAAGACCAAGGTCCTGTTCGACAACCTGACGCCGCTCTATCCCGAAGAGCGGCTGCACATGGAAATCCAGGATCCGACGTTGAAGGATCGCTCGGGCAGGGTCATCGACATCGTCGCGCCCTTGGGCAAGGGCCAACGCTGCCTGATCGTGGCGCCGCCGCGCGTCGGTAAGACGGTAATGCTGCAGAACATCGCCAAGTCGATCGAGCGGAACCACCCGGAAGTCTTCCTGATCGTCCTGTTGATCGACGAACGCCCTGAAGAAGTGACGGACATGCAGCGCACGGTGAAGGGCGAGGTCGTCGCCTCCACCTTTGATGAGCCCGCGACCCGCCACGTCGCCGTCGCCGAAATGGTGATCGAAAAGGCCAAGCGTCTGGTCGAGCACAAGAAGGACGTGGTGATCCTGCTCGACTCCATCACGCGTCTGGGCCGGGCCTACAACGCCACCGTCCCCTCGTCGGGCAAGGTGCTGACGGGCGGTGTGGACGCCAACGCCCTGCAACGGCCCAAGCGCTTCTTCGGCGCCGCGCGCAATGTGGAGCAGGGCGGTTCGCTGACGATCATCGCCACGGCCCTGATCGACACCGGCAGCCGCATGGACGAGGTGATCTTCGAAGAGTTCAAGGGCACCGGCAACTCGGAAATCGTGCTGGACCGCAAGGTTGCGGACAAGCGCATCTTCCCGGCCATCGATGTGCTGAAGTCCGGCACCCGCAAGGAGGACCTGATCACGCCGAAGGATCAGCTGGCGAAGACCTATGTTCTGCGCCGCATCCTGAACCCGATGGGGCCGCAGGACGCGATCGAGTTCCTGCTCGACAAGTTGCGTCAGTCGAAGAACAACTCGGACTTCTTCCAGTCGATGAACACCTGATCCGTCTTTACCTCAAGCAGCCGCACGCCGCGCGTGCGGCGTTAGGATGGAAAAAGCGTTTCACGTGAAACAGGAAACCGCCCAATGAAGGTCAATGTGGAAGTCGAGTGCACACCGGCTGAGGCGCGCGCCTTTCTCGGTCTTCCGGACGTGACGCCGCTGAACGACGCCATGGTTGCGGAGATGCAGAAGCGGATGGAGGCCAATGTCGCCGCCATGCAGCCCGAGGAACTGATGAAGACCTGGACCAGCTTCGGCCTGCAGGCCCAGGACCAGTTTCGTCGCCTGATGGAAGCGGCGGTGAAGTGAGCACGCACTCGCTTCGGAGCCGCTCGGTCTGAGTTGATGATCGACACCATCTTCGCCTTGGCGACGCCGCCCGGCCGAGGGGCCATCGCAGTGATCCGTTTGTCGGGTCCCGGGGTGGAGGCCGCATTGACGGCGCTGGGCGCAACTCGCCTGAAACCGCGCATGGCGTCCGTGCGCGATCTCAGCCATGCTGGCGATCATATCGATCAGGCGCTCGTCCTGCGTTTCGTTGCGCCCAACAGCTATACGGGAGAGGACGCGGCAGAATTGCATCTGCATGGCGGTCGGGCGGTCGTCGAGGCCGCCAGCCGCGCCTTGATCGCCCTGGGCCTGCGCCCGGCGGACCCCGGCGAGTTCACGCGCCGCGCCTTCCAGAACGGCCGCATGGACTTGGCGCAGGCCGAGGCGGTCGCCGATCTGATCGACGCGGAAACCAGCGCCCAGGCCAAACAGGCCTTGGGGCAGTTGGACGGCAAGCTCAGCCAAACCTACGCCGGGTTCCGTCGTGACCTTCTCCACGCCTTGGCCTTGGTCGAAGCCGAGATCGATTTTCCCGATGAAGAGGTGCCGGATAATCTGGCCCGTACGGCGGGGCCGGTATTGGACCGACTCGGCGCCGACCTGAGACGCGCGGCCGATACGGGGCGGCGTGGCGAACGGGTGAGAGACGGTTATCGCATCGTCCTGGTCGGAGAGACGAACGCCGGCAAGTCGTCGCTGTTCAACGCCCTCGTTGCGCGTGAGGCGGCCATCGTGACGCCGATCGCCGGCACCACGCGGGATGTGCTGGATGCGGATCTGGTGATCGGCGGCTATGCCGTGACATTGTCGGATACGGCCGGCTTGAGAGACAGCGATGACCCGGTCGAGGCCGAGGGCGTGCGCCGCGCCCGGCTTCGCGCCGAACACGCCGACCTCCGTCTTTGGGTTCGCGCACCTGGCGACCCAGACGGGGTGGCTGCGGCCTACATCGAGGATGGCGATCTAATCGTCGCGACCAAGTCCGACCTTGGCGTCATTTTAGCACGCGGCGGCTATGAGACCCTGGCGGTCAGCACCACCACTGGCGACGGCTTGGCCGAGCTTCGGGACTGGATTGCTGCTCGTCTTGCGCAAGATCTATCAGGCGCTGACTTCCCAGCTGTAACCCAGGAACGGCATCGGCTACGTTTGCTTGAGGCGCTGGAAAGCGTCGATGCCGCGCGCGTTGCGCTCGATGTCGCGCCGGAAATGGCTGGCGATGATCTGAGACGGGCTGCCGATGCTCTGGCGCGCGTTACGGGTGCGATCGGTGTCGAGGACATTCTGGGCGAGGTCTTTTCGACCTTCTGCATCGGAAAGTAGGTCTAGCCATACCGGCGTTTCACGTGAAACAGAGTTGAGTTGCAGCTCGATGGGACCTGCCCGCCTCTGGCGATCATACCCATTTTGCCCTATGTGGCGGCGATGATTTCTCCCCCTGATCTCCTCGTCGACGTCGTCGTTATCGGCGGCGGCCATGCCGGATGTGAAGCGGCGGCGGCTTCTGCGCGAGCCGGTGCCAACACGGTTCTGCTGACACAGAAGCTGGAGACGATTGGCGAGATGTCGTGCAACCCGGCCATCGGAGGGCTGGGGAAGGGTCATCTGGTTCGCGAGATCGACGCCATGGACGGCGTCATGGGACGGTTGGCCGATGTGTCCGGCATCCAATTCCGCCTCCTGAACCGATCCAAGGGCGCCGCCGTTCGGGGTCCGCGCAGTCAGATCGACCGCCGCCTCTATCGCGAGGCCATGCAGGCCGAACTGAAGGGCACGCCCAACCTGACTCTGATGGCGGGGACGGCCGAGCGGCTTATCGTTGAAGGCGGCCGTGTAGTTGGGGTCGTCACCGGCGCGGGAGAGACGGTTCGCGCCGGGGCGGTCGTCCTGACGACCGGCACCTTCCTGAACGGCGTCATTCATCGCGGCGACGAGCGAACCCCGGCGGGGCGGCATGGTGAGGAGCCCTCGACGGGTCTTGCCGCCGATCTTCATGCCGCCGACCTGATGATGGGACGTCTGAAGACAGGCACGCCCGCACGCCTGGACGGTCGGACGATCGCCTGGGACCGTCTGGAAATGCAGCAGGCGGACAATACGCCGTCCGCCTTTTCCTTCCTTACCGACCGGATCGACGTGCCCCAGATCGCCTGCGGCGTGACGCATACGACCGAGGAAACTCATCGGATCATCGCTGAGAACCTTGGCGAGAGTGCCGTCTACGGCGGCAAGCTGTCGGGCCGGGGGCCGCGGTATTGTCCGTCGATCGAAGACAAGGTCGTTCGGTTCGCCGACAAGACCAGCCATCAGATATTCCTGGAGCCGGAAGGTTTGGACGATCCAACGGTTTATCCCAATGGGATTTCGACCTCGGTATCGGAGCCGACACAACTCGCCTTCTTGCGTACCATTCCCGGCCTGGAAGCGGTTGAGGTTTTCCGATACGGCTACGCCATCGAATACGACTACGTCGATCCGCGCGAGCTGACAGCAGCGCTGGAGGTCAAGAAGCGTCCCGGGCTGTATCTGGCCGGACAGATCAACGGCACGACCGGCTATGAGGAAGCGGCGGCTCAGGGTCTGATGGGGGGGCTGAACGCCGCGCGGTCAGCGGCCGGGCAGGAGCCGGTGATCCTGGGGCGTGATCAGGCCTATATCGGCGTCATGATCGACGATCTGGTGACGCGCGGCGTCACCGAGCCGTATCGGATGTTCACCAGCCGGGCGGAGTATCGGCTGACGCTGCGAGCGGACAACGCCGACCTTCGACTGACGCCGCTTGCGATTGCGTTGGGCATTGTCAACGAAGAGCGGCGAGTTCGTTTTGAAGCCAAAGCCTCGGCGCTTGCAGCAGCGAGCGCTGTTTCACGTGAAACACTATTCAAACCCAATGAAGCCGGTGCGCTTGGCATCGCGGTCAATGCTGACGGCCGTCGGCGGTCGATGCGTGAACTTCTGGCCTTCCCCGATGTGACATTGGATCAGTTCGTTTCGGCAGTGCCCATCATCGCCGATTGGACCGACGATGTTCGCGAGCAGGTTCAAATCGACGCTGCCTACGCCAACTATCTGGATCGACAGTCGCAGGATGCGGATGCGCTGAAGGCGGAGGAGGGGCTGATGCTTCCGACCGATCTCGACTATGGCGCCGTTGGCGGCTTGTCGAACGAGGTGAAGGAAAAGCTGGCGCGCGTTCAACCTCGCACCTTGGGCCAGGCCGGTCGGATCGAGGGCATGACGCCTGGCGCTTTGACGGCGCTGCTGGCCTATGTGAAGCGCGCGCCCAAGGCGTCGGTCGCGGCCTGATGTTGGAGGCAGAACAAGAGGCGTTCCGCGCACGCGCCAATGCATCTGCTGCACAGATCGCCGACCTCGAGGCCTTTCGATTGCGGTTGGTCGAGGCCAATGCGGTGATGAACCTTGTGGGGCCCGATAGCCTGCCAGACTTCTGGAACCGTCATGTCTGGGACAGTGCGCAACTGCTCGATCTGGCGCCGGACGCGAACACCTGGGCGGATCTCGGGGCAGGGGCCGGCTTTCCCGGACTGGTCCTTTCCATCATGCTGAAGGGTCGGGACGGGGCGCATGTCTGGCTGATCGACAGCCTGGCCAAGCGCTGTCGGTTTCTTCAAGAGGTGGTGGATGCGCTGTCCTTGCCGGCGACGGTCATCGTCGGTCGGGCGGAGGCGCAAGCCGTGACGTGTGACATCGTCACTGCCCGCGCCGTGGCCCCGATGGACAGACTGTTGGGTTATGCACAGCCCTGCTTCCAAAGAGGTGCAAAAGGTCTGTTCCTGAAGGGGGAACGTGCCGAATCCGAGTTGATCGAAGCGCGGAAATCCTGGCATTTCGAGGCTGAACTGGCCCCGTCGCAAAGCGACGTGCGCGGCCGCATCGTGACAATCCGGAGCCTCCGCCGTGCCCGCTCAACGCGCTAGAAAGCCCGCCCGCGTCCTCGCTGTGTCCAATCAGAAGGGCGGGGTCGGCAAGACGACGACGGCGATTAACCTCGGCACTGCGCTGGCCGCCATCGGCGAGCGGGTGCTGATCGTGGATATGGACCCGCAGGGCAATGCCTCGACGGGCTTGGGTGTTCCACGTGAAACACGGCGCGTCACCATCTACGATGTTGTCGTGGATCAGCGCTCCATCGCCGATGCCTCGGTGCAGACGACGGTGCCAGGTCTGTGGATCGTGCCCGCCGACGCCGACATGTCGGGCGTCGAGATCGAACTGAGCCAGGCGGATCGCCGGTCTTATCGGCTGCGCGACGCCCTGCGCGCCCACGACGACGGACCTACCGCGTATGACTATGTACTGATCGACTGCCCGCCGTCGCTGAACCTTCTGACGCTGAATGCGATGGCGGCGGCGGACGCGGTGCTGGTGCCGCTACAGTGCGAGTTCTTCGCCCTGGAAGGGCTAAGCCAGCTGATGCGCACCATCGATATGGTCAAGCACAGCCTTAACCCATCGCTGGAAATCCAGGGCCTGGTCCTGACCATGTTCGACCGTCGCAGCGCCCTGTCGGGACAGGTGGCGAACGACGTCCGCGCCCACTTCGGCGACAAGGTCTATGAGAGTGTGATCCCGCGTAACGTCCGGGTCGCCGAGGCGCCGTCGTTCGGCAAGCCCGCGCTGATCTATGACCTGAAGTGTGCGGGCAGCCAGGCCTATCTGCGGCTGGCCAAGGAAGTGGTGAAGCGCGAACGCCAGCGCCTGAAGCTGGCCGCCTGAGTTTATTTAGAAACGGAACAGTATCTTGGCTGAACGACAAAGAGGTCTGGGCCGCGGCCTGTCGGCGCTGATGGGGCAGGACGCCGAAGCGCCGGTCGCATCTGACGCGCCCGTGCCCGCCGGTGTGCAACGCGTGCCGATCGAAAGCCTGAAGCCTAATCCCGACCAGCCCCGCAAGACCTTCCGCCAGGAGGATCTGGAGGAATTGACCGCCTCGATCCGCGACAAGGGCGTGCTGCAGCCGATCCTGGTGCGGACTCAACCGGGCGAGGACGGCGTCTGGCAGATCATCGCCGGCGAACGCCGCTGGCGCGCGTCGCAGGCGGCGCGCCTGACCGAGGTGCCGATCGTGGTCCACGAGATGGACGACGTCGAAGTGTTCGAGGTCGCCATCGTCGAGAATGTCCAGCGGGCGGACCTGAATCCGCTGGAAGAGGCCGAGGCCTACCGCGTGCTGATGGAGCGCTTCGGACGGACGCAGGATGCGGTGGCGGGCGTGGTCGGCAAGAGCCGCAGCCATGTGGCCAACACCATGCGCCTGCTGCAACTGCCCGAGCGGGTGCTGTTCTATGTGCGCGAAGGCAACCTGTCCGCAGGTCACGCCCGGGCGCTGATCAATACGCCCGATCCGGGCCAGTTGGCGGACATCGCCTTTGTGGATGGTCTGAGCGTCCGCGAGACCGAGGCCCTGGCGCGCCGTGCGGTGGAGGGGCCGAAGCCGACGAAGGCGAAGTCGGCGCCGGCGGCCGGAAGCGGGGAGGGGGCGGCCGATGTCGCCGCCCTGCAGCAGGATCTGGCCGATGCGCTGGGCCTGAAGGTGCAGTTGTCGGACAAGGGCGGAAAGGGCGAACTGACGATCGGCTACGGTTCGCTGGAGCAGCTCGACGACCTGTGCCGCCGTTTGATGCGCGGCTGACCTGCGGACTGTGCTAGGGTGTCGATATGACTGAAGACACGACACCCACTGCCGCCGACAAGCTGAAACAGGCGCTTGTCGCCAAGAAGGCCAAGGCGGATCATGGGTTCAATGCGCAACCCAACGCCAAGGCGGAAGAGAAGGCTGTGTCGGCGCGCAACGTCGCCATGGCCCAGCCCGCCTTCCGCAAGGCCTCCAAGCGCGGCTAGGGCTACAGCCCCAACCGTCTGGCGCGACCTGCGATTTCCAGCAGCAGGCGTTCGGCGATCAGTTGGTCCGGCATTCCGGTCGTCTTGGTGGCGACATCGGCCGTGTTGATGCTGTCCAGGACCTCGTCCAGGGCTTCGAGCCGCCAGGACCGCGCCTGACGCAGCATTTCCGCCTCTTGCTTCCAGAAGACACCGGCCGCCTTGGCGGCCTCCTTGGCGTTCGCGCCGTTGGCCTGCAAGATATTGATCCGGCGCAGCTTTCCGAGATGGATCGCGGCGGAGCGAACGGCGAGCACCGACGATTCGCCCTCGGCGAAGGCGCGCCTGAGTCCCGCCTGCGCCGGACCGGGCCGCGCGCCGAAGGCCTGAAGCGCCGCATCCGACAGGGAGGCGTCCGGCTCGACGCCGAGATGATGTTCCAGCGCGTCCATATCCAGCGTCTTGCCGGAGCCGGGGCCGATGAACAGGGCCAGCCGCTCGATCTCCTGCCGCATTAAGCCCCGCTCGCGCGGCAGGCGCGCGACGAAACGGTCCAGGGCGTCGGACGTCAGGCCCACCTTGTCGGCGGCCAGGGCTTCACGGACCATGCGGGCGACATCGCCGGTCTCGTCCTCGTAGCAGACGATGCCGACCGCGCCGTTTTCCTTCTCGGCCGCTTTTCTGAGCGCGGATTCACGGCCTAGCTGGTCGGCCTCGACCACCATCATGGCGTCGGGATTGTAGCCGCCGTCGGCGTGGATTTTCAGCGCGGCGGCGACCGCCTTGTCCACGCCGGGCTTCAGCGCCGACAGACGGATGCGCACCAGACGACGGCCGCCCATCAGGGACATGGCCGTCAGCGCCTCTTCCAGCTTCGTTTCATCGGCATCGATGTCGCTGTCGGTCAGGACAGTGACGTTGAAGGGGTCGTTCAGATCGGGCGTGACCGTCTTGCACAGCACTTCGGCCCGCTCGGCGACGCCCGACCGGTCCTTGCCGTGGATCACCGCCGCCCGGATCGCCGGATCGGGCGCCTTCAGAAAGCGATCGATCTCGGGGCGTTTGGCCAGGATCACGGGTTCGACAGCGCCTGCATCAGATCCAGTCGGATCAGGCGAGCCAGCTCGGCGGCGGCGCGCTCCTCGCCGTCCTGCTGGGCGGCGATGGCGGCATAGGGCTGATCGGCGGCAGCGTAGGTTGTGGTGACGGTTTCCGTGCCGCTGACAGGCGTTCCCCCGGCAGCCGGGGTCAGGGTCCATGTCGCCTTGACCGTGAGTTCATAGCGGGTGGCGGTGTCGTCGATGCGGCGACCCAGCGAGCGGCGGTTCTGCTGGACCTCTGTCGTCAGGCGATACAGCGGCGTCGCGCCGCGATCCCAGGCCAGGACGTCTTCCAGCTGCTCGCGCAGGCGATAGCCCAGGCGGTCGTCCTGGGTCGTGACGGCGATCCGGCGCAGGGACGACCCCACGGCCGGCTCGGCGTACATGGGCGTGAAGCCGCAGGCGGACACCGCCAGAGATGCGAGAACCGCGAGAGCCGCCGCAATACGCATCAGCCGGCCACCAGGTTGACGATGCGGTCCTTGACCACGACGATCTTCTTCACGCTCAGACCCTCCAGCCGCGCCTTGACCGTTTCGTCGGCCAGGACCAGGGCTTCGACCTCGGACGGCTCCATGCCGCGCGGCACGCGGATTTCCGCGCGACGCTTGCCGTTGATCTGGATGGGCAGGACCACCTCGTCGTCGGCCGCGAGCGCAGCGTCCCACACGGGCCACGGCGCGTCCAGAACCATCCCGTCTTCCCCCAGCCGCGTCCAGGCTTCTTCGGCCAGGTGCGGGGTGAAGGGGGCGATCAGACGGGCCAGCGCCGACAGCGCCTGACGCTTGGCGTCGCCACCGGCCTGGGCATTGTCGCGAATGGTGGCGACGAAGGCGTAGAGCTTGGCGATGGCCGAGTTGAAGCGGAAGCCTTCTACCCCTTCGGACACGGCCTTGATGGCCTTGTGCGTCTCGCGCACCAGCTCGGCGTTGGCCTTGTCCTCGCCCGCGAAACCGGCGTCATAGGTGTCGAACAGGGTCCAGGCGCGCTGGACGAAGCGGCTGGCGCCTTCGACGCCGCCGGGGGTCCATTGCACGTCTCGCTCGGGCGGGCTGTCGGACAGGACGAACAGGCGACCGGCGTCCACGCCGTGGCTTTCCAGGATTTCGGCCGGCGCGACGACGTTCTTCTTTGACTTGGACATCTTTTCGATGTCGCCGATGACCAAGGTCTCGCCGGTCGACAGCTGGCGGGCCGAGCGGACGCCGTTGTCGTTCTTCAGCTCCACGTCGGTCGGCTCAACCCAGGCGCCGTCGGTCCGGCGATAGGTCTCGTGGACGACCATGCCTTGGGTGAACAGGCCGGCGAACGGCTCCTTCACCGACAGCATGCCGGCGTCAGACAGGGCGCGGGTGATGAAGCGGGCGTACAGCAGGTGCAGGACCGCGTGTTCGACCCCGCCGATATATTGATCGACGGCCAGCCAGCGGTCGGCGGCGGCCTTGTCGATCGGCGCCTCGGCCGTCGGATCAGTGAAGCGGGCGAAATACCAGCTGGAATCGACGAAGGTGTCGAGCGTGTCGGTCTCGCGCGTCGCTTCGGCGCCGCACGACGGGCATTTGACGTGCTTCCAGGTCGCGTGACGCGCCAACGGGTTGCCGGGCACGTCGAAGGTCACATCGTCAGGCAGGACGACCGGCAACTGATCGGCGGGAACCTCGACGACGCCGCAGGACGCGCAGTGGATGATGGGGATCGGGCAACCCCAGTAGCGCTGGCGCGAAACGCCCCAATCGCGCAGGCGATAGATGGTCTCGGCGCGGCCCTGGCCGGCGGCCTCGACCTTGGCGATCGCGGCGGCCTTGGCGGCCTCGACGTCCATGCCGTCCAGGAAATCGGAGTTGAAGATGCGTCCCGGACCGACATAGGCCTCGGTTCCGATTTCGACTGTGTCGGCGTCGTCGGGTTTGACGACCGGCGTCACCGGCAGATCGTATTTGCGGGCGAAGTCCAGATCCCGCTGGTCGTGGGCCGGGCAGCCGAAGATGGCGCCCGAACCATAGGTCGACAGCACGAAGTTGGCGGCCCAGACGGGCAGGGTCTTGTCCGGATCGAAGGGATGGCGGACGCGAACGCCCAGATCCACGCCCAGCTTCTCGGCCTTTTCGATCTCGGCTTCGCTGGTGCCGGTCTGAGCGCAAGACTTGATGAAGTCCGCCACGTCCGGCCGATGTTCGGCGATGGCTTTGGTCAGAGGATGGTCGGGCGCCAGGGCCAGGAAGCTGGCGCCGAACAGGGTGTCGGGGCGGGTGGTGTAGACCTCGATCGGATCGCGGGCGTGGTTGGGTTCGCCCTCGGGGGAGGCGGGCAGGAAGGCCGGCGCCTCGGCGATGTCCCACCACAGGGTCGCGCCCTTGGACTTGCCGATCCAGTTCTCCTGCATCAGTCGGACCTTTTCCGGCCAGCGGTCCAGGGTCTTCAGACCGTCGATCAGGTCGTCGGCATAGTCGGTGATGCGCAGGAACCACTGGTTCAGCTTGCGCTTCTCGACCAGGGCGCCCGAGCGCCAGCCGCGTCCGTCGATCACCTGTTCGTTGGCCAGGACCGTGTTGTCGACCGGATCCCAGTTGACCACCGCATCCTTGCGATAGACCAGACCACGCCGATACAGCTCCAGGAACCAGGCCTGCTGCTTGCCGTAGTATTCCGGGTCGCAGGTGGCGAACTCACGCGACCAGTCCAGCGACAGGCCCAGCAGCTTCAGCTGCTCGCGCATGTTGGCGATGTTGGAATAGGTCCAGCCTTTCGGGTGGATGCCGCGCTCCATGGCCGCGTTCTCGGCCGGCATGCCGAAGGCGTCCCAGCCCATCGGGTGCAGAACGTCGTACCCTTGCGCGCGCTTGGATCGCGCCACTACGTCGCCCATCACATAGTTGCGGGCGTGACCCATGTGGATGTTGCCCGACGGATAGGGGAACATCTCAAGCACATAGTATTTCGGCCGGCCGGTGTCCTTCGTGACGAAGGCGGAAGCCTCGGCCCATCGGGCCTGCTGGCGGGGTTCGGCGGTCTTGGGTTCGTAACGGGCCACGGTCGTCCTGAAAGTCGAAAGGGCGCTGACGCCCTCCCGGCTCAACTAGCCCGAAGGACGACAGCGCCCAAGAAATAATGCGTTTCGGCGTTCCCAGCAGGTCCGACGAAACTAAGCCAGTCGGCGCTCAAGCAGCCGAAAGGCGGTAGCGCCAAAATAATGCGAGCGCCGGCTTCAGCCGGCGTTCGACAGGTTCAGCTGGCGCGCCTTGGTCAGGATGGCGTTTTCCAGATCGGCCTCGGTCTGGGCGGCGACCGGGGCGGCGGTCCACTGACCATCGGCGCCCTTCACTTCCTTGGTCACCGTGACGTTCAGCGCATCGGCGCGCAAACGGGTGTCCAGGATGAAGACGGTCGCTTTGAAACGCTCGTTCGGCGTCTGGGGGTTGATGTACCAGTCATAGTTGATGACGCCGCCCCACGGATCGGCGGTCAGCAGCGGCATGAAGCTGAGGGTGTCCAGCGAGGCGCGCCACAGGAAGGCGTTGACGCCGATGCCCTGTTGCACGTTCGTCTTGGGCGCAGACTTCTTGCCGCCGACGAAGGGAATGCTCGAGCAGGCCGACAGGGACGCGCCCAGGGCCACACCCGAGACCAGCACGACCGCGACGTTCCGAACCAGGGCCTTGTTGAGGCTCATCAAGAGAAGTCTCCGTAAACTCAGGGACGTGAGAGCCCTCGCCCGCACGCGCGCACGGCAATGAGAAATGCCGACTGCCAGGCTCTATAACACGGCGAAAAGGGGCGATGACAAGGCGAAGTCGGTTCCCGTCGCATCGCACGTCGCGGTGTTTTGTGAAGGGCATGTGAGATTTCGCCGGAATCCGCCCGAATCCCGTGACGCTTGAGACACATACGCCGACAACAATGCGCGGGAACCTTGTTATCGCCGGCTCATTGCGTTGACCGCGCAGACACCCGGTGTCTAATCGCGGGGTTCACGACCATATAAGGTCGGTTCAGGGTTGAAACGCCGCCTCATGGCGGGGTTCTAAGGATTTGGTATGCGGTTCGGTGGTTTCCTGGCTGTGATGATGGCGACGACGGCGATGGCCGCGTCGACGTCGGCGCTCGCCCAAAGCACGTCCGCCGTTTCCCTTTCGGAGGCCCAGGCGGCGCAGCGCAATGCGCCGGCGCCGCAGCGTCGCGGCCTGCGCCTGAACGACCGTGGCCGCTGGGGTCTGGATTTCAACCTGAACCAGCCTGTGGGTCGCGAGACCGACTGGGGTGACGTCGAGGCCGGCGCCTATTACCGCCTGAACGACCGTCTGCGTGTGGGCGCCGCCGCCGCCGTCAGCACGCCTGAAGCCGATCCGGCCCGTGCGCCCGAAACCAACGGCCGGGCCCAGCCCCGCGTCCGTCTGGAAACCATCTTCAAGTTCTGATTTCGACCGGTCAGCGAAACGCCGACTGGATCGCACTCACCGCCGCGAGGCCGCAGGTGCCTGTGCGTGCGAGCGTTGCGGAGTTCTCTGGCGTGACGCCGCCCAGCGCATAGACGGGCAGGCGGGCGGCTTTCACATGCCGTTCGAAAGTAGCGATGCCCAGGGCGGGTTTGCCTGCGGACGCGCCGCCCGCCGGAAACACCGGCGACAGGATCAGGGCGTTCAGGTCTTCGGGCGGGGGGGATAGACCGTGCCAGGCCGCCGTCAAAATCCAGCCGGGTCGGTCCGATCGAATGCGCGCCGCTTGGTCCGCCGCACGTTCGGGCAGGTGCAGCCCGTCGGCGTCGATCGCCTCGGCCAGATCGGGGTCCAGTCCGACCAGCAATTTCACGTCCCGACCGGTCGTCGCCTCACGCAAGCGATGCCCCGTCTCGACGGCATCGGAGGCGCCAAAGGCGCGATAGACCACGGCCGAACCGGCGGGCAGGCGCGCCGCCGTCTCCCACGGTCGGGGCGTGCGATCGGGGTCGGTGAAGAACAGCATCGCCGGCAAGGCTGCGGCGGCCGGGCTGACAGCGGCGGCGGCGCGGTTTAGAGCGGTCGCGGCGTTCCAGAGCGCGCGCGCATCGTCGCTGTAACCGGCCGGCAGGATCATGACCTCTTCTTCCTCCGCTTTTTCCGCCCCGTCCATCGCCGAAAGGGTCGCCGAGGTGCGGGCGCGCATCGACGCGGCCTGCCATGCAGCCGGTCGGGATCCAGCAGGCGTGACCCTGACCGCCGTTTCCAAGACGCAAGCTTCAGAGGCCATCGACGCCATCCTGGCGACGGGTCAGCGAATCTTCGGCGAAAACCGGGTGCAGGAGGCCCAGGGCCGGTGGACTGACCGTCGTGGGGCCTTGCCCGGTCTGGAACTGCGGCTGATCGGCCCCCTGCAGACCAACAAGGCCGAGGATGCAGTCGCCCTGTTCGATGTGATCGAAACCTTGGACCGTGAAAAACTGGCGCGCGCCTTGGCGCAGGCGGGTGAAAAGCGCGGCCGATCGCCGCGCGTCCTGGTCCAGGTGAACACGGGCGCGGAGCCCCAGAAGGCCGGGGTCCTGCCCGATGCCGCCGACGCCCTGATCGAAGCGGCCCGCGACACCTATGGGCTGACGGTCGAGGGTCTGATGTGCATTCCCCCGGCGGATCAGGACGCAGAGCCGCATTTTCAGATGTTGCGGGCCATGGCCGAACGCAACGGCTTGTCGGTCCTGTCGATGGGTATGAGCGGCGACTACGAGACCGCCATCCGGTGCGGCGCGACGCACGTCAGGGTCGGAACGGCCTTGTTCGGGGAACGAAATCGACCCGAAACGCCCTCTAGCTCGTAACCCGATGTGAATATTCGCACCCCCAAGCCTTGGCGCGGGGGCCAAGCCTCGCCATTGTCTGTCCCATGCCTACGCCCAAGACCATTCTGATCATCGACGACGACGACGACCTGCGCGAGGCCTTGGCCGAGCAGTTGAACCTTCACGAGGAGTTTCGGACCCAGCAGGCGTCGACCGCCACGGACGGGGTGCGGATGGGGCGCGAGATCCGCGCCGACCTGATCCTGCTGGACGTCGATCTGCCCGATATGGATGGCCGCGAGGCCTGTCGTCTGTTGCGCAAGGACGGGGTTTCGACGCCGGTGATCATGCTGACGGCGCAATCGGCGGACGCCGACGCCATCCTGGGTCTGGACGCCGGGGCCAACGACTATGTCACCAAGCCCTTCCGGTTCGCCGTGCTGCTGGCGCGCATCCGCGCCCATCTGCGCAGCCATGAACAGTCGGAAGACGCCGTCTTCACCATCGGCCCCTACGAGTTCCGGCCCGCCGCCAAGGTGCTGATGGACTCAAAGGGCAAGAAGGTGCGGTTGACCGAGAAGGAAACCAACATCCTGAAATACCTCTATCGCGCCGGGGCCAAACCGGTGTCGCGCGAAGAGTTGCTGACCGAGGTCTGGGGCTACAACGCCGGGGTCACGACCCATACGCTGGAAACCCATATCTATCGCCTGCGCCAGAAGATCGAGCCGGAGCCGGGCCACGCGCGTCTGCTGCTGACCGATGCGGGCGGATATCGGCTTCAACCCTAGAACCGTCTGGACGACAGCGTTCGCGCAGGCGATGAAACGGCATGATCGCCGCCTTCGCCCTCGCCGCCCTGCTCCAGCAATCACCGATGCCGTCCGTGGCGCCGGACGGCGTGTTCCGATCGCGCGGCTATGGTCTGGTGATCGTCCGCGCCGGGCAAGACATCCGGGTCTATCACGAGGTCGCCGGGGCCTGTTGGCCGGACCCCGATGGGGAAGATCTGAAAGACAGCTTCGCCGCCGTCGTCCCCGTGGCTGAGGGCATAGGCTTGACCGAAGCGCACGACGATCAGGCGAGCATCTATGTGTTCGACAGGCTGTCTGCTCTGCCCTCGGCTTGCCAACATCCAGATTCGAGCGACCGTGCCGCCGTCCTGGCCATCTCGGATTTGCTGCAGGCCTACTACCCCGGTTTCGAGGCCCGAAAAATCGATTTCCAAGCCCGTCGCAAAGAGGTGCTTGGGCGTCTTTCGCAGACGCCATCCCCCAGTCAGGCGTTCGCCGCCGCCGCCGAACTTCTATCAGGACTGGATGACGCACATATCGAATTGAGCGCAGAAATCGAAGGCCGCACGCAGGACCTTCAGGCGTCGAGCGGACGAACCCTGGAGGCGGTCAACGCCCGCTCCGAGCCAAGACCCGAAAGGGCGTGGCTGGGCGCATGGCGCGAAGGCGTCCTTCAGACCATTCTTGACGGTGAAGGTCACGCCGTCGCCAATAACCGGGTCTTTTGGGGGGTGCGCGACGGCGTAGGCTATCTGGCGATCGTGACCATGGGAGGGTTCGACGCCGAGGACGCCGCTTCCACAGAGCCGCTGGAAGCCGCGCTGGACGAAGCGATGATCGCTTTCGACGGGGCGCGAGCGGTCATTGTGGATGTGTCCAACAATCGCGGCGGCTATGACTCTGTCAGCCGGTTGATCGCGTCGCGTTTCGCCGACCAGCCGCGCGTCGCCTACACCAAGAGGGGCTGGGGATCGGGCGTCGCTCCGCAGGTCGTGGAGGTGCGACCCTCGGATCGACCGGGCTATCACGGCCCCGTCTGGCTTCTGACCAGCGACATCACCGTCAGCGCCGGCGAGACTTTCAGCCAGATGATGACGGTTCTGCCCAATGTCACGCACGCCGGGACCCGGACGAGAGGCGCGTTTTCGGATCAGAGCCCCGTCGTTCTCGCCAATGGTTGGCGCTTCGCCATGCCGATGGAGCTTTACGCCGATCCGCAAGGCCATCCGCTTGAAGGACGCGGGCTGACGCCGCAGGTCCGCATCGATCTCTATCCCGAGGGCGATCTGGACCATGGTCACGCTAAGGCCGTGAAGGCCTTGATGCGACGACTTTCGCATTAGGCCGCTTCATCTCGATCAAACCGGCGGACGGCCCAAGGCTGACGGAAGTTATCGGCGGATCGTGAAAAGCGGCAGGAAGACGTGCACCAGCGGGCCGATGGTCAGGGCGTAGAGCACCGTGCCCAAGCCGACCGAGCCGCCCAACAGCCAGCCGACGGCGATAACGCTGAGTTCGATGGCCGTCCGCACCCATTTCACCGGCCAGCCGGTGCGCGCGACGATACCGGTCATCAGGCCGTCGCGGGGACCAGGGCCGAGGCCTGCGCCGATATAGGCCCCGCTGGCCACGCCGTTCAGGACAATGCCGGCGATCAGCAGGCCGGCCCGCAGCGGTAGGTCCAGGTCGGACGGAATCCAGTCCAGGCCGAAGTTGGCGACCGTGCCGATGACCAGCACATTGGCGACAGTGCCGATCCCCGGCTTCTGGCGCAGGGGAATCCATAGCAGCAGCACGGCCATACCGATCAGATTGACCACCAAACCGAAGCTAATCCCGGCGGGTTTCGCGAACCGCTCGAACACCCCTTGGTTCAGCACGTCCCAGGGATCGAGTCCCAAATCGGCGCGAACGATCAGGGCGATGGACAGGCCATAAACAAACAAGCCGGCGAAAAGCTGGGTCAGGCGACGAGTCATAAATCGAAAAGATGCGCCAAACTGGCTATCGAAAAAAGAGCCAGTTATGCCATTCTGGCCCCATGTCGTTGCGGTCGATCGGTCTCGTTTCCCTGACGCGTCATCTTGGCGCTTGGCGATCGCCGGGTGCTGGCGCAGCCTATCGGCAGCTCGCGGGTGCAGTACGACTGCTGATTCTGGATGGCCGATTGCCCCTGGCGGCGCGGTTGCCTGGCGAACGGGAACTGGCCCAGGCGCTGGGCTTGAGCCGCACGACCGTCTCGGCCGCCTACGGCCGTTTGCGGGATGACGGGTTTCTGACCGGCGGGCAGGGCGCCGCCGCACGCACCAGCCTGCCGAACGGACCGGCGCCGCGTCATGAGGCGACGCCAACGGACAAGACCGGCCTGATCGACCTGACCGCCGCCGTCCTGCCGGCCGATCCCAATGTGCACGCGGCCTATGTCCGGGCGCTGGAGCGATTGCCGGCGAACCTGCCAGGACATGGTTATGAGACGACGGGGCTGGAGGAACTGCGCGAAGCGGTGGCTGCGGGATACCGGCGGCGCGGCCTGGCGACCTCGTCGGGGCAGATACTGATCACGCACGGCGCGCACAACGGCCTCGTGCATCTTCTGCGCCTGACGACGCGCCCCGGCACCCCGGTGGTGTTCGACCATCCCACCTATCCGCAGGCGATCGACGCCATCCTGGCGGCGGGCGGTCGCGCCGTGCCCGTCGCCTTGCCGGACGGCGAGGGCGAGGAGGGTTGGGATGTCGAGGGTCTGATTGCGGCCTGCCGAAGCAGCAATGCGGCGATGGCCTATCTGGTGCTGGACCACAACAATCCGACCGGGCGGATGATGCGAGCGGCGGACCGGACACGCTTGCTGGCGGGGCTGAAGGGATCGGAGACCCTGCTCGTGCTGGACGAGACCCTGGTCGAACTGACCTTGAGCGGACCGCCGGCCCTCAGCGCCTCCGCCGTCGATGCGCCGCGGATCGTCAGACTGGGTTCGATGTCCAAAAGCGTCTGGGGCGGTTTGCGCATCGGCTGGATCCGCGCTGACCGGGCGGTGATCCAGCGTCTGGCCCAAAGTCGCGCCAGCTTTGATCTGGGCGTTCCGATTCTGGAGCAGCTGGCGGCGGTCGAACTGTTGAACGATGGCGGCAAGGCCCTGGCGGCGCGCCGGCCCCTTCTACGAGCGCGCCGGGATCATCTGCGGGCGCGGCTTGCTGAAAAACTGCCTGACTGGGTCTGTCCGCGCCCGGCTGGGGGATTGTCCCTGTGGGCGCGTCTGCCCGGGCCGATCAGTTCCGCCCTCACGATTGCGGCCGAGGCCGAAGGCCTGCGCCTCGCCGCCGGTCCGCGATTCGGCGTCGACGGCGCCTTCGAACACCGGCTGCGCCTGCCCTATACCTTGCCGGAAGATCAGCTGGACGAGGCGGTGGTCCGGCTGGGGCGCGCCGCCAGAAAGGTCGGCAGGGGGGGGCAAAAGGCGCCGGCGTCCGTCAAGCCGGTCGCCGTCTATTGAGGATCAGACGTCCAGATCAACCGTGACCGGCGCGTGGTCGCTAGGACGTTCCCACTCGCGGACGTCGTCGTGGATGCGGGCGGTGTCCTTCACCACGGCGGGGGTCAGGCCGGGCGACGTCCAGATGTGGTCCAGGCGCAGACCGCGATTCGATTTGCGGAAGTCGGCGGCGCGATAGCTCCACCAGCTCGCCAGTTTCTGGGGCTCGGGGAAACGGTCGCGCAGCACGTCGGCGAAGCCGCCCGTCTCCTGAAGCCGGTTCAGGGTCTCCACCTCGATCGGCGTGTGGCTGACGATCTTGGACATGTAGCGGTGGTTCCAGACATCGCCTTCGCCGGGGGCGATATTGAAATCGCCGGCCATGACCAAGGGACGAGACTTGTCCTGCTTGGCCACGATGGCGGTCAGCTGTTCATAGAAGTCCATCTTGTGATCGAACTTGGGGTTCAGCGTCCGGTCGGGAACGTCGCCGCCGGCCGGGATGTAGAAGTTCTGCACGTCGATGCCGGACACGCGGGCCGAGACGCAGCGCGCGTGACCCAGTTTGCAGACCTGGAAGGTGTCGCTGTCCTCAAGCGGCAGACGGCTGGCGATGGCGACGCCGTGCCAGCCCTTCTGGCCCGCCACGCGAAGGTGGGGCAGGCCCATCTCCTCGAAGGCGCCGCGCGGAAACTGGTCGGTGGTGCATTTGATCTCCTGCAGCATCAGGACATCGGGCGCGCGTTCGGCGACGAAACGGGCGACCTGGTCGATGCGCAGGCGGACAGAGTTGATGTTCCAGGTGGCGAAGCGAAGGGTCATGCCCCCGTCTAGCAGGCGCGCGGCGTAAAAAAAGCCCGGCCGCGACGGGCCGGGCTATGGGAGGTTCGTCTCTCTCGCCGCCGGGGAGGGGGATATTCCAGGGCGGTAGAACGGCCGCCGCCGCTCGTGTGCTCAAAGTGTCACTGGCGAAAACAAAAGTCAAATTGTCACAAATGACGCTTGCGCGTGTTCATTGTGAAACAGTCGCGGCGCGAATCAGTCTCGCGGCGTTTGCGCCTGCGGCGCCGTCGCCCATTCGCCGCGCCAGTCGTAGCTGAGCGTCACGCAGTGCCGATAGGCCCCGTCCGACCACCGGCCCACGGCCTGCATGGTCAGGGGGCGGGGCGCACGCACGCGGCCCATGATCAGCCAGACCTCGTCGGCGCCGGGACACAGGGCGCGCGACAGGCCGCGGCCGTCGCCGTTCTGATCGATGGCGTAGATGTCGTTTTCCTCAGCGCCTTGCGGCAGGACGCGTCGCGCGGCGTCCGGTCCGCCGCGCGTGAAACCGGCCGTGCCGCGTGCAGTGGTGGAGAACAGACGCTCGACCTGCACCGCGCCGAACAGACCGCGCCGCACCTGCAAGGTGACGCCCTTGGTCAGCGCCTGGGTGATCCGGTCCGACGCATTGTAGGCCAGGTAGCGGGTGTCCGCATGGGCGGGCGCCGCCGCCGAACCGACGGCGATCAGGGCGAGAGCGGAGGCGGTGATACGGCGCATACGTCTCTCTTCCTTAGGTTTTGCGGCGAGAACGGGGCCTGATCCGATCAGTGCTCGCCGAGGCAGCGCAGCGCGACCTCGAGATTGCGCAGACCGTCTTCGCCGGTGACCGCCGGCGTTTCCCCGGTCGTGATGGCGCGAGCGAAGGCCTCCAGTTCTTTTTTCAGCGGTTCGGCCGGCCAGCTGTTCAGCATCCGGGTCGAGTAGGAGCCGTCCGGCTGCTGGCCGAAATATTCGGTGACTTGGCGCGTGATCAGATCGGCGACGATGAACTTGGTCTTGGTCGCGACCTGCAGCGTGCGGGTCTTGTAGGGGGTGACCCAGTTGGTGGTGATGTGGGCGATTACCCCGCTGTCCAAGCGGAACTGAAGCAAGGCCGTGTCCTCGCGATCAGCGCGCGTGCGGGCCAGTTGCGGCTGGACCTCGACGATCTCCGAGCCCGTCAGGTGGCGGATGATGTCGATGTCGTGCACCGCCAGGTCGATGACCACGCCGACCTCGCCCATGCGGGGCGGGAAAGGGCCGACGCGGGTGATCTGGATCGAGATGATGTCGTCGTCGGCGACGGCGCGCTTGACGGTCTCGACCGCCGGATTGAAGCGCTCGACCTGACCGACCATCAGGACCCGTTCATTGGCCTTGGCCGCATCGATCATGCGCTGGGCGTCGGCGACGCTGGCGGCGATCGGCTTTTCGACCAGGACGTGGACGCCCTTTTCCAGCAGGGCGACGCCGATTTCGGCGTGGAAGCGGTTGGGCGTGGCGACGATGGCGGCGTCCAGACCGGCGTCGACGAAGGCCTGGGCCGTCGTGACGGGCGATGCGCCATAGGCGGCGGCGACGCCCTCGGCCGTCACCGCATCGGGATCGAAGACGGTGGTCAGGTCGAACTCGCGCATCTCGGCCGCGACGCGCGCATGGTTGCGGCCCATGACGCCGACGCCAGCGACGCCGATCTTGAGGGCGGGAGTGTTCGGCATCGGCTTAGCCCTTGTAGCTGGCGACGGCGGCGACGACCTTGTCCTGGGTCGCCTCGTCCAGATCGGCGTGCATCGGCAGGCTGAGGACTTGGTCCTTCAACCGTTCGGTGACGGGCAGGCCGCCCGCGCCCTGCGGGAAGCGCTGATAGGCCGGCTGCATGTGCATGGGCACCGGATAATAGACGGCGGTGGGCACGCCGTGATCCTTCAGGTGCGCGGCCAGACCGTCGCGATCCTCATGCTCGATCGTGTACTGCGCCCAGATGGAGACGCCGCCGTCGATGACGTGGGGCACGGCCGAGACATGGGACGCGAGCAACTCGTTGTAGCGGGCGGCGATCCGGTTGCGCCATTCTATCTCCTGACCGAAGACCTTCAGCTTCTCGATCAGGATGGCGGCCTGGATGGTATCCAGCCGGCTGTTCATGCCGATGCGCATGGCCAGATATTTGGGGTCGTGGGCGAAGGCGGCGGCGCCGGCCTCCAGGTCCTTGGCGACGACCTTGCCGTGCACGCGCAGGGAATCCATTTCCTGCGCCAGATCGTCGTCGTTGGTCAGCACCGCACCGCCATCACCATAGCAGCCCAGGGGCTTGGCCGGGAAGAAGCTGGTCGTGGTGACGTCGGCCCACTTCAGCGGATGGTCGCCGCTCAGGGTGCAGCCGAAGCCCTGCGCCGAATCCGAGATCAGCTTTAGCCCATGGCGGTCGCAGATGGCGCGGATGGCGGGATAGTCGGCGGGCTGACCGAACAGATCGACGGCGATGACCACCTTGGGCGTCAGGCGACCTTCGGCCTTGACCGCTTCGATGGCCGCCTCGAGCTTGGCCGGGTCCATATTGTAGGTGTGAGCGTCGACGTCCACGAACACGGGCGAGGCGCCCAGCCACGGCACGACCTCGGCGGTGGCCGTGAAGGTGAAGCTGGGGCAGAAGACGGCGTCGCCGGTGCGGACGCCCCAGGCGATCAACGGCAGGATCAGGGCGTCGGTGCCGTTGCCGCAGCCCAAGGCGTGTTTGGCCTGACCGAAGGCGGCGAGGTCTGCCTCGAACTGGCGAACCTGCGGCCCCATCACCCAGGCGCCGCCGACGACGGCCTCCTGAACGGCGGCCTCGATCTTGCCGCCGAGGCGCTGGCGCTGGGCCTGAAGGTCGATGAAGGGGATCATGAGGGACGCTCTCCACGGGGGATCGGGGGCGGCGGCCGGACAGGCGGGCCGCGAATGTCGGGTCGTCCTAGCAAGATCGGGCGCGCGGGCCAAATCGCGCGGCGTCACATCGCGTTGCCCTTTGCTACCGCACACAGGTCTTGGCGCCCGTCGGCTTGCGTCCTAAGCCAGCGCCATGACGACGCTCTCCGCCGCCCGGACCAGGGTCTCGAACTGGCTGTTCGACCATGCCCTGCCGCTGTGGGCCGAGCAGGGCGTGGATGCGCAGGGGCGCTTCTTCGAGCAGCTGGATTTCGACGGCCGGCCGGTGAACGGTCTTCGTCGTCGCACACGGGTTCAGGCGCGCCAGGTCTATGTCTTCTGCGAAGCGGCCGCCTTGGGATGGGCGCAGGGCCGTGCGGTGGCCAAGGCCGGGCTGGATCAACTGATAGCCGACCGCCGGCGTGACGACGGCCTCTGGGTCTCGGCGACCGATGACGACGGCGTGGTGGTCGATGAGACGCCCGATCTCTACGACCTGGCCTTCGTCCTGTTCGCGCTCGCGGCGGCGCACCGCGTCCTGAATGATGCGCGAGCGCGGCCTCTGGCGCTTGAGACGCTGGCCGCGATCGACCGGTTGATGGCGTCTTCGCAGGGAGGATGGGAGGAGGCCCTGCCGCCGCGCCTCCCGCGTCGGCAAAATCCCCACATGCATATGCTGGAGGCCATGCTGGCCTGGCAGGCGATCGCGCCCGATCCGGCGTTCGAGGCGGCGGCGCGGGTGTCGCTGGATCTGTGCAAACACTGCTTCCTGATCGACGGCGCGATCCGCGAATATTTCACTGAGGACTGGTCCGCCGATACAGCGACGGGTCACGTGATCGAGCCGGGCCACCTCGAAGAATGGGCCTGGCTGCTGAAACAAGCCGGGGAAGATTCAGAGCTGGCCACGGCGCTGCATCGTCGGGCGGGAGCGCAGGGTTATCGCGACGGATTCGCCATCCGCGAGATCGGCCCGGCGGGAGAGACGCTGAATGGCGGGCGGCGTCTGTGGGCCCAAACCGAGGCCATCCGCACGGGGTTGAGTTTTGGCGACGCGGGCGTTTCAGACTTGGTCGCCGCCGTGTTCGACACGCATCTGGCGACCGCTGTGCCGGGTCTATGGGTGGACAGCTACGACGCCCAAGGCCGCTCTCACGATGCGGCAGCGCCTGCGTCCAGCCTCTATCACCTGATGACCGCCTTTTCTGAATTGCTTCGGAGCGACGCATGACCCGCTGGCCCGCCGCCTTTCTGGATCGGGACGGGGTGCTGATAGTGGACAGCGGTTATCCGCATCGGCCTGAGGACCTGAAGCTGATCCCGGGCGCGGCGGCGGCGGTGCGGCGGATGAACCAGGCCGGCTATCGCACCGTGATCGTGACGAACCAGTCGGGCGTGGCGCGGGGCCTGTTCAGCGAAGAGACGATGAACGTCTTTAACGATCTGCTGGTCGCGCGACTGGCCGAAGAGGGGGCGATCATCGACGCCGTCTATTCCGCGCCCTTCCATCCCGAGGCGGTCGAGGCGCGCTATCGCCATCCCGACCACCCTGATCGTAAACCCAATCCGGGCATGTTGCTGCGGGCCATCGCCGAGCACGCTCTGGATCCGACCCAGTCCTTCATCATCGGCGATCAAAAGCGCGATCTGCAGGCCGGCGAGCGGGCCGGGGTGGCGGGCTATCTCTTCGAAGGCGGCGATCTGGACGCTTTCGTCCGCTATGTGGTCGGTCTCTAAGACCGAGCGTCGCATTTCCTCGGCTGGTGAATTACTCTGAGCCAAAATCGGAGGACATCGCCAATGAGCGCGCCCTATCCATTCGTCGAACGCCGCTGGACCTCGCCGGATGGCCTCTCTCTCTTTGCGCGGGATTATGCGCCCGCCGCCGGAACTGCGCGGCCGCCGGTGATCGCCATCCACGGCCTGACCCGAAACAGCGCCGATTTCGAAGCCATCGCACCGCTCTTGGCCCAGAGCGGGCGGCGGGTGCTGGCGGTGGATGTGCGTGGACGTGGCCTATCGGACCGTGCGCCCGACCCCATGACCTATATGCCCGACGTCTATGCGCGCGACGTTCTGGCCCTGATGGAGCAGGCCGGGATCGATAGAGCGGTCTTCATCGGCACCTCCATGGGCGGGTTGATCACCATGGCGCTGACGGCGATGCGGCCCAAGGCGGTGGTCGCGGCCATCTTGAACGACATCGGGCCGGAGGTGGCGCCGGAAGGTCTGGCGCGCATCGCCGCCTACAGCGGTCAGCCCGTCGAGATCGGCTCTTGGGCCGATGCGGCGGCCTATGCAAAGCGGATCAATGCGGTGGCGTTCCCGCACTATACGGATGCGGACTGGGACGCCTTCGCCCGGCGCATTTTCCGCCAGCAGCCGGACGGTGAGATCGCGCTGGACTACGATCCCGACATCGCCGTGCCGATCCGCGCGGCGGGGGCTAAGGCGCTGGTCCCGAACCTGTGGCCGATGTTCCGGCGGCTGGCGAAGAAGAAGCTGACGCTGCTGGTGCGGGGCGCTGTTTCGGACCTCCTGAGCGCCGACATCGCCGCGCGGATGAAGAAGGCGGCCCCGACCATGGCCTATGTCGAGGTTCCCGGCATCGGCCACGCGCCCATGCTGGACGAGGCCGAGGCCAGGGCCGCGATCTTCGAATTCCTGGCCGAGGTCGATTAGTCCCTGGTCGGATCGACCCGCGACGCATCGCCGTAGGTCAGGGCTAGGAAGACGTCCTCCAGGTCCGGATCTTCGGTGGTGATGTCGGCGATGGTGACGCCGGCGGCGCGCACGGCGTTGATGACCTGTTCGACCGACGACTGCCCCTTCTTGTAGGCGACCGCGAAGGCACCGCCCGGACGAGGCGTCACCTCGAAACCGGCCAGCACCGGCGGCGTCGCCTGTGGCGTTTCCGGGGTCACGACGACATTGCGGCTGTCTAGCCGGCGTAGCAGTTGCGGCGTCGGCTCGCAGGCCACCACCTCGCCCCGGTTGACGATGGCGATGGTGTCGCAAAGCTCCTGGGCCTCTTCGAGATAGTGGGTGGTCAGGACGATGGTCACCCCCTCTTCGTTGATGCGGCGGACGTAGGCCCACAGCTGGCGACGCAGTTCGACGTCCACGCCGGCCGTCGGCTCGTCCAGGATCAGGATGGGCGGATTGTGGACCAGGGCCTTGGCCACCATCAGGCGGCGCTTCATGCCGCCGGACAGGGCGCGGACATAGGCGTTGGCCTTGTCCGACAGGCCCAGCGCGGCCAGAAGTTCGTCGGACCGGCGCTCGTCCTTGGGCACGCCGTAAAAGCCCGCCTGCACTTCCAGCGATTCGCGCGGGGTGAAGAAGACGTCGGCGACGATCTCCTGCGGCACAACACCTAGAGCGGCGGCGGCGTCGCGCGGCTCCTTGTCGATGTCCCGGCCCCAGATGGTCACCGAGCCTTCGGACTTCTTCACCACCCCGGCCAGGATGTTGATCAGGGTCGACTTGCCGGCGCCGTTCGGGCCCAGCAGGCCGAAAACCGAGCCGCGCGGAATGACCAGATCGACGCCGCGCAGGGCCGTCTTGGGGGCAGCCTTCTTGGACCCGGCATAGGTCTTCTTCAGTCCCCGCACCTCGATGGCGTTGTCGGGCAGGGCAGGGGTCTCAGACATGGTCGGTTATTTACTCGGACGGGACGGCGAGCGGCATAGGTAGGGCGAGGGACCGCAATCGCCAACCTGTCTAACCAACCGTGTTAGACAAGCAGGCCTGTCCATGTGTCAATGACGCTTGACTTGAGTATTTCGCGTGTCTAGCTTGCTTGTCATAAAGACAACTGAACTTGATGGAGACCGCCATGATCCCCGTTCAAAAAGCCAAGACGCCTCTGACCCGCACCCGCCTGATCGGCTTCGTCGCCATGGCGGTCTGCGCCATCGGCTACATCGGTGGAGGACTGGCGCTGCTGGCGGGCAAGACCGATCAGATCGAGATGACGCATGCCGCCATCGCCGGCGCCACCCTGCTGCTGATCGGAGAGATCGGTCTGTGGGTCGGCGCGGCCTGTCTGGGCCTGACGCTGTTCAAGAAGCGCAAGGCGATGCTGAACCGTCTTCTGGGCCGTCGCCCGGGGGCGCCCAGCGAGGTTTGACCTTCGGGGCCGGTCCGCCTAGGAAGCCCGCAAGCCTTTCAGACCCGGACCGGACCATGCCTCCCCGCCATTCCGACGCCATCATCCCGCCGCCCGAAGAGATCGTCGTCTCGACCAAACGCGTGGCCTGCGACGGCGGCGGCGGGGCGCTGGGGCATCCGCTGGTCTATATGGACATGGGCGAGGACGACTTCATCGAGTGCGGCTATTGCGACCGGCGTTTCGTCCTGTCGGCCCACGCCCACGACGAGAACGAATATCTGAGCCCCGCGGCCCGCGCACCCGAGGCCCACTGAGACCGTAACCTCAGTTCAGTCGCGGTGTCGCGGCGGTTGGGTCTATAGACGGCTGACACGCTGTTCGGACGGAGACGAGCCTTGCGCTATCTGCACACCATGGTCCGGGTAAAGGACATCGACGCCTCGCTGCACTTCTATTGCGACCTTCTGGGTCTGCAGGAGGTGCGCCGCACCGAGAACGAGGCGGGTCGGTTCACGCTCGTGTTTCTTGCCGCGCCCAAAAATCTGGAACAGTCGGCGGCGGAACGCTGCCCCGAGGTCGAGCTGACCTTCAACTGGGATCCGGAAGAATATCAGGGTGGCCGCAACTTCGGTCACCTGGCTTATAAGGTCGATGACATCTACGCCGCCTGCCAGAAGCTGATGGACGGCGGTGTGACGATCAACCGTCCGCCGCGCGACGGCCACATGGCTTTCGTCCGCTCGCCCGACGGCATCTCCATCGAACTGCTTCAGGAAGGCGCGCCGCTGGCGCCGGCCGAGCCTTGGGCCTCCATGCCGAACGTCGGCGCCTGGTGATGACGGCGCGGACGGCGGCTCTGCTGACGGTTGCGGCGGTCGTGCTGTCGGCCTGCGCCTCGACCACCGAAAGCAACACCGGCCGCACGGCGACGGAGCAGCTGCTCTTGGCGCGCGCCTCGGACCGGGCGGTCGAGGGGCTGGTCCTGCCGCTGCCGACGGGCGCTTCGGTCTTCATCGACGACGCCTATTTCCAGGGCGAGGGCACCCGCTACGCCGTCAGCGCGATCCGCGGCGCGATCTCGGACGCCGGTTTCAGCCTGGCCCGCAACAAGGACGAGGCGAACGCCGTGTTCGAAATCCGCGCCGGCGCCCTGTCGCTGGAGCAGATGCGGCGCGTCTTCGGCATTCCCGAGATGCGGATCCCGATCAACGAGACCTTCAACGTCGTCTCCCTGCCGGAACTGTCGGTCTACAGCCACCGGGACCGGGTCGGGGTCGCCGAGTTTTCCGGCTTCCTCTACGAAGCCAAGACCGGTGCGCCGCTGGGCGCCGTCATGCCGATGATCGGCACCTATCGCATCCGCAGCCACAAGGCCTTCATGGTCGTGTCCTGGGGCCAGCAGCAGGCCCAGCCGGGTCAACGCGATCCGGGATCGAGCTGGACTGAATTCTGACGCTGACGCGGGGGCGTTGGAGCCCTATGTTCCGGCCATGACCGAGACGACCGCGCCCGAAAATCCAGAGACCGAACGCCCGATGACGCAGGACGGCCCTGCGCTGCGGCTGTGGATGATCGACGCCTCGGCCTACATCTTTCGCGCCTATCATGCCCTGCCGCCTCTGACGCGCAAGTCCGACGGCCTGCCGGTCGGCGCGGTCCAGGGCTACTGCAACATGTTGTGGAAGCTGCTGAAGGACATGAAGGGCGCGGATGGCCCGACCCATCTGGTGGCCATCTTCGACCACTCGGAAAAGACGTTCCGCAACACCCTGTACGATCAGTACAAGGCCCATCGCCCGCCGCCGCCCGAGGATCTGGTCCCGCAGTTTCCGCTGGTGCGCGAGGCGACGGCGGCGTTCGGTGTGCATTGCGTCGAACTGCCCGGCTATGAGGCCGACGACCTGATCGCCACCTACGCCTGCAAGGCGCGAGATGCGGGCGGTGAGGCGGTGATCGTCTCGTCGGACAAGGATCTGATGCAGCTGATCGGCGGCGGCGTGGTGATGTGGGATCCGATGAAGGACCGGCGTCTGGCCGAGCCTGAGGTCTTCGAAAAGTTCGGCGTCGGCCCCGAGAAGATGGTCGATCTGCAGGCCCTGATCGGCGACAGCGTCGACAACGTCCCCGGCGCGCCAGGCATCGGACCGAAGACGGCGGCGCAGCTGCTGGACGAATACGGCGATCTGGACACCCTGCTGGCCAACGCCGGCGAGATCAAACAGCCAAAGCGCCGCCAGACTCTGATCGACTTCGCCGACCAGATTCGTCTGTCGCGCGAACTGGTGCGACTGACCTGCGATGCGCCGGCGCCTGAGGCGATCGAGGATTTCGCCGTGCGCGATCCCGATCCCGCGATCCTGTCGGCCTTTTTGGAGACGATGGAGTTCCGCTCGCTTCAGCGCCGCGTCGGCGACGGCAAGGCCGGGCCCAGCGACGTTTCCGCCTTTGCGCCCAAACGCGCGCCGAACCTGAACGCGCCGGTCGCCACCCCTCGCTACGGCCAGGTCGTCGAAGGCCCCGCCGAGGTTCAGACCTTCGATCACGCGGCCTACGAATGCGTCCAGACCGAGGAGGCGCTGGATCGCTGGATCGCGCGCGCGACCGAGGTCGGCGTTGTCGGCTTCGACACTGAGACGGATACGCTGTCGGCGACCCATGCGGGCCTGTGCGGCGTGTCGCTGGCGGTGGGGCCGAACGAGGCCTGCTACATCCCCCTAACGCACGAGCACGAGCCGCAGGCCGGCGAGGGCGGCTTGTTTGGCGAAGCGGGCGAGGCGCCCGAGCCGATCCATCAGCTGGACAAGCCCACGACCCTGGCCAAGCTGAAGACGTTGCTGGAAGACCCGTCGGTCCTGAAGGTGCTTCAGAACGCCAAATACGACATCGCCGTCATGGCGCGTCGGGGCATCCGCGTCGCGCCCTATGACGACACGATGCTGATGTCCTATGTACTGGAGGGCGGGCTTCACGGGCACGGCATGGACGAGTTGGCGCGCCTGCACCTGGGTCACGAGCCGATTCCGTTCAAGAGCGTGGCGGGGACCGGCAAGAGCCAGAAATCCTTCAAGCACGTCGCGCTGAAGCCGGCCTCGGAATATGCCGCCGAGGATGCGGATGTGACCCTGCGGCTTTGGCGGATCCTGAAACCCCGGCTGGCGCGTGAGGGCCTGTCCACCGTTTATGAGACGTTGGAACGCAGCATGCCGACGGTGCTGGCGGACATGGAGCTGAACGGGGTTCGCATCGACCCCGACCGGCTGAAGCGGCTGTCCAGCGAGTTCGGCCTGCGCATGGCCGAGCTGGAGGCCCAGGCTCATGAGATCGCCGGGCGGCCCTTCAATATCGGCTCGCCGCGCCAGATCGGCGAGATTCTGTTCGGCGAACTGAACCTGCCGGGCGGCAAGAAGACCGCCTCAGGGCAGTGGGGCACCGACGCCAGCGTGCTGGAGGAGTTGGCGCTCAGCCACGATCTGCCGCGCACGATCCTGGACTGGCGCCAGCTGTCCAAGCTGAAGGGCACCTATACCGACGCCCTGACCGCCGCCGCCGACCCCAAGACCGACCGGGTGCACACAAGCTATCAACTGGCCGCCGCCACCACGGGTCGTCTAGCGTCCAGCGATCCCAATCTGCAGAATATCCCGATCCGCACCGAGACAGGCCGCGAAATTCGCCAGGCCTTCATCGCCGCGCCCGGCAATGTCCTGATCAGCGCCGACTACAGCCAGATCGAGCTGCGCCTTCTGGCCCATATCGGCGACATCCCCGAGCTGAAGCGCGCCTTCAAGGCGGGACTGGATATTCACGCGGCGACGGCGTCCGAGATGTTCGGCGTGCCGGTCGAGGGCATGCCGTCCGAGACCCGCCGGCGCGCCAAGGCGATCAACTTCGGCATCGTCTACGGCATTTCGGCCTTCGGCCTGGCCAACCAGCTGGGCATCGATCAGGGCGAGGCGGGGGCCTATATCAAGACCTATTTCGAACGATTCCCCGGCATCCGCGCCTATATGGACAAGACCAAGGCCGAGGTGCGCCAGACCGGCTTCGTCTCGACCGTCTTCGGCCGCCGCATCCACATCCCGGCCATCCACTCCAAGTCCGGCGCCGAGCGCCAGTTCGGCGAGCGCGCCGCCATCAACGCCCCGATCCAGGGCGCGGCCGCCGACATCATCCGCCGCGCCATGATCCGCATGCCCGCCGCCCTGACCGAAGCGGGCCTTGCTACGCGCATGCTGCTTCAGGTCCACGACGAACTGGTGTTCGAGGCGCCGGAAGCCGAGGCCGAGCGCGCCATCGCCGTCATCAAACGCGTGATGGAAAATGCGTCAGATCCAGCGGTCGCCCTGACCGTGCCGCTGGTGGTGGATGCCCGCGCGGCGTCGAATTGGGACGCAGCGCACTAGGATCGGGCTAGGCGGCGATCATGCCGATGTCGTCGGGGAGTTCGCCGCGGCCGAGCAGGCCGGTTTCGAAGTCCATGAAGATGTCCATCAGCTCCTCGACGTTCACCGGAGCGGCGGAGGAGCTGAAGCGGAAACGCCAGTAGCTGACGATGTGCTGAACGGCGCCCAGCTGGTCGCCCAGCTTTGCGAACATGGACGGGGCGTCCAGAAGGAAATCACGGAAAGCGATAGGGCGGCCTTCCTGGGTCAATTTGGCGTAGGCGTCGTCATAGACGCGCAGGGTTCTGCTGACTTCGTCGCACGTCTTGATGATGCGGCCGCGCAGGACATCGCGGCTGCGCGCCAGATATTCCTTGGCGGCACGATCGACCTTGCCGACGGGCTTGATCGTACGCACCGCCTCGGCGACGCCGGCGACCTCGCCCAGCAAGGCGGCGAGCGTCCACTTGTAATAGAGGAAGCCCTTCCAGCAGAAGACGCCCTCCTGATACTGTTCGGGCGCCAGGCGCAGCGTCAGTCTCAGGGCGTCCAGCTGATCACCGGGCGTGTTTGACAGAATCTTGGACGCCATCCGCCCGGCGGAATCCGAATTTACAGCTACCGTATCCGCGCCCAGGCTCAGCGTCACCAGCGGCTCGATCTCGCTGCGGACGAAGGCCAGCATGCGCTGAAGATCACTGTCGCTGATCGAGAAGTAGCAGGGCGAGGGGTCCAGGCCGCCGCGGCGCAACTGTTCGCGCAGCAAAAAGGGGTCCAGAGACGGCAGTTTGTCGATCAGGCGCAGGGTGTCGATATCGGGATGGTTGGGCGCCACGCCGAACGCCTCCATCATCATCCGCTCGAAGCCGATCTGATTGACGAAGACATATCGGCCGCCGGTCTTCAGGTCCGCATCGTCGATAGGGATGACGACCTTGGTCGCGACCTGGCGTCGGCCGGTGAACAGATCAGTCTCGTTGCGCCGGAGACGATGTTTGATGATCAGGGCGCGGTTCAGCGCCGCCGTAAGGAAGATCGGACGCGCCGCCCAGTCGGGATTGCGCACGGCGCCATCGGGCGCGCTGTCGCCGTTCTCCTCCCACACGCGCAGCAAATTCAGCACGCGAGCGGTAGAGGCAGAGCTCTTGAGATGCTCCAGGTTGCGGACGGCGCGATCAGTCATGGCGCTGACGTTACGCCAACAATCGTCACCAAATGGCTTAGCTCGGAAAATAAAATATCTGCGGTCGGCGAGTTTCTGCCGTTCTGCCTGCGCGCCGGGCAACGGCTTTGAGCGCTGCGCTGGCGCGCGACGACAATCCGGGTCTAGAACGACGGCATGCAGATTTTCGACATTCTGATCATCCTCGCGATCCTGGCCGTGACGATCACCCTGGGCTTCGGCCTCTATTCGCTGTTCCGGGGCGGAGAGTATGCGCGCAGCCATTCCAACAAGCTGATGCGGCTGCGCGTCGGGCTTCAGGCGGTCGCCGTCATCCTGCTGGTCGTCGGCATGTTGTGGAAGGCGACGCAGGGGGCCTGATCATGGTGACTCTGAACAAGATCTACACCCGCACGGGCGATGACGGTCGCACGCGGCTGGCGTCCGGCGCGCCGGTGTCCAAGAGCGATGCCCGGGTCGAGGCCTATGGCGCGGTGGATGAGCTGAACGCGGTGATCGGAGTCGCCCGGCTGAACAGCGGTCAGAACGACCGGATCGACGCCATGCTGGGCCGGATCCAGAATGAGCTGTTCGACCTGGGCGCCGATCTGGCCACGCCTCTGGACCCGCCGCCAGCCTGGGAAGCCTTGCGCATCGTCGAGAGCCAGGTTGCGCGGCTGGAGCAGGAAATCGACTGGATGAACGAGAGCCTGAAGGCGCTCGACAGCTTCATCCTGCCGGGCGGTGCGCCCTTGTCGGCCCATCTGCATGTCGCGCGCACCGTCTGCCGACGGGCCGAACGCGAGGCGGTGCGTCTGATCGAAAACGGCGAGACCGTGAACGTCGAGGCGGTCAAATATCTGAACCGCCTGTCCGACCATCTGTTCGTCGCTGCTCGACGCGCCAACGCCAACGGCGCCAGCGACATCAAATGGAAGCCCGGCGCGACCCGCTAGGCGAAACCGGTCAGGCGGCGGGACGCGCCGCCGCCAGTGCGGCTTTCTGACGCTCGGCCTCTGCGGCGCGGGCGCGACCCTGGGCGGCGAGATCCTGTTCGATCCGAACCAACTCGCGGTTCTTCTCGGCCGAAGCCTCGGCGCGCGACACGCCATTGGGGCGGCCGGTGATCTGGGCGATGGAGATGGGCTGGGCGCAGATGCGGCTTTCCATATCGTACCATTTGCCCGCCGCCTCGCAGCGTTTGCCGGGCGCGACCCAATAGTCCTGCAAGGCGAAAATCCCGACGACGGTGACGCCGAACAGGCCGAAGAAGATCATCGCCAGGCGGGGAAAGGTCAGGAAACGCTTCATCTCGTGGTCCGTTGGATAGGGATCGAAGCCGCAGCTTGACCCCACGTTACGTTGACAGGCCTTCGCGACCGCTCCATGTCCTGCCCACACATTCAGGCGATTTCACGGATAGACCCATGAAGGTACTCGTCCCCGTCAAACGGGTGATCGACTATAACGTCAAGGCCCGCGTCAAGGCGGATCAGTCGGGCGTCGATCTGGCCAACGTCAAGATGAGCATGAACCCCTTCGACGAGATCGCTGTCGAAGAGGCGGTTCGTCTGAAGGAAGGCAAGGAACACCATGCCGCCGGCACCGCGACGGAAATCGTCGTGGTCTCCATCGGCGTCACCCAGGCGCAGGAAACCATCCGCACGGCGCTGGCCATGGGCGCGGATCGGGGCGTGCTGATCCAGTCGGATACGGACCTGGAGCCGCTGGCGGTCGCCAAGCTGCTGAAGGCGGTGGTCGAGGAAGAAAAGCCCGACCTGGTCCTGATGGGCAAACAGTCGATCGACGGTGACAACAACGCGGTCGGCCAGATGCTGGCCGCCCTGCTGGACTGGCCCCAGGCGACCTTCGCCGGGAAACTGGCGATCAACGGCGGAAAAGCCACGGTCACGCGCGAGGTCGATGGTGGTCTGCAGACGATCGCCGCCGAACTGCCGGCGGTGGTGACGGTGGACCTGCGGCTGAACACGCCGCGGTACGCCTCCCTGCCGAACATCATGAAGGCCAAGAAGAAGGAGATCGCCATGAAGGCGGCCGCCGACTACGGCGTCGATGTCGCCGACCGCCTGAAGGTCATCAAGGTCACCGAGCCGCCCAAGCGGTCGGCCGGCGTCAAGGTGGCCGATGCGGCCGAACTGGTTTCCAAGCTCAAGTCTGCGGGAGCGCTGTAATATGGCTGTCCTCGTCATCGCCGATCACGACGGTTCGACCGTTCGCGACACCACCCACAAGACCGTGACCGCCGCGCTGGGCCTCTCGTCCGATGTGGATGTCCTGGTTCTGGGGCAGGGGGCGCAGGCCGCCGCCGATAGCGCCGCCAAGATCGCCGGCGTCCGCAAGGTGCTGCTGGCCGAGAGCGCCGGTCTGGGCAAGATGCTGGCCGAGGCGGTCGAAGCGACCGTCCTGCCGCTGGCCGGGGGCTACGACGCCATCCTGACGCCGGCGACCACGGACGGGAAGAATTTCGCCCCGCGTTTGGCCGCCAAGCTGGATGTCGCGCCGATCTCGGACATCATCGAGGTGGTGTCGGCCGATACCTTCGTGCGCCCCATCTATGCCGGCAATGCGCTGGAGACGATCCAGTCGTCGGACGCCAAGAAGGTGATCACGGTGCGACCGACCGCCTTCGCGGCCGCTGCTGATGGCGGTTCGGCCCCGGTCGAGAGCGTCGCCGGCGCCGATGCGCCTAAGACGGCCTTCGTGTCCGAGGAAATGGTCAAGTCGGACCGGCCCGAACTGGGCGCCGCCAAGATCATCGTCTCGGGCGGTCGCGCCCTGGGCTCGGCGGACGAGTTCCATGCCGTGATGGAGCCGCTCGCCGATAAGCTGGGCGCCGCCATCGGCGCCTCGCGCGCAGCGGTCGACGCCGGCTATGCGCCCAACGACTATCAGGTCGGTCAGACCGGCAAGGTGGTCGCCCCGGCGCTCTACATCGCCATCGGCATCTCGGGCGCCATTCAGCACCTGGCCGGGATGAAGGACTCCAAGACCATCGTCGCCATCAACAAGGATGCGGACGCCCCGATCTTCCAGGTCGCGGACTATGGTCTGGTCGGCGACTACAAGACGGTCGTGCCGGAACTAATGGCCGCCCTGGGCTAGGCCCAGGTCGAATCGATCTGAAGAGGGCGCGGCGCCGATCGGAGCCGCGCCCTTTTTCTTGCCCGCAGAAGAGCGTATGGCGAATTTGCCTGTAAGGCTGCAGCCCGGCGCTGCGGTCAACCGCATCGACGGCTGGATGAGCGACGCCGAGGGACGACCGCTCCTCAAGGTGCGCGTCCGGGCCCGCCCGATCGAGGGAGAGGCCAACGACGCCCTGATCCGGCTGCTGGCCAAAAGCCTTGGCGTCCCCAAGTCGGCGGTCAGCGTCGGACACGGCGCACAGTCGCGCTCTAAGATGATCGTCGTGCACGGCCTTAATGACGAAGAGCTGCGCTTGCGCCTCGTCGACGGCTTTTCTGGCGATTGAGGAGAGCCATCCGGCCGATTGGTGCGTTCTGCATCTGAACAGGAGACCAGCCCAATGACGATGGACGCCCGCATTCTCCACGCCCGCAGCGGCGTCACGCTCGAGCAGAAGGGCGATATCTACGCGGTCTCAAGCCTGCGGCTGTCCGAGCCGGCGACCTTTAGGGAAGAGTCGGATGCCCAGCGCGCCTTCGATGCTGAGGTCGCGGCCTCTGAGCAGGATCCAGAACTGATGTCGCGTCTCGGCGGGGCCTGAGAAGGCGAAACGCCTGAATCTACGAGCTTCAAAAAGGCTCAAGGACTACGATCCCTGATCGACGATCATGAATCTGCGAGAAACTTCCCCTCTCGTGTCAGAATCCGCTTGCTGACAAATCCGCCTCTCCGTATAGAGCCGCCTCGCTCGGAAACGGGCCGGCCGACGGGGCCGCGGGGGTGCAGATCTCCAGGGTCCCACGGAAGAAAGAAGCGAAAAACTTCTTGCTTTCATCGGTTGGTTTCACTAGGTTCCGCGCTCCAATCGAATCGCCGACGGGTTTTTAGAGGTAAGCCTCGCTTTCCTCCGGTGGTTTCTTGCGGTCTGAAGGGTTCGCTCTTCTCTCCGAAAGATCTCTGAAAAGAGCGGTTGACACGGGGTTTGCGGTTCTCTAAATCGCCGCCTCCGCCGACGACACGGCGTTAAACGGTCGGGCCTCTTCGGAGGTTCCAGGGTCTTTGACATTGTTGATTTGGAAAGAGAAACGCAGGCGGCGGTGTTCTTGCGATAGTCCTCAGAGACTATCATACGACACTGACTATCTGCGGTCTTTTTGAAAAGATACCATGCGTCGGTCTTCGGATCGATGACGTGGGAACTCGTCAATAAAATACGTAGAACTAATGCCAAGGACGACTTCGGTCGGTCCGATGCTTAGGTCAGAAGTCAACTCAACCTGAGAGTTTGATCCTGGCTCAGAGCGAACGCTGGCGGCAGGCCTAACACATGCAAGTCGAACGAACTCTTCGGAGTTAGTGGCGGACGGGTGAGTAACACGTGGGAACGTGCCTTTAGGTTCGGAATAACTCAGGGAAACTTGTGCTAATACCGAATGTGCCCTTCGGGGGAAAGATTTATCGCCTTTAGAGCGGCCCGCGTCTGATTAGCTAGTTGGTGAGGTAAAGGCTCACCAAGGCGACGATCAGTAGCTGGTCTGAGAGGGTGATCAGCCACATTGGGACTGAGACACGGCCCAAACTCCTACGGGAGGCAGCAGTGGGGAATCTTGCGCAATGGGCGAAAGCCTGACGCAGCCATGCCGCGTGAATGATGAAGGTCTTAGGATTGTAAAATTCTTTCACCGGGGACGATAATGACGGTACCCGGAGAAGAAGCCCCGGCTAACTTCGTGCCAGCAGCCGCGGTAATACGAAGGGGGCTAGCGTTGCTCGGAATTACTGGGCGTAAAGGGAGCGTAGGCGGACATTTAAGTCAGGGGTGAAATCCCGGGGCTCAACCTCGGAATTGCCTTTGATACTGGGTGTCTTGAGTATGAGAGAGGTGTGTGGAACTCCGAGTGTAGAGGTGAAATTCGTAGATATTCGGAAGAACACCAGTGGCGAAGGCGACACACTGGCTCATTACTGACGCTGAGGCTCGAAAGCGTGGGGAGCAAACAGGATTAGATACCCTGGTAGTCCACGCCGTAAACGATGATTGCTAGTTGTCGGGATGCATGCATTTCGGTGACGCAGCTAACGCATTAAGCAATCCGCCTGGGGAGTACGGTCGCAAGATTAAAACTCAAAGGAATTGACGGGGGCCCGCACAAGCGGTGGAGCATGTGGTTTAATTCGAAGCAACGCGCAGAACCTTACCACCTTTTGACATGCCTGGACCGCCACGGAGACGTGGCTTTCCCTTCGGGGACTAGGACACAGGTGCTGCATGGCTGTCGTCAGCTCGTGTCGTGAGATGTTGGGTTAAGTCCCGCAACGAGCGCAACCCTCGCCATTAGTTGCCATCATTTAGTTGGGAACTCTAATGGGACTGCCGGTGCTAAGCCGGAGGAAGGTGGGGATGACGTCAAGTCCTCATGGCCCTTACAGGGTGGGCTACACACGTGCTACAATGGCGACTACAGAGGGTTAATCCTTAAAAGTCGTCTCAGTTCGGATTGTCCTCTGCAACTCGAGGGCATGAAGTTGGAATCGCTAGTAATCGCGGATCAGCATGCCGCGGTGAATACGTTCCCGGGCCTTGTACACACCGCCCGTCACACCATGGGAGTTGGTTCTACCCGAAGGCGCTGCGCTGACCGCAAGGAGGCAGGCGACCACGGTAGGGTCAGCGACTGGGGTGAAGTCGTAACAAGGTAGCCGTAGGGGAACCTGCGGCTGGATCACCTCCTTTCTAAGGATGCTTCTCCAGGCCGTCTCTCACGAGACTGTCTATTGAGGCTCCACTAAACGGCGGAACGCCGCCGTCTCCGTTTCTCTTTCCACTTTCGTCATCGACGCCTCGACCATACGGGTCGTTGAGTTGGTGACGCGATCGCGAGCCTGGGTGTTTATGACCCGGCTGTCGCTGCCATAGGCCCGTAGCTCAGGTGGTTAGAGCGTACGCCTGATAAGCGTAAGGTCGGCAGTTCGAGTCTGCCCGGGCCTACCAGCCCTGCTGGACTCCAGCTCATGGCAGTATCGTCGACAGCTCTCCTGGCTACACCCTGAGAAGGGGCCATAGCTCAGTTGGTAGAGCGCCTGCTTTGCAAGCAGGATGTCGTCGGTTCGACTCCGTCTGGCTCCACCAGGATCTTGTGATCGCATTCAAGTTTGCCGTCGGCCTTCGGGTTGGCGTGCATTGATATCGTAAAGGAAGAACGTGACCGGCTCCCCTGAGCTTTTAGGTCCTGTTCGAGAAGAAGACATTGTCTGACAAAAATCAGGCTTGGTCCCCCGGCATCTTTCCAGTCGGGCGGAATAAACCAAGCATGAGTTTTGCTGAGAAACGATCAAACGTTGAAGGGCTTCTGACGGATGCCTTGGCGTAGAGAGGCGATGAAGGACGTGGCAAGCTGCGATAAGAACCGGGGAGGCGCTAGCACCCTTTGATCCGGTTATTTCCGAATGGGGAAACCCACCTTTACAGTCTTCCAACTCTGCTCTTCGGGGCAGCGATTGGCGGATTGTTGAAAGGTATAATGAGCTGAATACATAGGCTTCATTAAGCGAACCCGGGGAACTGAAACATCTCAGTACCCGGAGGAAAGGACATCAACCGAGACTCCCGTAGTAGTGGCGAGCGAACCGGGACCAGGCCAGTGCTCTTGTGAAATAAAGACGAACGATCTGGAAAGGTCGGCCATAGTGGGTGAAAGCCCCGTAGTCATCAAACAGCAAGAGACTCGAGTAGGGCGGGACACGTGAAATCCTGTCTGAACATGGGGGGACCACCCTCCAAGCCTAAGTACTCCTCTACGACCGATAGTGAACAAGTACCGTGAGGGAAAGGTGAAAAGCACCCCGACAAGGGGAGTGAAACAGATCCTGAAATCGGAAGCCTACAAGCAGTCGGAGCCGCCAAGCGCGGTGACGGCGTACCTTTTGTATAATGGGTCAGCGACTTCATGTGTCGAGCAAGCTTAAGCCGTTAGGTGTAGGCGCAGCGAAAGCGAGTCTGAATAGGGCGCTAAGTTCGACGTATGACGACCCGAAACCAGGTGATCTATCCATGAGCAGGTTGAAGGTTGGGTAACACCAACTGGAGGACCGAACCCGTGAATGTTGAAAAATTCTGGGATGACTTGTGGATAGGGGTGAAAGGCCAATCAAACCTGGACATAGCTGGTTCTCCGCGAAATCTATTTAGGTAGAGCGTCCGACGAATTCCTTGGGGGGTAGAGCACTGGATGGTTGCGGGCTGCGCGAGCGGTACCAATACTAACCAAACTCCGAATACCCAAGAGAACTATCGGGCAGACACACGGCGGGTGCTAACGTCCGTCGTGAAAAGGGAAACAACCCTAACCATCATCTAAGGCCCCCAAGTCACGGCTAAGTGGGAAACGATGTGGGATTGCTTTGACAATCAGGAGGTTGGCTTAGAAGCAGCCATCCTTTAAAGAAAGCGTAACAGCTCACTGATCAAGCGATCCTGCGCGGAAAATGTAACGGGGCTCAAGCCGTGCGCCGAAGATATGGGTTTGCAGTTTACTGCAAGCGGTAGCGGAGCGTTCCGTAGGCCGGTGAAGGTCAGGCGTGAGCCTGGCTGGAGGTATCGGAAGTGAGAATGCTGACATGAGTAACGATAAGAGTGTGAGAGACACTCTCGCCGAAAGACCAAGGGTTCCTGCGTAAAGCTAATCTGCGCAGGGTTAGTCGGCCCCTAAGGCGAGGCTGAAAAGCGTAGTCGATGGGAAGCAGGTAAATATTCCTGCACCAGCTGGAAGTGACGGATGGCTTAACTCGTACCCACTTATTGGATTGTGTGTGCGGGGGCGTTGTCCCAGGAAATAACTCCAGCAGAGACCGTACCCGAAACCGACACAGGTGGTCAGGTAGAGCATACCAAGGCGTTTGAGAGAACTATGCTGAAGGAACTCGGCAAATTGCACGCGTAACTTCGGAATAAGCGTGACTCACCTTGCGCAAGCAGGACTGAGTGGCACAAGCCAGGGGGTAGCGACTGTTTAGCAAAAACACAGGGCTCTGCGAAGCAGCAATGCGACGTATAGGGTCTGACGCCTGCCCGGTGCCTGAAGGTTAAAGGGAGATGTGAAAGCGTCGAACTGAAGCCCAGGTAAACGGCGGCCGTAACTATAACGGTCCTAAGGTAGCGAAATTCCTTGTCGGGTAAGTTCCGACCTGCACGAATGGCGTAACGACTTCCCCACTGTCTCCAGCATAGGCTCAGTGAAATTGAATTCCCCGTGAAGATGCGGGGTTCCCGCGGTCAGACGGAAAGACCCTATGAACCTTTACTATAGCTTCGCCTTGGCGTTAGCGACCGTATGTGTAGGATAGGTGGGAGACTATGAAACCGGGGCGCCAGCTCTGGTGGAGTCGTCCTTGAAATACCACCCTTACTGTCGTTGACGTCTAACCGAGGGCCGTTATCCGGTCCCGGGACATGGCGTGGTGGGTAGTTTGACTGGGGCGGTCGCCTCCTAAAGTGTAACGGAGGCGCGCGATGGTGGGCTCAGACCGGTCGGAAATCGGTCGTCGAGTGCAATGGCATAAGCCCGCCTGACTGCGAGACTGACAAGTCGAGCAGAGACGAAAGTCGGCCATAGTGATCCGGTGGTCCCGAGTGGAAGGGCCATCGCTCAACGGATAAAAGGTACTCTAGGGATAACAGGCTGATTTTGCCCAAGAGTCCATATCGACGGCAAAGTTTGGCACCTCGATGTCGGCTCATCACATCCTGGGGCTGGAGCAGGTCCCAAGGGTATGGCTGTTCGCCATTTAAAGTGGTACGTGAGCTGGGTTCAGAACGTCGTGAGACAGTTTGGTCCCTATCTGCCGTGGGTGTTCGAAGCTTGAGAGGATCTGTCCCTAGTACGAGAGGACCGGGATGGACATACCTCTGGTGTACCTGTCATGGCGCCAGCTGTGCAGCAGGGTAGCTAAGTATGGAATAGATAACCGCTGAAAGCATCTAAGCGGGAAACTAACCTCAAAACAAGGCTTCGCTGAGGATCGTGGAAGACTACCACGTTGATAGGCCAGGTGTGGAAGTGGGGCGACCCATGAAGCTTACTGGTACTAATAATCCGATCGGTTTGATCGTTTCTCAGCAAAACTCATTCGATGATCGTTCAGACCAGAACGATCGCAGACAATGTCTTCTCATCATCCGCTGTCCCCCTGGTTGACCTGGTGGCTATGTCGGAGGTTCCCCACCCGATCCCATTCCGAACTCGGTCGTTAAGCCCTCCAGAGCCAATGGTACTTCGTCTCAAGGCGCGGGAGAGTAGGTCGCCGCCGGGTCTACCAGGCGGACAGCCGATGATGAACAAAAACCGCAGTCGCGGTCCTTCTCGAACCGCTCTTCCTTCACGATACACTACCGTTTGCCGCGGGATGGAGCAGCCCGGTAGCTCGTCAGGCTCATAACCTGAAGGTCGTAGGTTCAAATCCTACTCCCGCACCCAAAACACCTTGAAGCCCCACCGCACAAAGCCGTGGGGCTTTATGCTGTCGGGTTGGGGGTGCGTGGCGATTTAACCAACTCGGGAGCCCAGCTAATACCAAGGGTTCATATCGCGGCATCTCTCAAAGCGTCACACTACCGTGGTTATGGTCGCCGCTCTAATGAAGACATCGCCTAGCTGGCGTCACCAGATTCGACGTAAAGGTGCGCTTCGACGCCATCCGTTTTCTGGGCCAGACCCGGCACTTCGTCGAGTTGGCGAAGGCTGGTGAACAAACCGCGTTCTTCACGATAGCGGACGATCTCAAACCCATGGCCACGCAAAAGTTCAACGCCATCGAGTTCGGCCGCAGTGGCGGTGTTCAAGTCAATCATCTCTCGCGGTCCGCAGTAGAGCCTCGCGGCCAGTGGCTGCGGGGTTGCGCGGGCTGGCGACTTCGCCGGCTGGCGAAACGTTCAAGCGCTTGGAAAGGACGTGCAGCAAGCCGCGCCCTGACACGGGTCGGAAGGCCTTGAGCCCCTTAGATCCCGCCGCTTCGCGTGACGACGACCGCGATCAGCGTCAGGAAGACGACGGCTGCGGCCGCGATGGCGAGGGCCGTGATGCGAAAGGCGCCGCGTGTCGGCTTGTCGGGCCGGTCTTCATAGCCGATCGGGACTCTGCGAGGTTCTTTTTTGGTCATGGGCGATCAACGCACGGAGGCGGTTCGCGTTCGCCGACGCGTGCGAGCTTTCGGCGCAACCAAGGCTGCGCCGAAGGCTCTCGATGTTTGTCAGAAGCGGTAGGCGACGCCGACCCGAAGATTGCGCCCCGGCAGAGGGGCGATGTCCTTGAGGAAGGACACGTGTTCGCGGGCTTCCTCGTCCGTCAGGTTCCGCGCCTCGGCGAACAGGGTGACGTTCTGCTGGGCGAAGGGACGGACGGCGACCGAGGCGTTGACCAGGGTATAGTCGTCGGTCGGCAGTTCGAACTCGTTGGCGACCCGATCCTGCTCTCCGACATGGCGAACCTCGGCGCTGGCGTCGAACCTGGTCGATGTCCAGGCCAGGCGTCCGGTGACGGAGTAGGGCGGGATCCGCGCGGCAGGGCCGAAGTCCGTCTGGGCGTGGACATAGTCGGCCGCGCCTTCCAGCGACAGTTTGCGATCGCCGTCCTGCCAAAGCGCATAGGCGCCTTCCAGCTCGAAGCCATAGAATTTGGCGTCAGTCTGGACGAACCGATAGATGGGGAAGAAGTCGTCCTCTTCCTCGAAATAGAACTGGTTGCCCGTTGGCCGTTCGTCGATGAAACCGTTGTACCAGGAGTGATAGACGTGCAGATCGCCGGTGAACCGGCCGCGATCATAGTGGGCGGTGCCTTCCAGCGTCGTCACCTTCTCGGAGTTCAGCGTCAGGTCGCCGGTCTCGTAGGCGGCGGTGGCGATGTGAACGCCATCGGCGAACAGTTCGACCTCGCTGGGCGCGCGCTCGTTGTGGGCCAGGCTTAGGCCCAGGAACAGGCCGGCGGTCGGGCGGATGAAGGCGGCGGCGGACGCCGACCAGTTGTCGAATTCGCGCGTGACTTCGCTCGCGCCCCCTATGGGCGTGCCGCTGAGTTCGCGCCGGTCATAACGCAGGCCGCCCTCGAAACCATGGTTGCCGAGGTCCAGGCGCTGCACCGTATAGAGGCCCAGTTCGTCGATCTTGACGCTGGGCACGAAGGCCTCCTCGCCGATGGCTTCAAAGTTGCGCGACAGGGCCTGAACCCCGACGGCGCCGTTCCAGCCGTTGCGTTCGCGCTGGATCAGGTCCGCACGGCCTTCCCAGCCGTCGGAGTTGAAGATGGTGCCCGGCTCGCCCACGGCCTCGAACTCGGTGTGAGTATAGTCGGCATGGCCGTAGGAGCCGCGAAGGGCCGAGAAGGGCCCGCTGTCGAAACGGTATTCGCCGCGCGCGTCCCAGCGCTTCTGGTTCAGCTTGATGAAGACCGACTCCTCGGCGACCGTGCCGTATTCGCTGTCGGTGTTCTTGTAGGAGACGCCGGCGAAGCCCTTGTCGCCGATGTAGGACCCGCCGATGCCCCAGGCTGCCAGATCGGTATAGCTGTTGGGCTGGGTTCCGGTGTCCTCGCGCGCGAGGCCTTCGGCGGCGGCGCGCCTGGCGGAAATGGCTGGGGCCGGGATGTCGTAGTCGTCGGTCTTGCGCTTCACGCCATCGACGTTGAAGGCGAAGTTCCCACTGCCGACGGTCACGCGCCCGAAGGCGCTGCGGCCGTCATCGACGCTGGAGGCCTGGGTGGAGACGACGCCGGACACGCCGCCCTCGGGGATTTCGGTGGGGATGCGGTCGTCCAGAACATTGACCACGCCGCCGATGGCCGAACCGCCATAGACCAGCGTCGCGGGGCCGCGGATGATCTCGATACGATTGGCCTCGGCCGGATCGGTGGCCACGGCGTGGTCAGGCGAGACAGAGCTCGCGTCGATCAGGCCGATACCGTTGGTCAGCACCTGGACGCGCGGCCCGCTGAGGCCGCGAATGACGGGTCGGCTGGCGCCGGGCGCGAAGTCGGTCGAACGGATGCCCGGACGCCCGCTCAGCATGTCACCCAGCGAGGCCGCCGGCGCCGTGGCCAAGGTCTGCTCGTCCACCACGTCCGTCGCGATCACCGAGGCTCGCTGGCTGATGCCATAGGGCGCGCCCGTCACGATGATATCGCCCAACTCCGTCGGGGCTTGCGGGACCGACTGCGCGGCGGCGGCGCCGGCCAGAATCGTGGAGCCTGCGGCCGCCATGAGCAGGGATCGCGAGACGCTTGAGGGACGCATGGAAAAACTCTCAGCCTGGGGAGGAAGTGACTTGTTACGAGATAACGTCACATAGGCTTTGCGCAATCAAGAACCCGACGACGATTTTGTGTCGAACGTGTCTCTACGGGCGCCGCCGGCCGGAGAAGAGTCGTGGACTATCTTGAAGGGGAAAATGGCGCACCCGACAGGATTCGAACCTGTGACCTCTGCCTTCGGAGGGCAGCACTCTATCCAGCTGAGCTACGGGTGCGTCGGCCGGCGCGACGCCGGAAAAGGCCGCTTACAGCATGGCGCAAGCGGCCTCAATCCCGAATGCGCGGATGACGACCGGATGGCTGCCATCAATCACCAACAAGGAAGGTCAACGGCCTCAAGCAGCGCGAAGCGCGATAGGCCCAAAAAGAATGCAGTAGGGCGCTCGCGCCCTACTGCGCCGTCATGCCGCCGTCGATCTTGAACTCGGACCCCGTGACGAATTTGGATTCGTCGGACGCCAGATAGAGAACGCAATAGGCGACGTCGTCGGGTTCGCCGATCCGCTTCAGGGGGATGCCCCGCGCGAGGCGCTCGTGCGCCTTGTCCTCATCGCCACCGGCCATGGCGATGAAGGGATCCAGGATCGGCGTCTTGATGAAGACGGGATGGACCGAGTTGCAGCGCACGTTCCATTCGGCCTTGGCGGCCTCCAGCGCCAGGGTCTTGGTGTACATCCAGACCGCCGCCTTGGTGGCGTTGTAGGCGCCCATGCCGGGGGCCGCCGCGAGCCCTGCGATCGAGGAAATGTTGATGATCGAGGCCGGCGCCGAGGCGCGCAGATGCGGCATGGCGTGTTTGGCCCCCAGCATGATGGAGCGGAGATTGATCTCGTACTGACGCTGCCAGTTCTCGACCGTGTCCTGTTCGACGAAGGCCAGCGGGCCGCCAACGCCGGCGTTGTTGACCAGCACCGACAGGCCGCCGAGATCGGCGACGGCGGCGGCGATCACGCCTTCCCATTCGGCCTCACTGGCGACGTCGTGGGCATAGGCGAAGGCGGCGGTCGGTATTTCCGCATTGATCCGGCTCGCCAGGGTCCGGGCGCGAGCGGCGTCGATGTCGGTGACGGCGACGCGGGCGCCTTCGCGGGCCAGCATGAAGGCCATGGCCTCGCCCAGGCCGCCGGCCGCGCCGGTGATCAGGGCCGTCTTGCCGGCGACACGGCCGGAACGCGCGGCGCCGCTCACGACTTCACCCCCATGCCGGCCGCGGCGTCGTCAATGAAGCGGGCGAGGGTCACGTCCTTGTCCGTCACGCCATCAGCGTCGTGGGTGGTGAGCAGGATTTCGACGCGGTCGTAGACATTCGACCATTCGGGATGGTGGTCCATCTTGTCGGCCACCAGGGCGACGCGGGTCATGAAGCCGAAGGCGGCGTTGAAATCCGCGAACTTCAGCGTCCGCGTGATGGCCGGGCGATCGCCGTCATGCGCACGCCAGGCGGGCAAATCCTTCAGCGTTTCCGCTACGTCAAGCCGTGTGTCGGTCATCGCGTTTCCTCTTTTTCCATTTTGCGTAGGGCGCCTGATGGGTGGCGGCAAGCGGCGAAGCCGTACGGATTTCGTCCAGGGAACCCATGGTCAAGCTTGTGCATTGATCGAGCAATGATCGTCGCTCTTCGGCGTCATCGGTCGCCAGCGGGGTTAGGATGGAAAATCTCTGGATCGCCGCCCTGGATGCGGCCGACCGCAAGCGGATCGAACCGCATTTGAAAGAGCGCGAGATCACACGCGGCCAGATGCTTTATGACGCCGGCGAGGCGGTCGATCAGGTCTGGTTTCCGATCAAGGGCGTGGTGTCGCTGATGACCATCCTGCCGGATGACAAGATGGTGGAGACGGCGGCCATCGGGCGCGAAGGCCTGATCGGCGTGACCTGCGGACCCTTCAATGCGCGCGCGGCCAGCCGCGCCATTTCCCAACGCGACGGGATCGCAGCCTATTGCTCGGCCGAGGTGTTCGGCGAGGCGCTGGAAGACAGCGAGACGCTGCGCTCGGCCCTGTCGCGCTTCACCGAAGGCTTGATGGCGCAGGTGCAGCAGGCGGCCGCCTGCAACGCCCAACATCGGCTGGACGAACGATTGGCCCGCTGGCTTTTGATGCTTCACGACCGGGCCGAGGATGACCGGATCGACCTGACCCAGGCCGATATCGCCGGCATGCTGGGCGTGCGTCGCGCCACGGTGTCCGAGGTCGGCACGGTGCTGGAGCGCAAGTCGCTGATCCAGCGGGGGCGCGGCTGGGTCAAGGTGCTGGATCGTGACGGCCTGGAGGCGGCGTCGTGCGGCTGTTACGGCCTGATGCGCGACGTGATGAGGGATTTGAAGCTGCCGCAGCCCGAAGCGGCCTGATCGGGTGTCTCATCGGGTGACGGGGGCGCTGCGACGCGCTAGACGACGACTATGACCGACGCCTCCTCCCACGGCCCGCATTCGTCGGGTGATCGTTCCTCCTTCGGCTTTCGCGACGTGGATGCGCGCGAGAAGGTCAAGATGGTGCGCGGGGTCTTCGATTCCGTCGCCTCGAACTACGATGTGATGAACGACCTGATGAGCGTCGGCGTCCACCGCATCTGGAAGGACATCGCCGCCGCCAAGCTGAACCCGCGTCCGGGCGAGACCATTCTGGACGTCGCGGGCGGCACCGGCGACATGGCGCGGCGCTATTCCAAGATGGCGCGCGCAGCCCAGGAGCGGCGCGGGGGCGAGGACGCCAAGGTTATCGTGCTGGACTACAACGCCGAGATGATCCTGGCGGGCGTCCAGAAGGGCGGCGAACCGGAGATGCAGTGGAGCGTCGGCGATGCGATGAACCTGCCGCTGCCGGACGCCTCGGTCGACGCCTATTCGATCAGTTTCGGCATCCGCAACGTGGCCCATATCGACAAGGCCCTGGCCGAGGCGCGTCGGGTGCTGAAGCCAGGCGGTCGGTTCCTGTGCCTGGAGTTTTCGCGCCCCACCACCATGCCGATCCGCAAGGTCTATGACGCCTGGTCCTTCCACGCCATTCCGCGCATCGGCGGCTGGGTCGCCAAGGATCGCGACAGCTATCAGTATCTGGTCGAGAGCATCCGTCGCTTCCCCGATCAGAATACGTTCAAGGCCATGATCGAGGACGCCGGCTTCCGCCGCGTGTCCGTGACCAATCTGTCGGGCGGGATCGCCGCCATCCATCACGGGTGGGCGATCTGACCAGCCGGATCTATCGCACGGCTCCGCCGCCGCCCGCGACGGTCGCGGTCCAGAACCCGGTTGCGTCCTTCCTGCGCCTGCTGGGCTGGCTGTGGGTTCTGGCGCGTCATGACGCCCTGATCCCGCGCGAGGTCACGCCTCTTCTGCCGGCCTGGACGCGGCCGTTCGCCCGGTTCGTGCAACTGTTTTCAGGTCGCGCCGGGCGTCAGGGTCGGCCGGGCCAGAGGCTGGGCAAAGCGTTCGAGCATCTGGGCCCTGTGGCGATCAAACTGGGGCAGGTTCTGGCCACGCGCGCCGACATCTTCGGGCTGGAGTTCGCGCGCGACCTTGGCCGGTTGAAGGACGCCCTGCCGCCCTTTTCGCTGGAAGAGGCGCGACGCGAGATCGAGAAGTCGCTGGGTCGGCCGGCCGAAAGCCTGTTCATCGACCTCAGCCCGCCGGTCGCTGCCGCCTCCCTGGCCCAGGCGCACCGCGCGACCCTGGCCGATGGGCGGGCCGTCGCGGTCAAGGTGCTGCGGCCGGGCGTCGAGCGGCGGGTCGCCAATGGCCTGGACTCGATGCGGCTGGCCGCGCGGCTCGTCTGGCGGCTCGTGCCGATGGCGCGGCGGCTGGAGCCGTCCGCCTTTGTCGAGACCATCGCCAACTCGCTGGATCTGGAGCTGGACATGCGGCTGGAGGCCGCCGCCGCCAGCGAGATGGCCGAGGTGCTCGCCAAGGACGGATATATGTCCGCCCCGGCCGTGATCTGGGACGGGGTGGGCAAGCGCGTGCTGACGCTGGAGTGGGCGCAGGGCGTGCCCATGACGGATCCGGCGCTTACGGACCTGCCGGGCATCGACACGGATCAGCTGGCCGACAATGTCGTGCGCGCCTTCCTGGTTCAGGCATTGGACCACGGGGTGTTTCACGCCGATCTGCACGAGGGCAATCTGTTCGCCAGCGCGCCGGCGCATCTGACCGCCATCGACTTCGGCATCGTCGGACGTTTGGGCCCGGCCGAGCGGCGCTATCTGGCGGAGATTCTGTGGGGCTTCATCAGCCGCGACTACGACCGGATTTCGCGCGTGCATTTCGAGGCCGGCTACGTCCCGCCGCACCACTCGGTGGAGACCTTCGCCCAGGCCCTGCGCGCCGTCGGCGAACCGGTGATCGGCCGCGCCGCCAGCCAAGTGTCGATGGGCCGGCTCCTGGGCCAGTTGTTCGAGATCACCGCCCTGTTCGACATGCGGCTGCGGCCCGAACTGATCCTGCTGCAAAAGACCATGGTCTCTGTCGAGGGCGTGGCGCGCCGGCTGCAACCCGATCACGATCTGTGGAAGGCCGCCCAGCCGGTGGTCGAACGCTGGATCCGCCGCGAACTGGGACCGCAGGCCCAGGCGCGTGATGCGATCAACGAAATGATCGCCGCCGCCCGCGCCATCTCGCGCTTGGTTCAGGAGCCTCCGCGCCCGGCGGCGGTGGTCATCGAAAAGTCGGGAACTCCGGCTTGGGTGGCGGCTTCAGTCACGGTCGCGGTCATCGCGGCCCTGGCGGCCCTGGGCCTTTCGCTCTGGCCCTATCTGACCTGACCGGAGCTTTCGCTATGAAGCCGACCCTGATGAAGACCGCTATCGCAGCCGCCGTGCTGCTGGCGCCCGTGCCCGCCTTGGCCCAGGCCGCCGCCGCCGGCGCTGTGCCGAACGCCTTCGACCGCCCGGCTCAAACCGCAGCGCCTCAAGCCCGATCCGCCGCTGCCCCCGCAACGGCGTCCGTCGCCCAGGCTCCCGACATCGCCCGTTCGGAGGAGGCGCTGCGCGCCGTGATCGCCGGCGCTCAGGGGACCGGCTTCGACTATTCGGATTTCACGACGGGTCTCGGAACCCAGATCCGTCAGCAGGAGGCCCAGGTGGTCCCGCTGATCAAGGGCTTCGGCGCCGTCAAGACGGTCGAGTACGTCAAGCAGGAAGGCGAGGCCCAGATGTTCAGGGTCACCTTCGACAATCAGGTCACCGAATGGCTGATCGGCTTCGACGCCGAGGACAAGATCGCCGCCCTGCTGTTCCGCCCGGCCGAGCGCTGACCGTCAGTCCAGCGAAGGCTTGCCGCGCCCGGACTTGATCGAGGCGCGGTTCGTCTTGGCCTTGAGGCGGCGTTCCTTGGACGCCTTGGTCGGGCGTGTCGGCACGCGATAGACGGGGCGGATCGAGGCCTCGTCGACCATGGCCTGAAGCCGTTCGATGGCGTCGGCGCGATTGCGCTCCTGGGTGCGATGACGCACGGCGGTAATCAGGATCACGCCTTCCAGCGTGAGCCGACTGCCGGCCAGCTTCATCAGCCGCGCCTTGACCGCATCGGTCAGCGACGTCGAGTTCTTCACGTCGAACCGCATCTGGACGGCGGTCGAGACCTTGTTGACGTTCTGCCCGCCCGGACCGCCCGCGCGGTAGAAGTGAAACTCCAGCTCGTCCTCGGGGATGACGGTGGTCATGTCGCCGCCTTGCGCGCCTTGACCACAGCCTGATCCAAGGCCTGCAAGAAACGCGAACGATCGGCGGCCGAAAACGGCGGCGGACCGGATGTCGCCACGCCCATCGACCGCAAATGCTCGCCCACCATCCGTCCGGCAAGGGCCGATCCGATGGAGTCCGGGGTGAAGGGCTGTCCGTTCGACTTCAGCGCCTGGGCGCCCGACTTCAGACAGCGGTCGGCCAGAGGAATGTCGGCAGTGATCACCACATCGCCCACGGTCGCCCGCTCGGCGATCCAATCGTCGGCGATGTCGGGGCCGGCGTCCACCACCACCTGTTCGATCAGCGCCTCGCGCGGAACCTGCATCCAGGTGTTGGAGACGACATAGGTCTTCAGCCCATAGCGGCGGGCGACGCGATACACCTCTTCCTTCACAGGGCAGGCGTCGGCGTCGATGTAGAGAACCGTGGGCATACTTGGTCGGGCCTATCGCGCTTCGCGCTATTTGAGGCCCAGCATAGTGAGTTCGCACAGCGCCCCAACCAAAAAGGGCGGGACCGTGCGGCCCCGCCCTTTCCGTTCAGACCGAAACGGTCCTCAGTTGCGATACGCCGGCGGCATCGGCGTCTGTTGGCGATAGCGGTCGCGCAGCATCAGCGGACGGCTGGTCAGGGGCTGTTCGACGCCATTGACGAAGACGGCCGACGGCTGGCTCAGCGGCTCCAGCGGATCGCCAGACCAAACCACCACGTCACCCGCTGCGCCCGGCGCGATCTGGCCGAACTGGCCGGCCATGCCGAAGATCCTGGCCGGATTGACCGTCAGGGCGGCGATGGCGGCGCCGTAGGGCAGTCCGTGCGAGACGGCGTTGCCGGCGTTGTAGCGGGCCTCGCGGGCGCGGTGGGTCGAACCCTCGTTGCCCTTGATGGCGATCAAGACACCCGCCGCATTCAGGGCCGCCGCATTTTCGGCCCGCGCCGCCCGCATCTCGAAATCGCTGGGCAGGTTGGAAATGGGATTCAGCAGCACCGGCACGCCGGCGGCGGCGATGTCTCCGGCGACCAGCCAGCCTTCCTCGGCGCCATCCAGGATCAGCTTGATCCCTTCCTCACGCGCCAGGCGCAGCACCTGCTGGATGTCCGAGGCGCGATGGACGGTGACGATCAGCGGCATCGTCCCGTTGGCGACGGGGATCAGGGCCTCAAGATCGGCGCGCGACAGGCTGAGGTCGCGCAGGCCCGCCCGCTCATAGGCCGACTTGTTGCGGGCATAGAGGCGGACCTCCGACAGCGTCTCCTTGAACAGGACGAATTGCGCCCCGCGCGCCCCGCCGGCGATGTCGGCGCCCGCTTCACCGAAGGGGGCGACCATGGCCACGCGCGGCTTGACCAGGATGTTGGATCCCTGGCCCAGATTGATGATCGCCGCCTGACCCGCGAACAGGCCCGGCGTCTGATAGCCGCCGTCGCCGGCGCCGGCCGTCTCGTCCTCATGCACATGGCCGCCGGACGAACCGGGATGCTGGGGCACGACGATGGCGCGGGTGATGCCGCCCAGCCGCGCGACCGGCAGGGTGAAGGACCAGGGGTCCAGGCCGTACGAGATGTCGAAGGCGGCGCTGAGGGTATTGGCGCTGTTGCGCAGTTCGTTGGTGCCGCTGACCGAGCCGACCTCGGTCCCGGCCAGGCCGGAATCCACAGCGACGAAACCGGGCGCGACCGTCTTGCCCGCCGCGTCGATGACGCGGGCGCCGGACGGCGCTCCGCCTGAGCCCACCGAGACGATCTTGCCGTCGCGCATGACGACCGTGCCGTGTTCGATCACGGAGTTTCCGGTCAGGATGCGCCCGCCGACGATGGCGACGGTTTCCTGCGCCATGGCAGGGGCGACGAGAGACAGGGCCGCGACGGCGCCCGCGAGGATGTGAGACAGGCGCATCAGCGGGCTCCTTCCGTGACGTTGGCGGCGGTCAGGCCGTATCCCGGCTGACCCAGTTCGAAGTCGCTGGTCGGCTGATAGGCGGGGTTGCTGCGATCAAAGGTCAGGGCGCCGTCGATGAAGACCTGATCCGCGCGGGCGTAGATCGAGAAGGGATCGGCGCTCCAGATCACCACGTCGGCGCGCTTGCCAGGCTCGAGCGACCCGGTCTGGTCGGCGATGCCGATGGCCTTGGCGGCGTTGGAGGTGATCCAGCCAATGGCGTGTTCTTCGGAAATGTTCAGCCCGGCGCGGCGACCGGCCGACAGGGCGGCGGCCGCTTCCTGGTTCAACCGCTGGGTCAGTTCGGCGTCGTCGGAGTGGATGACGGCGCACGATCCCTGCTGAGCGTCTACCAGGGCGGCGTTCTCCTCGATGGCGTCCAGGGCCTCCATCTTGAAGCCCCACCAGCCGCTCCACATGGCCGCGCAGATGCCGTTGGCGGCCAGTTGCGGCGCCAGCTTGTAGGCCTCGGTCGCGTGATGGAAGGTCGTGATGCGATAGCCGAACTCCTTGGCCATATCCATCATCAGCGCCATCTCGTCGGCGCGGTAGCAGTGGTTCTGGATCAGGATCGAGCCGTCCAGGACGCCCATCAGGGTCTCGTTCTGCAGGTTGCGCGTCGGGGCGGCGCCTTCGCCGTCCTCGCGCCACTTGTCCCATTTGGCCTTGTAGTCGCGCGCGGCGATGAAGGCGGCGCGATAGCCGGCCATATTGCCCATGCCCGTCGCCGGGCTCTGGTTGCGGCCGCCATAGACGCGCGACGGGTTCTCGCCGCAGGCCATCTTGACCGTATAGGGGGCGGCCGGGAACTTCAGCCCCTGCATGGTGATCGAGGGCACGTTGCGGATCGTCACGCCGCGTCCGCCGAATAGATTGGCCGAGCCGGGCAGGATGTGAAGCGTGGTCACGCCGCCGGCGCGGGCGGTGTTGAAGCCGGGGTCCTGGGGCCACAGCGAATGTTCGGCCCAGACCTGGGCGGTGTTCGGGCTGGTCGCCTCGTTGCCGTCGCTCATGCCGCTGACGCCGGGCGACGGATAGACGCCCAGGTGGCTGTGCACGTCGATGACGCCGGGGGTGACATAGCGGCCGCGCGCCTCGACGACGCGATAGCCGGCAGGGACGGGGGTCGAGGCGTCGCCGACGGCGGCGATCTTGCCGTCCGTGACCACGACCACGCCGTTCTCGATCTTGCGATCCGTGCCGGTCAGGATGGTGGCGCCGACCACGGCGAAGTTCTCGCGCGGCAGGGGCTGATAGGTCGAGGGATAGGGATCCAGCGTCGTCGCGGGATCCAGACCGGCGGCCAAGGTCCGGTCCCTCGACGGTTTCGCGGCCGTATCGTCAGGCGTCTGGCCGGTGGTGGCGCAGGCCGACAGGCCCAGCACGGCGCATGTGATGGCCGCGAGGCTGACGCCCCGCAGATGATGTCCGATCATCGAAATCCCTCTCCCGCGATGCGTCAGCCCCGACGCCGCTTGTGACCGGCATAGAAGGGCGTTCGGCCGCGACCGTCAAAAGGTTTCGGCGTTCGTCTTCTGGACGCCTTGGCCCGCGACGGCTAACGGCAGGCGCATGAACGCCGATGACCGTCCCGAGGACGAAAACCCGCATCTCGACCGCCCGCTGCGATCGTTCGGCCGCATTAAGGCCCGCCCCATCAAGCCCCGCCAGGCGGCGCTGATGGAGACCCTGCTGCCCGCGATCGCCGTGCCCGATCCCAAGGCCGGGCCGCTGGATCCCAGGACGATGATGCCCGAGGCGACCGAGGTCTGGTTGGAGATTGGCTTTGGCGGCGGCGAGCATATGGCCGCCCAGGCGGCGACGCGGCCCGACGCCCTGGTGATCGGCTGCGAGCCCTTCCTGAACGGCGTCGCCTCGGCCCTGCGCCATGTCGAAGAGGGCGGGCTGAAGAACGTCCGAATCCACGCTGACGACGCCCGCGACCTGGTCGACGCCCTGCCGGACGCTTCGGTCGACCGGGTGCTGATCCTGTTCCCCGACCCCTGGCACAAGGCGCGCCACAACAAGCGCCGCCTGCTGCAGGACGAGACGGCCCAGGCCTTCGCGCGCATCCTGAAGCCCGGCGGGACCCTGCGCTTCGTCACCGATTGGCTGGACTACGCCGAATGGGCGCTGGAGCGGCTGAACCGCACGCCGGGTCTGGAGCGAATGGGTCCAGCCGACCAGGACTGGTTCGTCCCGCCCGCCGACCACGTCGTGACCCGCTACGAAGAAAAGAAGCTGGGCGACACGACGCCCGTGTTTCTGGAGTTCTGCCGCCTTCCATAAGGCGTCACGCTCGGCGTGGACCGAAAAAGGCTGACAAGCGGATGCGAAAGGCCTATATGGCCCTCCACATCGTTAGACCGGCGTCCAACGGCGTCGTTCCAAGCGGCGGCCCGGACGGACCGCCGCTTTTGTTTTGGATACTCGTCGCTTGCGCGCAAGAACCGCCCAGGATCGCCAGCTGCTGGACCTCATCGACCCCATCGCGGAGTCGTTGGGCCTGGATGTCGTGCGCGTGCGCCTGATGACCGGCTCCAAGCGCCAGCGCCTCCAGATCATGGCCGAGCGGCCGTCCGACCACGACATTTCGGTCGAACAATGCGCCAAGCTGAGCCGCGCGGTGTCGGAAGTGTTTGACGCCGCCGACCCCATCCCCGGCGAATATATGCTGGAGGTGTCGTCGCCCGGCATCGATCGTCCCCTGACCCGTCCCATCGACTTCGACCTGTTCGAGGGCGAAGAGGCGCGTCTGGAAACGGACCGGATGATCGAGGGCCGCAAGCGGTTCAAGGGCGTGCTGGCCGGCTATGAAGACGGCAACGTCCTGATCGACCTGGACGGCGAAGACGACACCGCCCTGATTCCCTTCGACTGGCTGAGCGACGCGAAGCTGGTCCTGACCGACGCCCTGATGAAACGGGGCGCCGCCATTCGCGCCGCACGCGGCGAACCCGAAGACGACGGCCTTCCCGAAGGGGAAGCGTCCGACCTGACAACCGACACCACGACCCCTTCTGAGGACAACGCCTGATGGCCGTCACCGGTATTTCCGCCAACCGCCTCGAACTGCTGCAGATCGCCGACGCCGTCGCTCGCGAGAAGAACATCGAGCGCGAGATCGTTATCGAGGCGATCGAAGAAGCGATCCAGAAGGGCGCCAAGTCGCGCTACGGCGCGCACCACGACATCCGCGCCAAGATCGACCACAAGACCGGCGAACTGTCGCTGACCCGTCACGTCACCATCGTCGAGGACGACTGGATGCCGGAAGACGAGCTGGAAGAGTTCAACGACAGCGCCATGGTGCGCCTGAAGGACGCCTCCAAGCGCGATCCGGAGGCGGTGGTCGGCAAGGAATACGTCGAGAACCTGCCGCCGTTCGAGTTCGGTCGGGTGCAGACCCAGATGGCTCGCCAGGTCGTGACCGGTAAGGTCCGCGAGGCCGAGCGCGCCAACCAGTACGAAGAGTTCAAGGATCGCGTCGGCGAGATCGTCAACGGTACGGTCAAGCGCGTCGAATACGGCAACACCATCGTCGACCTGGGCCGTGGCGAAGGCGTTATGCGCCGCGATCAGTCCATCCCGCGCGAAGTGTTCAATATCGGCGACCGGATCCGCACCTACATCTACGATGTCCGACCCGAGGCCAAGGGGCCGCAGGTCATGCTGTCGCGCGCCCACCCCGGCTTCATGGCCAAGCTGTTCGCTCAGGAGGTGCCGGAAGTTTATGACGGCGTGATCGAGATCCGCGCCGCCGCCCGTGACTCGGGCTCGCGCGCCAAGATGGCCGTCCTGTCGAACGACAGCTCCATCGATCCCGTCGGCGCCTGCGTCGGCATGCGCGGCTCGCGCGTTCAGGCGGTCGTCGCCGAACTGCAGGGCGAGAAGATCGACATCATCCAGTGGAATCCGGACGAGCCGACCTTCATCGTCAACGCCCTGGCCCCGGCCGAAGTCTCCAAGGTCGTGCTGGACGAAGAAGCCGGGCGCGTCGAAGTGGTCGTGCCGGACGAGCAGCTGTCGCTGGCCATCGGCCGTCGCGGCCAGAACGTGCGTCTGGCCAGCCAGCTGACCGGCTGGCAGATCGACATCATCACCGAAAGCCAGGACTCCGAGCGTCGTCAGCGCGAGTTCGCCGAACGCACCGGCCTGTTCCAGGAAGCCCTGGACGTCGACGAAGTCATCGCCCAACTGCTGGTCACCGAAGGCTTCGCCACGGTCGAGGACCTGGCCTATGTCGATGCTTACGAAGTCTCGGAAATCGAAGGCTTCGACGAAGAGACGGCTGAAGAGCTTCAGGCCCGCGCCCGCGAATATCTGGACAAGAAGGCCGCCGAGCTGGACGCCAAGCGCGTCGAACTGGGCGTCGAGGACGGTGTGCTTCAGGTGCCGGGCGTGACCCTGCCCATGGCCGTCGCTCTGGGCGAAGGCGGCGTGAAGACGGTCGAGGATCTGGCCGACCTGGCCACCGACGAAATCCGCGGCGGCTATGAGGTCAAGAACGGCGAGCGGGTGAAGGTCCCCGGCGTTCTGGAAAGCTTCAACCTGGCCCAGGAAGACGCCGAGCTGCTGATCCTGCAGGCGCGCGTCGCCGCCGGCTGGATCGACGCGTCGGAACTGCCGCAGCCCGAGCCGGAAGACTACGAAGAAGAGGGCGATTACGCCGAGGGCGAATACGATCCGGACCAGGTGTTCGGCGACGCGCCTGCCGAAGACGACACGGCCGAGGGCGAAGAGTCCGACGCCGAACCGTCGAACGCGTGATGGGAGACCTGGCCACATATGAGCTTGCGCGACGCAACGATCGATAGGGAACGCCGGGACCTCGTCTCTCACGAGGTCATGGACGAATCTCGCCTGATCCGTTTCGTCGCCGGGCCCGATGGCCAGGTAGTCCCCGACCTGGGCAGGAAACTGCCCGGGCGTGGCCTGTGGGTCGAAGCCAGCCGCGCCTCGGTCGAGGCGGCGGTCAAGAAGAACGGCTTCACCCGCGCGGCCAAGACCAAATTGACCGCCCCGGCCGACCTGGCCGATGTCGTCGAACGGCTGCTGGCAAGGCGCTGTCTCGACCAGCTGGGTCTTGCCCGGCGCGAAGGCGTTCTTATATCCGGCTTTGAAAAAACCGCGGCGAGCCTGCGTGCAGGCAAGGCCGCCTGGGTGCTGGAAGCCGCCGATGGCGCGGCCGACGGGCGCGGAAAGATCCTCGCCCTGGCCCGTCATCAGACCGCCAAGATCTGCGGCGCGTTCACGGCGGACGATTTGAGTTTGGCCCTTGGGCTGGAAAATGCGATACACGCCGTCCTGCTTGCGGGCGGACGCGCCGATCGGTGGACCATCGAGGTCGAACGACTGGCTGGATTTCGGCCGCTCCGCCCCCCTCACTGGGACGTTTCCAGTGTCGAGGACGGATCGGCGGGAGCACCCCCGACAGGGGCGAGCTGAGGATTTTAGCGGCCGAGGGCCTGTCTCCAAGGGCGGAGACGGGCTCACGGTCGTTCATGGGTATTAGATGAGGACGGCGGGCCTTTCCGCCCCGAGTAAAGCGACCGGATGAGCGACGAAAACGACAAGACCAACCAAGGCCAGGGCAACACGGGCGGCACGCCGTCCCAGACGGGGCCGCGCGCTCCGCTGAGCCTGAAGCCGCGCGTTGTGGGATCGGTGCCGACCGGCACCGTGAAGCAGAGCTTCAGCCATGGCCGATCCAAGACGGTGGTGGTCGAGACCAAGCGCCGCGCCGGCGCCGGCGGACCGCAACGTCCGCAGGGCTTCGATGTCGCGCGTCCTCAACAGGCCGCTCAGGCTCCGCGTCCGCAAGGTCCGCGTCCGTCGCAACCCGCCGGCGGCGCCCTGTCGGCCGAGGAGCAGGAAGCGCGCCGCCGCGCCATCGCCCTGGCCACCCAGGCGAACGCCGCCAAGGCCGCAGCCGAAGCCGCCGCCAAGGCCGCTGCAGACGCCGCCGCCCGCGAGCAGGCCGCCGCCACCGAGCGCGCCGCACAGGCCGCCCGTGACGAAGCCGCCGCCGCCAAGGCCGCCGCAGAAGCCGCACGCGCCGAAGCCGCCAAGCTGACGGCTGCTGCGCCCGCCGCGCCGGCCAAGCCTGCGCCCAAGCCGGCCGCGCCGGTCGCGGCTGCGCCGACCCCCGCGCCCGCCGCGCCGGCTCCGGCGCCCGCTCCCGCCCGTCCGGCCGCTCCGGCCCGTCCGGTGGTCAACTTCGGCCAGCGCGTGCCCAAGCCCGGCAATCCCCAGCGCGCTGCGCCCGAGCGTCCGGCCTTCGGCGGGCGTTCGGCCCGCGAGCAGGCGATGGGCGGCGGCGATCGCGCCTATTCGGACCGTCCGCAGAGCGATCGCCCGCAAGGCGATCGTCCGCAGGGCGCCCGTTCCGGTCCTGGCGGCCAGCGTCCGCAAGGCGCCAAGCCGGCCGAGCCCGTCCGCTATTCGGCCCTGAACCCGCGCCCGGCGCCCGGCGCCGCCCGTCCTGGCGGTCCTCGCACCGGCCCTGGCGGTCGCGCCGCCCCGAACGCCCCGCCGGCCGAGGCCAATGTTCTGCGTCCGGCCCGTGCGCCCGGCGCCGGCTTCGGTCGTCCGGCCGGTCGTGACGACGATCGCGAGAAGCGTTTCTCCGACGCCGGCAAGGCGGTCAGCCGCACGCGCGGCGAGCCCAAGCGCCGTGAAGGCCGCATGACCATCCAGTCCGTGGTCGGCGACGGCGACGCCGCCGAGCGGATGCGCTCGCTGGCGTCGGTCCGCCGTGCCCGCGAACGCGAGAAGGAAAAGCGCAAGGGCGGCTCGACCGATGCGCCCAACCGTCCGCGCGAAGTCGTCATTCCCGACGTCATCACTGTGCAAGAGCTGTCCAACCGGATGGCCGTGCGCGGCGTCGACATCATCAAGTTCCTGATGAAGCAGGGCCTGATGATGAAGATCAACGACGTGATCGATTCCGACACCGCCGAACTGGTGGCCGAAGAGTTCGGCATGGCCGTCAAGCGCGTCTCGGAATCCGACATCGAAACCGGCTTCCTGGGCGAGGCCGACGATGCGGACGCCTCCGACACCCGCGCGCCGGTCGTGGCCATCATGGGCCACGTCGACCACGGCAAGACCTCGCTGCTCGACGCCCTGCGCACGACCGACGTCGCAGGCGGCGAAGCCGGCGGCATCACCCAGCACATCGGCGCCTATCAGGTCCGCCTGCCGGACGACCAGAAGGTCACCTTCCTGGACACCCCGGGCCACGCCGCCTTCTCGGCCATGCGGGCGCGCGGCGCCAATGTGACCGATATCGTGGTCCTGGTCGTCGCCGCCGACGACGGCGTCATGCCGCAAACCATCGAAGCCATCCAACACGCCAAGGCGGCCAACGCGCCCCTGATCGTGGCGGTCAACAAGATGGATAAGCCCGGCGCCACGTCGCAGAAGGTCGTCAATGAGCTGCTGCAGTACGAAGTCATCGCTGAAAGCCTGGGCGGCGACACCCAGATCATCGAGGTCTCGGCCAAGGAGCGGATGAACCTCGACGGCCTGCTGGAAGCCATCCTGATCCAGGCCGAGGTCATGGACCTGCGCGCCAACGCCGATCGTTCGGCCGAGGGCGTGGTCATCGAGGCCAAGCTGGACAAGGGTCGTGGTCCGGTCGGCACCGTGCTGGTCAAGCGCGGCACGCTGAAGCGCGGCGACATCGTCGTCGCCGGCGGTTCGTGGGGCAAGGTTCGCGCCCTGCTGAACGAACGCAACGAGCAGCTGACCGAAGCCGGTCCGTCGGTGCCGGTCGAGATCCTGGGGCTGGACGAGGCGCCGTCGCCCGGCGATGTCTTCGCCGTGGTGGATTCCGAGGCCCGCGCTCGCGAGCTGACCGAATACCGTCAGCGGGTGAAGCGCGAGAAGGCCCAGGTCTCGGGCGGCTCGGTGTCGCTGGTCGACATGATGGCCAAGCTCGGCTCCAAGAAGATCAACGAACTGCCGGTGGTCATCAAGGCCGACGTGCAGGGCTCGGGCGAAGCCATCTCGGCCTCGCTGGAGAAGATGGGCAACGACGAGGTCCGCGCCCGAATCGTCTATTCCGGCGCCGGCGGCATCACCGAGAGCGACGTCAACCTGGCCAAGTCGGCCGGCGCGCCGATCCTCGGCTTCAACGTCCGCGCCTCGAAACAGGCGCGCGATCTGGCTGAGCGCGAAGGGGTCGAGATCCGCTACTACTCGATCATCTACGACCTGCTGGACGACATGAAGGGCGTGCTTTCGGGCATGTTGGCGCCGCTGCAACGCGAAACCTTCCTGGGCAACGCTCAGGTGCTTCAGGTCTTCGACATCTCCAAGATCGGCAAGATCGCGGGCTGCCGCGTCACCGAAGGCGTGGTTCGCAAGGGCGCGCGCGTCCGCATCATCCGCGACGACGTGGTGGTGCTGGAACTGGGCGTGCTCAACACGCTCAAGCGCTTCAAGGACGAGGTCAACGAGGTGCCTTCCGGCCAGGAGTGCGGCATGCAATTCCAAGGCTTCCAGGACATCAAGGAAGGCGACTACATCGAGTGCTTCACGGTCGAAGAGATCAAGCGCACGCTGGACTAGTTCCTGTCGCGAGCACGAAGAGACCAAGGCCCGGAACTCAGGTTCCGGGCCTTTTCTTTTGCAGGCTGGACACGACGCGTTGGGCGGTGTGCGTTCGCGCTTCGCCAACGCCCATGCCTGTTCATTCGCGAACGGCGACCGTGCATCGCCGCAAGCGCGGTGGCGGAGGGCAGGGGATGGCGGCACGGTCTGGTCATCGAGGGCCGGTCGTCGGTCCTCTCGCTGACACAGGACACGCCGTCATGAAGACCGTCGCCGCCATCGCTCCCGTTCTCGCTCTCGCCGCCGCCCTCACCATTGCGGCGCCGGCCGCGCCCGCCTTCGCCGCCGACCTGACCGTCGCCTTCCCGAGCGCCGCGCCCCAGGGCCAGATCATGGTCGCCGTCTTCAACAGCGAGGCCAACTATGGCGGCGAGGGCCAGCCGGTCCAGGTCGCCATGCTGGATGCCGCCGCCGGCCAGACCAGCGTGACCTTCGACGGCCTGCCCGACGGCGACTATGCGGTGCGCGCCTTCCACGACCTGAACGCCGACGGCAAGATGAACACCAATCCCTTCGGCATGCCGGTCGAGCCGTTCGCCTTCTCCAACAACGCTGTCGGCAATATGGGACCGGCTTCGTGGGAGCGCGCCAAGTTCGCCGCCGCCGGCGCGATTACCCAGTCGATCGACCTGAAGTAAGCGACGAAAGCCGGAGTTCGATCATGATCCCTTCCCGCCGTTCCTTCCTGATGGGCGCCGCTGCGCTGTCCGCCGCCGTGGCTACGCCTGAAATGGTCCGCGCCGCCGCCGCCCTGGACGCCGTCGCCGCGACGAAGGCCGACTGGGCCCTGGCGACCCAGGACGTCGAAGTCGACATCGCGCGCCGGACGATGCGCCTGGTCCACGGCCGGGCGCCGACCGGGCTGCAGGGCGCGCTGTATCGCAACGGACCGGCCAAGTTCCGGCGGCCGGGTGGATCGGCGACCCACTGGTTCGACGGCGACGGCATGATGCGCGCCTTCCGCATCCAGGACGGTCAGGCGACGTTGGAGGCGCGGTTCGCCGACACGCCCAAGCGCCGCACAGAAACGGAACTGGGCGCTGTGGTCACGCCGGGTTTCGGCACCAAGGGCGACGCGCGCGCCCACATCGGCTCGAACGACGACGCCAACGCCGCCAACACCGCCGTCATGGTCGCCGGCGATCAGGTCTGGGCGCTGTGGGAGGCGGGATCGCCCCTGGCCCTGTCGGCGTCTGACCTATCGACGCGCGACTTCATCACCCTGCGCGACGACCTGAAAGGCATGCCGTTCCAGGCCCACCCGCGCTACGCTCCCGACGGCTCGATCTGGAACGTGGGGTCGGCGGGCGGTCAGGCCGTCATCTGGCGCCTGCGCCCGGATCGCAGCCTGAGCGACGCCCAGGTCGTGCCCCTGCCGCGCGCCAGCTATATGCACGACTTCACCGCCACCGACCGGCACGTGATCCTGGTGCTCCAGCCTTGGGTGTTTGCGACCCACGCCATGCCGGTGACCGCAGGCCTGGCTTGGCGACCGGAGATGGGGACGCAGGTCCTGGTGCTGGACAAGGACGACCTGTCCAGGCGCCGCCTCTATGAACTGCCGGGCTTCTTCCATTTCCACCTGGGCGACGCCTGGGCCGAACGCGACGGCACGATCCGCTTCGATGTCGCCGCCAGCGGCGATCCGCGCTTCGCGGTCGATGGCGCGCGGGTTCTGGTGGACGGGCATGGGGTCGTTCCGGGCGATCCGGCGAAGCTGGCTCTGATCACCCTGCGGCCGGATGGGCGCGCCGACATGAGCTACAGCGATGTCGTGGGTGAATTCCCCAAGGCCGATCCGCGTCGTGCGGGGCTGAAGCGCAACCTGACCGTCCATACCTCCGGCGAGACTCGCGGCCGGCCCTTGCCAACGGGACTGGCGGTCCACGACTGGGACAGCGGGCGCTCGCACGCCTTCGAGTTCGGCGTGCATCAGGTGGTCGAGGAGGCGGTCTTCGTAGCCAAGCCCGGCGCGACGGCGGAACGCGACGCCTGGCTGGTCGGACCGTCGGTCAATCTGAACGACGGGCGCACCGAGCTTCACGTCTTCGACGTGGCGCGGATCGAGGATGGCCCGGTCGCGACCTGGCAGGCAGACGTGGCCCTGCCGGCCGGCTTCCACGGCGTGTGGGCAGGGTAAGGGCCGCCCGGGCACAACCTTTGCGGGCCTTCACGGTTCGAAAAGGCTGACGTGCCAAGGTGAGACCATGACCCCCGTCCAGACGCCCGCCGATCTTCGCCCCATCACCGCCCTGCGCTTCGGCGCGGCCATGTGGGTCGCCGTCTACAGCTTCTGGGAAAACCTGGCGGGCGCGGGTCAGTCGGGCCTTGTCGCCAAGGGCTATCTGGGCGTCGAGCTGTTCTTCGTCCTGTCCGGCTTCATCCTCAGCCACGTCTATCTTCAGGCGGCGGGCGAGAAGCGGTTCTCGTACCGTGGCTTCCTCTGGGCGCGGATCGCGCGCGTTTATCCGCTGCATATCGCCACCCTGATCGGCGTGGGGCTGCTGGCGGCCGCCGCCCTGTTTGCGGGCATGAGCGTGGACGCCAATGTGCTGAGCTGGGCCTCGCTGCCCGCCAACCTCTTCATGGTTCACGCCTGGGGGCTGGCGCCGGTCGCGGGCTGGAACCATCCGTCCTGGTCCATTTCTGCGGAGTGGTTCGCCTATCTCTGCTTCCCGCTGTTCGCCTTCGTCTTCTGGCGCCTGCGTCATCGGCCGATCGCGGCGGTGGTCGGGGCTGCGGCCTTCCTCGTCATTCTCTATTTCGTGTTCGAGCAACTGGCCGGCTTCGCCCTGACCGAAGCGACGATCCGCTGGGGCGCGCTCAGGATCGTGCCGTGCTTCGCCCTGGGCTGCGCCCTCTATCTCGTTTATCGCCGCGCGCCGTTGAAGGCGCCGTGGCTGTGCGCCGCCATCTCGTTCGGCCTGATGGTGCTCAGCGCCGCGCTCGGCCTATGGGACGGCGTCACGGTTCTGCTGGCCGGCGCCCTGATCCTGTCGCTGGCCTCGCTGCCCAACGAACGCGCCGGATGGCTGGCCTCCAAGCCGGCCGTCTACCTCGGGGAGATCAGCTATTCGGTCTATATGGTCTGCGTGCCGTGGAAGCTTCTGGCGGTCGGTCTGGCGGCCAAACTGTTCGATGCGCCGGACAAGCAGCTTCAAATTTTCGTGTGGTTGGCGATCCTGGCCCTTCTGCCAGTTGTCGCGGCCGTATCCTATCATCTCGTTGAACGCCCAGCGCGCAAGGCTCTCAGAGACATGGCCGACAAGCGCGCCAAGCGTCACGACAAGGTTTCAGAAGGAAATATGAAGCACGGCGATATGCCGAAACAACTTGCGACAGGGCGTGATCCCGTGGCCTAAAGGGCGCTTCCAAAGGCGGGTCGGGATACCCCAAGCATGCTGAAACGGCTCAAAGCCGCCGCAGTTGCGGCGACCCTCGGTTTTTTTGCGCTGGGCGCCGTCCCCTCCACCGCAAAGGCTGATGAGCCCTATTGGCAGTGCGTGACCTTCGCGCGCATGTTCTCCGGCATCAACATCTTCGGCGACGCCTGGACCTGGTGGCGTCAGGCCGCCGCCAACTTCCGCACTGGCAAGGCCCCGGAGACCGGCTCGGTTCTGGTCTTCCGCCCCGAGGGCCGCATGAGCCGGGGCCACGTCGCCGTCGTTTCCGACATCCTGACCGACCGCGTCGTGCGCGTGACCCACGCCAACTGGGGCGGCAGCCGCGGCAAGGTCGAAGAGAACGTCACCGTTGTCGACGTCTCGCCCTCCAACGACTGGTCGCAGGTCAAGGTCTGGTACAACCCGATCAACGATCTGGGCACGACGGTCTATCCGACCTACGGCTTCATCTACAAAGGCGCCCGCGACGCCTTCGACGCCGGCCGTCAGATCGCCGCCAACGTCTCGGCCCAAGGCCAGCATTAAGGGCCGGCGCCAAGCTTGCACCGCCCGCCATCGCGGGCGATAGGCGGGCATGACCCAATCCAGCGACATCACCTACGCCGGCTATCTGGCGTTGGACGACCTGCTTTCGACCCAGCATCCGCTGTCGGACCAGCACGACGAAATGCTGTTCGTCGTCATCCACCAGACCAAGGAACTGTGGCTCAAGCAGATCCTGCATGAGACGGCCCTGGCCCAGTCGATGGTGCGCGCCGGCGACTTGGTCCCGGCCTACAAGAGCCTCGCCCGCGTTTCCCGCATCCAGGCGGTGATGACCCACAGCTGGGACATTCTGTCGACGATGACGCCGTCGGACTATCTGCGGTTCCGAGGGTCTTTGGGGTCGTCCTCCGGCTTCCAGAGCGACCAGTTCCGTCGTTTCGAGGCCATGCTGGGCCTGAAGGACGCCAGCTTCCTGAAGTTCCACGAAGACCGCCCCGAGGCCTTGGCGGCGCTTCAGGCCGCCATCGCCGCGCCCAGTCTTTACGATGACGCCTTGGCTCAACTGGCTAAGGCCGGTCTGCCGGTGCCCGCAGAGGTGTTGAACCGCGACGTGACCCAACCCTATGCGCCGTCCGAAGCCGTCGAGGCGGCCTGGCTGGAGGTCTATCGCGACACGGAACGGTGGTGGGTCCTGTATCAGCTGGCCGAGAAGCTGGTCGATCTGGACGACGCCCTGCTGACCTGGCGGCACAAGCATGTCGTCACGGTCGAACGCATCATCGGTCGGCGTCGCGGCACGGGCGGAACCGAAGGCGCCGCCTATCTGGCCTCGACCCTGACCAAACGCTGCTTCCCCGAGCTGTGGTCGCTTCGCACCAAACTTTGATGTCGCAGGCGGCAACCTTCGCCGCGCCGGGCCATTTCGCCGTTTGACCGCAACAGCGGAAGGAATGGACGAGATGAGCAACCCCAACGCCCACGACATCAAGGTTCTGAACGGCCTGATCGAAACGACGCTGGACAGCGCGGACGGCTATCGCGAAGCCGCCGACCAGACTCAGGACCCGCATTACCGCACCCTGTTCGAGCGCCGCAGCAGCGAGCGCCAGCAGGTCGTCGACGACCTGTCGGCCGCCGTGCGCGGCTTGGGCGGCGATCCGGAATCCGATGGATCGATCCTGGCCAAGGCCCACCGCGCATTTCTGGATGTGAAACACGCCCTGCTGCGCAACGATGATTCCGTCGTCGGTTCGATCAACTCGGGCGAGGGGTTCATCGCCAACAAATATGAAAAGGCGCTGGAAGACACCGGCATTTCCGCCACCACGCGCGAGACGATCCGGCGCGCCTATGCGGCGGTGAAAACCGAGCATGAGCAGATGGAGGCCCTGAAGCACAGCCTTGAAGGCCAGCGCGACGCGGCCAACCCCTTGTTCCCGGAGTAATCCCGGACTGACGGAATAGAAAAAGGCCCCGGCGTCACCGCCGGGGCCTTCGTCATTTGATCGTCTAGCCCACGCTCAAGCAGCGCGAAGCGCGTTAGCGCACCACAAAGTGGCCTAGGCTTCTTCGGTCTTGGCGGCCGAACCGGTTTCCGGAACGACGACGCCCTTGGCGGGACGGACCGTCTGGCGCTCGGCGATACGGGCCGACTTGCCGCGACGATCGCGCAGGTAATAGAGCTTGGCGCGACGCACGACGCCGCGGCGCTTCACTTCGATCGACTCGATGTTCGGCGACAGGATGGGGAAGCGGCGCTCGACGCCTTCGCCGAACGAGATCTTGCGGACCGTGAAGGTTTCGCTGATGCCGCCGCCGTCACGGGCGATGCAGACGCCTTCGAAGGCCTGAACGCGCTCGCGCTCGCCTTCCTTGATCTTCACATTGACGCGCAGGGTGTCGCCGGGCTGGAATTCCGGGATTTTGCGTTCGCCCAGGACGCGGGCTTTTTCTTCGGCGTCCAGCTGTTGAACGATGTTCATGTCATTTCTCCTCGGGCTTTGCGCCCTTTAGCTGTGAGTTGGCGAGATGCGCCTGCCAGAGGTCCGGCCGCCGCTCCCGCGTAGTCGTCGCCCGCTGCGCCTCACGCCATCCCGCGATCTTCTTGTGATCGCCCGACAGCAGCACCTCGGGTATCTCAAGCCCCTCGAACGTCCGCGGTCGCGTGTAGTGCGGGTGTTCCAGGAGCCCATCCTCGAAGCTTTCGGACGACAGGCTGTCGCCTGAGCCGAGTACGCCGGGGATCAGTCTTACGCACGCCTCGATCGCGACCATCGCCGCCGCCTCGCCGCCGGCGAGAACCGCGTCTCCGACCGAGACCTCCTCGAACCCGCGTGCGTCCAGCACCCGCTGATCCACCCCCTCGAAACGACCGCACAGCACGACGATCCCGTCGGCCTTCGCCCATTCCTTAACGCGCGCCTGGGTCAGGGGCCGACCCCGGGCGCTCATGTACAAAAGCGGCCGCTTGGGTCCCGGCAGGCTATCCACCGCCCGGGCCACCACGTCCGCCTTCAGCACAGCTCCCGGGCCGCCACCCGCAGGGGTGTCGTCCAGGAAGCCGCGCGTATCTGTGGAAAAGGCGCGAATGTCAACCGTTTCCAGGCTCCACAAGCCCTTCTCGCGCCAAGCCGTGCCGATCAGAGACACGCCGAGCGGACCCGGAAAGGCCTCGGGAAACATGGTCAAGACGGTTGCGGTGAAAGGCATGGCGGCGGCTCTTACACCAAACGCGCAGGAAATGCGCGTCAGCGGATTACCTGCGCCATGCCGATGGATTTCGGCATGGTCGGCGCAAAGCCGTATTGTGCATACAGTCGGTTCGCCTCTCCGCCCGCGATCAGGCTGACGTAGGCGCCCTGCGCGTGACTGCGCAGCCGCTCCATCAAGGCCGTCATGATCGCCTTTCCCAGGCCGCGCCCCTGATGCGCAGGCTCGATGGCCATGTCGACGATCTGGAAGAACAGACCGCCGTCGCCAATGATCCGACCCATGCCGACCACCCGATCATCCCGTCGTACGACAACGGCGAACCAGGTGTGCGGCAGGCCGGCGATGGCGTTCGCCTCAGCTTTCGGGCTCAGGCCGGCGTTGATCCGGAGGCGGAGATAATCGGCGACCGCAGGCGTTTCGGCCGTCAACTCATAGCCGGCGATCATGCTTTCGGCGCCCCGCCGCCCGCCGCAATCCAGCTGTCGACCTGATCCTCCAGCACATCCAGCGGCACCGAGCCGGAGCCCAGCACGACCGCGTGGAAGTCCTTGATGTCGAACCGGTCGCCCAAGGCCGTCCTGGCGCGGTCGCGCAGTTCCTCGATCTTCAGCTCGCCAATCTTGTAGCTGGTCGCCTGGCCGGGGTTGGTGATGTAGCGCTCGACTTCCTTTTCGATGTCGCGCTCGGACAGCAGGGAGTTCTGGCGGAAATAGTCCATCGCCTGTTCGCGGCTCCAGCGCTTGGCATGCAGGCCGGTGTCGGTCACCAGACGCACCGCGCGCCACAGCTCGGTCGAGAGCCGGCCGACGTCGGAATAGGGGTCCTGATAGAAGCCCATCTCCTTGCCCAGCTGTTCGGCGTACAGCCCCCACCCTTCCGCATAGGCGCCATAGCCGCCGAAGCGGCGGAAGCGCGGCAGGCCCTCGATCTCCTGCGCATAGGCGATCTGGAAATGGTGGCCCGGCGCGCCCTCGTGATAGCTGATGCCCTCGATCTGGGGCTTCAGCACCTGGGTCATGTCCGACAGATTGACATAGTAGATGCCCGGCCGCGATCCGTCCGGCGCGGGCGAGTTGTAGAAGGCGATCGAGGCCGTCGCCTCGCGGAACGGCTCCACCGCCCGCACCTCCAGCGCCGCCTTGGGCAGGGTCGAGAACCATTGCGGCGCCGCCGCCATCACCTGGGCGATGAACCCACGCGCGTCGGTCAGATACTGCTCCTTGCCCTCGGGCGTGTTCGGATACTGGAACCGTGGATCGGTCTTCAGGAAGGTGAAGAAGTCCTGCAGCGAGCCGGTGAAGCCGACCTGGGTCTTGATGGTCTCCATTTCGGCCTGGATTCGGGCGACCTCGGCCAGACCGATCTGATGGATCTGCTCGGCGGTCAGGTCGGTGGTGGTCGAGAGCTGGAGCCGGGCGTTGTAATAGGCCTCGCCCTGCGGCAGGCGCCACACGCCCGCATCGCTGTCAGCCTTAGGCTGCACCTCGGCCAGGGCCGTCAGAACGGTCTCGAACCCGGTCTTGTAGGGACCGGTCAGGGCGGCGCGGGCTTCCGACAGCAGCCGGTCCTTCGTCGCCTGATCGGTCTCCAGGGCCGCGACCTTCTTGGTGAAGTCGGCCCAGACCGGATTGTCCGCCCCATCGTCGAAAGGCGCGCCGGTGATGACGTTGCGGGTGTTGGCGATGGACGGGGCGAAGACGAAGCGCGGCGAGACGACGCCCGCCGCCGCGCGCTGACGCAGTTCGTCTGCCACCTGATCCATCTGCGTCTCGGCGGCCTTGATCCGCGCGACATAGGCCTCGGCGTCGGCCACGCCGGAGACCCGGTGGTTGTTGATCAGAAAGACCGGCAGGCTGGTGGTCGGATTGCCGTTGGCGGCGAACTGAAAGCCCCAGTCGCGCCACTGGTTCGACAGCCGCGCCTGCTGGACGCCATATTCGAACATCCGCCACGACAGCGCCGCCTGCGGCCCCAGCTTCTGCGGATCGAACTGGGCCTTCATCTGCGCCAGTTGCGCCTCCTGAAGCGCCAGGGCCCGGTCGGCGGCGGCGTCCGACACGTCGTCCAGCTTGTCGTAGTCGGTCTTGATGCCCAGAGACGTCATCTGCTGCGGGCTCAGCGCGATCCGCGCCTGGAAGGCCTGTTCGAAGAAGGCGTTCAGCCGCGCGTCCTCACTTTCAGCCGCGGCTGTCTGTGCGGGGGCGGAGGTCTGCGCCAGCGCGGGCGCGGCGGACAGCACCGCCATCATGGCGGCGGACGAGATCAGAAGACGACGCATGAACAAACCCTCGTGAAACAGGGGGCACCTTCGGGGTCGCGTGCGCGCGGCGCAAGCGATCAATGCCGCCGCCGTTGCGGCGATCCGACACGCCGAAAGCAAAATCTTCGACACGGCGTCGCTTGATGCAACCCAAGTTCAGGGTCGGCGTTTCGACGAAACTTGACCATACCAACAAGGGTTCAAACCATGCGCAAGATCATCACCCTGTCCATCGTCGCCGCCGCTCTGGCCGTGTCGGCCTGCAACACCATCGCCGGCGCCGGCCGCGACGTCTCGGCCGCCGGTTCGGCCGTCACGCAAGGCGCCAACGACGCCAAGAACTAAGGCTTTCTCAAAAGCCGATGTTGCGAAGGCCCGCCGGATCCCGGCGGGCCTTTCTCGTATCCGGCGCATGACGGTGTTACGGTGCGCCATCATTCAGGAGACGGCGATGGGCTTTCTGGACAATGTGGTGAAGGGTCTCGGCGACGACGCCGCAGGCGGTCTGAGCGATCTGCTCAAGGGTCAGGGCGGCGTCGGCGGACTGGCCGAGAAGTTCGGTCAGGCGGGCCTGGGCGATGTCATCGGCTCCTGGGTCGGCACGGGGCCGAACGCCAACATCTCGCCTGAGCAGATCACGGCCGTCCTCGGCCACGGCCCCATCGCCGACATCGCCGCCAAGATGGGCGTGACCCCCGAACAGGCCGGCGAGACCCTGGCCGGTCTTCTGCCCGAAGCCATCGACCGCCTGACCCCTGGCGGTCAGATCGACGGCGCCGACGACCTGCTCGGCAAACTACCGGGCGGCCTGGGCGATATGATCGGCGGCTTTCTGAAGCGCTGAGGTTTATCGCAGTCGCCGCTTTTCGACCGTCAGCCTGATCCATTCGAGTATGCAGAAGACTACGGCGACCAGGCCAAGCGCGGCGGCGAACTGGAACATCGGCGCAAAGCCCGCTCGATCAACAAGTTCGCCCAGGGGTGCTCTTCCCAGCGTGCCGATCAAGAGCGCCAAAGAAGTAAAGACGGCGAACTGAACTGCTCCAAACAACCTGTTTGACAAGGCGGACAAATAGGCGACGAAGGCGGCGCCGGCGAAGCCGCCTGCGATGTTCTCTCCGGCGATGGCGACCATCAGGCGAGCGAGAGGTTCACCGACCCCGAAGGTCGAGAATAGTCCATATAGCCCCGTCGCCTGCATGAAGGGATCGATCACCGGCGCTCCCAAGGCGAGGTCCATCATCAGCAGATTGGTCGCTGCACTCAGAACGGCTCCGATCAGCAGGCAAGGCATGCGGCCGATGACGAGAAGCGCCCACCCTCCGAGGCCGATCCCCAGCAACGTCATCACCACGCCAAAGGTTTTGGACGCAAGCGCCACCTCGGTCATTGTCCGCCCTAGGGCGCCGCCCTCTGTCCCCAAGTAAAAGGGATAGGCGAAAGGCCCCCAGACCCCATCGGTGATGCGGTAGCTGAGAATTAGACCCAGCACGATCAAGGCGCCCCAGCCAAGCCTACCCATAAGTTCAACGAGCGGAGCGAGGATGGCATCATAGAAGCGCTCCGCGAGCCCGCCGTGCGATGTGTTTTGGGAAGGCGGCATCGACCGGCCTCGCCACACCAGAAATCCAGCCAATCCAGCAGGCAGCAAGACGGCTGCGGTCACGATCCAAGCGCCCCAGGTCTGTATGAACTCGCCGGCGCTGGGAGCAGGGGCAGTCGTCAGCGCCACGATCATGAATCTGATCAACATGAAGGCGGCCCATCCCCAAGCCGCGAGTGTCACGATGAGCGCGATCCGGCGCAGGGCCGGAGTGGCGATACGCTCACGAGCGATCGCCTGATTGGCGGCTACGACTGGTTCTGGCGCGATTATGGAGCCGAGCAGCCCCAATCCCATCAAGCCTGCGCCGATCAGGAAGGTGGCAGGCCAGCCGAGATTGTCCGCCAGAATCAGGGCGCCGGCGCCGCCGACCAGAGCCGCTGTACGAAAGCCGAGTTGATAGACTGCCGATAGTAGGTCCACGGGCGCCCGGTCGTCAGCAGCCTCGATCCTCCAAGTGTCGATCACGATGTCTTGGGTAGCTGAGGCGAAGGCGCCCAGCGCGGCAGCGAGCGCCAGAAATCCGATGGCCCCGGTTGCTGGATGTGACAGGGCGATGACGACAAAGGCTGCCGCCAAGACGATCTGACAGATGATCATCCACGAGCGCCTTTGTCCCAGCCGCCAGACGCCCGGCAGACGCAGCCCGACCGTCGGCGACCAAAGAAACTTGAAGGCGCCGAACAGGCCGACCCAGGACAGGACGCCTATCGTAGCCACAGACACATCCGCCGCCGACAGCCAGGCGTTCAGCGTGCCGAACAACATGGCGAAGGGCAGGCCAGAGGAGAAGCCCAGCAGCAACATCGCCAGAGTGCGCCGCTCTCTGAAGGCGGCCTTGATGACCCCGAGGCCCTTGGCCTGGGGCCGCAGCGCGGCGACTTCTTCTGCAGGGGTAGCTTGATCGGTCATGCACGGCTCCGGCGCGGCGGCCGGAAACGCGGGCGCCTGTAACTCAGCCGACCTTGGCGCGGATGTCGCGCTTCGTCCAGCGGGCGAGGGCGGCGCGCAGGGCCTCGGCGTCCAGAGGCTTGACGATATGGTCGTCCATGCCGGCTTCCAGACAGGCCCGGCGGTCCTCGGCGAAGGCATTGGCGGTCAGGGCCAGGATCGGCGTCGTGTCACCCGCCGCGCGGATGGCGCGGGCGGCGGCGGGGCCGTCCATGCCGGGCATCCGCATGTCCATGAAGACCACGTCATAGCGCGCGCGTTTCAGCGCCGCGACAGCCTCGTCGCCGGTGGCGGCCGTCTCGACGGTGCAGCCCTCGCGTCGCAACAGGGTGCGGGCCAGAAGCGCCCCGACGGGATTATCCTCAGCCAGCAGGACGCGGATGCCGGCAAACTGAACGGGGGCGACGCGGTCGTCTTCGACCGGGGCGGCGCAGTGGGCGCTGGCCTTGTCCGGCGTCTCCGCGCCGATGGCGGCCAGGACGCGCTCGGCCAGGGACGCGCGACGCAAGGGCTTGATCAGATAGCCGTGGAAACCGACGGCGCGATAGCGGGCGATCAGATCGCGTTCGGCCGGTTTCAGCAGGACGATGCCGCGACCACTCGAAGGCAGGGCCGCCAGCGCGCCCGCCGGGGCGTCGGCGTGATCGACCAGGGTCACCGGGGCCGCATCCGCCACGACGCCGCCCGAGGCCTCGATCTGAGCGCGAGCCGCCGACAGGACGAAGGGATCGACGGCGCGCACCGCGACCGTCTGGCCGCGCAATGGTTTGTCGCGCGCCACCGCGACGGCGGCGAAGGCGGCCTCGAAGCGGAAGCGGGCGCCCCCGCCGGTTGCGGCGCCGTCGGGCCGGCTTTCGACCTTCACAGAGCCGTCCATGGCGGCGGCCAGCTTTCGCACGACCGCCAGACCCAGGCCCGCCCCATCCTGGCGGACCGCGTCGGAACTGTCGGCGTGGCCGAATTCCTCGAAGATCCGTATGCGCGCCTCGGGTGCCACGCCGGGGCCGGTGTCATCGACCAGAAAGGCCAGACGCGGGCGCGCCGCGCTGCCGCCGACGCGCTCGACCGAAATGCGCACGCCGCCGGTGTCGGTGAACTTCACGGCGTTGCCCGCCAGGTTGAAAAGCACCTGACGCAGCCGGCCTTCGTCCGCCAGCACGTCGGGCGCGTCGGCGGCGACCGACCAGACGATCTCCAACCCCTTGTCGTGGGCGCGCGGGCTCAGCAACTCGGCGACGCCGCGCACCAGACCTTCCAGATCAACGGGCGCCAGGTCGAACTCCAGCGCCCCGGCCTCCAACCGCGCATAGTCCAGCAGATCGTTGACCAGACCCAGCAGATGTTCGGCCGACTGACGCGCGTTCTCGGCATAGGCGCGCTGGGCGCCGTCCAGTCGGGTCCGCTGCAACAGGTTGATCATGCCGATGACGCCGTTCAGCGGCGTGCGCATCTCGTGGCTCATCAGCCGCAGGAACTGCTGGGCGGGGTCAACGGGTGCGCTCGTCCGCTCCTCGATCCGCTTCGTCGCCGTCCGTCGCGTCATGGCCGCCTCCCCGTCAGGCACGGAGACTAAAAGCGGACGGTTAAGGATGTCTCCACCATGACGCGGGCGCCTCACGCGTGCAGGAAGGGCGTCTGCTCGTCATCGCCTTCGCGCAGGCCGAAGCCTTCATGGCGCTGCGCCACGCGGCGGTCGAAGTCCGCCTCGGCGCCGATGGTGGTGCGGCGATAGATCAAGGCCTCGGCGATGTGGCGACGCAGAACGCCGGTGCTGCCGTCCAGGTCGGCGATGGTGCGCGCCAGGCGCAGGGTGCGGGTCCAGCCGCGCGCCGTCAGGCCGCCGGCCTCGCCCGCCCGCATCAGCAGCATCCGGCCCGCCTCGTCCGGCGTGGCGAACCGATCCAGCGTGCCGCCGGAGGCGCGGGCGTTCAGGCCTTGGGCGGCGTCCAGCCCCGCCTCGCGAACCCGGTCCTCCTGCATGGCGCGGGCGGTCGCGACGCGCGCCCGCGCCTCGGCCGTACCTTCGGCGGGCGGGGGCAGGGCCATGTCGGCGGCGGTGACCGGTGGCGTCTCCACCGTCAGGTCGATGCGGTCGAACATCGGACCCGAGACGCGGTTCTGATAGTCGCGCTGGCAACGCGGCGCCTTGCCGCACGCCCCGCGTCCGGCTCCGCCGATGCCACAGCGGCACGGGTTCATCGCCGCCACGAGCTGGAACCGCGCGGGATAGCGGATGTGGGCGTTGGCGCGGGCGACCACGATCTCGCCGGTCTCCAGCGGCGCCCGCAGCGAGTCCAGGGCCTGGGCGCTGTATTCCGGCAGTTCATCGAGGAACAGCACGCCATTGTGGGCCAGCGACGCCTCGCCGGGCTTGGCGCGTAGGCCCCCGCCGGTCAGGGCCGCCATTGACGCGGAATGGTGCGGGCTGCGGAACGGGCGATCGCGGGTCAGGGCGCCGCGTTCGATCAGGCCGGCGACCGACCAGACCATCGAGGTCTCCAGCAACTCCTGCGGGGTCAGGGGCGGCAAGAGGCCCGGCAAACGCTGCGCCATCATCGACTTGCCCGACCCCGGCGGGCCGATGAAGAGCAGGTTGTGGCCGCCGGCCGCCGCGATCTCAAGCGCGCGCTTGGCGCTTTCCTGACCCTTGACCTCGCGCAGGTCGGGCACGGCCTTGCCGTCCGCCAGCGGTCCGGGCTCGGACGCGCGCAGAACCTGGGTTCCCTTGAAGTGGTTGACCAGGCTGATTAGCGAGCGCGGCGCAAGGATGCGGGCGCCGCCGGCCCAGGCGGCCTCCGGTCCCGTCGCCTCGGGGCAGATCAGACCCAGGCCCATGGCGTCGGCGGCGACGGCGGCGGGCAGGGCGCCGCCGACCCGCGCGATCTGACCGTCCAGCCCCAGCTCGCCGATGGCGGCCCAGCCGTCGAGCGCATCGGGCGCGATCACCCCCATGGCCGCCATCAGGGCCAGGGCGATAGGCAGGTCGAAATGGCTGCCCTCCTTGGGCAGGTCGGCCGGCGCCAGATTGGCGATGATCCGCTTGGCGGGCAGGGCCAGACCGATGCCGGCGAAGGCCCCGCGCACCCGCTCCTTGCTTTCGGCCACGGCCTTGTCCGGCAGGCCCACGATATTGAAGATCGTCGGCCCGTCGGCGCCAATCAACTGGACCTCGACGTCCACCCGCCGGGCCTCGACCCCGTCAAAGGCGACCGTGACAACTCGCGCGACCATGTCGTTCTCCCAGCTAAGCAAGAGAACGAACCATGAACTGAAATCTAATTCAAGTGGCGATCACGCAACCTGTGCGGCGCGTTTGGCTTCGATGGCGTCCCACATCAGGGCCGTGGCGTCGATGCCGGTGAAGGCCTTCAACTGCTGGGCGCCGGTGGGGGAGGTGACGTTGATCTCGGTCAGATAGTCGCCGATGACATCGATGCCGACGAAAATCAGGCCGCGTTCCCTCAGCGTCGGGCCGATGGCGGCGCAGATTTCCAGGTCGCGCGGCGTCAGTTCGACCGGCATGGCCGTGCCGCCGACATGCAGGTTTGAGCGTACCGCCCCCGCCGCCGGGACGCGATTGATGGCGCCGACCGGCTCGCCGTCGATCAGCAGGATGCGCTTGTCGCCCTTGGACACGGCGGGAATGAACTTCTGGATCACCAGCGGATCGCGGCTGCCCGCGGCATGGATCTCGATCAGGGCGTCCAGATTGGGATCATCGGCGCGCAGCTTGATCACGCCCGAGCCGCCATTGCCGTGCAGGGGCTTCAGCACCACCTCGCCGTGCTTCTTGTGGAAGGCGTCCAGAGCGACAGGGTCGGCCGAGATCAGGGTCGGCGGTTGCAGGCCGGGGAAGGCGGTGACCATCAGCTTTTCGGGGGCCGACCGCACCTGCGCCGGGTCGTTGACCACTAGGGTCCGGGGATGCACCGTCTCCAGCAGATAGGTGGCTGTGACATAGGCCATGTCGAACGGCGGATCCTGGCGCATCAGGATCACGTCCACGTCTTCGGCCAGATCCAGCTTTTCCCAGTCGCCGAAATCGACGTGGTTGCCGACCTCGCGCCGCACGGTGATCGGGCGGGCGCGGCAGTAGAGGCGGCCCTCTTCCAGCGCCAGGGTGCGGAAGTCATACACCCACTGTTTGTGACCGCGCGCCTGCGCCGTCTCGGCCATCAGGAAGGTGGTGTCCCCGGCGATGTCGACGGCCTCGATCGGGTCCATCTGGATGGCGACTTTAAGCATCGAGGCTTTCCTTGCTTTGGCAGGCACGAATGGAATGGGAGCGAGGAAGCGGCACCGCAACCCCATCCGCTCATCCCCTCGAAAGCGGGGACCCAGTTCTTTCACCCGTCAGCGCATTGGATCGATCAAGGGCATCCATCGGATACGGCTTATCGCCAAAAGCGCTGGGTCCCCGCTTTCGAGGGGATGAGCGGAGCATGAAATCAGTCCAGCTGACGCGCTTCTTCGGCCAGCATGATCGGGACGCCTTCGCGGATCGGATAGGCCAGTTTGGCGCCCGACGAGATCAGTTCGTTGGCGTCGCGGTCGTAGGTCAGCTTGCCGCGCGTGACCGGGCAGACCAGCACCTCCAGCAGACGGGGATCGACGGAGACCGGGGTGTTGAAAGCATCACTCATGGCGGGTTCCTGAAAGCGTGGCCGCTTATTGCATGGACGGCGCGGCGTCGTCACCGCCGTCGGCGGCGTCGATGCGCATCAGGGCGGTCAGGGCCTCGGCGCGGGGCATCAGGCCCATGGCCTCCAGCAGAGCCTGCTTCTCGGCCGGCTCGAAAGGCAGGGCCATCGACAGGCTGTTGACCAGGGCCTCCATCGGCGCGGTCTCGGCCGTCTCCCAATCGATGTCCAGGAGCCGGTGGGCCATATAGGCGCGCAGAGCGTCGAGGAAGGCGTCCCTGTCGAAGTCCGGCTCCTCGGGCGGGGAGACCAGATCGTCCTCATAGGCCTCGAACGCCGCGCGGACCTGACGATAGGGGGTCTTGGACGGCATTTCGGCGGCGATGCGAAACCGCGACACGCCGGTCAGGGTGATCAGATAGCGCCCGTCGGAAGTCTCGGCGAAACTGGTGATCCGACCGGCGCAGCCGACCGGCGATAGGCCGGGCAGAGCCGGCGTGCCGCCCTTGGGCTGGACCAGGCCGATGATCCGGTCGCCGGCCATGGCGTCGTCCACCATGTTCAGATAGCGCGGCTCGAAGATGTTCAGCGGCAGCTGTCCGCGCGGCAGCAGGATGGTCCCGCCCAGCGGGAACACCGGGATCACCTGGGGCAGGTCGAGGGCGCGGACATAGCCTTGAGGCATCACTTCTCCTGGGGCCTACCGCGCTTCGCGCTGCTTGAGGCCCGCTTGTTCTGGATCACGAAAACAGAATGGACGAGAGGCGGCGGCGACCATCCTTCGACACGTCCGAGGTCAGGCCCGCCGCCTCGAAGATGACCAGCAACTGTTTGCGGGCCGCCTGATCGTTCCACTCGCGGTCGGCCTGGATGATGGCCAGCAGATTGTCGACCGCGCCCTTGAAGTCGCCGGCCGCGCTCTGGGCCTCGGCCAGGTCGAAACGCGCCTGATGATCGTTCGGATCGGCGGCGACCTTGGCCTCGAGTTCGGCCGAGGCGCCGGTGGGCGCTTTCGAGGCCAGGGCCAGCTGGGCGCGCACGCTCTGGACCGCCGGTTCCTTGGAATCCTGCGGCGCCATGGCAATGGTCTGGGCGGCCTGTTCGGGGTCGCCGCCCGCCAGATAGACCCGCGCCATGCCGGCGATGGCCTTTTCGTTCTCGGGCTCGATCGACAGGACGTGGGCGAAGGCCTGGGCCGCGCCGCCGAAGTCATTCAGGCCCAGCGATTCCTCACCCAGCTCCAGAAGTTGCGCCGTCTCGGTCGAGCCGCCCTGACCGCCGGTCAGCTTGTCGATGAAGGCCTTGATCTGGCTGTCGGGAATGGCGCCCTGGAAGCCGTCCACCGGCTGGCCGTTGACGAAGGCGTAGACCGTCGGGATCGACTGCACCCGCAGCTGGCCCGCATAGGCCGGGTTGGCGTCCACATCGATCTTGACCATCTTCACCGCCCCTTTGGCGGCGCGCACGGCCTTCTCCAGCGCCGGGCCCAGGGTCCGGCACGGCCCGCACCAGGTGGCCCAGAAGTCGACGATGACCGGCTGATGCTTCGAAGCCTCGATGACGTCGGTCATGAAGGAGGCGTCGGTGCCTTCCTTGATCAGGTCGCCGGCGGCGTCGGGGGTCAGGGTCGGGTCGAGCAGGGTCATGGGCGAGGTCCGCGCAGAGATCGGTCAGGTTCAACGGTTCAGATGGCGTCGGGATGCGTCGGCATCAAGCCGGGAAAAGGTCGCGCCGGGATTTCAGACGGCAGTCGTGAAAAACACCGTCTAATTCGTCTAATTCGTCTGACTTCCCCCGCCGCTCGTCTGCCTCATTGTGCCGGACTTTGCGAGATGGGGCCTGTGCGGCAAGGTTCAAGCGGTTGGCGATGACGATGGTGTAAACGCAACGCTGCCGCGTTCCTCGCGACATTCCCGAAGTCCAACAGGATGGGTGCCGCGACCGCTCTGGCATCGCCGCTAACCTGTCTTCAAGCAAGCCTGCCGTATTCAGGTTGAATGCTGGACAACCAAAACAGTCCCATCAAAGAGCCGCTGCCGCTGCCGCTGCCGCTGCCGCTGCCGTTGGCGGAGCGCGCCGCCGGTCGCAGGGTGCGCTTTGGTGAGGTGGCGTCGAACGCCTTCAGCAATGATCAGAGGGTCCTGGCGGCCGCCTTCGCGCCTTTGAACACAAAGCGCAGCCTATCGGAGGGCATTGAAGGCGGAAGCGCAGCCGTGCTTCCTTTGGGCATGGTCCATGGCTTTTTAGCCTTTGTCGCGCTCTTTACGGGCGATTGGTCCAGTCTGGTCGTGCATGGGGTGCTGACGGGACTTGTGATCCTGGCCTATTACGCCATCGTGTATGGACGCACGATTTGGCCGAATTGTTTTGTCCTCGGCTGGCTCGTGGTGGAAATCACCTGCGGCCGGTGGCTGTTCGACTACAGATTGGGCGGCAGCTATATGAACATCTTCGCCCTGCCGGTCGCGATCCTTGGCGTGCGGGCGTCGTGGAGAAGGGCGCGCCTGGCGAAGGTCTGATTTCGCCCTATGGGTTCACGCGCCCATCGCCTCGAAATCCAACACCACCGGCTCACGCTCCAGCAGCGCCAGCACCCGCCGGAAGGCTGACTGATCCAGCGCGGTGGTCGCCGTATTGGTCAGGGGGTGGAAGTTGACGATGTCGGCGTCCCACAGGCGCCGGTCCAGGACGAAGGTGACGCGGCGGTCGATGTCGTTGATCAGGCCCAGCGCCGTGACTGAGCCGGGCCGTACGCCCAGCGTCTCCCACATCAGGACTTCGTTTCCGAACGACAGCCGCCCCGACCCCATGGCGGCGGCGGCGCGCTTCAGGTGGATGACCGTGTCCTGACGCGCCGAGATTAGCCACAGCCGGCCTTTGTGATCCTTCAGGAACAGGTTCTTGGTGTGGGCGCCGGGCAGGTCGGCCTTGAGGTCCAGCCCTTCCTCGACGCGAAAGACGGCCGGGTGGTCGTGGGTGAGGTGATCCACGCCGTTCGCCTTCAGCCAGACGGTCAGGGTCTCGCGGTCGAAAGCGGGTGCGTCAGTCATGGTTGAGCCGTCGGGTTTCGGGCGTTAGGACATGGTCATGGTCGATACCGTCAACACGCGCCCGCTGGAACTGGAATGCTATCCGATGACGGCCCGGCCGCCGGACCTGGTGCCCGGCCGCCAGTCGCGCAACTGGATGGACGCCTTCATCAGCCGCCACCCCTATCGGTGTCTGCCGCTGAACATGGCCAACACGACGGGGTGGGAAATCCTGTGCCCGTTCGGCTTCTCGGCCGAGTGGAACGGCGGACCGCGCCAGGAAGACATCGTCATCACGCCGGATCGGCCCCAGCACGATCTGGCCCATTTCGTCACCTCGCACTTCTCGCGCGGGGTTTTGACGATGCATCCGCAATATCTGTTCCGCACGCCGCCGGGCTGGGGGATGATGTGTTCGGGGTCGCCCAACCATGTGAAGGACGGGATTCAGCCGCTGGTCGGCCTGATCGAGACGGACTGGTTGCCGTTTCCCTTCACGATGAACTGGATCTTCACCCGGCCGGGGCGGATCACCTTCGAGAAGGGCGAGCCCTTCTGCTTCATCAATCTGATCGAGCACAAGAAGGTCGAGCAGTTCCAGCCGATCATCCGCACCCTGGAATCCAACCCGGTGATGAAGGGCCAGTTCGAGGCCTGGAACCGCGCCCGCACCGACTTCAACCAGCGTCTGGCCGGCGGCGATCCGGATGCGGCCAAGGAGGCCTGGCAGCGTTACTACTTCAAGGGCGAGGTGCCGGAGGATCTGGGCACGGCGCCCGCGACCCACTCCAACAAGCGCCGGCTGAAGTCGCCGCGGGTGGGATGAAAGAAAAAGCCCCTCTCCACGCCGTGGAGAGGGGCTTTCAGCATCAGGCCGCCGGGCGGGTGACCTGCGGGCCCAGGTTCTGGATCACCTCGCGGGCGTCGAAGGCGTTGGGGTCGTTGGCGGGTTTGGGGCCGCGGCCCAGAACGATTTCGGCGTTGGCCTCGAAGCGGTCGACCTGGCGGACGTCGAAGTCATTGACGCCCCACGGGCCGTAACGGTCCCACGGGCTCCAGAAGCCGCTGCGGTAATAGCGCCACGACGGACCCCAATAGGGGCTGTAGAAGCGGTTATAGCCCGAATAGAAGGGATCGGGCGTGCCGACGAAGCGGGTGTCGCGGTCGGTGGCGCGGTTGACGGTGGCGAACCAGTCATAGCCGCTCTCGACCGTCAGTTCGGCCGAACGCAGCAGCAGCGACTGCTCGACCTGTTCGCGCGAGGTCAGCGAATTGCCCGAGAAGCTGACCCGGAAACGGTTGTTCTCAAGGCGCTGCTCGGCATAGCCGCCACGCTGGCCGTTGAAGCCTGCGGGTTGATACGGGGTGGCGGTGGCGCAGGCCGCCAAGGCCAGACCGGCGGCGACGGTCATCGCCAGGGTCTTCAGGGGGAGGGTTTTCATGACATCAAACTCCTTGATCGCCCATTCGGGCGCTCTGACGGCTGAACGGAGCATGAACGAAGGCGTTCCCGACCACTGTATGACGAAGCGTCGCGGCGTCTAGAGCCTAAGGACGATCAGGATCGCGGCGACCATCAGCAGCAGGCCGACGAAGACGCCGAAGCCCTTTCGAAAGCGCGGTTGCTGCATGCGGCGCGACAAGGCGGCACCGGACAGGGCGTAGGTGCTCATCGACACCATATCCATGCCGATGGCCGCCATGGCGAACATCGCCATCTGCGGCGCGACCGGGCGGTTCACGTCGATGAAGGGCGGCAGGACGGCGGTGAAGAACAGGATAGCCTTGGGGTTTGCGATCTGGACGGCGAACCCGTCGATCAGGGCGCTGCGGCCCTTCTTGACGACGACCTCGTCGGGATCGGCGGCGGTGGCGAAGGCGCCGCGCAGCGCCTTGATCCCCAGCCAGGCGACATAAAGCGCGCCCAGCACGGCGATGACCTTGAAGGCGGCGGGAAAGGCCTTGACCAGGGCGCCCAGACCCAGGGCCGCCGCGCCGAACCACACCAGCGTCGCGGCGTTCATGCCCAAGACGCCGATCAGGGCCGAGGCGCGGCCCTTTTCAACGCCGGCCGCGACGGCGAACAGATTGGCCGGGCCTGGCGTGATCGCCATCACCGCCATAACGCCGAGGAAGGTCGAATAGAGGTGCGGATCGACGGGCAGGGCGGGCATGCGGCGCGATGTCGCTGCTTAGTCGGGCGCGGTCAAGGCGCTCTGTCTCCTCCCTGCGTCGTGGGGAGGTGGCGCGGCGCCTCTTCGCGTCATGACGGAGGGGGCTTCACTCATTCATCGGCGTCCGTAGGGATCAAAAACCCCTCCACCGCTGCGCGGTCCTCCTCCCCATTTCATGGGGAGAAGACAAGGATGTCAGGCGGCCGGACGGGCCGGGGGCGCCGGCGGTTCGGGGGCTTCCGGCGCCTCGGGCGCTTCGGGAACCTCGGCGGCCGCTTCGTCCTCGACGACGGCGTCGGCGGCCTGGTCCAGGGCGTATTGGGCGACCAGGCTGTAGGTCTCCATCTGCTCGGGCGTCGGATTGGTCCAGGCGCTGTTGCGGGCGATGCCTTCGGCGGTGACGACGCCCTTCTGCATTCCCTCTTCCATCGCCTGTTTGACCTCGGGGTCGTTCAGGGCGTCGGCGACGATGGCGTCGACGTCGATGTTCTTCAGCGCCTGGGCGGCCATTTCATTGGCGTGTTTGGTCGTTTCGGCGGTGAAGGCGGCGACGTCGGGCGCATAGTCCGACCACAGGGCGGCGATGCGACGACCGCGTTCAGCCTCGCTCAGGCTCTCATCTTCGGAAATCGCCTCAGCCCGCTCGCCAAAGGCCTCCATGCGCGCTTCGAAAGCTTCGGCGGCGGCTTCCATCCGGGCCTCGGCGGTTTCGGCGGAGGCCGACACGGGTGCAGGCGCGGGGGTCTGGGCCAAGGCCGAGGACAGGGGCGCGAGCGCCAGGGCGGCAGTCAGGCTGAGCAGGCGGATCATGGGACGGCTCCCGTTGAATGACCCGCGCAAACTCCGCCCTCAGCCGCCCCGTCTCAAGTGAAATCGCGGTAAGGCTTGGCTTACTGCGGCGTCGCCGGCGCAGCGGCTGGCGCGGAGGCGGCCGCCTCGATCTCGGTGCGGGCCTTCAGCGGAATGCCTTTGATCTGCTGCATCACCATGGCCATCTGTTCGGCTGGCGCGCCCTGGGCGGTGGCGAACGTGTTGACCTCTTCGGCGAAGGTATCGACTTCACTCTGATACTTGGCCTGCACGGCGTCCAAATCGGACTTGGCCTTGGCCTTGTCGGCTTGAGCGGCGGCGGCCTGCATTTCCGTCGCCATGGCTTCCATGCGCTCTTGGAAGGCTTCCGCCTTGGCCTCGAAGGCGGCTTCCTCGGGGCTGTCCGCTTCTTGGGCGGGCGCCGGAGCGGCCTGCGGCGTAGGCGAGGCGGCCTGACCGGCGGCGAAGGCGGGGGTGGTCAGGGCCAGGACGGCGACGGCCGCGGCGGAAGACAAAAGGCGCATCGGAAACTCCACGACGGGCCGCCTTGCGGCCCCGAACGAGGCTGCATCCCAGCCCCGGCCGCACCCTCCTACAGTCCGGTCAGATTTCAAAGACCCGATAGGGTTTGTCGCCCAGGGTCTTCAGCACCGGCAGGGCGACATTATAGACGGGCGTCCCCTTGGTGGTGCGTCCCTCCGGCCCACCGCGATGGGCGTGGCCGTGCACGACCAAACGGACGTTGTCGTAGCGATCGATAGTCTCGGCCAGGCGCGACGAGCCCAGGAAAGCGTGGATTTCGGGCGGCTCGCCCATCACGGTCTCGACCACGGGCGCATAGTGCAGCAGCACGACCGAGCGTTCGGTGCGCAGCGTGCGGATCGAGTTCTCGATCAGATTGGCGTCCTCGACCGCCTCCTGCACGAAACGCTTGATCGAGGCCTCGCCGAACGAGGAGAGCATGTAGCGGCCGAAGCCGCCGACGAACCCCTTTCCGCCCGCAAAGCCGACGCCGTCGATCTCATAGGCCTCGCCGGTCAGCATCTTGACCCCGGCGTCGGTCAGCATCTTGGTGACGACCTCGGGCTGGCCGCACTCGTGCTCGTGATTGCCCAGCACGCCGACCATCGGGATTTTGCACAGCTTGAGATCCTCAAGCAGCCGCTCGACCTCGGGCGTCTTGCCGTAATTGGTCAGGTCGCCACACAGGCATAAGACATCGGCGTCGTCGGCCACCCGCTCGAACAGGTCGCGATAGCGATGCTCAGTGGTCTCGCCGACATGAAGGTCGCCGACGGCGGCGACGCGCAGGGTCTTGGCGGGGCCGGCTTCCAGTCCGGGTTGGATCGTCTGGGTATCGGAGACGGCGTCAGTCATGGCGGCTTACCTTTCAGTGGCCCAGGTGGACGGGGTCGTGGCGTTCCTCCAGCCCCTTGCCCACCACATCGCCAAAGCCCCATTCGGCGACGTCGGCGACATAGTCGCGCGGACTGAACAGGCGGCCGCGACAGACCTTCACGCGCGGCGCCGGCAGATCGATCTGGGCGGTCAGTCGCTGGACCAGCTCTTCCATCAGCCAGCGCGGAATCCGGTCGCGCTCAGTCGGATAGGCGAAGCGGAAGTTCAGCAGATGCGCCGCCAGCACCTCCCAATAGAGGTCCATCTGGTCCAGCAGGCTCTTCCAGTCGATCGCGTCGGACTGTTTCAGGATGACGTGGTTCACGTCGGCCCCGTCATAACGATAGCGGTCCTGGATGAAGACCTTGGACAGGATCAGGGCCGTGGGCGGGGTGATCTGGACCTGGTGGCCATAGACGGTGATCCGGTCCTCGCTGAACCAGCTGTCGGACACGGCGATGGTGCCGTTAGACATGGCGAAGATGACGTCGAAGAAGTGTTTCTCGTCCTTCCAGACCTTGGCGATCCAGCGCTCGTCCTCGACGTCGGTGCGATAGCCGTGCTTCTGGAAGAAGGCCAGGATGCGGGGGTAGTCGCCGGGCTTGCAGAAGACGTCCAGATCCTTGGTCGGACGACGGATGCCGGTGTAGGCCGTGACCGCATAGGTGCCCGACAGCAGGAAGGGGATGCCGCTTTCCTTCAGCAGGCGCAGGCTCTCTTCATAGAAGGCCAGGGCGTCCGCCGGCGGCTCAAAGGTCGGTTCGGCGATCACGTCTGACATCGGCTGGGCCCTTTGCTGGCAAGGGCGAGTAAACGGCGACGCTGAACGGCGGTTCCGCAATCCTACCTAGGTGGGCCGCTACGGGATCCTTAACCCCTGCGTGTCATCGTTACGTCATGGGACTGAAGTGGGTGAACGCAGAAGGCGGGCGCTGGCGGTTTTTCCGTCACGAGGCCGGCCGCGCGGCTGGGCCGTCGCCCTACGCCTACGTGGCGTTGTTCGCCCTGTGCCTGTCGGTCGCCCAGTGGAGCATGCACGCCTTCGGCGCCACGGTTCTGTGGCCGGCCAATGCGGTGCTTCTGGCCGCCGTTCTTCAGCTTCATCGTCGCCAGGCCATCGGCGTGATGATCGCTTGCGCGGCCATCAACCTGGCCAGCAACATCGTGCGCGGCGATCCCGGCGTGATGATGTTCACCAATGTCGCCCTGAACCTGACGCAGGTCTGCGTCGCGGCCGTGCTGGCGCGCCGTTTCTGCGGGGCCGCGCTGGATATGCGACGTCCTTGGCGTCTGTTCCGCTTCGCCGTCTTCGCCGCCGTGCCGGCGGTCTTGATCAGCACCCTGCTGGCGGGCGCGGTCGCGGTGCTGATGAGTTGGAAGGTGCCGGGCACCCTGGCGTTCCGGATGCACCACCTGTTCGACATGGAACTGCTGGCGATGATGATCGTCACGCCGTCCCTGTTGCTGCTGGCGCGCAATCACCGGTTCCGGGACGACGCCCAGGCCACGATGACCGAGGCGGTCGCCCTGCTGGTGCTGGTCAGCGGCGTCACGGTGTGGGTCTTCACCCAGTCGTCGGCGCCGGTGATGTTCGCGGTGCTTCCGCCGCTGATCCTTCTGGCCTTCCGTCTGGGTCCGCCGACCACCGCCTGCGCGGTGGTGCTGGTCGCGGCCATCGGCGGCGCCGCCACGCTGGGCGGGCATGGGCCGGTCGTGCTGACCCGCCTGCCGCCCGATCCGGTTCTGGCCGCCTTGCCCGAGGTTATGCGCCAGATGAATGTGTTTCATCTGTTCCTGCTGTGCGTCGTCGGGTCGGTCCTGCCCATCACCACCCTGTCGAGCGAGCGTCGGCGTCTGACGGCGCGGCTGAGGGCGCGCACGGCGGCGGCGCTGGACGCCCTGGCCCGGGCCAGGCGCGCCGACGAGGCGAAGTCGCGCTTTCTGGCCATGATGAGCCATGAGATGCGCACGCCCCTGACCGGGGTCACCGGCTATGCCGACCTGTTGTCGCGCTCGACCGGTCTGGACGCCGAGGGCCATCGCCAGGTCAATGCGGTGCGCCAGTGCGGCGAATCCATGCTGAGGTTGGTCGAGGACTTGCTGGAGATTTCGCGCGGGGGCGACGAGGTCGTGCTGAAGCCCGCCGATCTGCGCGCCCTGATCCAGGACGCCGTGGCGCCGGCGCGCGAGTGGGCCGAAATCCGCGGCCTGACGTTCGACCTGCACATCGCGCCGGACGCCGAAGGCTGGGTGCTGACCGACATGCGGCGTCTGCGTCAAATCCTGCATCACCTGACGCTGAACGCCTCGAAATTCACCTCTCACGGGGGCGTGGGCGTCACGGTCGATCGGAGCGGGGACCGGCTGCGCATCGCCGTGGCGGACACGGGCTGCGGCATGGACGCCGAGACCTTGGCGGGCGTGTTCCGCCTGTTCGAGCAGGCGGACGCCTCCACCAGCCGCGCCCACGAAGGGGCAGGCGTCGGCCTGGCCCTGGCCAAATGTCATGCCGAGCGGCTGAACGGCGCCATCGCCGTCGAAAGCGTGCAATGGCAGGGCTCGACCTTCACTTTGGAGATCGAGGCGCCGGTCGTGGTTCCGGTGGAGACGGAGAGCGGCGCGCCGCTGGACAGCCGTCGCATGAAGGTTCTGATCGTCGACGACCATCCCGCCAATCGCGATCTGCTGCGCATCATGCTGCAGGCCGCCGACTGCGATACCGCCGAGGCCTGCGATGGGCAGGAGGCGGTGAACGCCGCCTCGGCCGAGGCTTTCGACCTGATCCTAATGGATGTGCGCATGCCGGTGATGGATGGTTTGGCCGCCAGCCGTGCGATCCGCGCCCTGGCCGATCCCGCCAGCCGGACGCCGATCCTGGCCGTCACCGCCGAGGCCATGCCCGAAGACGCCGCCCGGTGCCTGTCCGCCGGTATGGACGGCCATCTGGCCAAGCCGGTGACCCAGGCCAAGCTCTACGCCGCCATCGACGAGACGCTTAGCGCGGCCGCAACTCGCTTGGACGCCCAAGCCGCCTGAGCAACCGGGCGCGTCTTCATCCCCAGGCCCGTCCCCAAGAATGTGCGGCACGGACACAACATCTAGCGGTCGCGATAAATTGTGATCGCAAAATAGACCTAATTCGACTTGGCGCCGGGGTCGTCGCATCGCATGGTGAATGCGTCTTCAGAATCGCCCTCAGGTCTAGTTCGATGAACGCCATCACTCCGATCATCCTCCCCGAGCGCGCCGGTCTTCTGACCCCGTCGGCCGCCTACAAGCCGTTCCGCTATCCGTGGGCGTTCGACATGTGGAAGAAGCAGCAGCAGGTCCACTGGATGCCCGAGGAGGTGCCGCTGGGCGAGGACGTCAAGGACTGGGCCTCGACCCTGAACGACGGCGAACGTAACCTGCTGACCCAGATCTTCCGCTTCTTCACCCAGGCGGACATCGAGGTTCAGGACAACTATATGGAACGCTACGGTCGGGTCTTCAAACCGACCGAGGTGAAGATGATGCTGGCCGCCTTCGGCAATATGGAGACGATCCACATCGCGGCCTACGCCCTGCTGCTCGAGACCATCGGCATGCCTGAGAGCGAGTTCGGCGCCTTCATGGAATACGAGGCCATGCGGGACAAGCACGACTACATGGGCCAGTTCGGGGTCGATTCAGACGCCGACATCTGCCGGACCCTGGCCATGTTCGGCGGCTTCTCGGAAGGCGTTCAGCTGTTCGCGTCCTTCGCCATGCTGATGAACTTTCCGCGCCAGAACAAGATGAAGGGCATGGGTCAGATCGTGTCCTGGTCGGTGCGCGACGAGAGCCTGCACTGCGAAGGCATCATCAAGCTGTACCACGCCTTCAACAAGGAGACGGGCGCCGTCACCAAGTCGGTCGCGGACGACATCGTCGACTGCTGCAAGACGGTGGTGAACATGGAGGACAAGTTCATCGACCTGGCCTTCGAGATGGGCTCGGTGAACGGCATGACGCCCGAGGACATCAAGCAGTACATCCGCTTCATCGCCGACTGGCGCCTGCGTCAGCTGAAACTGCCGGAAGTCTATGGGGTGACGGAAAACCCGCTGCCCTGGCTGCAGTCGCTGCTCAGCGGCGTCGAACACGCCAACTTCTTCGAGGCCCGCGCCACCGAATATTCTAAGGCGGCGACGCAAGGAAACTGGCACGGCGCCGACGGCGTCTGGAGCGAGTTCGACCGCATGATGGCGCGCCGCGACATGAGTATGGTCGCGGGCTGAACCCGCGACCAGGGGCGCGGCCTCAGACGGGGGCCGCGCCGATCTGTTTGAGGATGCCCAGCTCGTCGGAGCTGCCCCAACGTTCGACCATCTTGCCCTCCTCGAACCGGCCGATCTGCATCCCGCGAACCTCGATGGACTTGCCCGTAGCGGCTACGCCCTGGAAGTCGCCCTTGTGCGTGCCGGTCAGGGTGTAGGCGAAGGCCACCTGATCGCCTTCGCTGAGCATGGTCTGAGGTTCGACCTTCAGGTCGGGGAAGGCGGTCCGCATCTCGGTGAAGAAGGCCTTGAAGCCTTCGGGCCCCGGTCCCTGACCCGGTGCGGGATCGTTGTCGACGCAAGCCTCCGCCACGACCTCGGGAAAGGCGTCCAGAGCGCCTGTGTTGACGATCTCGCCGAAGCGTTTGGTTGCGGCGATATTGGCGGTGGCATCGGCCATGGAGGGTCTCTTTCGCTTGGGGTTCGATAGAGACAACCGCCCGATCCCTCTATGGTTTCAGCCGGCACGGTTTATTGCGCTGGCCGGATCCAGGCCGGTCGCGCGATGAGGCCTTGCGGAGGCCCGACCGGCATAGCCGCGCCTGTTCCTGCCAAGGGGCGTAGTCCCGATCATATTGCTCCGGGCTGGCGCGGTGTCGAGGGCGTCTGGGGCGCGTTCGATCGCATGATGGCGCGGCGCGACATGAGCCTGGCCGCGGGCTGACACATCTCCCATTTCGGGCGTAGGCTCTCTCGAAAGGGAGAGCACCCCATGAGCGAAGAGATCGTCTTCTACACCAACCCCATGTCGCGCGGACGCATCGTTCGCTGGATGCTGGAGGAGGCAGGCCAGCCCTATCGCACCGTCGTGGTCGATTATCCGGCGATGAAGTCGCCGGACTATCTGGCGATCAATCCGATGGGCAAGGTGCCGGCCATCGCCCATCGCGGCGTCGTCGTGACCGAATGCGCCGCCATCTGCGCCTATCTGGCCGACGCCTTTCCTGAAGCCGGCCTGGCGCCGGCGACGGACGATCCGCTGCGCGGCCTTTATTATCGCTGGATGTTCTTCGCCGCCGGACCGGTCGAGGCGGCGGTGACGGCCAAGTCGCTGGGTCAACTGCCGCCGCCCGAGAAGTCGGCCATGGTCGGCTACAGCTCGTTCGATCAGGTGATCGACGGGCTGGAACACGCGTTGGATCGCGGCCCGTGGATCCTCGGCGAACAGTTCAGCGCCGCCGAAGTCTATGTCGGCAGCCAGATCGCCTGGGGGCTGATGTTCAAGAGCCTGCCCGAACGGCCGGCGTTCAAGGCCTATTCCGAGCGAATCACGACACGACCGGCCGCTGTGCGCGCTCGCGAAATCGACGACGCCCTGATCGCCGAGGCGAAGGCCAAAGCGGACTGACGGCGTTTATTGCGCCGGTTCGACCCACGCTGGCCGGGCGGTGCAGGCGGGGCGGAAGCCCGTGCGGCATAGTCGCACCTGTTCCTGCCAGGCGGCGTAGGCTCGATCATATTTTTCTTGGGCCAAACGCGCCGTCTCGGCGGCGGCGCGGGCCTGTTCCTCGGCCTGGCTGACCTCGATCTGATGACGGGCCAGGGCGGCGTCGTAGTCCAGACGGTTGGCGGCGTCGGTCTTGTCGGCCAGGGCGTTTTGGGCGGCGATCTCGTCGTTGAGGGCGCGGGTGGTGCGCAGTTCCTCTTCGGTCTGCTGGGCGTCGCTGGCCCGGTGATAGGCCTCGCCCCGCGCCTTCAGCAGGGCGTCGCGGCTGGCGGGATCGGCCGGGTCGGGCAGGACGCGCTGATCGCGATAGGGGTCGGCGGCCGCCGGCGCCGTCGTCGTCTGGGCGGCGACGGGCGCGGTCAGGGCGGCGGCCAGCAGGGCGGCGGCGACGGCGGTGCGAATGATCATGACTGTCTCTCCCGAGGCCGAGGCGTTACCCGCAGCTTGGCCATTGTGATCCTGCTGCACAACGCCGCAGCGATGAAAAGGTGGCGAAAGGCTCGGCTTCGCGTCATGGTCGTCCTCTCCCGACCGCAGCCTATCCGAGAAGACCGATGATCCTGAGCACCGCGTCCGGCGACTTCCCCATTCCTGCGGATGTCGCGCGCCAGTTGCCGAACGTGCCGGCCCTGCCCGATACGACCGCCGCGGACGCCCGGCTCCAGATCGAGGACTTCCGCCATTGGCTGGACGCCTCGCCCGAGCACGCCATCGACTATGAGCGTCTGCGGCGCTGGCATCTGGTTCAGGAAGAACTCGCGGCCCAGGCCAAGGCGGAGAACCGGCCCTTCGTCGTGTCGGACGACGGTTTGGAATAGGGGGGTTCAGCCCGGCAGGCGCAGCTCGAACACGGCGCCCTTGCCGTCGGTCTCGACCAGCCGGAGATCGCCGCCGTGAAGGGCGGCCAGTTCGCGCGAGATGGTCAGGCCCAGGCCCGAACCGTCCGAGCTTTTTGAACTGACGAAGGGTTCGAACAGGCGTTCGGCCAGACGCGGCGGAATGCCGGGGCCGTCGTCGGCGATGCGCACGACGCAGAAGCCGTCCTGACCAAAGGCGCTGACGGTGATGGCGCCCTTGCCGCGCCGCTCGGGCGGGCGCGTCGGATCGGCCTCGATGGCCTGGCGGGCGTTGCGCATCAGATTGACCAGGATGCGATACAGCTGATCCGGGTCGGCTTCGACGGCGAACCGGGGCGGCAGCTGTTTGACCAGGCGCACGCCGTCGGGATCCAGCCCGGCGTCCTCGGCCGCCAGGGTCAGGGCCTTGGTCAGGACGACGCGGGTCTTCTGGGGCGCGGGCTCCTCGCTCTTGCCGTATTCCAGCACATTGCGCGACAGGCCGGCGGCGCGGCTGAGCGCGCGCTCCAGCCGGGGCAGGGCCTTGGCCACCTGAGGATCGGCGGAGGTCGCCAGCCGTTCGGACGCCATCTGGGCCGAGGTCAGCATGTTGCGCAGGTCGTGGTTGATCTTGGCCACCGCCTCGCCCAGCGCGACCAGACGGGCGCGAGAGCGCAGGGAATGGCGCACCTCCTCCTGCATCCGGCTGAGTTCGCGCTCGACGCGGCCGATCTCGTCGTGGCGGTCGGACGGCGCCTCGGCCTCGCTCTCGGGATCGGCGGCGAACCGCTCCATCGAGCGGGTGACGCGACGCAGCGGGCGCAGCACCAGAAGGGCCAGACCGCCATAAAGCAGGGCGCCCGCCGTCACCGACACCAGCAGGGAGACCAGCAGGCTGTTCAGCAGGAAGGCGCGCAGTTCCAGCTTCAGCGGCTGGGCGGGGGTGACGATCTCGATGAAGTCGCCGGAACGATAGCGCGGCTTGGCCTGAACCCGCAGCGAGCGGTCCGGATGGCCGAACAGGGTGCGCCACGGGTCGGTCAGGCGCGACCAGCTGTCCTGACGCCTCAGGTCGATCAGTTCGGGCGCGCGGGGCAGGTTGGGGGCCTGAAGCAGCAGGCGGCGCACCCCTTGCTCCGTCAGGGCCACCGCCTGAACCCCGCCGATCCGCATCAGCTCGGCGGCCGTGTCGTCCTCGACCGCGCTATAGGGCAGGGCCTCGACCCCGACCGAGGCTAGTTCGGCGGCCTGGAGCCGGTCGCGCAGCCAGCGCTCATGGAAGGCCGCCAGGTTCGGCCCCAGGATCAGGGCCTCGACCGCCAAAGTGAAGGCGACGGTCAGCAGCAGCAACCGCGCCGACAGACCGTCTGGCGCGCGCGGGGTCAGGCGTTCGCGCCAGAGACTGGCCTGGTCCGGCGTCAGGTTCAGCCGCGCCGCGATCCGGTCGAACAGGGCGCTCATGCCGCCGTCGCCCCGATCCGCCGGGCGCGGATCATCTGGAACAGCTTGATGCCGATGGGCAGCAGCAGGGACAGGAAGACCACGCCCATCAATGGCCAGAAGAACTGTTGCACCAGCATCGGCAGGTCCGGCCGCACGCCCGCGCGCAGCAGGTCGCCCAGCTGCGATCCGATCCAGGTGTAGATGAAGGTGGACGGCAGTAGGCCGATGAAGGTGGCGATGATGTAGGGCCTCAGCGGCACCGCCATCATCCCCGCCGTTGCGTTGACCAGGACGAAGGGAACGCTGGGGATCACGCGCAGGGTGAACAGGGTGGTGAAGGCGTTGCGGTCGATACCCTTGGCCAGCCGATCCATGAAACCGGCGTCGGCCTCGAACTTGGCGCGCAGCCAGGAACCGATCGAGGTGCGATAGACATAATAGATGACGACCGAACCGATGGTGGCCCCCGTCGACTGCGCCAGGGCGCCGACATAGGGGCCGAACATCATCCCGCCCAGCAGGGTCAGGAAGACGGGTCCGGGAATGGTCGAGGCGGTCGCCAGGGCGTAGACGGCGATGAAGGCCACCAGCGCGATCCACCAGTTTTGTTGCGCATAGGCCTGAAGGTTCAGCCCGTGCTCACGGATCAGATCCATCGACAGATAGCGGTTCCAGCCCAGGGCGAAGAAGGCGATCACCAGCCCGGCGATGGCCGCCAGCGGCGCCAGCCGCAGGGCCCATTCCTTCGCCGTTCGTTTCGCCATCCGTTTCATCGTCCCGAAATGCCGTCCGAGCGTTGACTCACGCGGACATGCGACTTATACGCCCGCCCTTCCTGCGGCGGACGCCTCTTGCCCCGTCGCCCAACCTTTTAACGTCAGGAGCCGACCGTGAAGCGGACCTATCAGCCGTCGCGACTCGTGCGCAAGCGCCGTCACGGCTTCCGCAGCCGGATGGCCACCAAGAACGGCCAGAAGATTGTTGCGCGCCGTCGCGCCAAGGGCCGCAAGCGCCTGACGGCGTAAGCGGCTTACGCGTCCGGATCTTTTGGACGCATGAGCGACCCTTTACAGATCAAGCGTCTGTTGCGGCGGCCCCAGTTCCTGGCGGCCGCCAAAGGCGTTTCCGAGGCGCGCGGCGCCGTGGTGATCCAGCGGCTGGAGCGCGGCGACGGTTCGCCGCACATCGGCCTGGGCTTCACCGCCACCAAGAAGATCGGCGGGGCGGTCCAGCGCAACCGCGCCAAACGCCGTCTGCGCGAGGCCGCACGGGCCATGCTGGCCCAGCACGGCGTGCCCGGAAGCGACTATGTCTTCATCGCCCGCATGGGCACGACCGAGCGTGCGTGGGACCGTCTGCTTGACGACGTGAAATCGACGCTTACAAGGCTGGCGACACCCAAGGCCAACAGGCCTTCGCACGCCCGCGCCCCCTCCGGCCAGGACCGCCAGAATCCATGAAAAACGAAAACACGCGCAACACGATCATCTTCATCGTGTGCTCGGTCCTGATCATGGGGATCTACTATTTCGCCGTGCTGCGTCCGCAGGCCGAGCGGCGCGCCGTGCAACAGCAGGCCCAGGCCGAGCAGTCGCAGACCGCCGATAACGCCGCGCGCACGGCGCTGAGCCCGCAGGGCCCGACCTTCGTCACCGACCGCAGCCAGGCGCTGAGCACCGCCGCACGGGTGCCGATCCAGTCCGGCACGCTGAAGGGGTCGCTGTCGCTTCAGGGCGGCCGGATCGACGACCTGTTCCTGACCGACTATCGCGAGGTTCAGGACAAGCCCCAGCCGGTGGAGCTGTTCCGCCCGCAGGGGATGCAGAACGCCTATTTCGCCCAGTTCGGCTGGACCGGCCCCAATGTCGCCGGCGGCGTGCCCGGACCCAATACCGTGTGGCGGCTGACCAATGGGTCGACCCTGACGCCGACGACGCCGGTCACCCTGACCTGGGACAACGGCCAGGGCCTGCGCTTCACCCGCGTGATCTCGGTCGACGACAAATACGTCTTCTCGGTGCAGGACACGGTTCAGAACCTGGGTACGCAGGCGATCACCATCGCCCCCTACGGCAGCGTCCAGCGCCAGGGCGTGCCGCCCGCAGCCGGCTCGTCGCATATCGTCCACGAGGGTGCGATCGGCACCTTCGGCAAGCCGGGTGACTACCGGACCGAGCAGAAGAAATACAAGGACTGGCTGAAGGAGCCGCGGATCGAAAACGCCTCGACCGGCGGCTGGCTGGGCATCACCGACAAATATTGGCTGGCGGCCCTGCTGCCCCAGCAGAACGAGGCGGTCGAAACCGAATTCCGCGTGCGCGACCTGAACGGCGCCCAGCAGCTGGAAGCCAATGTCCTGGGCACCACCCGCACCATCCAGCCCGGCGCCACCGCGACCGAGACCCAGCGCCTGTTCGCCGGGGTCAAGCGCGCCGAGGTGCTGAAATCCTATGAGCAGAGCCTGAACCTGCCGCGCTTCGTCTATGCGATCGACTGGGGCATGTTCTGGTTCCTGACGCGTCCGATCTTCTGGATTCTGGAGAACGTCTACGGCCTGGTCGGCAGCTTCGGCGTCGCCATTCTGGCCCTGACCGTCATCGTCAAGCTGGTGATGTTCCCGCTGGCCAACAACGCCTACGCCTCGATGTCCAAGATGCGGAACCTCCAGCCCAAGATGGAGGAGATCAAGAAGAAGTTCAAAGACGACCCGCAGAAGCAGCAGCAGGAGACGATGGCCCTGTATCAGCGCGAGAAGATCAATCCGGTCGCCGGATGCCTTCCGCTGTTGCTGCAGATCCCGGTCTTCTACGCCCTGTACAAGGTGCTGACCGTGACCATCGAAATGCGTCACCAGCCGTTCCTGGGCTTCATCCATGACCTGTCGGCGCGCGATCCGTCGTCGATCTGGAACCTGTTCGGCCTGATCCCGTGGGATCCGGCGATGGCGCCGCTGATCGGCGGCCTGTTGGCCGGCCCGCTGCACCTGGGTCTGCTGGCGATCGCCTATGGTCTGACGATGTGGCTGCAGACGGCGATGAACCCGCCGGCGGCCGATCCGGTCCAGCGCCAGATCTTCCAGTTCATGCCGCTGCTGTTCACCTTCATCATGGCGCCGTTCGCGGCGGGCCTGCTGATCTACTGGGCCTGGTCCAACATCCTGACCATCCTGCAGCAGTATGTGATCATGCACCGCTACAAGGCCGAGAACCCGATCGATGCGTTCTTCGCCCGGTTCAAGAAGTCGCCCGCGTGATCGACGAGACCGAGTTCACGCCCGAGGACATAGAGGCGGCGCGCGTCCTGTTCGCGCGGCCAGCGACCTTCGTCATGGGCGCGGCCAAGATCGAGCAGTTGCCCGACCTCGACCTGCCCGAGATCGCCTTCGCCGGGCGCTCGAACGTGGGCAAGTCCAGCCTGATCAACGGGCTGGTGGGCATGCACAAGCTGGCCCGCGCTTCGAATGAGCCGGGCCGCACGCGTGAGGTCAACTTCTTCGATCTGGACGGCCGGATGCGTCTGGTCGACCTGCCCGGCTATGGCTGGGCCAAGGCGTCCAAGACCACGGTCAAGAAGTTCCAGGATCTGGGCCGCGACTATCTGCGCGGCCGGGTGACGCTGAAGCGGGTCTATCTGCTGATCGACAGCCGCCATGGCCTGAAGTCGGTGGATACGGAGGCGCTGGATGCGCTCGATCTGGCCGCCGTCAGCTATCAGATCGTCCTGACCAAGGCCGACAAGCTGAAGAAGGGCGAGGGCGAGGCCGTGCAGGCCGCGACCCTCAAGGCCATCTCCAAACGCCCCGCCGCCTTCCCGGTGGTGGCTCTGACGTCGTCGGAAAAGGGGATCGGCCTGCCGGAACTGCGCGCCGAGATCATGCGTACGACGGGCGCGACTCTGGACTAGAGGCCCTCATCGTCGGGCCAGGGCCCGAGCATGACGGCAGAAAAGAAAAGGCCCGGAGATCGCTCTCCGGGCCTTCGTCGTTTTGGTCTGTCGTCGCCCTATTGGGCGGCGGGGGCCGCCGCGCGGACCTCGACAGGGATGCCCAGGGCGTCCAGTTGCGGCTTGACCACCGAGGCGTCGCCGACCACGACCCAGACGAACCGGGACGGGTCGATGGCGGCCTTGGCGGCGGCGTCCAGCTGGGCTGCGGTCAGGGCGTTGGTGCGCGCCGCGATGGTTTCCGGATAGTCGTCCGGACGGCCCAGCAGGGCGTTGGAGCGCATGGCGCCCAGGACGGCGGCCGAGGTCTCGTAGCTACCGGCCAGACGGCGGGTGTTGCCGTTGATCGTGCGTTGCAACTCCTCGGGCGTCACGCCCTTGCCGCCCGACAGGAAGTCGTTGAACTGCTGGTTCAGGGCTTCGATGGCCGGGCCGGTCTTGTCGGCCTGGACCGGGGCGGTGATCAGATAGGGCACGCGTCCGGCGAACGGATTGACCGAGGCGTTGACGCCGTAGGACCAGCTCTTGGTCTCACGCAGATCCGAGTTGATGCGCGACAGGAAGTCGTTGCCGAGCACATTGTTCGCCGCGTTCAACACCAACAGGTCGTCGGTGCCCGACAGGCCCAGAACCTCGCCGCCCATGATGTAGGACTGGGGCGATTGCGGACGGTCGATCAGCACGATCTTGGGCGTCGCGGCCGGGATCGGGGCCGAGAAGTCCTTGACGGCCTTGGCCGATGCGGGCGGCGCCCATTGACCGAAGGCGCTGTCCAGGATCGGCGTCAGCTCGGCCAGGGGCCGGTCGGAGACGATGAACAGCTTGGCGTTGTCCGGACGGATCCACTTGGCGTAGTCGGCGCGGATGTCGGCATCGGTGATCGCCTTGACGCTGGCCTCGTCGCCATTGCCGCTGAACGGACGGCCATAGGGGCTGTTGGGCCCATACATCAGTTCCGGCAGGGCGCGGCTGGCCAAGGCGGCCGGCTGGGTGCGCTCGGCGGCGATGCGCGACAGACGGGTGGCGCGCAGGCGCTCCAGCTCGGCCGGGGCGAAGGCAGGATTGCGCACAACCTCGGCCATCAGATCCACCGAAGGCTTCAGGTTCGGCGTCACCGCCGACAGCTGGACGACCGAACTGTCCATCGTCGCCCCAGTGGTGATGCTGGCGCCCAGGGCTTCCTGCGCCTCGGCCAACTGCGTGGCGTTCAGGGTGCGGGTGCCCTCGTCCATCAGGTCCAGCATCAGGGTCTGCAGACCCAGTTTGGACCGGTCGTCGGCGGCCAGACCGGCGTCGAAATCGAGCGCGATCTTCGTCGTCGGGGTGGCGTCGCGCTGGGCGTAGATCACCTCCATGCCGTTCGACAGGCGGGTGCGCTCGACGGCCGGGAAGTCGACGTTGGCGACCTGACCGATCTCGGGCCTGGGCATGCGCGGCTTGCGCTCGATTTCCGGGGCCGGGGTGCGGTTGGCGCCGGACGGCGCGGCGGCCGCCTCCTGATAGGCTTCACGCTGGCCGGGCAGGGTGGTCAGCGTATAGGCCGGACGGGTCAGCCACTTCTGCATCGCCGCCTTGACCTGGGCCGGCGTGACGGCGGCGTAGGCGGCCAGCTGCTTCTTGTAGAACTCAGGATCGCCGGCATAGAGCTGGCCTTCGGCGAGCGCCGTGGCCTTGCCGCCGAAGCCGCCGACCTGTTCCAGGCCCTGGATGCGGCGCGAGGCGTATTGGGTGACGACGCGGTTGATCTCGTCCTGCGTCGGGCCGTTCGCGATCAAGCCGTTCAGGATCTCGCGCATGCGCGCTTCGACGGCGGCGGGGTCTTCGCCCGGCTTGATCATGGCGCTCATCTCGAAGATGCCGACGCGGTGGAAGGCGCTGTTGCCGGCGCTGACTGAGACGGCGGTCTGCTCGCCGCGCACCAGTTCATTGTCCAGACGCGAGGAGGCCAAGCCGCCCAGCACGGAGGCGGCGACGCTGAGCGGCACCGAATCCGGGTCCAGCATGCCGGGCACGGCCCAACTGACCTCGACCTGGGCGTTCGAGACGCGGTCGTGGGTGGTTTCGCTGAGCGGGGCGGACAGGGTCGGGACCGGGGCCTGGGCGGGGTTGTTCACCGGACCCTTGGCGATCGGGCCGAAGTATTTGTCGGTCAGTTCACGCGCCTTGGCGGGGGTGATGTCGCCGGCCAGCACCAGAACGGCGTTGTTGGGGCCATAGTTGGAGGTGAACCAGTCGCGCACCGTCTGCATCGAGGCGGCGTCCAGATCGGCCATCGAGCCGATGGTCGAGTGGCGATAGGGGTGGCCTTCGGGGAACAGGGCCTCCAGCTGCTTGTACTGGTTCAGGCCGTAGGGCTGGTTGTCGCCCTGACGCTTTTCGTTCTGAACGACGCCGCGTTGCAGATCGAGCGTCTCCTGGCTGATGGCGCCCAGCATGTAGCCCATGCGGTCGCTTTCCATGAACAGGGCCTGTTCCAGCGCCGGGGTCGGGACCGTCTCGAAATAGTTGGTGCGGTCGAAATAGGTGGTCCCGTTCATGTCGGTCGCGCCCATGTTGCGCATCGGCGTGAAATAGCTGCCGGGCGCATTTTCCGAGCCGCCGAACATCAGGTGTTCGAACAGGTGGGCGAAGCCGGTCTTGCCAGCCGGCTCGTCCTTGGAGCCGACATTGTACCAGACGGAGACGGCGACGACGGGGGCCTTGTGATCCTCATGGACCAGAACGGTCAGACCGTTGTCGAGGGTGAACTTGGTGTAGGGGATGTCGACTTCGTTGATCAGCTGCGACACCGGCGCGGACTGAACAGCGGGCGCGGCGGCCTGGGCGGCGGGTGCGGCGGCCGCGGAGGCCCAGACGGGCGTTGAAACGGCCAGAAGGGCGGCGGCGGCGACGAGAGAGCCAGTGCGGCGCATGCGATATCCTCGGGATTGCAGTTGGAGGGGACCATAACGCCGGTCTGCCGCCTGGCAACGCGACCAAATGGAACATGACGAAAGGTTCATGTTCTCACCCGCGCGACCCGGAAAAGGTTGCATCGCCGGACCCCCGGTCTTATGCGCGCGTCAACTCCCCGACTGACCGTCCCTTGCTGAAAGAGCCGCCATGTCCGCCCCCGCCGACAAGCCCGTCAAGAAAGTCGTCCTCGCCTATTCGGGCGGGCTGGACACCTCGATCATCCTGAAGTGGCTCCAGACCGAATATAACGCCGAGGTCGTGACCTTCACCGCCGACCTGGGCCAGGGCGAAGAGTTGGGCCCGGCGCGCGAGAAGGCGCTGAAGCTGGGCATCAAGCCCGAAAACATCTTCATCGACGACCTGCGCGAAGAGTTCGTGCGCGACTTCGTTTTCCCCATGTTCCGCGCCAACGCCCAGTATGAGGGCGACTATCTGCTGGGCACCTCCATCGCCCGGCCCCTGATCTCCAAGCGCCAGATCGAGATCGCCCGGATGGTCGGCGCCGACGCCGTCTGTCACGGCGCGACCGGCAAGGGCAACGACCAGGTCCGGTTCGAGCTGGGCTATTATGCGCTGGAGCCCGACATCCGCGTCATCGCCCCGTGGCGCGAGTGGGAATTCCGCAGCCGCGAGGCCCTGCTGGACTTCGCCGAGAAGAACCAGATCCCGATCGCCAAGGACAAGCGCGGCGAGGCGCCCTTCAGCGTCGACGCCAACCTTCTGCACTCCTCGTCCGAGGGCAAGGTGCTGGAAGACCCGGCGGTCGAGGCCCCCGAGTTCGTCCACCAGCGCACGATCAGCCCCGAAGACGCGCCGGATAAGGCCACCGTCATCGAGATCGGCTTCGAAAAGGGCGACGCCGTCTCGATCAACGGCGAGGCCATGTCGCCCGCCACGATCCTGACGGCGCTGAACCAGTATGGCCACGACAACGGCATCGGCCGTCTGGACCTGGTCGAGAACCGCTTCGTCGGCATGAAGTCGCGCGGCGTCTATGAGACCCCTGGCGGGACCATCCTGATCGCGGCGCACCGCGGCATCGAAAGCATCACCCTGGACGGCGGCTCCATGCACCTGAAGGACCAGCTGATGCCGAAATACGCCGAGCTGATCTACAACGGCTTCTGGTTCTCGCCCGAGCGCGAAATGCTTCAGGCCGCCATCGACAAGAGCCAGGAAAACGTCTCCGGCACCGTCAAGGTCAAGCTGTACAAGGGCAATGTCTCGGTCATCGGCCGCGAAAGCCCCAACAGCCTGTACGATCAGGACCTGGTGACCTTCGAAGAAGGCGTCCAGGCCTATGACCACAAGGACGCGGCCGGCTTCATCAAGCTGAACGCCCTTCGTCTGCGCGTCCTGGCCAAGCGCGACGCGCGCAAGAGCTAGGGCGTCTTATCCGAGCGGGCGATCCTGAGGATCGCCCGGTTTCGGTCGTCCGTGACCCAGATCGATCCGTCGGCGGCGACGGCCAGCACGACCGGCGCGCCGCGCGGCTGGCGGCCTGAGACCGTGTCCCAACCCGGCGTCAGCACCTTGCCGCGTAGGCTGGGCGCGCCGGGGGGATAGGACAGGGCGCCGCGCGGATAGATGGCGTAGCGGCCGCCGATATCAGTCAGGGGGCGGCCCTCGCCATCCGTCTCGGCCGCCACGATCCGGCCGCCCGCGCGACGATAGCCGTGCCAGCTCATCAGCAGCCGGCCGCGCAGTTCGGGGAACATCGCCCCGTCGTAATAGATCAGGTCCAGCGGCGCGGCGTGGGGCGGCAGCAGGGCGACCGGGCGGTCGCGCTGGCGGCATCGCGCCTGGGCCGCGCTCCAGCCCGGCAGGGGCGTCGCCAGATCGACGCAATAGGGCCAGCCGTAATGGCCGCCCTGACGCAGGACATTGATCTCGTCATAGGGATGGTCGGGCGTGGTCAGGTCGACCGAGTTCTCGCCTTGCAGGATCGTGCCCGACGGGTGCCGGGCCAGGGCGATAGAGTTCCGCAGGCCCGAAGCGAAGACGGTGCTGTCCTCGGCCCAGCGGCCGGCGCCCAGATAGGTGTGACGCCGCACCTGGGCCGTCGCCGCGCTGTCGATGCAGGCGCCCGCCGCATTGGCGCGCGCCCGGCCTCGCGCATCCACGCAGCGGTCGCTGGGGGCGCCGACATTGACCAGCAGGTCCCCGTTCGCATCGAAGACGAAGCTGGACAGCGGGTGGCGATTGGCGTGCAGCCGATTGTCAGGCAGGTCCCCGATCACGGTGCGCACCGTCGCCGCCGGATCGGCCGCGTCGGGGTCCAGCGTCAGGATGCGGTTCATCTCGGACACATAGATGAGCCCGTCCGGCCCGCGCGCCGCCGTGTGCGGCATGCTCAGACCTTGCGCCAGCCGTCGCCAGCGCGGCGCGCCGTCGGACCCGAACGACAGCCGCCAGATGGCGCCGCGTCCTTGCTCCCAACTGCCGAGATCCGTCACCAACCAGTCGCCGTCGGGTAGCGCCAGCAGGCCGCGCGGCATCCGCGGTCCCTCGGCCCCAGCGCCCTGCCAGACCAGCCCCAGGCAATAGCCGGGCGCCATCCGAACGGTGGTCATCGGCCGCCCGCCGCAGTCGCCGTCGGTCGCATAGGCGCCCTGGGCCGCCCTCGCGCTGAAAGGCGCGGCGACGAGGAGGGCGAGCAGGGCCATAAGGCGGATGGTCTTCATGACGCCAGAAGCCCCCACAGACGGTCCAAGATCAAGCGCGGCGTCAGATCAGCCCTTGTTCGCGCGCCGCCGCCGTCAGGCCGTCGCGAAACTCGGGCGCGGCCAAGGCGATCAGGGCGCGGGCGCGCTCGCTGGACGACTTGCCCTTCAGATTGGTCCAGCCGTGTTCGGTGGCGACGATGTGGGTGTCGTTGCGCGGCGTGGTGACCGGCCCGTCCAGACGCGCGACGATGCGCGAGGCCGTTCCTTTCGCCGCCGTGGAATGACAGGCGATGATCGACTTGCCGCCCTCCGATCCATAGGCGCCGCGCACGAAGTCCAGCTGGCCCCCGGCGGCCGTGAACTGGCGCCCGTTCAAGAACTCCGAGCAGCAGGCGCCGGTTAGGTCGATCTGAAGCGTGGCGTTGACCGAGATCATCTTCGCATTGCGTGCGATCACGGCCGGGTCGTTCACATAGGAGACCGGATGGGCCTCCATGCCGCGATTGCCGTCCAGAAACTCATAGGTGTTGAGGTCGCCCATCGAGAAGGCGAAGACGCCCACGCCCGGATGCAGGGTCTTGCGGGCATGGTTGGCCACGCCGGCCTGCATCAGTTCGACCAGGCCGGGCGTCAGCATCTCGGTGTGAACGCCCAGATCGCGGTGGTCCATCAGGGCGTCGCAGACGGCGTTGGGCAGGGCGCCGATCCCCATCTGAAGCGTCGCCCCGTCCTCGACCAGGCCGGCGATGATGCGGCCGATGGCCAGGTCCGCCGGCTGAGGTTGGGCGCGCGGCACGACCAGCAGGGGCGCGGCATGTTCGACGATGCCGACGACCTGGGACACATGGATGGTGCAGTCGCCGAACACGCGCGGCATGTGCGGATTGACCTCGACGATCACCGTCCGGGCCGTCTGCGACACCGGCTTGGCGTAGCCGGTGTTGGTCCCGAACGAGAAGAAGCCCTCCGCATCCATCGGCGAGACGGTGCAGATCAGCGCATCCACCTTGACCTCCTCGCACAACAGGCGGGGCGACTGCTGAAAGCCTGTGGGGATGAACTGCACGGGGTTGGGGCAACCCTCCTCGTGTGCGCGCTGTTCCAGCCGGCGTTCGATGGCGCTGTGGAACAGGCTCCAGGGGCGGATGCGGTCCATCAGCTCATAGCGCAGCACCGTGTCCCCTGCGATAGCGGTCGAGAGCAGATAGTAGAGGTTCACATCCTCGACCTCGTCACGCGCGGCCCGTTCGGCCAGGGCCTTGAGCAGGGCGGGCGGCTGGGACACGCCGAGCCCCATGGCGACCTTGGCGCCCGAGACGATCAGGGCGGCGGCCTGATCGGGTGTCTTTAGGCGTTTGGCGTAAAGGGCGGCGTGGTCCATGGCGTGCGTCTCCGTCATGTCGCCAGACTAGCCTGCCGCGCGGCAGATGGCGGGCCTAGACTTTGGTCGGGTCGGGCGCGGCTTCGATCGGCGAGGCTTCGTCCTGCAGCGCCGCGCGGTGACGCTTCTGCCAGCGCGCCACCCCATAGGCGACCAGCCACAGGGCCATGGCCCAGGCGGCGCCGACCGCCCAGCCGGCGAAGACGTCGGTGGCCCAGTGGGCGCCCAGATAGATGCGCGTCAGCCCGACCAGCAGGGCCAGCAGAATGCCGACGCCCAGGACGAAGACCTTGAACCGCTCGCGCGGGAAGGCGCGGGTCAGCATGACGGCGACGCTGAGATAGAAGACGGTGGATAGCAGGGCGTGGCCGGACGGGAAGCTGGCGTTGATCGTCTCCACCGCCTGCATGGCCGCAGGGGGCCGGGCGCGTTCGAACACGGCCTTCAGGCCCTCCGAGAGCGCGACGCCCCCGGCCAGGCCAATGATCAGCAGCAGGGACGACAGCCATTTCCGCTGGCTCAGCAGGAAGACGATCACGATCAGGGCGAACAGCCCCAGCACCGAGATGCCGCCCAGCGAGGTGATGTCCGCCGCCGCCTCCTTCAGCCACCACGGCCCCCACGGCCGGCCCGGGTCGTCGGCATAGGGCCGCATCAGCGCCAGGACATGAAGATCGAAGGCCTGGCCCTCGCCCTCGGTCATCTCATCGGCGAGGCCTGCGAAGGTCAAAACGCCGCCGGCGACGACCAGCAAGGCCAGAAGCGCGGCGATCTCGGTGCGGGCGACCGTCAGGACGCGTATCAAAAAGGCGCGGACATCGGAAAGCGTCATGGGCGAGCCAACGGCCAAGCTGGTCAGTCGTTCCGATCACGCGTTCGTGATCGCTTTGTCTCAGGCGCGTAAAACGGACGTGCTGGCTTGAGTACTGGCTTTTCCCCAGGCGGCTGGGACTTGTCCGACCGATTCGCCCACAATGGTCGGCGTCAACCCGTTGACGGGTCATTAGGCATATGCGCCCTATATGTGGGCTCGGGGAGCGCGGAGGCCACAAGATGATGTGGTCGCGGCGCGGGCGGCTCAAACGATTTTTTGTTCAGGACGCAGATGACCATGGCTGGCGGCGAGGCATTGAAGACGACGGAATTCCAAGGCGTTGCGGCGACGCCGACGCCGGAGCGCCCCCACCTGACCGTGGTCAAATCGGTCCAGGTCGACCGCTCGCGCGATGATCTGCTGACCGACTTCGGCAAGAAGACGCTGGAAGATCGCTATCTGCTGCCGGGCGAAAGCTATCAGGACATGTTCGCGCGGGTCTCGACCGCCTTCTCGGACGACGCCGAACACGCCCAGCGCCTGTATGACTATATGAGCCGCCTGTGGTTCATGCCGGCGACCCCGGTCCTGTCGAACGGCGGCGCGGATCGCGGCCTGCCGATCTCCTGCTTCCTGAACGCGGTGGGCGACAGCCTGGACGGCATCCAGAACGTCTGGAACGAGAACGTGGCCCTGGCCTCGAACGGCGGCGGCATCGGCACCTATTGGGGCGGCGTCCGCTCCATCGGCGAAAAGGTCAAGGGAGCGGGCAAGACCTCGGGCATCATCCCTTTCATCCGCGTGATGGACAGCCTGACGCTGGCGATCAGCCAGGGTTCGCTGCGCCGCGGTTCGGCCGCCGTCTATCTGGACATCCACCACCCGGAAATCGAAGAGTTCCTGGAGATCCGCAAACCGTCGGGCGACTTCAATCGCAAGTCCCTGAACCTGCACCACGGCATCAACGTCACCGACGAGTTCATGGAGGCGGTGAAAGTCGGCGGAACCTTCGACCTGAAGTCGCCCAAGGACGGCGCGGTCATGAAGACCGTCGACGCCCGTTCGCTGTGGACCAAGCTGCTCGACATCCGCATGCAGACCGGCGAGCCGTATCTGATCTTCTCGGACACGGTGAACCGCCAGATGGCGCCGCACCAGCGCGACCTGGGCCTGAAGGTCAAACAGTCGAACCTGTGCGCCGAAATCATGCTTCACACCGGCCGCGACCACCTGGGCGTGGACCGGACCGCCGTCTGCTGCCTGTCGTCGGTGAACGCCGAGACCTTCCTGGAATGGCGTGAGGAGCCGCGCTTCGTCGAGGATCTGATGCGGTTCCTGGACAATGTGCTGGAGGACTTCATCCGCCGCGCCCCGCCCGCCATGGCCGCCGCCGTCTATTCGGCCAAGCGCGAGCGTTCGGTGGGTCTGGGCCTGATGGGCTTCCACTCCTTCTTGCAGGGGCAGGGCGTCGCCTTCGAAAGCGCCATGGCCAAGTCGTGGAACATGCGCCTGTTCAAGCACCTGCGTCGCGAGGCCGATAAGGCCAGCCGCCTGCTGGCCGAGGAGAAGGGCCCGTGCCTGGACGCCGAGGAGCGCGGCGTGATGGAGCGGTTCAGCCACAAGCTGGCCATCGCCCCCACCGCCTCGATCTCGATCATCTGCGGCGGCACGTCGGCCGGCATCGAGCCGATCCCGGCCAACATCTACACCCACAAGACCCTGTCGGGCTCGTTCGCGGTCAAGAACCCCTATCTGGAGCGCTTGCTCGACGAAAAGGGCATCAACACCGAGGCGGTGTGGAGCTCCATTCTGGAGAACGAAGGTTCGGTCCAGCACCTCGACGCCCTGAACGAGGACGAGAAGGGCGTGTTCAAGACCGCCTTCGAACTGGACCAGCGCTGGGTGATCGAACTGGCCGCCGACCGCGCGCCGGAAATCTGCCAGGCCCAGTCGCTGAACCTGTTCATCCCCGGCGACGTGAACAAATGGGACCTGCACATGCTGCACTGGTCCGCGTGGGAACGCGGCGTGAAGTCGCTGTACTACCTGCGCTCCAAGTCGGTGCAGCGCGCCGCCTTCGCGGGCGCCGAGGACAAGGCCGAGGCCGAGATCGACCCCAATCAGCCCGATCTCTTCTCCCTGCCCAAGACCGACTACGACGAGTGCCTGGCCTGCCAGTAAGGCATCTGCACCGAGCGACCCGAAGGGCTCCGCGACAGCGGGGCCCTTTTTCGTTTTGGAACCCCGGCAGGTCGTCCTCGTTCAAACGCGACGAAACCATGACCAAAAGCCGTTGGACTCTTGCGCCTGAGGGTTGCAGTGTGTGTCCAGCGGATCGGTGGGGAGACCGGATGCGATTGAAGGCCTGTAGTCTCGGCTTGGGGGGCGTGTTGGCGATGGCCGGCGCGAGCGCCGCCTGTGCACAGACCTGGGCCCCCAACGCCTTCGACGCCTCGCCCGATGTCGAGGCGCGCCTGACCGAACAGACCAGTTTCCGCGTAGCCCCTGACGCCCGGTTCGGCGCTCAGATTGAAATCCCGACCGCCTTCCGTCCCGACAACCGATCCGGCCTGACCGCCAGCACGCGCAACGACGTCTGGATTGATCGCACCGACTTCACCGACCGGGTGACGCTGGAAACGGCCGGCCGTCTGCGCCGCGCCGACGGCTCTCCCTTGCCGGTCACGCCCGTCGATCGGGCCGAACTGGACCCCGACGCCTATGACCTGCGCTATGTGCGCGGTTTCCGCGGCGCTCGCGGCCATACCGCCTCGGGCCTCGAGGTCAGCCTGACGCCCCATGCCGGTCTCGGCGTCGGCAGCGAAGGCCGTTCGGCCGAGGCCGGGGTCACGCTCAAGATCGGCGAGGGGCTGGATCGTCTGGCCCCCAACGGCCGCGAACGGTTCGGCGAGCGGCCGCGCTGGTATCTGTACGCCGCCGGATCGGGCCGGGCCGTGGGCTACAACTTCGCCCGCACGCGCGACGGCGACTATGCCCGCTCGGGTTACACCCAGGACAAGGGCAGCTTCCTGGGCGACGCCTCGATCGGCGTGGCCTATCGCAAGGGCGACATGCAGACCTCGTTCGGCGTCGTCTATCGCGAGATTGACGCCGGCAAGGGTCTGCGGGGCATGAACGGCCTGGACACCGACGTCAGCGAAGGCCTGCTGGCCTTCCAGCTGTCGATCCGTCCCGGCCGCTGAGCCTTCAGCGAACCTCCGAGACCGCCACGCCCTCGCGACGCGGATCGGCCCCTCCGTCCCAGCGACCGTCGCGCCAGATCGCGCCATGCAGCCCCGAGGTCTCGGTGGCGTTGGGCCTCAGGGCCATGCCCGCCGCCGCCAGGGCGTCGCGGATATCCGGCGCGATCATGTCGGTGTCGGCCCCGACCATCTCGCCCCGCACCACCAGATTGGGCAGGGCGATCGCCTCCTGCATCGACAGGCCCCAGTCCATCGTCCCGACCAAGGCCTTGGCGACATAGGCCAGGATGCTGGACCCGCCCGGCGAGCCTATGGCGCCGACCAGCCGCCCCTGACGATCCAGAATCAGCACCGGCGTCATCGATGAGCGCGGCCGCTTCCCCGCCGCCACCGCATTGGCGGCCGGATGACCGTCCTCTAGCGGCGTGAAGGAGAAGTCGGTCAGCTGATTATTCAGGAAGAAGCCGTCGACCATCCGGCCATTGCCGAAGATGCTCTCGACCGTCGTGGTCATGCTGACCGCATTGCCCCAGGCGTCCACGACGACCATGTGCGAGGTGCCGCCCGGCTCGGCGGTCTGGTCGGCCCCGCGCGGCGGCGATCCCGCTGGGGCGCCGGCCTCGACCGGGCCGTTCACCTGCGGAGCCAGAGCCGCGCGCGACGCGACATAGTCGGGATCCAGCAGGCCGGCGATCGGCACGCCGACGAAGTCGTTGTCGCCGATGTAGCGGTCCCGGTCGGCATACATCAGTCGCTGCAACCGCCCGAACGCGACCCAGGCCTCAGGGCTCCTGGCCCCCTTGTCCAGATCCGGCGTTTCCTCGGCCATGGCCAGGAACTGCAGCAACGCCGCGCCGCTGGACGGCGGCGGCGGCACGCAGATCACATAGGCCTGATACGGCCGGCAGAGAGCGTCGCGGCGCAAGGGCCGATAGCCGGCGATGTCCGCCTCGGTCAGACCGCCGGGACGCGGTCCTTCGCGAACCGCTGCCGCGATGTCGCGCCCGATCGGCCCGCCATAGACGACGCCCGGCCCCTGCTGCGCCAATCGCGCGACCGTGTCGGCGTAGGCGGGGTTTTTCAACGTATCGCCCGCCTGATACCGCGTCCCGTCCGGCTTGGTGAAATAGGCGCTGGCCCAGCGGGTCCGCGCCTGCGGACTGCGTCCATTGATCATGCCGGCCAGACGCGGGCTGACCGTGAACCCGTCGCGCGCCAGCCGTTCGGCGTCCCCGAACAGATCGCGCCAGGCCAGCTTCCCATGATCCTTCTGCGCCATCGCCAGCATGGCCACCGCCCCCGGCGCCCCGGTCGAGCGGCCCGACAGCACCGCGTCGATGAAGGGCAGGGGCTTGCCGTCCTCATAGAACAGTTCGGGCGTCGCCGACGCCGGCGCCGTCTCGCGCCCGTCATAGGCCGTGACGGTCCCGGTCTCGGCGTCATAGCTCATCAAAAAGGCCCCGCCCCCCAGGCCCGACGACTGGGGCTCCACCAGACCCAGCACCGCCTGGATCGTCACCGCCGCATCCACGGCCGATCCGCCACGCCGCAACACGGTCATCCCCGCCTCGACCGCGAGCGGATTCGCCGCCGCCACAAACGGCCCCCGAGCGGGCGATGCGGCCGGCGACGGGGCCTGAGGCGATACTGTCGCCAGCGCGGGCGCCGCTTGGCTGGCTGTCGCGGTCTGGCATCCCGCCATGAGGACGGGAACCAGCATAGCGGCGATCTGGCGACGGAAAGAACGCATGAAAGATCCGAAAGCAGGGGAGCGTTAGACAGGCCTAAGCCGTCGCAGCCGCCACGCCAACCGCTTCAGACGCAGAAACTGCATTCCCCCGCTTGCGTCCGCCCGATCCACCGGCTAAAGACCCGCCCTCGCCGCAAGGCAGCCGCACCCGTAGCTCAGCTGGATAGAGCATCAGACTACGAATCTGAGGGTCGGGCGTTCGAATCGCTCCGGGTGCGCCATCTTTTTCAACGACTTAGTGGATGAGGCGCGTGTTTTTATCCGCGCCGTTACAGTCGTTTTACACCCTTCGTTACAGTCTGCGTTTACGTCCCGTTCGAAGACCGTTTTCTCTGTGCCTTGAGCGCTACGACATTATCGACTCGGTCCTGCCCGCTGTCCGCCATGCGGCGACGCTGCGCCTGCCGGCGGTAAATCCGCGCCGCTCGTTCGGTGGTGTGTTCAAGCTGCGCCATGATTTCGGCATCAGATGCACCTGCGTACGCGAGTTCAAGCCCACGGGCATGGCGCAGGCCATGAGGTGTAAGATTGGGACGAGCGCGCTTGGTCTTAGCCAGCGCAATGGCCAGGCGGGTGACAGCCTGATTAAGAGCGCGCACCTTCCAGGGGTGGCCGCGTTGGTTGTATGCGATGGTAAGGGCTTTGGTGGACGTGCTCTCCAAAAAAAGCAGAGAGGCGGCTGTCTTCACGTTTGTCGCACAAAACCTTACGCTTCTCGGTCGTCCAGTAGAGCCGGCGCTGGGGCAAACCGTCATCATCTTGCGCGATGATCCGAGCGTTCAGCGGGATGTTGCAGATTGTACCCCGACGGAAGCCGCCCCAGCGCCCTAGAGCCACGGCACGGGCCAGGCCCGGCATGTCGCGCCTAAGGGCTAGCGCGATGAACGCGTCCACTTCCTCGTCTGTCCAGGCAAGGTTCACCTCATCAGCGTCATGAGGCGGAGCCAGCTTTTTCAGCCCCAAGAAAGGGTTGGTCTTTATGCGGTCGTCCTCAGTGGCCGGCTTCAGGGCATTTTTGAGCATCTGAACGCGGTCATTCGTGGCTTTATGGCCGCGCGGCGCCCAAAGGTCGCGCTGGTCTCTGACCCAGCCCTTATCAACTTCAGCGAGGCGAACGTCGCCGACATCGACCTCGATCTCATTGAGTAGGCGCCCGTATTCTATCTGTGTCGACTGGGCGAGCCCGATAAAATCGGCGGACTTCCTGTAGCGCTGGATAGCGCCGCCTACAGTCCCTGCCCTCGGCGTCTGAGCGGCTTGCGCCCTGGCGAGTCGAGCGAGAATCGCATCGACCTCGGCCTTGAGTTCTGGGGACCCATCGAGTGACCGCAGAGGGCCCTCACGGTGGTTCCCTTTGCGAAAATAGAGATCGACGGTGCCGTCCGGGCGTCGAATGCGCTGGACGTATTTAACCTTATCCATCGCGCGCTTCATCATTCAGTAACTGGCGGCTTTGGCTCAGACGATTAAGGGTACGTGCCCGAACCTTATCTAGCGCTGAGGTTCGCCTTTCGTCGCTTTTGATTTCCATGTCTGGAAGCGATGGAGCCGCCGGCGCAGCCTGTTTGACCGTTTTGAGCGGCAGGCTCGCAACCCATTCGTCGATCTGAAAACGGTTGTAGCGGATCACGCGCTGGCTCCCAAATCAACAGGAGCTACCGTGCAAATCTTGGAAATCGTGGACCACGACAGCGCCAGGTAGGCGCTCAACTGCTCCTTCGTGAGCAGCAGCGGCCAGAACGCTGGGAGTGCGGACGGTCGGCCTTCTTGGTCGATCTGTCCCGAAGGCAACAGGTGAAAGGCGACGGCCTTAAGTCGGGCCCAGTCTGTTGGCGCCTTGTCGGCGGACGGGGAGGAACGAGGGCGCATTTTGACGACAGGCAATAGGTATGCGGGCTCGGGACTGAGCGGTGCCTCCCTCGGTTGTCGTCACTGCCGACGGAGAACGTGATCGAGGGTTGGTTATAGCAGACCCTGCTGAATAAGCAATAGTGGTTCTGAGTTAACATACTGTTATTGTAAAGGAATTGTCTGCATTCGCGTCGCTTTTGTTTTAGTGCCCCCATGTGGTGGGTGTGGTGGCATAGGCCGTCATAAAATCGAACATCGCGGCGGCTTCCTCGGACGACGCTAACGTTACATAGACGGCGACAGTCCAGCAGGCGCCGGGAGGGATCTGACCGAACTCGACCATGACCGCCTCAAGGGGCGTGACCTCGTCGTTAGCAGTGCTGATGTAGTCAATCAGGTCAGACTGAACGCATTGGCCGAGCCAGACAGCTTCAGCTTCACTGGTGCACCCATCGATTTTTATGATCGACATGACCCAGCCGTCTTCGAGCGGCTTGGTGCCGACGAGGACGCGCTGGTGGCCTGGAGTGACCTCGACAGCCTTAAAATGGCGCTGCAAACCTTCGCTGTAATCAACTTGGTTGGACATCAGCGCTTCCAATCGGCGCGTACAAACGCCGCGTCCAGGAACTTGGCTACCTCTGCCCATTCCTCGCCGGCGGCCCCCGCCAGCGCCGCCTTGCGCCGCACGTCGGCAAGCAGGAGTTCCCGGTCGAGGTACGCGGCCAGGCGCGCATAGTCTTCACGGCGCTGATCGACCGAAGCCACAGCGCGCTTAATCAGCCCCTCGATGTCGAGGACGCCTTTCAAATGGTTCGCTTGGTCAGAGATCACGCGGGTGTTGCCGCGAACATAACCGAGGGCGGGCCGGATACAATCAAGTGACGGGGAATAGGGCGAACGCATCTCGCCAACGACGAGCGGCACGCCCAGCGCGGGGCAAATTGAAGGCACAATGACGTCGCTCACATCCAGATCGAACGGCAGCCCGCGACGGGCTGCCCGCTGGCGGGCGCGACTGTGAAGCGCGACGGCGGGGGTCACTCGCCGCTGAACCTTGAGGTAGCGACGCGTATAGGCGGCATTGCAATTTGTGCAGGTCGAGCGCTGAAGGCGCGCGCCGTAGATTGGGCATGCGAGGTTGGGCAGATCGTAAACACTCATGTAAGACTCCTTCGTCAGAATGAGTCCAAGAATTCAAACTTGGTCTAAAGAGTCAAATTGAATCATGAATGCACCGAGGACGAAACCCGCCGATCACCCGACTGGCGCACAATTGCGGGCCGCCCGGGGATTGGTGAATATGTCAGTGTTGGACTTGGCTGAGCGTACTGGATTGGCGCCAAACACGATCAAGCGCGCGGAGGGGAACAACGGTCTGGCGCCGGTGAATGCCGCAAATGCTAAGCTGATGGTGTCCACACTTCGGTCTGCTGGAGTGATATTCCTTCCAGCCTCGGGTGATACGGGCTCCGGCGTGCGGTTGGCATCACCTGAACAGCCCCCATTGGCGCGTCGGCGAACTGAGGTCAAACGGCAACCGTGACTCCACCAAAGGAGTCACGTTACTCATCCGCGCCGCCCAAACCCTGACCCAGCCTGAGATTTCGAGTCACTTTACCAATCAACTGTGACTCGACGTACGCCAATTCGGGACTATTGAGGTCCGAAGGAAAGGGGGGCGGCAGGGGCTGGGGGGGTCACCCCCAGCCACCCCCCTTCGCTGCATGGATCGCGTCGTGCTTAACGGTCAGAGTTAAGCACGGGAGGTCTCGAATATGGACTATGAACGAACGCCGAAAGGCATCACTTACAGAGGCATCCGCCGTGCCTTTACGGATTAGGCGAACAGCAACAGTGACTTCGTATCGCGCGTCGATAAGGCTCTAGGCGGTGGGTTTATTGGTGTCTCGCATGGCGCTTTCATGAAGAACCAAGGGACTGATCTGCATCTTCAGGTCCAACAACCTGACGGGTCGGATGGTCGTGTGGCGTTGATTGTCCACATTGACCAGTTTCTAGACCAAGGGGTTATCGACTTAGAAGCCAAACCAAAGGTGAAAAAGTACCGTGATGGTGAGTTCCGCAGGGTTACGATCGCGCCGAAAATCTGGTTCCACCACACAGGAAATGCAGCGAACGCCGAAAATCGTCTGACCTTTGAAAACTGCTGAAAATCGCCAGTCCTGATTTCACTGCGATTCTCGAAGAGGGCATTGATCGCGCCCAACGCACATTCCATCAGGTCATGAAGCCGAAATCATCGATCCCGTGGTTCATGATGACCAAGTAGAGGCGGATCGCCGCCTCGATCAGGGCGTCGAACTCTTCCAAAGTCATGTTCGGTCCGTCGGCAACCAGCGCCATAACTCCGTCAGCTGGCCCCCGTTGAGATGGTGTCCTTGAATGACGATCTGCGGACGTTGGTTGTCGCATCGCTCGCAGACCATCGTCGCGTATGTCGCCAAGCGAAGTAAAGCGCTGCGCTTGTGGTAGCTTCGCCCGTACAGGGGTAACGCTGCTGCCGCACTGGGCGCACTGATTGCTGTATCGGATGTCGTTAGGCGTCGTGTCGTCGCGACATGAGTTCAGCACAACGTCAGGTCTCTGAATCGTAGCTGATCGCCACCTTCACGCACGCCTCGGGCGGATCGTGGGTGGGCCAGAAGACGGCTTTTGGCTCTCTCGATGGCGTGAACAACGCGACCGTCGGCTGAGGCGTCCTTAGCGCCGGCAGCGCGCACAGCGGTTGCAACCCGGTCTAACCGGTAGATCAGAACACTCCAGAGCCAAGGTAGTTGCGCATTGCCACATTGGCACACGTAGCGGTTTTCAAGCTGATGGAGTCGAGCGGGTGGCTTGCAAAGCTTAATGCCGCATAGGTCCAACTTTGTGATTTGGTTAAGAAAGTGTTAATTTTTGTTGCTTTTCGCCCGATAATGCGGCCAAAGGTGTCCCAAATTGGCATGGCCCGGCTTTTGTAAGGGTAACGACCAAGACGGGTGCCGGGGAGGTGCCTAGGGCAGGGGTTGGGAATGGCGATCAAGCGCTCGCGCAGAAATGCAGCATCACGGGTTGTTGTGCTGTGTGCTGCTTCAGCTCTAGGTTGTGGGGCGGCGGGGCCGGTGTCCGCTGCTGATCGCGGCTCTTCGCAGCCCGCTCGCAATGAAATAGCGGTCGTAGTCGAGGGAGATATTCGGTCGCTTTGCGAGCTTCCTGACATTTCCGATGTGGATTTGGGTGATTTAAGTTCGGGTGCGCGTACCATCAAAATGGGTTTCGCGCTGTCGTGCAATGTGCCGTTCGAGCTGGAGTTTCAGTCGGGTGGTGGGTTGAGGCATGAGCTCAGTCCGCAAGGTCAGGGTGGCTTTGCGGGCACTCTTGATTACGCCTTGAACGTCGCGCTTCCGCTGCAGGGGGCGGCCTCTTCTCGTGTCGTTCAGCGCACCTTCACTTCCGGTCAGATGTCAGGAATGGGTGCTGTAATCAACACGGGCGATCACATCTCCGCTGGCGATGGCCTCATCACATTGTCCACGTTGTCGCCTCCGGCTCCCGGCCTGCTCGCGGGCGTGTATAGCGACGTCATAACAATGACTTTGCGTGTCGGCCTATAGTAAAAACACGCCAAAAAATTTGAGGTACGGAAGAACTCGTCTGCGTGACAGTAGGCGTAGATGTTGTTCGTGTTGTTTTAAGTGCAGATGTTCGGATTTACTTGTTTTAGGTATGTTTTTTGAGTTGACCAGCGTTATTTAATATTTTATCAACCAGGATGTGGGGGCCGTCATTATTTTCGGTTACCCGACATTTCATCCTTACAAATACGGAAACACCCTATGAAAACGATCACCAGCTTGCTTGGCGGCGCTGCCATCCTCGCCATGACGCTGACCGCTTCGGTTGCGGCGGCTCAGACCAACAACGTCAACGTGACGACGAACAGCTCGCGCGGCGGCAGTAATCCCGTCACGACCTATACGGTCCGCGGTCAGAACTCGAACGGCACGGCGACGGCGTCGACGCTTGAGCTTAACGACGCCCAAACCAACAGCTGGCGCATCACCGGCTTCGTGCCGGCCGACTGCGTACTGTTTACCGGTGGCGGCAACGGCAGCCAGCAGGTCATCGATCTGGGCGAGATCGGCGTTGAAGGCCAATCGAACCTGGGTTCGGATACCGTCTTCGACCTACGCGATAACATTGTGCTCACGATCGCCAGCGGCACCGCAGGATGCAACACAGCTAATACCATGAGCATCACCAAGACAAATGGCGTTCGTGGCTTGGTCAACAGTGCTCCCGGCGCCTTTGACAGCAACCAGTTCCAAGCAAACATCCCCTATTCGGTCACGGCGACTTTCCAGGCCGGCGGCGAAACGAACCTCACTGTCGCTTCGGGCGACGATGCAGAACAGAAAACTCTGGGAGCGTGGCGCTCGGGTCTGAGCATGCGCTTCTTCGCAGGCAAGCCTGGCAAGGGTCTGGTGGCTGGCACGTATGAGGACGTGATCACCGTTCGCTTCGACACCGACATCTAAGCACTACGATAAGACCGAAAGGAGGGTGTCTTCGGATACCCTCCTTTCATGTTTCGCCCCGAATATCGTTGCCGCCGCTATCGGCTCGGCGCTTGCTTGAGAGCACGCATGTCAGTTTCGCTCCGGTTCAGATTTTTGCCTATCGGCTTGATGATGTTGGTGGCCATCTTTTGTGCCTTGGCCGGCAGTGCGTGGGCTATGAGAGTATCGCCTATGGTCAGCGAAATCAGCACTCTTGGTGCTGGCGCGTCGGCCCGTATTGAAGTGCAGAATATCGCGTCAACGCCTCTACCGTATGAAACCAGCATCACGCGCATAACCTTCAATGCTGACGGGACGATCACCGAGACCCCGGCTGACGAAGACTTCCTAGTTTTCCCGCCGCAAGGGGTTGCGGCACCCGGTGCTCGACAAATCATCCGAGCTCAGTGGATCGGCGATCCAGCGGCCTCTGCCTCGATGGCTTATTACATGGAGATCAGACAGCTCCCCGTCGACTTCGAGTCCCGATCAACCGACCTGGGAAGCGCTGCGGTTCAGGTCGTGTATCATATGAAGACGCTGATCATCGTGGCGCCGCCCAACACGGAATCCAGCGTGCAGGTCGTCTCGGTTGAGGCCGCGGAAATTAAGCAGCCGGCAGTGCCCGCCACGACGCAGACGTCGATCGAAGCTATCACTGGCACCCCCGCCACGCCGACTCCGGCCGTGGACGCATCTCCAGTGCCTGTCGTCAAGGTTCGTTTGCGGAATACTGGCCAGCGCCATGCGGTCATGAGCGGTGTCAACTGGGTCCTTGACGGCACCGACCGGTCTGGCCAGCCTCTGAAAATCACGCTTTCTGCTGGTCAGATCAGCGGAGCGGTTGGAGTTGGTTATGTCCCTCCGCAAGGCGGGGAGCGAGTTCTGACGGTTCCAACGGGACAGGCGTTTGGCGACGGGCCGATCAAACTGAGTTTCGCGGGATGATAGCGGGGGTCGCCCTGGCCCTCGTCGCGCTTGGGGGCGACTACACAGACGCGGTCGTGAAAACTGCGCCGGCTTACGATTTAAACCCGCCGGTTTCAGTCGAGGCTGCTCCAAAGGCGCAGCCTGATCCGTCGATGCAGTCGTCCGGCGCGCAGGGTTTCCAAAGACCCAATGTAAATCCGTATGACCGGGATTTGCAGATCACTGCGCCGCTTCTATTCGGACGGCGCGCACTGGGTGAACTTCCTATCACCTTGACGGCTGATGACCGCGTTTTGATCGAGCGCACGACCTTCCTTGATCTGCTGCGTGATGTTGTCAATCCGGAAGCCTTGGCGGAGATCACATCGCTGATCGGCGAGCGTTTGATATTTGAAAGTGAGGATATTTCGCCCGCTGGCGTCTCTCTTGCTTATGACCCTTCGACGCTGTCCGTAGCCATTCTGAGGATTGATCCTGCGCGGCGGTCAAGGGGAGAGATATTTGCTGCCGGCACACGGCAGCCTGAGTCATCGATTCAGCCCGAACCATTTTCTGCCTATGTGAATCTAGATGCCTTCGCCACCGCGCAGGACGGCCAGATTGATCCGGCCGGCCTAGTTTCGGGAGCAATCAGATTTGGAAATATTGTTTTCGAGGCGGAAGCTCGGGGGGGGCGAGGTGTCGACGGAACAACCGAGTTCGACAGGCGGTACGCGCGATTGGTCTATGATGAACCCGAAGCTTATCGACGCTGGTACCTGGGCGATCTGGACCCCGAGTTTCGCGGTCGGCAAGGCTATGTGCCGCTAGGCGGTATTGGTGTTTCGCGCCAGCGCAGGCGCTTCAATGCCTTCCGCAGCGACATCCTTCAGGGCAGTCGGCAACTGCTACTGGAGCAGGATTCTACTGTCACCATTCTGCGCAACGGCGTGGTTTTTCGTGAGCTTCAGCTCGATGCCGGCCCGTACGACCTCAGTTCGCTGCCTCTGCTTGCCGGGAGCAACGACGTTGAGGTCAGGATCCGCGACTTGGCCGGACGAACGCAACTACTCAACTACTCAGCCTATCTCGACCCGATCGACCTCGAGCCCGGAGACTTCGAGTACGGCGCGTTTCTCGGCGTTTCGTCGAAGAGCTTCTTCGGCTCGCCTACTTATGATGGCGATCCGGCCTTCACCGGGTTCTACCGAAAGGCTTTCGTCGATAGGCCCGCAGTAGGCGTGGGGCTTCAACTGAGCGAGGCCGTCCAAGGGCTATATGGCGAAACCCAGTTGATCTTACGAGATGGATCGCGGTTACAATTCAACGCAGCAGCCAGCAACAGCGAATCTGGCGCCGGGTATGCCGCAGGTATTAGCTATGATCGTCAGTTCGATAGGGGGGAACAGGCTGACTATCTAACGGTACAAGCAGACTTTACATCCGAGCGTTTTTCGACCTTGGGTAATATTGCGCTGCAAAATTTCTCGGATTGGTCAGCTTCAGCACAATACAGCCGATACTTTTCAGCGAGGCTCTATGGAACGGTCAATGCGACCTATCAGACCTTTCGAATGGATCTCGATCCCACTTGGCGTGTGACGACGACGGCAAACTATAGATTTACGCCTCGGGTGCGCGCGTCGATCGGAGCGGATTATGGTCGAACAGCGTTTCGCTCTGGAGACCGCCAGGAAATCGGGCTCAGATTCTCCATCACTTGGCAACCAGACTTCCAGCGTCGAAGTGAGGTTGCGTACGATCAACGTACAGACAGCGCCGTCGCCAGCTATTCTAAGAGTGGTGACGGGCGTGTCGGCAGCATCGGATACGGTGCCTTGGTTGGATACAGCGACGGTCCTGCGAACGTGTCGGCCTATGCGGATTATGTGGGTAATCGTGGGACTGTGGCGTTCACACAATCAGCGACGGGCGAAGACTTCTCATCGGTGTCTGACCGAACCGCAACGACGCTCAGCGTTGGTACGTCTCTAGCGATCACAGGCGGGCGGATCGGAATTGGCCGACGCATTAACAACAGCTTTGCCATTGTGGGCGAGCACCAGAGCCTGCAGGGACGGCGTGTGATTATCGGGGATAGTCTCGAAGACGGTCGATATATCGCCAGTTCTGGGCCTCTTGGCCCCGCCGTGTTCAGCTTCCTGACGCCGTTCGTCGATCAATCGATTCGCTATGATGTCGTGAACCCGCCCCGCGGCTACGACATCGGATCGGGCATTTTTCGGGTCAAGCCCGCAAACCGAAGCGGCTTTGCATTAACGGTTGGCACCGACGCGTTCGTTACGGCCTACGGCACATTGCAACGGTCTGACGGCGAGGCTGTTGGACTGGCGGCTGGCGTGATGCGATCGCTGACGGAACCTGATACTGCCCCCGTTAATGTCTTCACGAACCGCGTTGGCCGATTTGCGCTTTCAGGCTTGAAGCCGGGAGGCCGGTACAGCATCAACCTTTCCGACGCCGATGGCACAGCCTTCGAGTTTCAGGTTCCGACCGATACTGACGGTTTGCTGGACCTTCAAGTCATCAAAGTTCCGGAATGATCAGCTCAAGGAAAGCGACCATGCGTGCGAACTTATTCTTCACAATCGTATTGGCTGCACTTTCAGCTGCACCTGTCCGGGCTCAGGTTACATCGTCGAAACCGTCAGACTGCCGGTTGATCATTAATGTCGTGAGCGCCAGGTGGTCGATAGAGGATTATGATCCGTTTGGTGCAGAAGTTCCGTTCAAGCAGTTTCAGCTCGCGCTGACGAACTCGGGTACGGGAACATGCCTGGGCGCGCTAGAAGCGGAATTACTAGACGAACCCTATGGCCTGGCTGGCCTCGGAACTGATCGCGTGCCCTATACGCTAGTAGATGAGGAAGCGAGCCGAGACCTGACGCCCCGTGCCGGCAGAAGCTCGCAAACGATGAGGGGTCGTCCTCTCGCTGTGGGGCCGGGGGAGACCGTGACACGGTTATTGTCTTTCGTGGTGGACGCCTCCCAGCTTCGCGGAGACGGGTCGTTCTCCCAGAAACTCAGGCTACAGGCGGTCGGGCGAGAACAGGATGTCCTGACGAGTCGCGACCTTTCGCTCGAACTCCAAGTCCGTCCTGTCACTGCCATCCAGCTTGCAGGCGCCGTTAGTCGTCGCGCAGGGTCTGGAGCAACAGTCGACCTTGGTGAACTTTCCAAAGGGCTGCATCAGTCTCCCCTTCAACTGCAGGTTCAGAGTACCAGGGGATATGTCGTCAGCTTCTCTTCTGAAAATCAGGGCCGTCTATCACTAGGAGCAACCGGCTGGAGCGTGCCCTACGCCTTGGTGCTGGACGGCGAGCGTTACCAGCTGAACCAGCCCTCGTCGCTGCGGGTAGGCGGATGGAAAGAGAGGTTCGATCGCTTCAGTCTCGGGTTTGATGTCGAAAGCGTGAGTGGGCTTCGAGCAGGGCGCTATTCTGATGTGCTGACCATCTCAGTCCGACCGATGTAGCGCCGAAGTCGGCGCATCAAATCGGGCGGATGGTCAGAACCACAATCAAGGGGGTTTCGACTTTGACGGCGTCGAACCGATAGTTCATTTTTCGTATGGCGGCTCGGGTGGACTGACTGACAATCTTTCCAGAGGTCTCCGACAGGTCCAGCACGCTGTTGCCATATGTCAGACTCGCGCTTTCATCACCGCTTAACTGGCGATAATTGGCTGTCACGGTGAAGCCGCCAGGATTATTGCAAGCTTCCGTCACCGTGCCTTCGGCACCGCTCACTGCTTGCATAACAGTCTCAGACCTGACCCAGCAGGAAAGTGGCACTGTAGCGCGAAGACGAAATGACCCGCTTTGGGGACCCGCGTGCGCCGCCTGCGTTATCAGCAGCGTGGCTGAAAATAGCGCTGCAGTAGCAAGATATCCATTTCGGACAGCACTGGTCATAAGACGTTCTCTCTCGACGTCCCGATACATTATCCCCTGCGCGTTAAATCTTGCTAAGACTGTATGATTAGCAATGAGCTCAATTTATTGGTTAAGGTTCTGTCTCGGACGACTGTACAGTGCTCAATGACGAGGCCACCTTCGTTAATCCGACAACAACTTGGCCTTAATGTCCGACCTTCATGCCGTCCGGCGCATGAAGGACTACACTAACAGGCCAAGCACGGGACCTTGGATGGCTCAGCGGTTTCGGTCGAGGCACTTAATCGCTCGCATCATCCCGTTCGCGCCGCATCGGGCCTGCCCCGTTCATTCCCATCGCCGAACAAAGGGAGAAAGATCAGGGGCCCTGACAGAGTAAAGCATCGTCAAGGCGATCAAGGAACAAGCCGTGTCGCCTGGCGATGCGCCGCAGCGCATCGCGAGAGCTTCTGCGCGCGCTTAAAACTGTTTCGACAACGACACGAAGGTGCGCCAGCCTTTGTCATGTTGGTTATAGGGCGCACGGGACAGGGGTCTGGCGAACTCGATACGAAGGGTGGTCTTGCGGTCGAAGGTGATGCGCGAACCGACCCCGGCGGACGTCAGCTGTTCGGACCAGTCGCGACCGGGCGTCTTGTTCCACACCTTGGCGGTGTCGAAGAAGGCGAAGGCCTGGGCGAAGGTGATCAGGTCGCCCTTGGGATCATATCCGATCCGCGCCTCAATCATCCCGGCGACGGCCTTGTCGCCGCTGGCTTCGCCATAGTCATACGCCCGGCCATAGGTCGGGCCGCCGACGAAGAACTCTTCGGAGCTGAGCAAGGCGTCGTCCGACCATTGGCCTGAGGCCTCGACATAGACGCCGACATACTTGCTGAGATCGCGATAGGCGCTGACCTGGGCGTTGACCTTGAAGAACTCGCCCGTCGCGTCGTAGCGCGTATTCAGCGGCGAGCGCTCGGTCGTGGCGCCGAAGGCGTCAATCCCTTTCGATAGCTGAATTGAGCCGGCCATCCAGCCGGAGCTGGAACGCCGCTGTCCCGCCACCGACATCCGCGCCACGGTCAGGGTCTCGTCGGTGCGACCCGTGGCGACGTAGTTCTGCTCGACGCGACGGACATCCAGTCCCGCGTTGAGCCAGAGGTTCTTGTCGCGCGAACGGACCAGAGGATGCGAGAGCGTGACCGAGGCCATGCGGCTGCTCCCCCCGACCCAGCCCGATGCGTTCTGAAGCGGCGCATCCGTCTCATAGCCCGATACGCCAAAGCGGACGCGGCCGCCTCCGGACGCGATGACAGAGTAGGACGCATCGACATAGGTGAGCTCTTCAGGGCGATCCGGCACCGTCAGCACGCCCAATGTGATCTGGTCGCCGGCCGTAAAGGTCGAGTTGCGGGCGCCGGACAAATAGACCTGCCACGGACCTTGGGTTTCGGAGCCGCGATTGTCGGCATAGACGCCAGCGCTGCCCGCGGCCATTTCCGTCTCGACCACTAGGCGGTGCTGCGCCGGGTCGCCGATGATCGGCTCGATGCGACTGGTCAGTTTGACGCCGGGCACGTCGGACGCCAGCGACAGACGGCGATCCAGTTCGCCGATGGTCAGGGGGCGCTGGTTCACCAAAGGCTTCAGGATCGATTCGACAGCCTGCGCGCCATCGCCGGTCAGTTTCAGTTCCGAGATATAGCCCTCGAACACGACAATGCGGGCGGCGCCGATGGCGGGGTCGGTTTCGGCGACGACGGCGCGGGTCAGAAAATATCCGTCGTTGCGATAACGGGCGGTGATTGCATTGGCCGACTGCACGAGATCGTCCACCGAGACGCGCCGCGCCAACTGCTGGTCATAGGTGTCGGCGAGATCGGCGAGTGGATAGGCGCTCACCCCCTGGATCAGCATGCTGGTCAGGATCAGACATCCGGCGCATCCGGCGTCCGGCGTCGAGGCCGGCTCAGCGTCCGCGCGAACCGGTCCCGCGACAGCCATGGTCAGCACCGCCACCATCCCCCACAGGACGCTGATTGTTCTTAACCATGAAGTCGAAAAAATATGACGCACGCCGTTCTCCAAACACAGGAGATCATTTACGGCGTTCGGGCTAAAAATCGTGTTAATATCACCAGTTAAGAGCTTGGCAGGCACGTCCTGATATCCAGAACATCAAACAGAATGTCTGGAGTGTGTGTTGGCCAATCGATACGCAATATTCTTCGCGATCCTCTTCTTCTTTGTGCGCTACCCGACCCAGGCTCTGGCGGATGAATGGCGCATCAGGGAAGTGGCGGGCGTTGTTCGCGTGGCCATACCGGCGCGGCCCGCTGCAAACGGCTCGGTTGGGCAGGTATTACCGACCGGAACCAGCGTCACGACAGGCGGAAACGGCCGTGCGATGATCACGAACGGTCAGCAAAGGGTCGTGGTAGGGCCGAACAGTCGCACCACGCTCGCGCCAGAAGTCGGTGGCATGACGCGGGTCTTGCAGGACCTCGGCTCGGCCCTTTTCCAGGTCGATCGGCAGAGGCAGCCGCACTTCCGCGTGGAGACGCCGCTGCTTGCCGCCGTGGTGAAGGGGACGACATTTACAGTCACCGTCGACCCCATGGGCGACCGCGTGCATGTCGCAGAAGGTCTGGTCGAAGTTCGCGCCAATAACGGCAATGCCGTCAGCGACGTGGCGGCGGGCGCCACCGCCCTGGTTCCACGCCAACAACCGTCCAGCGTCGAGGTTTCCACACCGGCGGCTGCAGTTCCGACGGAAGCGGCTCCCGTTGCGGCGCCGAGTCTGGACTACGAGGCCTTGACCGATGGTCTGGTTCAGAACCCCCCAGCGGCCGCGCCAGCAGCCACTACTGCGACGGCGTCCACATCAGGCGCCTCGACGGCCGCGACGACGACAACATCGGCTACGACCACAAGCACGACTTCGGTTCCAACGACGTCTTCAACTGCGACGTCCACCGCTGCGGCAGGAAACTCCGCTTCAAGCGGAAACGCTTCACTGCCGCCAGCTGCAACCAACGCAAGCAACAATGCCGCAGCGGGCCCCGGTAACAGCGCCAATCCTGGAGCGACTAATCCTGGCAACCCCGGCTCGGGCAACCCAGGCGCCAGCAACCCGGGCAACGGCAACCCGGGCTCGGGTAACCCCGGCAATGGCGATCCCGGCAACGCTAACCCTGGCTCGGGCAACCCCGGCAACGGTAATCCGGGCTCGGGCAACCCCGGCAATGGCGATCCCGGCAACGCTAACCCTGGCTCGGGCAACCCCGGCAACGGTAATCCGGGCTCGGGCAACCCCGGCAACGGCAACCCTGGCGCCGGCAACCCTGGCAACGGCAATCCAGGCGCTGGCAATCCGGGCAATGGCAACCCTGGCTCAGGCAATCCGGGCTCGGGCAACCCCGGCAACGGCAACCCTGGCGCCGGCAACCCTGGCAACGGCAATCCAGGCGCTGGCAATCCGGGCAATGGCAACCCTGGCTCAGGCAATCCGGGCTCGGGCAACCCCGGCAACGGCAACCCTGGCGCCGGCAACCCTGGCAACGGCAATCCAGGCGCTGGCAATCCGGGCAATGGCAACCCAGGCTCGGGCAACCCGGGCAATGGCAACCCTGGCTCAGGCAATCCGGGCTCGGGCAACCCCGGCAACGGCAACCCTGGCGCCGGCAACCCTGGCAACGGCAATCCAGGCGCTGGCAATCCGGGCAATGGCAACCCAGGCTCGGGCAACCCCGGCAACGGCAACCCAGGCTCGGGCAACCCCGGCAACGGTAATCCGGGCAATGGCAACCCGGGCAACGGCAACCCAGGCTCGGGCAACCCCGGCAACGGCAACCCGGGTTCGGGCAATCCGGGCAACGGCAACCCGGGTTCGGGCAATCCCGGCAACGGCAACCCGGGTTCGGGCAATCCCGGCAACGGTAACCCCGGCAACGGTAATCCGGGCAATGGCAACCCAGGCTCGGGCAACCCCGACAACGGCAACCCGGGTTCGGGCAATCCCGGCAACGGTAATCCGGGCAATGGCAACCCCGGCAACGGCAACCCGGGTTCGGGCAATCCCGGCAACGGTAACCCCGGCAGCGGTAATCCGGGCAATGGCAACCCTGGCAACGGCAACCCAGGCTCGGGCAATCCGGGCAACGGCAACCCAGGCTCGGGCAACCCCGGCAACGGCAACCCGGGTTCGGGCAATCCCGGCAACGGTAACCCCGGCAACGGTAATCCGGGCAATGGCAACCCGGGCTCGGGCAACCCCGGCAACGGCAACCCTGGCAACGGCAACCCCGGCTCGGGCAATCCGGGCAATGGTAACCCGGGGTCGGGCGACCCGGGCAACGGTAACCCCGGCAACGGCAACCCCGGCAACGGCAACCCCGGCTCGGGCAACCCTGGCAACGGCAATCCGGGCAACGGTAACCCCGGCAACGGCAACCCCGGCAACGGCAACCCCGGCTCGGGCAACCCTGGCAACGGCAATCCGGGCTCGGGCAACCCTGGCAACGGCAACCCCGGCAACGGCAACCCTGGCAACGGCAACCCCGGCTCGGGCAATCCGGGCAACGGTAACCCCGGCTCGGGCAACCCCGGCGCCGGCAACCCTGGCAACGGCAACCCCGGCAACGGCAATCCGGGCAACGGCAACCCGGGCTCGGGCAACCCAGGCAACGGCAACCCTGGCAACGGCAACCCCGGCTCGGGCAACCCTGGCAACGGCAACCCCGGCGCCGGCAACCCTGGCAACGGCAACCCCGGCTCGGGCAATCCGGGCAATGGTAACCCGGGGTCGGGCGACCCGGGCAACGGTAACCCCGGCAACGGCAACCCCGGCAACGGCAACCCCGGCTCGGGCAACCCTGGCAACGGCAATCCGGGCAATGGTAACCCCGGCTCGGGTAACCCCGGCAACGGCAACCCCGGCAACGGCAACCCTGGCAACGGCAACCCCGGCTCGGGCAATCCGGGCAACGGTAACCCCGGCTCGGGCAACCCTGGCAACGGCAATCCGGGCAATGGTAACCCCGGCTCGGGTAACCCCGGCAACGGCAACCCCGGCTCGGGCAACCCCGGCGCCGGCAACCCTGGCAACGGCAACCCCGGCAACGGCAATCCGGGCAACGGCAACCCGGGCTCGGGCAACCCAGGCAACGGCAACCCCGGCTCGGGCAATCCGGGCAATGGTAACCCGGGGTCGGGCGACCCGGGCAACGGTAACCCCGGCAACGGCAACCCCGGCAACGGCAACCCCGGCTCGGGCAACCCTGGCAACGGCAATCCGGGCAATGGTAACCCCGGCTCGGGTAACCCCGGCTCGGGTAACCCCGGCAACGGCAACCCTGGCAACGGCAATCCCGGCTCGGGCAACCCCGGCGCCGGCAACCCCGGCTCGGGCAATCCGGGCAACGGTAACGCTGGCAACGGCAACCCCGGCAACGGCAATCCGGGCTCGGGCAACCCGGGCAACGGCAACCCCGGCAACGGTAATCCGGGTGGGGATGATCCCGGCAAGGGCGGTCCTCGGCCTCCGAAACGGTGACCATGCGCACCGCTGCTGATGGACTCGATCGACGTCGACTTCCTGTCGTCGTTTGGTCCGTGCTGATCCTGGCGTTCGCTGGCGTTGGCATGCTTGCGAACGCCTTCCGGCCCCTAGACGACGTCATCGCCTCTGCGCGGTTCTCGGTTCTGGAGCGACCTGCCAGCCAGAGCCTGACGATCGTCGAGATCGATTCCCGAAGCCTGGTCGCCGCAGAAGCCTGGCCATGGGACCGGCGACGATATGCCCAAGCGATCGACAATCTGATTGCGGCCGGCGCGACCCTGGTCGCCGTCGATGTCGATTTCAGCGCGCCGTCCAATCCCGCGTCCGATCAGGCGCTGGCGGCGGCGGTATCGCGCCATCCTGGTCAGGTGGCGTTGGCGACCTTTGAGCAGATGGAGTCGTATGGCGCCGGCGAGAGACGCAGATCGGGCAACCGCCCGATCGGGCCGCTTCTGAACGAGTCGTTGCTCGCGTCGGTCAATGTGCCGGTGGATGGGGACGGACGGGTGCGCCATTACGATTACGGCGCCTCAGAAGACGCGCCGCCATCGGTCGCGGCCCTGCTGGCCGATGCCTCGGTGCGTCAGGGCGCTTTCACCGTCGATTTCGGGATCGAGCAGAAATCGATCCCCCACCTCAGTTTCGAGAACGTCTATAGCGGCCGCTTCGACCCCTCGCTCGTGCGCGGCAAGAAGGTTCTGATGGGGGCGACGGCCCTGGAACTCGGCGACGAGTTCGCCACGCCCGTTGGGCTGTTGCCCGGCGTCATCATCCACGCCCTCGCCTACGAAAGTATCGCTGGCGGACGGGCCTTGATCAGCCTCAGCCCGCTGGCTCTTCTGATCCTCTGCGCCGGACTCGTCGCGGCGCTGCAGCCCGTCAGAAGCGGGGGCGCTGCTCTGTGGCGGTTAGTCGTGCGCCATGTCGCCGTCACGGCCTTGATCGTGATCGCGCCGGTCGTGCTTCAGGCCTTGTTGCCGGTTAGCATCGACATCGCCGCGCTTCTTTTCACGCAGACACTGATGGCGATCTGGGCGACCCGCGTCGAGCTGACGAGGCAGGCCAAGGCGATCGTGCAGGCGCGAGAGGCCGGCCTGCTTCATCTGGCGATGCATCAGCCGGAAACCGGGATTCCAAACCGCCGAGCCCTGCTGGCGGGCATCGACGATCTCATCGCCACAGCCGAGACGAACGTCGCCGTCTTTGCGATCGGCGTGGATCGCCATGCGGAAATGCGCGGGGTCGTCGGTTATGACGTCGCCAACACCTTGATGGTCCAGCTTGCCGATCGCTTGGCCGATTTGGCCGAAGTGGACCTGGTGGCGCAAATTGCGTCCTCGGTGCTCGCCTTCTCGCGGGCCGATCTGTCCGCGGATCAGCAACACGCCCTGGCCAGATCTCTTCGCGCCGTAGAGACGACCTTCACAGTCGACGGCCAGCCGCTGGATCTGTTCGTCCGCATCGGCAGCGCCTCGCAGGATAGGCAATCGGCGAGCGGCGACGCCCTGATCGAACGGGCGACGACGGCGCTAAACCAGGCCGATCTCTCGGACGACCGTACGGTGCTGTATGACGAGGCGACTTTTGTCGATCCCGACAACAACCTCGCCCTGATGTCGGAACTTCGCGACGCCCTGCGCAGGAGCGACGTCAGTCTGCACTATCAGCCGAAGCGGAAGACCTCGGATGGCTCAACGGCTTCGGTCGAGGCGCTCTGCCGCTGGCATCATCCCGTTCGCGGTCGGATCGGGCCGGACCTGTTCATTCCCATCGCCGAGCAGACGGGACAGATCAGGGTCCTGACAGAGTGGAGCATCATCAAAGCGATCGAGGATCAGGCCGCGCTTAAGGCTCAGGGCGTTCATTTGGCGATCGCTCTGAATGTTTCGGGACGGCTCCTTGTGGACGAGGCCTTCCAAGCGCGTGCGCTTCAGTTGATCGAGGGCTGCGACGCCGATCTCATCTTCGAAATCACTGAGACTGCCGTCATCGAAAACCCGAAGATCGCGGCCCAGGCGATCGCGGCCTATCGGTCGGCGGGGGTGCGGATTTCGATCGACGACTACGGCGCCGGCCTATCTTCGCTCAGCTATCTGAAAATTCTGAACGCCGACGAGTTGAAGATCGACCGATCTCTGATCCTTGATGTCGTCAACAGCGCACGCGATCGTCTGATCATCAAATCCACCGTCGATCTGGCCCACGGCTTGGGCATGACCGTCGTCGCTGAGGGCGTCGAGACCAGGGAAGTGTTTGATGTCTTGGCAACATTGGGGTGCGACACCATCCAGGGCTACTGGATCTCGCGACCGCTGCCTTTTGAAAGTCTGGTGAGTTTTTTGACACCATCTGAAAGCACAAAAGCTTCGTCCGGCCCCTGCCGAGGTAACGCTGCATAGAGCTTGAGGCGATCGTAACATGAGACTTGAGGCAGCACGCGATTGACCACGTTTCAGTGTTCATGGACGCGTGGTGACAGTTATTTTGAACCTTTGTTGAAAGTCGGCGCTCGGCTCGGATGGTCTAATCAGCATCCAGCACGTCACCGGATTCCGCAAACCGCGCCGCCGACGGCGTGTGGCCCAGCTCAGCGTTTGTCTTGATGGAAGACCTTGGAGGCGTGCGGCGGACGTTTCTGATGGCTTTGCGAAACGAGCGTCAGTTTATGAGTTGAAAGCTCAATCTCAGGGCGCCGGTAATGCCTTTGACGCCCATGCGCATGCAGATGGCGCGCAGGTGGGCGCGGACAGTGTGGATCGACATATCCATCTTTCGGCTGATGTCCTTTGGCGCCTCGCCTTGGGTCAGATGGGATAGGACCAGGAGTTCAGCCCGGGTCAGACCGAAAATAGCGCGCAGCGGCTCCATAACCTCCACGCCCATGCAACGGGCCGGGCGCGCCGTGGCGAAGATGCGGTCAATCGCATCGGGCGCCGTCGCCAGATCCAGCAGGCACCAGGCGTCATCGCCTGCGCGAAACAGAAGGCGGCCGTGGGATTGTCGTCCTTGCAGCAGACGGTTGGCCAAGGCGTCGAACTCGCCACGATTGCGATGGGAGGGACAGATGAAAGCCCCGCCAGCGCCCAGCACACCGGCTGCAATCATGGCTCTGGCCTTGGCGTTGGCGTGGATCACGCAGCCCTGAGGATCCAGAACAAAACGGGCGTGAATGTCGTGTTCGAACCAGGCGGTGCAGTCCGCACGAGGCAGGGGTGTCGGATTTCCGTTTGACCTGATTGGCGTCCGGCGCTGCCCAAACTCTCCTTGCAGGATTGCTGAAACAGCACGGCCGTCTGTTCGCGACGCCGACCCAATCTTTTGCTCATACATTTGCGCCACCCCTTTCCGCAGGCCGTCAAAAACCCGGATAGAGCTGTCGGCCTCGAGCTTACGATCTGTGTGTGCCGGCTCCTCAAAACAGCCGGCTCATCGCATTAACTTTGTTAACAGTTTGAAGGCCGCGTCGTAATCGCCGCTATGGGCTAACCATGATGGGGTATCTCTCGTCAGCGGGGCGATATGTCGATGGCGAGCACATCCTGATAGCGACCGGCCATCTGATCCTTGATCTTGCCCAAGGTAAACAGCATCGGCAGCGATATGCCGGCGAGGGTCCGGGGCGGATCGACCTCCTTGGTCCACGGCGCCTGTAAATCGACCGGCGTCCCGTCCAGCTCGACCGCGTAGGCGACGCTGGACGCCGTCTCCGCATCGCCCTGACGTTGCATCAGGCCGCGATGTTCGGACGTGATCGCGATGACCGACGGTGCGTTGGCGCGGACCTGGATGAAGATGCGCCGCGTCAGGCCGGTAGAGGCGTCACCGAAATCGACCACCTCCACACTGGAACCCGAACCAAAGGCTCCGGCGGCGCCAGCCAGATTCAGTTGTGCTCGGGGCGTGGATACCAGCTGCAACCGGACCGGGATTGGGGCAAGCAAAGCCGTCCCATCAGCGTCCTTGACCAGCAGCTTCAGGTCGCTGGCGTAGGTTCCTGCGTCCGGCACGGCGTCCACGACGATGGCGGCGTCCAACTGCGCCTGACCTGTCGCCTTGCCTGCGAGAGTGTAGCGCAAGACTCCAGGCTCGACGTCAGACGTCTGAAGCCCCGACGCCTCTCGCGGACGAAACTGCACCCCCACGCCCCCAAGGTCCAGCCGGGAAACAATCGCCCCGCCGTCGTCAACGAAGGACAGCCGCAGCTCGCAGGCCTCATCTGTCTGGTTCTTCAGGCCCAAATCGATGGCGCCGCTCGACGGTCCCGCAGCGAAGGGATTGTAGTTGATGACGACAGTGTTGGGGTTCTGGGTCAGGGCAAGGTCGCAGGCTCTCGCCTTAGAGGCGGTCACGGCCAGGATAGCCGCCAGGACCAGCGAGACGATGACGGTCAGCGTTTCAGACCAGGTTGGAACCCGGATCTTTCGGTCACCGTGCGTCTTGCGCCTACGGCGACGGCGGAGACGTGCGGATTTCGCCGACATCGACTGTTCCTTCCACTCTCTCGGGAATGACGAATTCTCCCACCACGGCGCCCTGGATCACCAAGCGATAGCGGCCCGGAGCCAGGCCATCGGCGACGAACCGTCCGGACCGGTTGGTGAAGAAGGGCTTGCCCTCGGCATCGGCCGGTGCGCCTGCCGCCTGGATGACGCCGCCGGCCAGAGCGACCGGCCCAGTGGCGGACATCAGGACGCCTCGCGCGGTGCGCGACGCGTCGCTACCCACCACGAAGCGATAACCGTTGCCGTAGCCAGGGAAGATGTTGATGACGCCGCTGCCCAGGTCATAGCCCTGCGGCAACGGATCGGCCTCGATCTCGTAGCGATTGACGCCATAGCCGCGACCCAACCCGACCAGAGCCGGCCCCAGCCATCCGCTGTGCGCGACCGTATAGCCGCTGGAATCCGTCAGCTTGATGCGCGAACGAGACAGGGTAGGGTGGGGCGTTGCGATGACGAAGCCCTCGCGCGCCAAACGTCCCACGCCAAAGGCGCCGCCGGCGTAACCGATCATCGTCGACAGTCGCCACAGCGACTCCTGGCGCGTGACCCCGCCGGGCTCGGACGAAACCAGCCGGTTCGATACGAGTTCGGCGTCGAACCGATTATTGATGTAGCGCAGGTCCGCCGTGATCGCTTGGTTGGTTCGATCTTGCGACAGCCGCAGGTCGCCGCTCAAGTCATTGAGGCGGCCCGAGGATGCGCGTGACACCCCAACCTCACGCAGGTCGTTGTCACTGTCGTAGCGCGCGGTGGTGCTCCAGCGCCCGCCGAAACGCGACGTCAGCGTCAATCCGAAGCGGTCCTCGTCGCGGCCATCTTCGGTGGACCCGCGCTGCCAGGCCAGATTGACCGCGAAACGACGGAAAGTGCGGCCCAGGCCCAGGCTGAAATCGGTGCGATCTTTTTGTTCGCGACCCTTTACAAAGGCGACGCCGCCGCTGATCGAATAGTCACGAAAACGCACAAGCAGCCGCGCGGCGGCGCGCCATTTCTCGTTGTTGAAGGCGGACGGGTCGAAGGCGTTCTGAAAATAGCGGCTGGTCGCCTGGGCCGACGCCACAAGACGCGCTTCAGCGTTCTTGCCCAAAGTCCTTTCAAGGAGATAATCGACAGAGGCGACGTAGCCGTTTTTTCCGGTGTCGCCGTTATGGCTGGCGGCGCTGCTCAGCTGGATCAGACCCAGTTTGGAACCCCATGTCGCTATTGCGCCGGCTTGCCCCTTTCGGTCGGCGATCTGAGCGTTGACGCCGACGGTCAGAACATCGGACAGGCCCTTGCGCACAAAGCCGCTCGCGGCCAGCGTCGAGCCGTATTGTAGATCTCCGCCTTCTTCCAGCAGTCCGGCCGACACCCCAAAATCCAACACGCCGCGATCCAGCAGCCCGGCGCCGCCGAACAGGTCGAACACAGCGATCTCGCGCCGACCGCTGTCGTCTTCGACGAGCAGGCGAACCGTGTTGGCGCCCTGCGCGAAGGGAAAGTCGCCAATGGAGTAGGGGCCGGCGTCCAGACGGATCCGTTCCGCCACCACGCCGTTGACCTCGACGACGACCAAGGCCGGACGGTCTAGGATGAACTGCCGGCGGCCAGCAGGACGCACGTTCTGGAATGGTCGAATGGTTGAATATGCGCGTGCGGCCGATAGCCCCAAAAACCTTTGCGAGCCCTGAAAACTGTCGATCGGCGGCGCGAACTCGCCGGCGGTCAAACGTACAGCGGAGTTGAAGATGTCCTTGGTCAGACGGATTTCGCGGCGCTGCCAGCGGCCTTGCTCGTTGTTTCCATCGTAATCGACGCCGGTGGTCAGCGTGACGCCGTCAAACCCGCCGAGGTTGGCGAAAAAGTCGACGCCGCCCTGCAGCGGCGAAAAACGAGTGTCGGTGTGGGAGTAGAGTTGGGCCAGGGTGATGTTCGCGCCGGCCGAAAAGTCCGCCGGTTGATCGAAGGCGGCAGGGTCGATCACCGGGGTTTGGGAGAAGCCGACATCGCGACGCGCTCGGCTTTCCGGCGTGGAAGTCGCCACGAAGGTCAGGGAAAGAGGATCGAAGGTTAAAGAGAAGGTGTCGCTGACAAGGTCCGCCATATTGACCTTGGTCTGTGTCGCGATCCGGCCTGTCAGAACGGTGAAGAGTTCGGGCCCGATCTGAGGCTTCAACAAGTCCAACAGGGCTGTCGCATCCACCAATCCCTGGCCCTGGGCGTCGACCGAGCCGCTGATGTCGCCAAGATATTTGCCATCGAGCGTTAGCGGTCCCTGGATCGGCGTAAAAACCGAGGACGGCCTGACCGAGGGAGACTGGTCCTGAATGGGCGGCGAAGCTTCGCCGACGGGGCTGTCGCTTTCGCCTCGATCGATGGCTACGACGGCGGAATAGTCCGGTGGGGCCGTGCGCATGACCTCATCGGTCAGCACGACGGGTGCGGCATGCGCCACGCTCGCCAACCCGCCTCCCATGCAGGCGACGGCCCCGATGCGGCGAAAAGCGGTTCGCGCTCCGGACCGCCCGCCCTTGAGGGACTTGCGGGCCATCGCCGGCCCTCACAGCAGCACGATGGAAGCGGTGAGGTCGCCGGATGCCGATGCGACGAGGGCCGCCGGTATCTTAACCTGCCGCGTAGCGCCGCCGGCGATCACACTGACCTCTCCGACATCCACTTCGGCGGCCGGCACCTCATGCATTTTTCCGTCCGCTGTCTTCAGGATGATCCTGGACTCACGGATATAGGCGAAGCCGGTCCCTGAGTTGTGGGCGGTCAAGATGACGTCGCCATTCGGCTGGCGTGACACCGCAGTAACCTGCACTTCGGCGCGAGCCCTGGGCGGGGCGACGAACACATAGGTATTGATGGTGAAAGCGACCTGGATGTCAGCGCCAACGCCGCTGTCGCCGGGCATTGTCTGCATGTTGATCGGCAACTGAGCCGCGCGGACCAGATACATGCGGCCCTCTTCGGTCGCGTCGCCTGTGTAGCGGACTTGGATCACCTGTTCGCGATTGGCCGGGATGACGGACTGGACAGGAAACACCGTGATGTCTTTGTCGTCTTCGACTAGAGACCGCGCGCCGTTAGCATCGACCTGCATACGATAAGTCTCGATTTCGACCGTCGCCGGTGTGGCGCTGTCGTTCCTGACGGTCATCCGATAGCTGGCCCCACTGCCGGACGGCGTGACCTTCGAGATCATGGGCGAGACGTCCATGGCCTCGGCTGGTGACGTCGACCCTGCCATCAAGACTGTCGTCAAGGCCGTTGCGGCCATCAGTGTCGCGAGTGCACGAAGCGTCATTGTTACCCCCCTTATGCTGTCAGACCCCTGAAGAAGAAGCAGGGGCCGTCCGAGGGCGGCCCCTGCATTTCGCGACGATCAAGCGGGATCGAGCGAGAAGGTGAAGGTTTCCGTATAGGTTCCGGCCGGAGCCGAGGCGGCGCCTGGACCCGAGGGGGCGGCAGCGCAACCTGAAGAGCCGGGGTTGCTCGGATCGCCCTGCGTTCCGCCCACGCCGCTGCCGCCGGGAACGTTGTAGCAGAGGTTCAGGAACAGATCGGCAAAGACGCCGTCAGCCAGCTTCTGGCTATAGCCGCCGGAGTTGGTGACTTGGGCAGGTTCGCCGGGATAGGTGTCGTTGGCCGCAAAGCCCAGGCTCGGGATTTCCGGCACGGACAGATCCCAATCGTAGTTGATCAGCTTGCCTGCCGCCGACTTAAAGTCGCCGTTGGCGGCGCTTGACGTCAGTTTGGCGCCGCTGGCGGCGTTGCACGACATCCGCAATGTAGTGACCTTTTGACGTACGCCGTTGGCGACCGCGACGTTTCCGCCTGCAACATTGGCCAAGCCGATGCCGCAGAAGTTGGTCACGGTGGTCGAGACGGTCACATTGGTCTGTGCGCTCGACACAGCCGGCATCGCCAGCAGGGCCGCGACGGCAGTCGCCGCCGCAATAGTATAGGTCCGCATAATATCCTCCAGCTTTTCAATATCTTCCCGCCCAATGGAACTGGGTGGGCGCCACAATGTCGTGGTGTCATCATCTATTCACCGCTGGAGGCGGCGTCGCATCGTCAAAGACACTATCGATGATTGTCTAGTCGATGTGTGCATCAATATTGATGGTGCAAGGACACACCTTAAGGATGCGCCAGCGTGTTCGCTGGATAGCCCGATACTGCTTGGCGGGCGGTATTGAGTTGGATCGGCTTCGACGGTCGCCACTCCCCTAACTCGGGTATGTCAATTGACCCGGTCTGTGGATAGGACGGTGTGGTGAACTGCGCCTGAGAACGCTCGACGCTTGGAATGGCTGTTTACGTGTCGAGCATCGAGGCCCAGCCACGAGGGAGGGTTGAGATGATTGTGGGCGTGACGGGCTTTCTTGCTGTCGGGAGTGAAATCGGCGACTGCGATCCACGACAGGCGAACCTGAACTTCGATAATGACGCCGAGCGCATACCGCCCTGGTCTCGGGCTATCGCGGCGTGGGTCAATATCGACCCCCGCGCCAGGATGTTGCTTTCACGATCGGGACGCATCGGTTGGGCGAACGAAGCCGCTTACCGCATGTTGAACGACGCCGGCGTTTTTCGGGTCATTGACGACCATCTTGTCTCCGACAGTGCACAGACGGCTGCGGCGCTGGCTCGGCTTTTGAAAGACGCTGTGCCCGGCCGAGCGATCTATGCTGTCACATCGACGGATGCCGACCGACAATGGCTGTTGCGCTGTCAACAACTGATACCTGGCGACGACGACAGTATTGGGTTTGCCGCACACCGAATGGCGGACCGTGTTTCGTATGAAGCAATGCTCCAGATCCACCATCTGACACCCTGCGAAAAACACATCGTGACGATGATGTTGGCGGGGATGGAGACGGGGCGTATTGCTCAGAAGCAGGACATCTCCATCGAGACACTGCGCACACACATCAAGCATGCCTATCGCAAGTTGGACGTCAGCAGTCGTGGCGAGTTGTTCGCCAAGGCCGTCGACTTCGCGGGTCTTTAGATAGGAAACATCGGGCTCTCTGCCGGCGCGATCCGGGCGAAGACCTAGGTTCCATGTTGGCGTACCATTGCGTGGAATCGTCGGTCGGTCCGCGACGCAAGGGCCGACAGCGCTACACCTTCAGAGCCGCTCCAATTTTCGTCTCGATCTCCCGGCTCGCTATTGGAGCCGAGCAGATGCCTAGGTGCTCGCGCGATTGTACCTACGCTAAACTGTATAATGGCGATGGCACCGGCCACACGAACCCTTAACCGCGCCTGATATACAACCCAAACGAGCAATCGTGAGGTTGGCATGCGGACGTTCGGACACGGTCCTTCAGCTAGGCGACGCGGGCGCGAGGGCGTGGCGGCGGTGGAGTTTGCGTTGGTGGGGCCGATCCTGGTCCTGCTGCTGATCGGCATCGTCGTCTATGGCGGCTGGTTTCTGATGGCCCAGTCGGTTCAGGCGCTGGCGTCGGAGGGGGCCAGGGCGGCGATCGGGGGACTGGACGCGGCCGAGCGCGACGGTCTGGCGCGGCGCGAGGTCAGCGAGGCGGTGCGGGGCGTGGCGCTGAACCCCGATCACACGACCATCGAGGTGAGGGAGGACGCCGGGCGGCTGCGGGTCGTCGTGGTTTATGACGCGAGCGACAGTCTGATCATGGCGCTGGGCGGGATGCTGCCGCGTCCACCGTCCGTCATTCGGCGGTCGGCGGTCATCCATGTGGGCGACTATTGATGAACGTCCGGGCGCCTTGTCTGCGGCTCCGGTTCGGCGCCGATCGGCGTGGGGCGGTGGCGGTGATCGCGGCGGTCGCGGGCGGTCTGTTGTGTCTGTTCACGGCGGCGGTGATCGACCTGGGCGTTCTGGTGCTGCACACCCGGCGGGTTCAGGGGGCGGCGGATCTCGCGGCGCTGTCGGCGGTGCGAAACCTGGCGCAGGGCGAGGGCGCAGTCTCGCGCGCGGCCCAGGCGACGGTCGAGGCCAATGTCGCGCCCGACGTCTCGGTCACGGTGGCGACGGCGCTGGGCGTCTATACGCCCGATCCGGCCAAGTCGCGCAATGACCGGTTCATGACGGGTGGCGTGAAGCCGAACGCCGCGCGGGTCGAGGTCACCAGCCGCGCGCCGATGTTCTTCACGCCGCTGTTGCTGGGCCGCGATCAGGTGCGGGTCACCCGCCGGGCCACGGCGACGACGGGCGGGGCGACGCCCAACGCCATGATCTCCATCGGGTCGCGTCTCGCGCGACTGGACGGCGGCGTGGCCAACCAACTGCTCGGCGGCCTGACCGGGTCCAAGGTGTCGCTCAGCGTCATGGACTATCGCCGTCTGATCGATCTCGACGTCAATCTGCTGGGGCTCACCGACGCCCTGGCGACCGATCTGGGCGTCCAGATCGGCGACTACGACCGGCTTCTGGCGACCCAGGTCGACGCCGGCCGTGCGCTGAGGGTGCTGGAGCGGGTGGCGGGCGGCCAGGACGGCGGGGCGCTGGGCAAGCTGGCCTCGGCCTCGGTCGGGACGAAGGTCCGGCTGGGTGACCTGATCGGGCTGGAGGCGCGATCGCCGGACGGGATCCGCGAAGGGCTGGACGCCTCGGTGTCGGCCATGGATCTGGTCATGGCCATGCTGGAGGTCGGGGGCGGGGATCGACAGATCGCGCTGAACCTGGGCGTGCCGGCGGGGCTGGCCGATCTGAAGACGAGCCTGGCGATCGGAGAACGGCCCAATCGCTCGCCCTGGCTGACGGTGACGGCCAACGGCCAGCCGATCATCCGCACGGCCCAGGCGCGGCTCTATGTGCGGGCCAAGACCGCGCAATCCCTGTCGGGTCTGGCGCGGGTCGAACTGCCGATCCTGATCGAACTGGCGGCGTCCGAGGCGCGGCTGAAGTCGCTGTCCTGCGATCCGGCGCGCGCTGTCGAGGTCGATGTGCGGCCGGGCCTGGCGCGCGCATCGATCGGTGTGGTGGACGAGGCCAGGCTGGGCGACTTCAAGACCCCGCTGACGCCCCAGCGCGCGACCCTGTTGTCGGTCCTGGGCCTGGTCAGCATTACCGGCAAGGCGGATGTCGAGGCGGCGGACGCCGGTTTCAGATCGCTGAGGTTCGACGCGGGCGACATCGAAAACCAGCGCGCCAAGACCATGGCCTCACGCGGTTTCGCGAGCGGTGCGGTGGCCAGCCTGCTGGCGCGCCTGGACGTGGATGTGAATGTGATCGGCCTGGGCCTGGGACTCGGCGATCTGACCAAGGCCCTGGGGCGGCTGCTGGAGCCGCTGGGGCCGGTGCTGGACGGCGCGCTCAATCCCGTGCTGGACCTGTTGGGCCTGAAGCTGGGCGAGGCCGATGTGACGGTCCACGGCCTGTCCTGCCCGGCGCTGGGGCGCGCGACCCCGCGTCTGGTCGGCTGAACCTTAGCCGCGGGCCGGACGCAGGCCTTCGGCCGAGGCCTGCTGCATGGCGGGACGCTTTTGACCGCCCGAAGCGATGATGCGGTCGATGCGGGCCTTTTCGGCGCGGAAGGCGGTCAGGTCGGCGCCGGCCAGTTCGGTGCCTTCCTGGGTGCGCACGCCGGCGGGATTGATCCGCTGGCCCCCGCGCCACAGCTCATAGTGAAGGTGCGGACCGGTGGAGGCGCCGGTCGAACCGACATAGGCGACGATCTGACCCTGGCTGACCCGCTGGCCGGCGCGGATGCCCGAGCCGTAGCGCGACAGGTGGCCGTAGCCGCTTTCCAGTCCGTTGTTGTGGCGGATGCGCAGCCAGTTGCCATAGCCGCCCCAGCGACGCGCCTCGACCACCACGCCGTCGGCGGGGGCCACGACCGGCGTGCCGGTGCCGGCGGCGAAGTCGATGCCCTGGTGCATCTTCTTGTAGCCCGAGATCGGGTGTGTGCGGAAACCGAAGCCCGAGGACACGCGGCGGAAGTTCTGCAGCGGCGTGCGCATCATGGCGGAACGCAGGTTCTTGCCGTTGGAATCGAAGAACTGAGCTTCCTTCGCGCCGGCGGGCTTGAAGCGATAGAAGGTCACGCCGCGCAGTTCGGCGTACATCAGGTCGCCCACGTCCACCGTGCGGCCGGCCTCGGTCACTTCACGGTCGAAGACCATGGTGAACTCGTCGGTGGCGCGAATGTCGCGCTGCATGTCGAACTTGGTGGCGAACAGACGGCTGGCGGAACGGACGATGGAGGCGGTGGCGCCCAGTTCACGCGCGCTGGCGGACAGGCTGCGCTCGACATCGCCCTTCAGGACGACGGTCTCATGGGTGACTTTTTCTTCCAGCGAACGCAGGCGCAGGGCGCCGTCGAAGCTTCGCGATACGGTCAGTTGCGACGCCGGGCCGGTGCGCATGGTCAGGCCGATCAGGCGGGCGTCGCCCCGGCCGTTGCGCGGTTTGGCGATGGCGGTTTCGAACTTCAGTCCGGCGCGCAGATCGGCCAGGTCGAAGGCGTTGGCGACGGTGGCGGCGACGGCGCTGGCTTCTTCGGGCGCAACGCCGGTGCGGCGCACGGCCTGCTCGAAGGTTTCGCCACGGCGGATCTGAACGTTGACGGCCTCGGGCGCGGTCAGGCCGGCGGGCGCATTGGCGGCGGCGAAGGCCTTGGCTTCCATGGCCGCCATCTGGGCCGAGGTCAGGGCGGGAACTTCTTCGGCCTGAGCGGGTTGATAGGCTCGACCGGCGAGCATCGCCACCGAGATCGCAGCGGCCGCGGTAAGCATGTGCGGCGCGAGCCGCATCGGCTGGCGGCGTGGGTCGAACTGAGCCATCGGTCCCCGTCGTATTGCGACGCCTTCGGCGCCAAAGCTTTACTCGTTCTCGAAGATCGCGCCGTATCGCCCGTGGCGCGAAGGCGGTCCTATACCGCGCTTGTCTCATTTTGGAAAGCAGACCGTTACAAACGGTTAACGTGCGTCAGACAAAGCTCGACGGTGCAGGGATCCCGACCGGCCGATTCGCCGTTATCTGGCCCAGCTTGACCGGCAGGAGACGGGCGCCGAAAACCGACCGTCATGCTTTGATCTTGTGCTGGGGATAAGGATGACCAAGGTGGACGGCCCGCTGTTTCAATCACGCGATCGATCCGTTTGACCGACACACCGTCCAAGCCAAAGCCAAAGCCGCAGGCCAAGACCCGTCGCATCCTGCGCGCCGTCGCAGTAGGCGTTCTGATTCTGGCGCTGCTGATCGGCGTGGCGGCGGCTCTGATCTATCTCAATCGCCGCGCGGTGGCGCGCAATGTCTTGGTGGGCTGGCTGGACCAGCGCGGGATTCCGGCCGATGTCGAGGTGGAGCGGATCGAAATCGACGGCTTCGTCGGCCGCATCCGCATCGGCGATCCCGACAATCCGGATGTCGTGGTCGAGCGGGCCGAGGTCGATTACGCCGTCGCCCTGCCGTGGTCCAGGTCGGGCCTCGGCGTCACCCCCAGCCGCATCCGGCTGGTGCGACCGGTCGTTCGGGCCAGCTGGAAGGGTGGAAAGCTGTCGTTCGGCTCGCTGGACCCGCTGATCAAGGAATTCACCGGCGGACCGCCGCGCCCGGACTCGCGCGGACCCCTGGTCATCGTCGAGGGCGGCAGCGGGCGGTTGAGTACGGAATACGGGCCCGTCGACCTGCTGGCTGACGCCCGGATCGACGACGGCAAGCTGATGCGGCTGGCGGCGCGCCTGCCGAAGGCTGCGCTGAAGAGCGGCGAAACGCAGGCCCAGGGCCTGTCCGGCCTGCTGGACCTCACCACGACCGGCGACCGGATGGCGATCAAGCTGTCGGCCGCCGCCGACAGCTTCGCGACATCGGCCGCGCGAGGGCGGGGGGCTGCGCTGACCCTGACCGGCGATCTGCCCTATCCGGATTTGAAGACGCGGCGCGGCGACGGCCGGGCGGTTCTGGACGCCCGCCTGACGGGCGAGCGCCTGGGAACCTCGACGCTCAGCGCCCGCAGCGCCGATGTCGCCGCCCGGTTCGACGGCGTCGTCTCCGGCTGGATCGAAACCTTCCGGCTGGACGGCGAAGTCACCACCGCGCTGAAGGCGGCGGCCGTCGAGGGCGCGGACCTGCGCATCGCCGATGTCGCCGCGACGGCGACTCGGGGCAAGCTGACGGTGTCGCGCGACGACGCCGTGCGCTGGCGCGTGCAGGGGCCGCTGGCCCTGACCGCCGGTTCGGGACGGACGGGTCAGACGGCGATCGGCGGACTGTCGTTGACGTCGCGCGACCTGGCCTTGGGCGGCAAGGACGCGGCCTTCGAGGCGACCGGGCCGTTGAGCGCGGCCTTCGACCGGTTCGGTTTCGGCGACCTGGCGCTGAAGCGCGGTCGCGCCGATGTGGACCTGGACGTGGTCAGCGACGGCGGGGTTCAGATCGCGGCGAACGGATCGCTGCGCGCCGCCGACGGGGCCTGGCCCCTGTTTGGCGCGGTCGGTCCCGACGACATCGCCGAGCTGGCCGAGATGAAGCGCGCGCTGGGACGCTTCGCCCTGAACGCGCCCGCCGTCCGCTTCGCCACGGGCGCGGCCGGCACGACCGTCGCCCTGTCGCGTCCCGTGACCCTGACGCCCGCCAACGGCGACGTCCTGACGGTGGCTCAAGGTCAGGGCGGCGCCTATCAGGCTGAGCCGGGACAGCTGGGCGGCGGGGCGTTGACCCTGACCGCAACGCGCGGCAAGGGCCTGCCGGAACTGTCCGTCGCGGTCCCGAACTGGCGTCTGACCGAGGGCGGGTTCGAAGCGACGCTGGACGGTCGCGCCCGATTGGATTTCGATTTGGCGCGCGGCATCGACGCCCGGACGCGCGGCGTTCTGGCCCTGAACGCAGGCCGGCTGACCTATGCTACATCCGACTGCGTCGACCTGACCGTCGAGCGGCTGGAGCTGGACGAGAACGACGTCCATCAGGTCGCCGGCAAACTGTGTCCCCAGGGCGGTCCGCTATTGACGTCCAGGGACGGCGTCTGGCGCGTCGCGGCCGGGTTCAGTCAGGTGTCGGCCCAGGCGCCCTTCCTCGGCATGCGGTTCGCCGACGCCGCAGGCCGTGTCACTGTCGACGGGACCAAGGCGGGCATCGGCCTGACCGCCAATGTGGCCGCCGCCCGCGTCATCGACGCCCTGACGCCGGAACGGTTCGAACCGCTTTCGGCCACAGGATCTGCGACGCTGGCCAACGAACGCTGGAGCGGCGCCTTCGATCTGAAGGGCACGGGCGCGGCCGCCGCCTATGGTCTCGGCCGACTGACCCTGGCGCACGACGGTCGCACCGGATCGGGCGGCATCGTCATCACCGCCCCGAAGGTGACCTTCGCCGAGCATGGGCTTCAGCCGGCGATGCTCAGCCCGCTCGCCGCCGATTTCCTGCAGTCGCCGGTCGAAGGCGCCGTCAGCTTCGACGGCCGCTTCGACTGGACCAAGGACGCCGAACCGACCTCCAGCGGCCATCTGGTCACGCCGGGCCTGGATTTCGTCAGTCCGGTCGGGGCCGTGAAGGGTCTGCGCGGGGACATCGTCTTCAGCAGCCTGACCCCCCTGATCACCGCTCCGAACCAAAAGCTGACGGCCGACAGTCTGGCCGTCGGCACGGCGGTCACGGCGCTGGATGTGACCTTCTCGATCAACGAGGCCGGGGTGCTGATCGACGGCGCCCAGGTCGTCGCCGGTGGTGGGACCGTCTCGGTCGAGCCCTTCACCGTCCCGCTGGACGCGAGCCAGCCCTACAGCGGCGTGATTGTGCTGGACCGGGTGCAGCTGGGCGATATCGTCGCCGACACCGGCTTTGACGACAAGGTTCAGCTGGACGCCGTCGTCTCGGGCCGCCTGCCCTTCATCATGGACCCCAAGCGCGGGCTCAAGATCACCGCCGGCAAACTGGAGGCCGTGCAGCCGGGCCGCCTGTCGATCAAGCGGGACGTCCTGACCGACGTCGCCGCCAGCGGCGGGGGCGGCGAGGTGTCGGAAAACGTCGTCGAGGACCTGGCCTATCAGGCGATGGAAAACCTGTCCTTCGATCAGCTCAGCGCCGATGTGAACAGCCTAGACGGCGGGCGTCTGGCGGTCCTGTTCCACATTCGCGGCCGCCACGATCCGCCCAAGCGCCAGGAGCTTCGCCTGACGATCGGCGAACTGATCAGCCGCCAGTTCCTGAACCGCAAACTGCCGTTGCCGTCGAACACCCAGATCGACCTGACCCTGGACACAACCCTGAACGCCAACCAGCTGATCTCGGACCTGCTGGCCGTCAATCGCGCCCGCCAGGGTCAGCAGGAGGCGACGCCCGCGCCCGTCCCGGCGCCTGCCGATTGAACTTCACCATTCAGCGCGCGTTCATTGGACGGCGTGCTAATAGAGACATCACCCTCGGCCGAACCGGAGCCCATGTCATGATCCACAAGCGCCAACTGGCCGGCCTCGGTTTCGGAGCCGTCGTCGTCGCCCTCGCGGCCTGCGCCCCGACCATCCGTCTCGAGGTCGCGCCGATCCAGATCTACGCCAAGCTGGACGCCGATGTGCGCGTTCGTCTGGACCAGGAGCTGCAACAGCTGTTGCAGCAGAACCCCAACCTCTTCTGATTTCTCGCTTCTCTCTGAAAGGGACAGGCTGACATGACCTTCCGCAAACTCTTCGTCATCGGCACCGCCCTCGCGGCCCTGGGCGTCGCGGGCGCCGCCCTCGCCCAGACCAGCGCCCAGAAGGCGCAGATCGACCAGGCCAAGGCCGCCGGCACCGTGGGCGAACAGGCCGACGGTTACCTGGGCTTCCGCACCCCGACCTCGGACGCCAGCCTGCGCGCCGCGGTCGACGCCACCAACTCGGGCCGCCGCGCCGCCTACGCCCGCAGCGCCGCCGACGCCGGCACTTCGGCGGATGTCGCCGGGGCCCGGATGTTCGAGGCCCAGCTGCTGCCCCGCATCTCCTCGGGCCAATGGTACCGCAACGCCCAGGGCCAGTGGGTCCAGCGCTAAGGACCGCAAGTTTCCCACCCCTCGGGCGATATCCCGGGGGGTGTTTTTATCTGGGCGATCAGTGACGGCGTCAGGCGGCGGCGCGTCGATCCAGCAGCGCGGGCAGCAACAGCCCCTCCGCCAGCGCCCTGACCACCGGGACGGCGACCGCATCGCCCATCAGCTTCAGCGCCGCACTTTCGCTAGACGGCAGGCGATAGTCGTCCGACACGCCCATCAGCCGCGCGGCCTCGCGCCCGGTCAGACGCCGAACCCGCGCCCGGCCCTGATCGCACACCACAACATATTGCCGCGACGAGCCGCCAGCCGGTGTCCGCAGGCATCCGGCCAGACCATCGAACCGGATTTCCAGCCGCTGGACCTTGCGGCCGTTCTCGGTCCGCACCCGGCGATAGGCGGCGCCGACACAGCGCTGGCCAGACGCCAGGGCCGACGCGATCCGGGCGCGGTGCAGCGGCGCGGCCAGGGCCAGGATGGCGTCCGCATCATCCAGCCAGTGGACGGCGTCGTCGGGCTCCAGAATGGCCGCCAGGTCCAGATTGCGCTGCGACGGCGCGGGCAGCGACCACCACGCCCAGGCCGCCTTCACCGCCTCGGGCAGCCGCGCGTGGGCGGCGATGAGACGCGGTGAATGGAAGGGCTGGATCGGACCGGCCGCGCGCGGGGCCTCGCCCTGAATGGCCACAACGAACAAACGCGGGCGCGACTGGGGCAGCCAGTGGGCGGCGTCCATCTCCAGCGCGCCGACCGTATAGCCCGCCTCGACCATCGCCGTGCAGACGGCCGCGAAATCTCGCCCCACTTCGGTCCTTGGCCCGGAAGTCAGCAGGCCGATGACGTTCTCCAACACGATCACGCGCGGGCCGCGTCCCTGGGCCGCCAGACCCTGCATCAATCGCCAGAAGCCCCAAAAGGCGCCCGATCGCCCAGCCTCCAGCCCGCCGCGCGCGCCCGCCAGGCTGACGTCCTGACAGGGCGACGAGGCCCATGCCATATCTGGCCGTCCCGGCAGATCGTCGACAGTCAGGCTCCAGACATCGCCCTGGCGAAACGGCGTGTGCGGATGATTGGCTTTGAAAGCGCGCGCCTTGGCCGCGTCCATATCGTTGGCGAAGACGGTGTCGATGCAGGCGGCCGACAGTCCCAACCCCGCCAGGCCGCCCCCGGCGAAGAACTCGAATGCGGTGGGGCGAATCGACATGGGATCAGCATAACCCAGCCGCGCCCCTTGACCGAGGGCGGCGGGGACCTCACCTGCGCCCGAACCAAAAGGAGCCGTCATGCGCCTCATTCCGCTCGCCGCCGCCCCGTTCGCCATCGCCGTGGCCGGCCTCTCGCTCGGCGCCTGTTACGACCGCGAGGAGTCCAAGCCCAAGCCGGCGCCGCAGCCGCAGGCCGCCGTCACCCTGGGCGGCGTCGATCTGGGGCAGCCGGTGCGGGCGCTGGGGACCGAACCCTTCTGGGGCGTGGAGATCACGCCGGACGCCCTGATCTACACCCGCGTCGATGAGCCGACCCAGCGCGCGCCGAACCATGGCGCGACGGTCCAGGGCACGGTCGCGACCTTCGCCAGCTCGACCAATCTGAACAAGGCGCTGAACGTCGTGCTGATCGCCACCGAATGTTCGGACGGCATGAGCGACCGCACCTATCCGCTGACGGCCAAGGTCGAGATCGGCGACGACGAACTGACCGGCTGCGCCGCGCCGGCGTCGATGCTGACCACCCAGCCCGCGCCCTAGCGCGTGATCGTTTCGGATCGGGGCGCAACGCGGCCCCGTCCGAAGCGTGAATCATGCGCTCAAAGAGAGCCTCACCACCATTCGGCGTCGCGCAGCATCCGGGCGTAGCGGCGGCTGACCGGCGGCGACAGGCCGCCGTCCAGCGTCAGGGTCGCGCGCCCGTCGCCGCGTTCGACGGCGCGCACCGCCTCACGCGCCACCCACCAGCTGCGGTGCGTCTGGGCGCCCTCCAGCCCCTCCAGCTCTTCCACCGCGTCCGACAGCCGCATCAGGATCAGGTCCGACCCCCGGTCGGTGTGGATGCGCAGATAATGGTCCTCGGCCTGCACCGCCCGGATCGTCGCGCCTTTCAGCTTGATCGGCAGACGGTCCAGAAACCGAACCGAGCGAGCCGCTGTCTCGGGCGGCGCGGCATGGGTCTGGATCGGCACGGCCCGCCCCAGAAAGACGTTCAACGTCGTCACCGCCGCCGTGATGACCACGACGGGCACGACCAGTTCCGGCAGCACCGCCAGCGGATAGAGCCTCTGGGCGAAGAACAGGCCCGTCGCCGCCCACACCAGCACGCACAGCGGCCCGGTGATGATCACGACCATGACCGCAATGCTAAGCCACGGCCGCTCGTCGGAATCGATAAACCGGCTGACCAGCACCCCGCACAGATGCCCCCACAGTCCGCCCAGCACCATGACCAGCACCCAATAGGCCAGCCGTACGGGCAGCGATGCGCCCGCGCTGCCGAAGGCGCCGGTCACCGCCAGAAAGACGCCCGCCAGAACGGCGACGATGAGGCCGCGCAAGAAGGTGCGGCGGCGGTCGGCGGCAGGGGCGGTCATCAGGGCTTTCGCAGTCGGAAGATTGCGCCTTGAAACCATGATTTTCGGCCGGGCGAAAGCCGGGCGCGCGACGGTGCCCCGGCGTGACCGATCAGCCCTGGCGCGGGGTCATTCCTGCTACGGCGCGGAAACCGGCTGCGGCAAACCGAACCATATAGTCGCCCGCCGTCTCCAGATCGCCGGATCGCGCCCGCCCGTTCGACAGCCTGTCCAGTCGCCCCGTCTCGCCCAGCGTGAGGGTCAGGGCGCCCGACAGATTGTGATAGCCCCAGTACAGATCGACCTCGCTGGCGCCCGGCAGCACCTTGGCGATCAGCTCGATCAGCCGGTGGATGGCCGGGTCGAAATAGCGCGCCATCGTCTCGCCGCCGAAGCTGGGGTTGGCGTTGGTCTGGGCCACCAGGGCGGAATAGTGTTTCCAGCCCGGCCCGCCCTTCAGCGACCATTCGAACGGCGGCCGCAGAAAGGCCTCCAGCAAGCCCTCCAGCGTCATGTCGTCGCCCGCCGTCTCGGCATAGCGGTCGATGGCGGCGACGCGATCGTCGTTCCACACTTCGGCCCGGCGCAGGAAGACCGCGTCGAACAGCTCGCGCTTGGCTCCGAAATAGTAGTGCACCAGGGCCGTATCGACGCCCGCCTCGCGCGCCACCTCGCGGATGGTGACGCCGTAGAAGCCGTGTTTGGAAAACAGGTCCTCGGCCGCATCCAGGATCAGATCGCGCGTCTCACCGGCCGCCTTGGCCTCGGTCTTGGGCGGCCGGCCGCGCCGCGCCGGGGCAGCGCCCGCCGCCTTGCGGCGCGCGGCGGCGACGGGGCGGGGAAGGGTGGCGGCGGCGTCCGGCTTGCTCATCCGGCAAGGCTAGGCGCACGACCGCGACGGTGCAACGGCGCCACGGTTGGGGGACCAAGTGACGCTGCGTCAGTCCAGTGTTTGACAGACGGCCGAAACCGGGTAGGTTCCGTGAAAATCATTGAACGCTGAATAAAAGCGTCCATCGGGCTGGAAACGACAAAGGGGTCTAGGATCATGAACCGTCATGTGAAGTGCGCGCTGCTGGCCGGCGCGGCGTGGGGCGTGCTTGCGGGGGCCACGTTCGCCCAGGATGCGGAGGCGACCGCTCAGGTCGCGAACGCTCAGGACGCCGCCACCGTCGACGACATCGTCGTCACCGCGCGCCGCCGCGCGGAAAGCCTGCAGGATGTGCCGGTCGCGGTGACCGCCGTCAGCGGCGAACAGCTTGAGGCGCGCGGCGCCCTGGACATCACCGAACTGGCGCGCTCGACGCCCAGCCTGACGCTGAACGCCGCGCGGGGCTCGAACTCGACCCTCATCTCCTTCATTCGCGGCGTGGGCCAGCAGGATCCGCTGTGGGGCTTCGATCCCGGCGTCGGCCTGTATATCGACGACGTCTATGTGGCCCGTCCGCAGGCCGCCGTTCTGGACATCTTCGACGTGGAGCGGGTCGAGGTGCTGCGCGGTCCGCAAGGCACGCTCTACGGCCGCAACACCATCGGCGGCGCCATCAAATACGTGACCAGCCGCATCAATGCGGACGAGCCCGAGGGAAGCCTGCGCGCCTCCTACGGCAGCTACAACCAGCGCGACGTGATCGCCAGCGCCCAACTGCCCTTCAACGACGAGTTCAAGGTCTCGGCCGCCTTGGCCCGCTATCTGCGCGATGGCTACGGCAAGAACCTGAACACCGGCAACGAACACTACAACAAGGACGTGACCGCCTTCCGCGCCAGCGCGGAATGGAGCCCGACCGACAGCCTGTTCTTCCGTCTGGCCGGCGATCTGGTGAACGACGATTCCAACGCGCGCCACGGTCACCGCGAGTTCGCGCCGTCGCCCGCCGATGTCTATGACACCAACGCCGGCGCCGGCGACAAGAACCGCGTCCAGACGCGCGGCGTGTCGCTGACCGGCGAATGGGAGATGAGCGACATGTTCACCTTCAAGTCGATCACCGCCTATCGTGAAGGCCTGACGCGCGGCAACATCGACTTCGACAACCTGCCTCAGCCCATCCTCGACATTCCCGCCGCCTATGACGACGACCAGTTCAGCCAGGAGTTTCAGGTTCTGGTCAGCGCGGGCCGCCTGAACGGCGTCGCCGGCGTCTTCTACATGGACGCCAACGCCTCGGGGGCCTTCGACACCGTCGTTGGTCTGGCCAATCTGACGACCCTGACCTCGGGTTCAGTGGCGACCAAGAGCTACGCCGCCTTCGCCGACTTCTCGTATGACTTCACCGACGCCCTGTCGGTCTCGGTCGGCGGACGCTTCACCAAGGACGAGAAGGAAGGCACCGTCTTCCGTCAGCAGTATCTGGGCATCCGCAGCCCCTATTTCGGCAACAACGCCGCCGTGCCGCTGGGCGCGCCGCGCACCAACTACACCCGCACCCGCGAGTTCGAGAAGTTCACGCCGCGCGTCTCGGTCAACTACAAGTTCGGCCCCGATCTGACGGCCTATGCCTCCTGGGGCGAGGGCTTCAAATCGGGCGGCTTCGACATGCGCGGCGATGCGGTCCTGTATCCCGCCACCGTCAACGGCTATGCGCCGGAAACGGTTGAGACCTATGAGATCGGGCTGAAGGGTTCGCTGCTGGATCGTCGCCTGACCTTCGCCACCGCGATCTTCGATTCCAGCTACGAGAACCAGCAGATCACGACCCAGTATCCGGCCGGCGCGACCGTCGCCTCGGTGGTGGACAATGTCGGCTCGTCCTCGATACGCGGTTGGGAGTTCGAAGGCCGCGTGCGCGCCACCGACGCCCTGACGTTCAACGCCTCGCTGAGCTACATTGACGCCAAGTTCGACCAGTTCCTGGCCTATATCCCGACGGCCTCGGGCAATACGTCCTGCCCGACCCTGCCGGGCTGCGTCGTCGACGTATCCTCGCAGCGCGACTTCCAGAACACGCCGGAATGGACCGGATCGATCTCGGCCAACTACAACTGGGTCATGGAGAATGGCTCGTCGATCGCCTTCATCCCGTCGGTCGCTTACCGCGGCGCCTATCAGCAGTTCGAAACGCCCGCGCCGCTGCTCGATCAGGACGCCTACTGGATGTATGACGCCAGCATCGTCTGGACCTCGTCCGACGACCGCCTGACCTTCGGCGTCCACGGCAAGAACCTGGGCGACGAGCGCTATCGCGTCGGCGGCTATACCTTCCCCGGCGCCCTGACCGGCAACTCGATCATCGGCTTCTACGGCCCGCCGCGCACCGTCACGGCGACCCTGGGTCTGAAGTTCTGATCCACATCCATAACGCCTGACGACGAGGGGCGGCGGTCTCCGGGCCGCCGCCCCTTTTCGCTCCGCCGGGCCTATTTTGCACAGGGCGGACTTGCGGCTAGGCTCGCCGCAACGAACAACAAGACGCCGAGGGGAAACGCCGATGACGACGGAGACGCTGACGGTCCAGGAGGCGCGGCCCGAGCGGCCTGAGCGGCCCGGCTACCGCTACTATGTGCTGGCGGTTCTGATCCTGATCTACATGCTGAACTTCCTGGATCGCCAGATCATCGGCATCCTGGCCGCGCCGTTGAAGGAAGAGTTCGGCATGTCCGACAGCCAGTTCGGCCTGTTGGGCGGCATCGCCTTCGCCTCGGTCTATTCGACACTGGCTATACCCCTGGCGTGGCTGGCCGACCGGTTCAGCCGGGTCTGGATCATGACCGGCGCCCTGGCCGTCTGGTCGGGCTTCACCGCCCTGTGCGGCATGGCCGGATCGTTCGGCCAGCTGTTCCTGTGCCGGATGGGCGTGGGCATCGGCGAGGCGGGCGGCGTGGCTCCGGCCTATTCGCTGATCGCCGACTATTTCCCGCCGCATCAGCGCGCGCGGGCCATGGCGGCCTTCGCCTTCGGCATTCCGCTGGGCATGGCGGCGGGGACCTTGGTCGGTGGTCTACTGGCGGCGACCTACGGCTGGCGCACCGCCTTCATCGTGGTCGGCCTGCTGGGTGTGCTGGTCGCGCCCCTGCTGCGTCTGACGGTGCGTGATCCCAAGCGGGGCGGCATAGACGCCATCAAGACCGAGGCCCAGGTCGCGGCCCTGGCGGCCGCGCCGGTCGGCACCGATCGGGCCGGCAAGATCGCCGCCCAGATCATGCTGGGTCTCGGCGCCGGTCTGCTGATCCTCGGCGCCTTGAGCTGGCTGATGGGCATGTCGCTGGGCAATCCGCTGGTGCTGGCGTTCGGCGGCCTGCTGGCGGTGGTGATCGGCGTTTCGCTGATGATCGCGCGTCGCACCGCCTCGGTGGTGATCAAGAAGCCCAGTTTCTGGCTGCTGGGCCTGGGCGCGGCCTCATCGTCGGTGTGCGGCTATGGCGTGGCCGGCTGGCTGCCGCTGTTCTTTATGCGCAGCTTCGACCTGACCCTGAAACAGACCAGCATCTATTATTCCGGCATCGCCCTGATCGGCGGCATCCTGGGCATCTGGCTGGGCGGCATGATCGCCGACAAGCTGTCCAAGAAGGGCAAGGGCGCCTATCCTCTGACGCCCGCCGTCGCCTTCCTGATCTCGGCGCCGTGCTTCATCCTGGCGATGAACTCGCCCTGGCTGATCGGCCTGGTTCTGCCCGGCGGCGGCAGCCACGTTCAGCAGCTGACCCTGGCCTTCCTGATCTTCCTGTTGCCGACCGGATTGAACCTGGCCTGGCTGGGCCCGATCACGGCGGCGGTCCAGCATCTGGTGCCGGCGGCCATGCGCTCGACGGCCTCGGCCCTGTTCCTGCTGCTGAACAATCTGCTCGGGATCGCGGTCGGCTTCTACTATTTCGGCTGGATGAGCGACCTGCTGGCGCCGCGCTTCGGCGAGGAAAGCCTGCGCTGGGCCATCTACACCGGCATGGGCTTCTATGTGCTGGCCGCGATCCTGCTGATCGGGGCATCGCGCACCCTCAAGAAGGACTGGGTCGACTAAAGGGGGGCTGTGGACGGTTGCACCTGCGAAGGGGTGGGGCCTATAAGCCCCGCAACTCTCCCAGCAGCGGTTGCGACGGTCCCCCATGAACATTCACGAATATCAGGCCAAGCAGGTCCTCAAAGGCTTCGGCGCTCCGGTCGCGCAAGGCGTCGCGGTGACGTCGGTCGATCAGGTCGAGGCGGCCGCCAAGTCGCTGCCCGGCCCGCTCTATGTCGTGAAGTCGCAAATCCACGCCGGCGGCCGCGGCAAGGGCAAGTTCAAGGAACTGCCGGCCGACGCCAAGGGCGGCGTGCGCCTGGCCTTCTCGGTCGAGGAAGCCGTCGCCCACGCCAAGGAAATGCTGGGCAACACCCTGGTCACCGCCCAGACGGGCGACGCCGGCAAGCAGGTCAACCGCCTCTACATCGAGGACGGCGCCGACATCGAGCGTGAACTGTACTGCTCGCTGCTGGTCGACCGCGCCTACGGCCGCATCGCCTTCGTCGTCTCGACCGAAGGCGGCATGGACATCGAAACCGTCGCCCACGACACGCCCGAGAAAATCCAGAACATCGTCATCGACCCCAGCGCGGGCGTGACCGACGCCGACGTCGCCGCCATCGTCGCCGCCTACGGCCTAACGGGCGCCGCGGCCGAAGACGCCAAGTCGCTGTTCCCCGCCCTGTACAAGGCCTTCGTCGAGAAGGACATGGACATGCTGGAGGTGAACCCCCTGATCGTGATGAAGGACGGCCACCTGCGCGTTCTGGACGCCAAGGTCAGCTTCGACGGCAACGCCCTGTTCCGCCACGACGACATCAAGGAACTGCGCGACGAAACCGAAGAAGACGCCAAGGAAATCGAAGCGTCCAAGTGGGACCTCGCCTACGTCTCGCTGGACGGCAACATCGGCTGCATGGTCAACGGCGCCGGTCTGGCCATGGCGACGATGGACATCATCAAGCTGTACGGCAAGGAGCCGGCCAACTTCTGCGACGTCGGCGGCGGCGCCGGCAAGGAGAAGGTCGCTGCGGCCTTCAAGATCATCACCGCCGACCCGAACGTCCAGGGCATCCTGGTCAACATCTTCGGCGGCATCATGAAGTGCGACGTCATCGCCGAGGGCGTGGTCGCGGCCGTGAAGGAAGTGGGCCTGAAGGTGCCGCTGGTCGTGCGTCTGGAAGGCACCAACGCCGAACTGGGCAAGAAAATCCTGAACGAGTCGGGCCTGACCATCCAGGCCGCCGATGACCTCGACGACGCCGCCCAGAAGATCGTCGCGGCGGTCGGCTAAGGCTTCGGCCTTACTCGCCACCGCCCCGCTGACACATCGAATTCAGAGCACAGACCCATGTCCATTCTCGTCGACAAGAACACCAAGATCATCGTCCAGGGCCTGACCGGCAAGACCGGCGGCTTCCACACCGAACAGGCGCTGGCCTATCACGGCACCCAGATGGTCGCCGGCGTGCACCCCTCCAAGGGCGGCACGAACTGGACCGGATCGCACGGTGAGAGCCTGCCGATCTACGCCTCGGTCGCTGAAGCCAAGGACGCCACGGGCGCCGACGCCTCGGTGATCTACGTCCCGCCGTCGGGCGCGGCCGCCGCGATCATCGAAGCCATCGACGCCGAAATCCCCTTCATCACCTGCATCACCGAGGGCATCCCGGTGATGGACATGGTCAAGGTCAAGCGTCGCCTGGAAGGCTCCAAGTCGCGCCTGCTGGGCCCGAACTGCCCCGGCATCCTGACGCCGGACGAGTGCAAGATCGGCATCATGCCGGGCAACATCTTCAAGAAGGGCTCGGTTGGCATCGTGTCGCGTTCGGGCACCCTGACATATGAAGCCGTGTTCCAGACCACCAACGAAGGCCTGGGCCAGACCACGGCCGTCGGCATCGGCGGCGACCCGGTCAAGGGCACCGAATTCATCGACGTGCTGGAACTGTTCCTGGCCGACGAGGAAACCACCTCGATCATCATGATCGGCGAAATCGGCGGCGGCGCGGAAGAAGACGCCGCCCAGTTCCTGATCGACGAAGCCAAGAAGGGCCGCAAGAAGCCGATGGCCGGCTTCATCGCGGGCCGCACGGCTCCGAAGGGCCGCACCATGGGTCACGCCGGCGCCGTCGTCTCGGGCGGCAAGGGCGATGCGGAATCCAAGATCGCGGCGATGGAAGCCGCCGGCATCCGCATGTCGGAATCGCCCGCGCGCCTCGGCAAGACCCTGGTCGAAGTGCTGAAGGGCTGAGGCTTCCAAGTGCGTGCTGCGCGCGGGCGCTACGCTCGCCGCGCGGCGCCTCGCTGCTTGAGCGCCTTTTCGGCATCAAAAATGCCGTGTGACGCATCGATGAACGCCCTCGGCTCAGGCCGGGGGCGTTTTTTCTTGGGCCTGCGACCAATTTCCTACCAAATTGCCCCGTTTCGGTCATGACCCGTCAGGAAACGACGCCTATATGACGGGCGCGCCCCTCACGGAGATGTGTCCGTCGGGGCCCAGGGATTGCGAAACGATGGCGGACGATGCCGGTCGGCTGAACCAGGTCTTTGCCGAGACCTCATTCCTCTACGGGTCCAATGCGGCCTACGTCGAGGAGCTTCAGGAGAAGTGGGCGAAAGACCCCGGCTCCGTTTCCGCCGAATGGAAAGCCTTTTTCGACCAGCTGCGCGATAACGCCGCGCTGGTGACCGCCTCGGCTGGCGCCGGCAGCTGGGGTCGCGGCACAGCGACCGAGCCGACCGAAGAGACCGGCGTCTTCGACGGCCGTTGGCCGGCGCCGAAGCCCGATCCCAAAAAGGCCGGCGCTGCGCCGGCTGCTGCTGCGCCCAAGGCCGCGGCCGCCGACGTCTCGGCCGATGCGATCCGCGCCGCCGCCCACGATTCCATCCGCGCCCTGATGCTGATCCGCAGCTATCGCGTGCGGGGCCACCTGCAGGCCAAGCTGGACCCGCTGGGCATTGAGCAGCCGGTCGAGAACCCTGAGCTGACGCCCGAATTCTACGGCTTCACCGGCGCCGATCTGGACCGCCCGATCTTCCTGGACGGCGTGCTTGGTCTTCAGACCGGCACGATCCGTGAAGTGCTGGAAATCCTGAAGCGCACCTACTGCGGCAACATCGGCATCCAGTTCATGCACATCGCTGAGCCGGAAGAGAAATCCTGGCTGCAGCAGCGGTTCGAGGGCGCCGACAAGTTCGAGCAGAACGCCTTCTCCAAGGAAGGCAAGCTGGCCATCCTGTCTAAGCTGGTCGAGGCCGAGGGCTTCGAGCGCTTCCTGCACAAGCGTTTCCCCGGCACCAAGCGCTTCGGCCTGGACGGCGGCGAGGCCATGGTCCCGGCGCTGGAGCAGGTCATCAAGCGCGGCGGTTCGCTGGGCGTCGACGAGGTCGTGCTGGGCATGGCTCACCGCGGCCGCCTGAACGTGCTCGCCGCCGTGATGGGCAAGCCCTACAAGGTCATCTTCCACGAGTTCCAGGGCGGCTCGGCCGTGCCGAGCGACATCGAGGGCTCGGGAGACGTCAAATATCACATGGGCGCTTCGTCGAACCGCGAGTTCGACGGCAACCACGTCCACCTGTCGCTGACCGCCAACCCGTCTCACCTCGAGATCGTCAACCCGGTCGTGCTGGGCAAGGCGCGCGCCAAACAGGCGTTCGACATTCGCGAGGCCAACGAGGGCGTGCCCGAGGGGCAGTGGGCGCTGGACCGCTCGAAGGTCGTGCCGCTGCTGATCCACGGCGACGCCGCCTTCGCCGGCCAGGGCGTGGTCGCGGAGTGCTTCGCCCTGATGGGGCTGAAGGGCTACCGCACCGGCGGCACGCTGCACTTCGTCATCAACAACCAGATCGGCTTCACCACCAGCCCGCGCAACTCGCGCTCGTCGCCCTATCCGTCGGATGTGGCCCTGATGGTCCAGGCGCCGATCTTCCACGTGAACGGCGACGATCCCGAAGCGGTCGTCTTCGCCGCCAAGGTGGCCACCGAATACCGCCAGAAGTTCCACAAGGACGTGGTGGTGGACATGTTCTGCTACCGCCGCTTCGGCCACAACGAAGGCGACGATCCCACCTTCACCCAGCCGCTGATGTATTCGAAGATCCGCGCCCAGCCCTCGACCCGCGAACTCTATTCGCAGCGTCTGGTGGCCGAAGGCGTGATCAGCCAGGCCGAGGTGGACGCCGAGGTCGAGCGGTTCGAGAAATTCCTCGACGAGCAGTTCGAGGCCGGCAAGACCTGGTCCGCCGAGAAGGCCGACTGGCTGGACGGCCAGTGGCAGGGCTTCCAGTCGCCCAAGGACGAGCTGCGCGGCGACACCGCCGTGCCGCTGGCCAAGCTGACCGACCTGGGCCACCGCCTGACCACGATCCCCAACAGCGTCGACATGCACAAGACGCTGAAGCGCGTCATCGACGGTCGCCGCGAAGCCGTCACCTCGGGCCAGGGCCTGGACTGGGCCACGGCCGAGAGCCTGGCCTTCGCCTCGCTGGTCGATGAAGGTTTCCCGATCCGTCTGTCGGGTCAGGATTCGGTGCGCGGCACCTTCTCGCAGCGTCACTCGGGCATCATCGATCAGACGACCGAAGAGCGCTACATCCCGCTGAACAACCTGCGCGAAGGCCAGGCCAATTTCGAAGTCATCGACTCGGCCCTGTCCGAAGAGGCCGTGCTGGGCTTCGAGTACGGCTATTCGCTGGCCGACCCCAATACGCTGGTCATGTGGGAAGCCCAGTTCGGCGACTTCGTGAACGGCGCCCAGGTGGTGATCGACCAGTTCATCTCTTCGGGCGAACGCAAGTGGCTGCGCATGAGCGGCCTGACCATGCTGCTGCCGCACGGCTATGAAGGCCAGGGGCCGGAACACTCCTCGGCCCGTCTGGAGCGCTTCCTGCAGGCCTGCGCCGAAGACAATATGCAGGTCGCCAATTGCACCACCCCGGCCAACTATTTCCACATCCTGCGTCGCCAGATGCACCGGCCGTTCCGCAAGCCGCTGATCCTGATGACGCCCAAGTCGCTGCTGCGTCACAAGAAGGCGGTATCCAGCCTGGCCGATCTGGCCGAAGGCTCGTCCTTCCACCGCGTCCTGCACGACGACGCCCAGACGCGGCCCGAGATCGCCGGCATCACGATCAAGGCGGACAAGGACATCCGCCGCGTCATCCTGTGTTCGGGCAAGGTCTATTACGATCTGCTGGACGCGCGCGAGAAGAAGGCCAAGGACGGTCAGGCGGTGGACGACGTCTACATCCTGCGTCTGGAGCAGTTCTATCCGTGGCCGATCCAGTCGCTGCGCAAGGAACTGGCCCGCTTCCCCAACGCCGAACTGGTCTGGTGCCAGGAAGAGCCGAAGAACATGGGCGGCTGGACCTTCGTGGATCCGTGGCTGGAGTTGACGCTGGACAAGCTGGACGTGAAGGCCAAGCGCGCCCGCTACGTCGGCCGTCCCGGATCGGCCTCGACCGCCGCCGGTCTGATGAGCCGGCACCTGAAGGAACTCGAAGCCTTCACGACCGAAGCCTTCGCCTGATACACGTACAAAAGACCGACTAGAGACGAGCTGGACCTGACATGGCCGACATCCTGACCCCCGCCCTCGGTGAATCCGTCACCGAAGCCACCATCGCAAAGTGGACCAAGAAGGTCGGTGATCCGGTCAAGAAGGACGAACTGCTGGTCGAGCTGGAGACCGACAAGGTCTCGCTGGAAGTCGTCTCGCCCGCCGACGGCGTGCTGGGCGACATCAAGGCGGCCGAGGGCGATAACGTCGTTCCCGGCACGGTGCTGGGTTCGGTGACGGAAGGCGCGTCCGCCGGCGCTCCGGCCGCTGCGCCCGCCGCTGCCCCGGCCAAGGCCGCCAAAGCTGACGCCAAGGCCGCGCCGGCCGCCGCTGCTCCGGCCGCCGCCGCGATCGACATCACCGTCCCGGTCATGGGCGAGAGCGTCGCCGAAGGCTCGATGGGCAAGTGGGTCAAGAAGAACGGCGACACGGTCAAGAAGGACGAACTGCTGGTCGAGATCGAGACCGACAAGGTCGCGGTCGAAGTCTCCGCCCCGGCTGACGGCGTTCTGACGATCGCCGCCGACGAAGGCGCGACCGTCACGCCGGGCCAGAAGATCGGCTCAATCTCAGGATCGGGCTCGGGTTCGGGTGCTGCGAGCGCGCCCGCCGCCGCCTCGGCTCCCGCCGCAGCCGCTCCGGCGCCCGCCGCCGCCCCGGCCAACACCGGCTCGGCCCAGGTCTCGACCGCCAGAAACGAAACCCTGTCGCCCGCCGTCCAGCGCGTGGTCGGCGAGAACAATCTGGATCCCAAGGCCATCAACGCCACGGGACCGAAGGGCAACATCACCAAGGCCGACGCCATCGCCGCCATCGGCCAGGCCTCGGCGCCGGCTCCTGCCGCCGCCGCCGCTCCGGCCGCCCCGCGCGCCGACCAGCCGCGCGAAGAGCGGGTGAAGATGACGCGCCTGCGTCAGACCATCGCCCGCCGCCTGAAGGAATCGCAGAACACCGCCGCCCAGCTGACCACCTTCAACGAGGTGGACATGACCAACGTCATGGCCCTGCGCGCCCAGTACAAGGACGTGTTCGAAAAGCGCCACGGCGTGAAGCTGGGCTTCATGTCCTTCTTCACCAAGGCCGTCGTCGCGGCCCTGCATGAGATCCCGGCCGTCAACGCCGAGATCGACGGCACGGACATCATCTACAAGAACCACTACGACATCGGCGTCGCCGTCGGCACCGACAAGGGGCTGGTGGTTCCGGTCCTGCGTGACGCCGACACCCTGTCGCTCGCCGGCATCGAAAAGGGCATCGGCGCCCTGGGCAAGGCCGCGCGTGACGGCTCGCTGACCATGGATCAGATGCAGGGCGGCACCTTCACCATCACCAACGGCGGCACCTATGGCTCGCTGATGTCGACGCCGATCCTGAATGCGCCGCAGTCGGGCATCCTGGGCATGCACAACATCGTCCAGCGCCCGATGGCCATCAACGGCGAGGTCAAGATCCGCCCGATGATGTATCTGGCCCTCAGCTACGATCACCGCATCGTCGACGGCAAGGAAGCCGTGACCTTCCTGGTCCGGGTCAAGGAACTGCTGGAAGATCCGGCGCGGGCCCTGCTGGACCTCTGATTTCCTGAAAGGCGGCGATGATCTCGCCGCCTTTTTCTTTGCTGCGAGGCGCGACCATGCTGACCCTCTACGCCGCGACCGGATCCTGCAGCCGGGCCAGCCATATTGCGCTGGAGGAGTCGGGGCTGGCCTATGAGGTTCGTCTGGTCGACTTCGCCAGGGCCGAGCAACGCGAGGCGGCCTATCTGGCGATCAATCCCAAGGGCCGCGTTCCTGCGCTCGCGACCGATCAGGGCGTCCTGACCGAGAGCCCCGCCATTCTGGCGCACATCGCCGCCCTGTCGCCGCCCGGCTTTCTGGCGCCGACCGATCCCTTCGCCTTTGCGCGGATGCAGGCGTTCAACCTCTATCTGGCCACCACCGTCCACGTCGCCCACGCCCACGGTCGCCGCGCCGCGCGGTGGAGCGACGACGCCGCCGCCCAGGCGTCGATGGCGGCCAAGGTCACGCAGAACATGCGCGACGGCTTTGCGTTGATCGAGGCGGACCTGACCGGCGAATGGGCGATGGGCGACGCCTATACGGTCGCGGACCCCTATCTGTTCACCTTCGCCGGCTGGCTGGAAAGCGACGGCGTGGACATCGCCGCATTCCCGCGCGTCCAGGCGCACTTCGAGCGCATGAAGGCGCGTCCGGCGGTTCAGCGCGCCCTGTCCGCCAAAGCTTAGCGGGCGCGCTCGCAGACCAACGGTTGTGTCTAATTTGCGCCGGTCGTTAACGATCCGAATCGGCGACGCATTTTCCCTGATTACAAGCGCCGAAAATGGCGCCTTATTTCGGACATGGAGTGGGCGGCGCGCGCGATAGGGATGTTCTACGTCTTGGGCGGACTGATGCTGTTGTATCAGGCCTGGCTCAACTGGCGTCTGCAACGGGCGCTGTCCGGCGTCATCGCCGTTCCGGCAGACGATCAGATCGCAGACGGCGTGATCGCCTTGGGCGGCGTGGTGGTGCTGATGTCCGGCGTCGCCCTGGCGGCGCTCAGCGCCTGGGCCGTGGTCGCCTTTCTCGCCGGTTGGGCGATCCAGGCCGCCTATCTGCTGTGGGTCAACCGCGCCGATCTCGACAGCCCCCTGGCCAGCGGCCGGTTGAAGTCGGTGCATGCCTTCGCCGCCTACACCGCCGTCACCGGCGTGGTGCTGTGGCTGCCGCTGACCGGCGTCCTGGGCTGATCAGCCGAACTCGGCTTCCAGATCGGCCAGACGCGCCGCCTGGTCCTCGGCGATCAGGGCGTTCAGCAGCGGATCGATGTCGCCTTCCATGATCTGGGGCAGGCTGTGCAGGGTCAGGTTGATGCGGTGATCGCTGACCCGCCCTTGCGGATAGTTGTAGGTGCGGATCCGTTCGGACCGGTCGCCCGAACCGACCTGCGACTTGCGGCTGTCCGAGCGGGCCAGGTCCTTGGCCTGGCGCTGCATGTCGTACAGGCGCACGCGCAGGTTCTTCATCGCCTTGTCGCGGTTGACGTGCTGGGACTTCTCCGACGACGTCACCATGATGCCGGTGGGCAGGTGGGTGATGCGCACGGCGGAATCGGTCGTATTGACGTGCTGCCCGCCCGAACCCGACGCGCGGAAGGTGTCGATGCGGATGTCCTTGTCGTGGATTTCGATCTCCACGTCCTCGACCTCGGGCAGGACCGCCACCGTCGCCGCAGAGGTGTGGATGCGCCCTTGCGACTCGGTCGTCGGCACCCGCTGCACCCGGTGAACGCCGCTTTCGAACTTCAGCCGGCCGAACACGCCCTCGCCCGTCACCGTGGCGATGATTTCCTTATAGCCGCCGGCGTCGCCCTCGGTCGCGGAATCCAGCTCGATCCGCCAGCCGCGCGAGGCGGCGTAGCGCGAATACATGCGGAACAGATCGCCCGCGAACAGGGCCGCCTCGTCCCCGCCGGTGCCGGCGCGCACTTCCAGCACGGCCGAGGCGTTCTCGTCGGCGTCGCGCGGGGCCAGCAGCAGCGCGACTTCGCGTTCCAGCTCGGGCAGCCTGTCGGTCAGCGCCCGCAGCTCTTCCTCGGCCATCGCCGCCATTTCCGGATCGGCCGTCATGGCTTCCAGGTCCGCCATTTCGGCGCGCGCGCGAGCCAGGCCCTGAACCGCATCGACGACGGGCTTCAGCTCGGCGTGCTCCTTGGACAGCCGCACGATCTCGGCGCCGTCCGTCGCCGAACCCATGCGCGCCTCCACCTCGTGGAAACGGTCGAGCACCTGATCGAGACGGGCCTTGGGCAGTCGCAAGAGGGAAATGTCCTGAGAAAAAGCGGAGCGCCGTCCTTACCCGCCGGGGGGCGTCGTGTCGATTGCAAGCCGTGTCGGGGCGTGGACCGGCGCCGGCGCCGCGCTTGTGATCGGCGATAACGGCCGGGTCACGATGGCGTCAGTCGCGGTGACGCAATCGGCTTGAAGCCATTAGTTGAGATCGAACAACCTTAAGGAGGACGCCATGTTCGATCGCCCGCCCCCGTCGCATCCCGACGCCGCCGAGGTCGCCGAAAGCGTCGATCGCCTGTGCCGCCTGTACGACAGCCGTCTGGCCGAGACCGGCGGCGACCTGTCGCCCGAGGATGCCCGCGAACTGAAGGCCATGGCCGCCATCTATGATCTGGACACCGACCGCCCCTCGACCGATGTCTGGCGCGACCTTCGCGCCGTGATCACGCGCCAGGCGCCGCTTGACGCCACGGCGCCGGCCGAGGTCGAGGCCCTGACCCTGCTGGTGGTCGAGGACGATCCCGACGCCGCCGCCTCGCTGACCGAACTGTTGACCGAGGCGGGTCACAATGTCGTCGGCCCGTTCCACAGCGCCGCCGCCGCCGAGGCCGCCGCTGCGCTGCACAGCATCGATGCGGCCTTGCTGGACATCAATCTGTCGGGCGAGATGACCGGGGTGGAACTGGCCCGCGTCCTGACGGATCGCTGGGCCGTACGGGTCATCTTCATCTCCGGCGATGTCGCCGCCGCCGCGAAGAATGCGGACATGGCCGAGGCCCTGGTGCTGAAACCCTATAACGGCGCGCAGATTCTGGAGGCGGTGGCGCGCCTCGCCTGAGGGCCGGATCGAGTTCCCCCAGCTTGCGTCGGCGGCTCAGCCGGGCGATCACGGATCATGCTGTCGAACCGGTCTCGCTATGCTCTGCGCGCCATGGTGCATCTGGCCGGTCTGCCGGACGGTGGTCCCGCAACCATCGCCGAGATTGCCGAGGCGGCGGCGGCTCCGCGAAAGTTCCTGGAGGCCATTCTGCTGGATCTGCGCCGTCGGGGTCTGCTGGCCTCGAAGCGGGGCAGGGCGGGCGGCTATGCGCTGGGCGCGCCCGCCGACGCCATCAGCTTCGCCGATGTCATCCGCGCGCTGGAAGGCCCGCTGGCCCTCGCGCCCTGCGCCTCGCGCACCGCCTATGGTCCATGCGAAACCTGCCCGGATGTCGAGACCTGTCCGTTGCAGCCTGTGCTTCAGGACGGGCGCGACGCGATCGCCGCCGTCTTCGAGGCGCGAACCCTTCTGCAAGCCGCCGTCACTTCTTCTCCTATTGACCGACTAGGGAAATAGCCCGCACCGTTCGCCCCCTATTGCAGAGGCCGCCATGCAAGATTTCCTGCTCTTCCTCGCCGTCGGATTTCTGGCCCAGATCGTGGATGGGGCGCTGGGCATGGCCTATGGCGTGATTTCCTCCACCGTCCTGCTGTCGTTTGGCGTGCCGCCCGCGACGGCGTCCGCCAGCGTCCATGCCGCCGAGGTCTTCACCACGGCGGCCTCGGCCGGGTCGCATACGGTCAACAAGAACGTGAACTGGAAACTGTTCGTGCCGCTGGCGCTCGGCGGCGTCGTCGGCGGCGGCTTCGGCGCCTTCGTCCTGACCAGCATCGACGGCGATCTGCTCAAGCCCTTCATCACCACCTATCTGGCCATCATGGGCGTCGTGATCATCTGGCGCGCCACGCGTCAGACGCGCGAGCGGATCTTCCCGCGCAAGTTCGCCGGCCCCTTGGGTCTGGTCGGCGGCTTCTTCGACGCCATCGGCGGCGGCGGCTGGGGACCCACGGTCACCACCACCCTGGTCGGCACGGGCCAGGATCCGCGCGTCTCGATCGGCACCACCAATACGGCGGAGTTCTTCGTCACCTCCGCCATTTCCGCGACCTTCCTGGTCGCCCTGCTGACCGGCCACTGGCAGGAGGCCGAGGGCTTCTCCACCCACGCCATGGCGGTGCTGGGCCTGATTCTCGGCGGCCTGATCGCCGCCCCCTTCGCCGGCGTCATCGCCCGCATCGCCCCGCGCCGCGCTCTCACCTACGGCGTCGGCGCCGTGGTGCTCCTGTCCGCCGGCTATCAGGCCCTGCGTCTGTTCAAAGTGATCTGAAACGCAAAACGGCGGCGGGTTCGCACCCGCCGCCAATCCGACTTCGACTCTGATTTCCGAATACCGCCGGCATCGCCACCCTGCACAAGCGGCTTCCGCAGCCTACTCCGCCGCCTGAAGCGCCGCCGCGCGGGCGGCGTCCAGTTCGGCGGCCTTCTGTTCGACCAGATCGACGATGTGGTCGATCATGCCGTCGTTGGCCTGTTTGTGGGCGATCTTGCCGTTCAGATAGATCATGCCCGCGCCCTTGCCGCCGCCGGTGAAGCCGATGTCGGTATAGAGCGCTTCGCCCGGTCCGTTCACGACGCAGCCGATCACCGACAGGCTCATCGGCGTCGAGATATGGGCCAGCTTCTCTTCCAGCACCGCCACCGTCTCGATGACGTTGAAGCCCTGACGCGCGCAGGACGGGCAGGCGATGATGTTGACCCCCCGGTGGCGCAGACCCAGCGACTTCAGGATGTCGAAGCCGACCTTGATCTCCTCGACCGGATCGGCGGCCAGCGACACGCGGATGGTGTCTCCGATCCCGGCCCACAGCATCGACCCCAGGCCGATGGCGGACTTGATCGTGCCGGTGCGCAACGGACCTGCCTCGGTCACGCCCAGATGGAGCGGGCAGTCGATCGCCTCGGCCAGCTGCTGATAGGCGGCGACGGTCAGGAAGGGATCGGACGCCTTCACCGAGATCTTGAACTCGTGGAAGTCGTGGTCCTGAAGGATGCGCGCGTGGTTGAGGGCGCTCTCGACCATGGCGTCGGGGCAGGGCTCGCCGTATTTTTCCAGCAGTTCCTTTTCCAGCGAACCGGCGTTGACGCCGATCCGCATGGAGCAGCCGTTGTCCTTGGCCGCCTTGATCACGTCGCGGACGCGGTCGGCCGAACCGATGTTGCCCGGATTGATGCGCAGGCAGGCGGCGCCCGCCTCGGCCGCCTCGATGCCGCGCTTGTAGTGGAAGTGGATGTCGGCGACCAAGGGGACCTTGGCCTCGCGCACAATGGTCTTGAAGGCGGCGGTCGATTCCACGTCGGGGCAGGAGACGCGCACGATATCGGCGCCGGCCTCTTCCAATTGGCGGATCTGGTCGATCGTCGCGGCCGCATCCGTCGTCGGCGTATTGGTCATCGACTGGACGCTGATCGGGGCGTCGCCGCCCACCAGAACGGAGCCGACGCGGATCTGGCGGCTCTTGCGACGCTCGATGTGGCGCCAGGGTCGGACGTGCGTGTGATCGCTCATGGGATCATCATATAGGCCGATGATGACGGCGGGACCACGGCCGACGCATCAGTTCGGCGCAGGGGCGGGTGAAGAGGACGCGGGCGCGGGGGAGGGCGTCGCCCCTGACGTCGCGGTCGCCTGGGTCCGGGCCTGAGCGGCCTGGGCCTGGGCCTGGGCGCGCGCTTGCGTGGCGGCCAGAGCCTTGGCCGCCTGGTCCGCACGGCTGTTCAACTGGGCCAGCGGCGTCAGCACGCCGGCCAGCGGTCCGCCGTATTCGCCATTTAGGAAGACGTCGAAGGCGGCCGGGTCGGACACGTCCACCGTCGCCGCCACGCCGATGGGCGCGCGCCAGGCCTCGCCCGGCGCCATCTGGCGCGCGAACAGGGCCTGACCGTCGCCCAGCCGCACGACCAGGGCGCCCGCCGTCTTGGCCTGGATCACCACCATCGAGGCGTTGGCCGAGGCGCCATAGACCGCCCCGCGCGGGTTGAACGCCTTCTGCACCGGCTCCGGATTGGCGGCGGCGGCGATCACGGCCGGATCGGTCGGATCGACCCCGGTCAGTTCGGCCTCCAGCCCTGGTGTGATGTACAGCGCCGGCGTCGTCTGGTCGGGCGGGGCGGACATGGGCGCGCTGAGCGCGACCTGCGGATCGGGATCGGCCGCCCCGGTCCAGGCCTTGGGCACGGCGGCGATATCGGACGGATGGGCGGTCCGATGCAGGCTGGCGCGCTGGAACACGTTCCAGCCGATGACGGCGACCACCACGGCGGCGATGCCGGCGACGATGCGTGGCGAATGGCGTTTCACGTCCTCGAAGGCGATGCCGATGGGCGCCTTCAGCGGTACGGAGGTGTCCGGGCTCTCGCGCTTGAACCGCTCGACGGCGGTCTGTTCGTCCAGCGCCAGGGCCGAGGCGTAGGCCCGGACATAGCCCAGGGCGAAGACGCGCGAGGGCAGGGACGACCAGTCGTTTTGCTCTAGGGCGGTCAGGAACCGACGATGCACCTTGGTCTCGGCGGCCAGTTCGGCCGGGGACTTGCCCGATCGCTCGCGGGCGGCGCGAAAACCGTCGCCCAGGGTCGCGGCGTCGACGAAGGCGGCCGTCGGATCCGGCCGGTCAGCAAGGCTTTCGATCGCCTCGGGGGCGACCCCCGCATTCCGCGCCATGACGCCTGACCCCATGTCCGGGAAACACAGCGCCGATGCGCCGTTCACAGGGCCCGAGATAGACGATTGCGCGCCGACCAGCAACGCCGCCCGTGCGTCCAAAAACCTGCGATCAGACCGCGACGTTCAGCTTGCGCGCCAGGGATTCGATCTCGTTCCGGACCGAGCCGGTGGACAGGTTCAGCAGATTGGCCATGCCGCGCCGGGCCGCATTCAGGTCCGCCGACAGGATCATCCGCTTGACCGGCCCGACACCGCCCGCCGGCGCCGACAGTCGGGTGAAGCCCAGCACGATCAGGGCGAAGGCCTCCAGCGGCCGTCCCGCCAGCTCGCCGCAGATCGAGACCGGCGTGCCGGTGTCGGCGCAGGCCTTCTGGATGGTCTGGAGCGCCCGCAGGGTCGGCGGCGACAGAGGGTCATAGCGGTCCGACACCAGCGGATTGGTCCGGTCGGCCGCATACATGTACTGGAACAGGTCGTTGGTGCCGATGGAGACGAAATCCGTCAGCGGCAGCAGGGCGTCCAGATGCCACAGCAGCGACGGGCATTCGACCATCGCCCCGACGCGCAGCAGGGCGGGCAAGGCGCGCCCGCGACGCCGCGCCCAGGCGCATTCGATATCCACCAGCTCGCGCGCGGCCCGGAACTCGTCCACCGTGGCGATCATCGGGAACATGACGCGCAGCTCGCGCCCGGCCCCCGCCGCCAGCAGCGCCCGAAGCTGCATCCGCAGCAACGACGGCCGGTCCAGCCCCAGGCGAATGGCGCGACGGCCCAGCGCGGGGTTCTCTTCGCGCTCGGCTTCCAGATACGGCAGGACCTTGTCGCCGCCGATGTCCAGGGTGCGGAAGGTCACGGGCTTGTCGCCCGCTGCGTCCAGCACCAGCTTGTAGAGCGCCGTCTGGGCGTCCAGCCGGGGCAGTTCGTCCGAGACCATGAACTGGAACTCGGTCCTGAACAGGCCGATGCCCTCGGCGCCCGTCTCGATCATGTTTTCCAGATCGACCGCCAGCCCGGCGTTGGTCAGGACCGTGATCCGCTGACCGTCCAGGGTCACGGCCGGCACGTCGCGCAGCTGGGCGAACTCGGCCTGGCGCTGTTCGCGCACGGCCATGCGTGACTGCACCGCCTCCAGCATGTCGGGGCGGGGACGCAGATAGGTCTCGCCGGTCTCGCCGTCGGCGATGACCATGTCGCCTTCGGACAGCCGGTCGCGCAGGCCCATCAGGCGCCCGACGCACGGGATCTGCAGCGCGCGGGCGACGATGGCGGCGTGGCTGGCGGCCGAGCCCTCTTCCAGCAACAGCCCCTTCAGCTTGTCGCGCGGATATTCCAAGAGGTCGGCGGGGCCCAGGTTTCGCGCCACCAGAATGGCATCGTCAGGCAGTTCGCGCTCGCCCGGCTTGTCGCCCGCCAGCACCCGCAGCAGCCGGTTGGCCAGGTCCTCGAAGTCGTGAAGCCGCTCGCGGATATAGGGGTCGCGCGCCTGGGCGAAGCGGGCGCGGTGTTCGTTTCTGACCCGGTCCACCGCCGCCTCGGCCGTCAGACCGTTCCGCACCGCCTCTTCCAGCGACCGGTTCCAGCCCCGGTCGTCGGCGAACATCCGATAGGTTTCCAGAACCTCGAACGACGGACCGGCCAGGCCTTGGCCCTTGTCCAGCATGACGTCCAGGCCGCTCTTCAGCGTAGCCAGCGCCAGCTTCAGCCGCGCCTCCTCCATCGCCGGGTCGTCGGATAGCAGGCGTTCGGGCGCCAGCGGCGCCTCGTGCAGAACCACATGGCCGAAGGCCAGGCCGTCGGCGAACTTCTGACCCTTCAGCCGTTCGGGCCGGTGCGGCGCCAGCTCCACGTCGCGCAACTCGTCCAGCGCCAACAGTTCGCCCGACGACACGGTTTCGGACAGGACCATGGCGATGGTCTGGATGTCCTCGACCTCTTCCTCGTCATAGCGCCGCTCAGTGCGGTTTTGAACGACCAGGACGCCGATGGCCCGACCGCCGCGCAGCAGCGGGGCGCCCAGGAAGGCGTGATAGGGGTCTTCGCCCGTCTCGGGACGATAGGAGAAGGACGGGTGCGACGGGGCGTCCGACAGGCTGATGGGCTGGGCCATCCGCGCCACTTCGCCCACCAGGCCCTCGCCGGGCCGCAGCCGGGTGTTGTGCACGGCGTCGGGGTTCAGACCCTCGGTGGCGAACAGCTCCAGCTCGCCCGACGCGCGACGCAGATAGATCGAGCAGACCTCGGCGACCATGGACCGGGCGATGATCTTGACGACCATGTTCAACCGGTCCTGCGCCGGCGTCACGCCCGCGCCGGCCCCGCCCAGAGCCTCGCGGATCTGGCGCAGGAGGATCCGGGGTCCTCTGGTCATCGCGCCGCCTGCCGGCATCATGTCTCCCGCGCCCCGGCGCCTAGGCGCCTTCTGAAATCACCCTATACCGCGTCTAGCCCATATGCCGAATGCAGGGCGCGAACGGCCAGCTCGGCGTAGGCGGCGTCGATCAGCACGCTGATCTTGATCTCGGAGGTCGAGATCGCCTGGAACTTCACGCCCTTGTCGGCCAGGGCCTTGAACATGGTCTGGGCGACGCCCGCATGGCTGCGCATGCCCACGCCGACGACCGAAACCTTGGCCACGTCCTCGTCGACGCGGATTTCCTCGAAGCCGAGCTGCTCCTTGGCGGCGGTCATCAGGTCGGCGGCGCGCACGGCGTCGCGACGCCCGGTCGTGAAGGTCAGGTTGACGGTTCCGGCGGTGCGCGACTGGCTCTGCACGATCATGTCGACGTTGACGTTGGCTTCGGCCAGGCGCGTGAAGACGTCGGCGGGCGCGTCCACCCGGTCGGACAGGCCCAGCAGGGTGATGCGGGCCTCGTCACGGCTCATGGTCACACCGGACACGATACGTTTTTCCACGATCTCCTCCTCGTCGCAGATCAGGGTTCCACCCTTGTCGGGCATGACGCCATTCGCGTCAGGTTCGATAAAGCTTGAAAGGACGCGGACCGGCACCTGTTTGGCCATGGCCAGCTCGACCGAGCGGGTCTGCAGCACCTTGGCGCCCAGGGACGCCATTTCCAGCATCTCTTCGTAGGACACCTTGGCCAGGCGGCGCGCGCGGTTCTCGATACGCGGGTCGGTCGTATAGACGCCGTCCACGTCGGTATAGATGTCGCAGGGGCAGCCCAGGGCCGCCGCCACGGCGACCGCCGAGGTGTCCGAACCGCCGCGTCCCAGGGTCGTGATCTTGCCGTCCGCCGTCACGCCCTGGAAGCCGGGCACGATGGCGATCTCGCCGGCGTCGACGGCGGCGCCCAGCTTCTCGCCGGGGATGTCGATGATGCGGGCGCGGGCGTGGGCGTCGTCGGTCAGGATCGGCACCTGCCAGCCCATCCACGAGCGCGCGTTGAAGCCCATGTTGCGCAGCGTCGCGGCCAGCAGGCCCGAGGTAACCTGTTCGCCCGAGGCGACGACCACGTCATATTCGTCGTCGCTGAGCGGCAGACCCGCGGCGGCCGGTCCGGCGCCGTCGGTCCAGGCGACCAGTTCGTTGGTCTTGCCCGCCATGGCGGAGACGACGACGGCGACCCGTTTGCCCGCCGACACTTCGGCCGCGACGATCCGCGCCGCACGGCGAATGCGTTCGAGGTCGCCCATCGAGGTGCCGCCGAACTTCATCACCAGTCGTGTCGTATCGGGCCGCGTCATCGTGGCGTTCCGCCCCCTGCTTGCGTGAAAGGGCGCGAAGGTTCATCCCTCGCGTCATGACCGCTTCTAACGGCGCCGCTCCGTCTCGCCTACCCCAACAGGGGCATGGTTTTTCGCAAAATTCGCCCGAAACGGCGTTCGGCGCATCGATCGACCCCGCCGACGTGGCGCGCTTCTCGGCCCAGGCGGCCGAATGGTGGGACGCGCACGGGCCGTTCGCGCCGCTGCACCGCTTCAACCCGGCGCGGCTGGCGCTGATCCGCGACCAGCTTTGCTCGCGGCTGGGCCGCGATTCCAAGGCGCGCGCGCCCTTCGAAGGTCTGACCCTGCTGGACGTGGGGTGCGGCGGCGGACTGATCGCCGAGCCGATGCGGAGAATGGGCTTTGACGTCACCGCCATCGACGCCTCGTCCGAGAACATCGGCACGGCCCGCGCCCATGCCGACATGGTCGGCCTGGACATCGCCTATCGCGCCGCCACGGTCGAACAGATCGAGGCGGAAGGAGCGGGGCCGTTCGACGTGGTCCTGACGATGGAGGTGATCGAACACGTCGCCGATCCCGAGGGCTTCGTGCGCGCCTGTTCGCGCCTGGTCCGGCCGGGCGGGGTGATGATGGTCGCCACCCTGAACCGCACGCTGAAGTCGCTGGCCCTGGGCAAGGTGGCGGCGGAATACATCCTGCGCTGGGTTCCGGCCGGCACCCACGACTGGCGCCAGTTCCTGAAGCCCGAGGAAATCCGCACGATGCTGGCCGCCGAACCAGTGACGGTCGAGGGGCCCTACGGCCTGAACTACGACCCGCTTCAGGACCGATGGAGCCAGACCGACGATGCGGGCATCAACTACATGATGGTCGCCACGCGAAGCGCCGCCTGACATGCAAAAGGCCGCCCCGAAGGGCGGCCTTTCTTTCTGATTGAACCTCGTCGCTAGACCTTCGAAGCCCGGCTGCGCGTCCAGGCGTACAGGCCGAACACCGCGACGGCGAAGCCGACGACGCCCGCCAGCATGGCCGGCCAGGCCGAACCCTCGGGCAGCATGGCGAAGGGCGCGTCGTCCCTGGTCGCCACGATTACCCCGGCGGTGAAGACGCCGAACAGGCTTTCGCCCACGATCAGGCCCGAGGCCAGCAGCACGCCCATCCGACGCGCCACGTCGGCGTAGCGGGTGGATGAGACCGCCTTGTCGTAGATCCATCCGGCGACGGCGCCGATGACCAGCATGGTGGTGACCGCAGCCGGCAGATAGAAGCCGATGCCGACGGCCAGCGGCGGCAGCTTGACCTTGCCCTTGGTCGCTTTCGACACGACCGCGTCCAGCACGATGATGACCACGCCGATCGCCGCGCCCAGACCGATCAGGTCCCAGCGCAGATCGCCGCCGATGACGCCGCGCGCCAGGGCTGAGATCAGGGTCGCCTGGGGCGCCGCCAGGGTCTTGGCGCCTTCCACGATGGCGGGCGGGCCGCCTTCGAAGCCGAAGGCCTGGTTCAGCAGGTTCAGGATGAAGGGGATCACCAGGGCGCCGGCGCCGACGCCGACGATCAGCGCCACCTGCTGACGCCACGGCGTGGCCTCGACCAACTGGCCGGTCTTCAGGTCCTGAAGGTTGTCATTGGCGATGACGGCGACGGTGAAGACCACCGCCGTCACGATCAGGGCGAAGGCGATGATCGACGGATCGGCCGGCACGCCGGCGACGGCCATGACGCCCAGCATCAGCAGCGAGGCGATGACGATGGCCAGAATGCCGACGCCCGACACGGGGCTGTTCGACGAGCCGATCAGACCGGCCATGTATCCGCAGATGGCCGCCACGGCGAAACCGATCAGCACCACATAGACCAGGCCGCCGATCACCAGGAGCGGCGTCGATCCCGCCAGGGCCGGGGCGCTCTGGGCGAACCAGGCCAGGAGGCCGGCGATGCCGACCAGGCAGGCGACCGAAACCCCGCCGACCAGTTTGATCGGCAAATCCTGTTCGGTGCGCTCAAGCACTTCGCCGTGGGCGCGTTTGGCGTTGGCGGCCAGCGCCGAGGTCAGGCCGCCGATCAGCGGACCGGCCAGTTTGATCAGGGTCCAGATGGCGGCGACGCCGATGACGCCCGCGCCCATGAACCGCACCTCGCGCGCCCAGACGGTGGTCGCCAGCTCCTCTGCGCCTACGCCGGCGGGCAGGCTCGAGGCGATCGACGGAATGCCGTGCGCCGTCAGCCAGGCGATGGTATCCGGGCTGGTCAGGATCGGCACGGCGACAGCCCAGGCCAGCACCAGGCCGAACAGCTGCGCCAAACCGACCGTCAGGCCGATCAGATGCCCGGCGCCCAGCAGGGCGAACTGCATGCCGAAGCCCATGCCCGTGGCCCCGCCGCCCAGCGCGGCCGGCAGTTTGAAGAACTTGGCCGCCTCGCCCGCAAAGACCCGACCCGCGACCAGCAGGGCGTAACCGGCCGAGACCACGGCGCCGGCGACCACGACCCACAGGCCCGACTTGTTCTCGCGCACCGCGCTTTCGGTCTGTTCGGCCCCGCGCGAGCCGACCTTCAGCACCTCGGCGGCGGCGACGCCTTCGGGGTAGGGCAGGCCGCCGCCCGTGACCAGCGCCCGGCGCAGCGGGATCGAGAAGGTCACGCCCAGCACGCCGCCCAGGATGCAGATCGCCACCGACTGCCAGAACGGAAACTCCAGCCACCAGCCGATCATCACCAGGCCCGGCAGGACGAAGATGATCGAGCTCATGGCCCCGCCGACCGAGGCCACGGTCTGGACGGTCATATTCTCCCAGATGGTCGAGGTGCGGAACGCCCGCAGCACCGCCATCGAGATCACCGCCGCCGGAATGGCCGAGGCGAAGGTCAGGCCGACCAGCAGGCCCAGATAGGTGTTGGCGGCGGTGAAGATCACCGCCAGCAGGCAGCCCAGCACCAGGGCGCGGAGCGTCAGTTCAAGCCGGCCCTTCGGGGCGGCGGCGGCGTCTGTCATATGCGAGGTCCCACGTTTGCGCGGACGTAAGCGCATTCTGTCGCAGGCGGCAACTGGTCGCGGTCAGATGCGAGGCCCCCGCCGCTTGGCCCCGCGACCCGGACGGGCTAGGACCGGGCCATGCCCGAACTTCCCGAGGTCGAAACCGTCCGACGCGGCCTGACGCCGGTGCTGGAGGGCGCGCGGCTGTCGCGGGTCCGGATCAACCGGCCCGACCTGCGATTTCCCTTCCCCGAGCGCTTCGTCGAACGGCTGGAGGGGGCGACGGTCCTGCGGATCGACCGGCGGGCCAAATATCTGCTGATGCCTTTGTCCACCGGCGAGACCTGGATCACCCACCTGGGCATGACCGGCCGGTTCACCCTGGACGGAACCCTGCTGGGCGAGTTCGAGGAGGCGGCGCCGATCGCCGGCAAGCACGAACATTTCAGCGGCTGCGCCATCCGCGATGGGGCGGCGACCCGCATCGGATACGCCGACGCGCGCCGGTTCGGCTTCATGGGTCTGATCTCCAGCGATCAGATCGAAACCCATCCCTGGTTCGCCGGCCTGGGGCCCGAGCCGCTGGGCAACGGCTTTTCCGGCGCCCATCTGGTCGAGGCCTTCGCCGGCAAGACACAGAATATCAAGGTCAGTCTGCTGGATCAGCGGATCGTCGCCGGCCTGGGCAATATCTATGTGTGCGAGGCCCTGTACCGCGCCCGCATCTCGCCCCTGGTCGCGGCCGGATCGGTGTCGAAGGCGCGGCTGGAGCGTCTGGCGACCGAGGTTCGAAACGTCCTGAACGACGCCATCGCGGCGGGCGGCTCGACACTTCGCGACTTCGCCAACGCTGAGGGCGGCCAGGGCTATTTCCAGCACCGGTTCGACGTCTATGGCCGCGAGGGCGAGCCTTGCCGTGGTGAGACATGCACCGGCGTGGTCGCCCGCATCGTTCAGGGCGGCCGCTCCACCTTCTACTGCCCCTCCTGCCAGAAGCGATAAGCCTTCGAGGTCCGACCCATGCGCAAAATCCACCTGTGGATCAGTCTGATCGTCGGCGTCCTGGTCTGGGGCGCCTATTTCGTCCACTTCGTCCAGGGCTTGCGCGCCGGCGATCTCGGCGACCTGATCTGGTGGTTCGTCGCCGCCCTGGTCGTCGCCGCCGTCGCCGAGGCCGCCGCCACCGGCCTGATCGCGCGCCTGTTGCGCCGTCGCGCCCGCGTGCTGGACGAGGGGCCGACGCTCCAGGCGGCGCTGAAGGCGGGTCATGTCGCCCTGATGCTGCTGGTCGGCCTGGTCCTGCTCTCGGCCCTGGTGCTGGCCCTGTCGTCCGTCTTCGGCTGGACCTTGGACCTGTCGGGCGCGCGGGGTCAGGTGATCGCCGCCAATCTGCTGCTGGGCATGGTCGTCGTGGTCGAACTGGTCCGCGCCGCCTTGACCCTGGCGCTGATGCCCCGACGATAGCGCCTGCGCTGGCGAGCCCCGCCGCGCGCCTGTATGACCGCCGTCAAAGGAGACCGACCATGGCCGACGCCTATTCCAATCTGCTGATCGAACGCCACGCCGACGGCTATGCGGTGGTGACCCTGAACCGGCCCGAGGCGCTGAACGCCCTGAACGCGGCCCTGTTCAAGGATCTGGCCGACTTTCTCGACAGCGTCGAGCATGACGACGGCGTGCGCTGCCTGATCCTGACCGGCGCGGGCGAAAAGGCTTTCGCCGCCGGCGCCGACATCAAGGAGATGGCGGATCAGACCTATGCCCAGATGTACACGGGCAACTATTTCGCCCTGGGTCACGACCGCATCACTCGGTTCAGAAAGCCGATCATCGCTGCGGTCAACGGCTTCGCTCTCGGCGGCGGCTGCGAACTGGCCATGCTGTGCGATTTCATCGTCGCCTCGGACAAGGCGAAGTTCGGCCAGCCCGAGATCAACCTGGGCGTCGCGCCGGGCATCGGCGGGTCCCAGCGCCTGACCCGTCTGGTGGGCAAGTCCAAGGCCATGGACATGGTCCTGACCGCCCGGATGATGGATGCGGCCGAAGCGGAACGCGCCGGCCTGGCCTCGCGCGTCTTCCCGCACGACACTTTGCTGGAGGAAGCCCGCAAGATCGCCGCCAAGATCGCCTCGCAAAGCCCGCTGGCGATCATGGCCAACAAGGAGATGGTCAACGCCGCGCTGGAGACGACCTTGACCCAGGGCGTCCAGTTCGAACGCCGCCTGTTCCACTCCCTGTTCGCCTTCGAGGACCAGAAGGAAGGCATGTCCGCCTTCGTCGAAAAGCGCAAGCCCGAGTTCAAGGGGCGATAGGTCGCAGGCGCGGGTCAACCGATCGCCGTGATCGGGCGTTAGGGGCGGATGATGATCCGCCTTTTCGCCTCGCTGCTTGCGACCCTGTTCGTCCTCGCCCCGGTCGCCGTCCAGGCCAAGGTGCAGTTACAGGCCGCTCCGGCCTTCAGCTCCAGCCGCATCCTCGTCGAGACGCGCGGGCGGGGGCCGGACATCATCTTCATCCCCGGCCTGGGTTCGACCGGCTCGGCCTGGCGCTCGACGGCGGATCGGCTCGATAACCGCTACCGGGTGCATTTGGTCACCCTGCGCGGCTTTGGCGAGACCCAGATCGGCGACAATGTCAGCGGCGGTCTGGCCGGCCCCGCCGCCAGCGAGATCGAACGCTACATCCGCGAGCAGCGCATCGACCGGCCCGCCGTGATCGGCCATTCGCTGGGCGGCCAGATCGCCCTGCGCGTCGCCGCCGACATGGGCGACCGGATCGGGCGCGTCATGGTGGTCGATTCCTCGCCCTTCTTCCCGTCCCTGATCGACGCGCGCACCACATCGGATCAGGTCGAGCCCCTGGCCCGGCTGGGCTATCAGGCCCTGCTGCTGTTCGGCGATCAGGCGCTGAAGTCCCAGGTCGCGGCCTTTGGGGTGGACATGGGTCTGGCCGGCGACATGGTGTTCGAGGGGCTGGGGCTTCAGGGCGGCGATCGGCGCGTCCTGGCCCAGGGCCTGTATGAGGCCCTGACCGTCGATCTGCGCCCCCGCCTGTCTGAGATCACCGCCCCGGTCACCGTCGTCTATGGCTGGACCCGCGATCCCGACGCGCCTCGCAACCGGCTGGAGGGCCTGTATCGCTACGGCTTCGAAGGCTTGCCGCGCACGGCCCGGTTCGAGCGGATCGAAGGCGCCGAGCACCAGGTGATGATGCAGCAGCCGCAGCGGTTCCTGGCGGCGGTGCAGCGGTTCCTGAGCTGACGCTCAATCCTTCAGCGCATCCACGACCACGCCCTCGGTCAACAGCTGCGGCAGGATCTCCGGCTCAGCCCGGCCCGGTCGATACAGCAGATACAGCGGCACGCCCGAACGCCCATGCGCCTGAAGCTCGCGGGTGATGGCGTCGTCGCGCCGGGTCCAGTCACCGACCAGATAGGCGGCGTTCGCCTCGCGCATCGCCTTTGCGACACGGGGCGAAGACAGGGCCGCGCGTTCGTTGATCTTGCACGTCACGCACCAGTCGGCGGTCAGATTGACCAGCACGGGTCGCCCCGAGGCGGTCGCTGCACTCACCGCCGCCGCCGACCAGGGCTGGGCGGCCAGCGGGCCGCTGTCGCCTTGAGGCGCGGCATCCATGTCTCGCGCCGCACCCGCCGCAACGCCTGCCAGGCCCAGCGCCAGAACGCCGACGACGACCGCGCAGATCGTGGTCAGGATCGGCCGTTCATCACGCTGGCGCGCCGCTTGCGCCAGACCCGTCAGCCAGGCCGCCAGGGCCAGCAGCAGCGCCGCCGTCAGCAGCAGGCCCAAGGCGTCGACGCCGCCCTGTCGCGTAAACACCCACAACAGCCACAGCGCGGCCCCATACATGGGAAAGGCCAGCAGACCCTTCAGCCGCTCCATCCAGACGCCCGGGCGCGGCAGGCGCGATAACAGGCCGGGCGACAGGCTGATCGCCAGATAAGGCAGGGCCAGACCCAGCCCCAGCATCAGGAAAACGGCCAGCGCCATCGGCCAGGGCAGGACCAAGGCCGCGCCGAGCGCTGCGGCCATGAAGGGCGCGGTGCAGGGCGCTGCGACGACCACGGCCAGAACGCCGGTGAAGAAGGCGCCTGCCGCACCGGGCAGGCGCGATAGGGGGCCGGACCCCGCGTTCTGCAATCCGGCGCCGACATGGAAGACGCCCGATAGGTTCAGCCCGACGAGCAGCATGACCAGGGCCAGGGCCGCAACCACGCCCGGCGACTGAAGCTGGAACCCCCAGCCGATCGCCTGACCCGCCGCCCTCAACGCCAGCAGGGCGCCGGCCAGAACCAGGAAGCTGACCAGCACCCCGGCGGTGAAGGCCAAGCCGTCGCGCCGGGCCCGCGCCGGATCATGCGCCGCCGCCGACAGGGACGCCGCCTTCATCGCCAGAACCGGGAAGACGCACGGCATCAGGTTCAACACCAGCCCGCCCAACAGCGCCAGGCCCAGCGCCTGAAGAAAGACCCAAGCGCCGGTCTTCGTCGGCGTCGCCGTGGTTTCGTCCAGCGGTTTCAGCGCCGCGCCGCCTTGGGCGCCCGCCAGAGGCGCGCCCGGCTCCGCCGTGATCTCCCACGCGCCCTTGTCGGTCGCCAGGACGCCGCTCAGCGCCGTCGTTGCCGTGTCCTTGCCGGCCGTCAGCGTTAGGGTCAGGCCGTTCGGACCCCGCTGGCCCGACTGGGCCGCCGCATGGTCGATCCGCCCGCCGTCGAAAGGATAGAAATAGACCTGGCTGATGTCGGCGCCCGCCTGGTCGCCAGATAGCGGCCCGCCGGTCGCGGTCAGGATCAGCTGGCCGCCCTGACGCGTGACGCGCGCCTCGATCCCGGCCGGGCGTGGCGCGGTTTCGACCAGCCGCTCGATCTCCTCACCCCAGGGCTTGGCCAGCGGCGCTGCGCCCTCGCGCACCGGCAGGGCCAGCGACAGGGTCATCGGCTCGGGCACGCACATCTGGTCGCTGCACACCAGAAACAGCACATCCGTCGTCAGGGTCAGCACTTCGCCCGGCCGCGCCGTCGGCGGCACATGGATCGGCACGGGCAAGAGCACCGCGCCCGAATAGCCATAGTTCATCAGGCTTATCAGCCGCTGGCGGCTGGGCAGCGGCCACAGGATCGGATCGGCGGTCACCCCGGCGGGCAGGGTCCAGATCAGGCTGGTCGCCCCGCCGCTGTCGCCCGGATTGCGCCAATAGGTGTGCCAGCCGGGCGCGATCTTCTGGCGCACCGCTACCACGGTCGTCGAACCGGGCGCGACCCATTGCGACATAGGGACCAGTTCGGCCTCGATCCGCTCGGTCCGCTGCGGTCCGAAGGCGACGACGCCCGTGGGTTGGCTCTGCACCGGCTGGGCGACGGTCGCCGAAACGCCCGTCAAATTGAACAGCAGGCCGAGGAGAAGGGCGAAGAGGCGCAAACGCGTGTTCCGGCAGGCGAGGGGAGCGCCGCAACCTAATGCGTCACGCGTCCCCGCGCCATCGCTGCGCCCGCCCCCGCGTCGATCAGCGCGGATAGGCCTCGTAGATCACTTCCGCGCGGCGCCGCAGCGGTTCGTCATTGCCGGCTGCGGTCGTGGCGCCCGCGTCGCCTGCGGCGTTCAGCTCGAAGATCGGCGCCGGCATGCCCGCCTGGGTCAGCGCCTCGACGACCGTCCGGGCGCGCCGCTGCGACAGGTTCAGATTGGCTTCCGGCGTCCCCGTGGCGTCGGCCAGGCCCACCACGCGCACCTTGCGCACGTCGCAATCCTTCGCCTTGGTCGCCGCCGCCTTCAGCACCATCGCCGCCGGCTCGGTCAGCCGCGCCTGGTTCTCCAGGAAGTAGATATCGAAACGCCCCGGCGCGCACAGAGATTCGCCCACCACCAGCGCCTCGCGCTTGGGCATCGGCGCGCACGCCACCAGCACGCCCACGGCCGCCACAGCCAGACCCATCGATCGCTTCATCTCAGCCCTCCTCCGGCTCGGCCGGCCCATTACGCAAAAGAGGCGGCCCATCGTCCGACAGGCCGCCCCCTCAACCTAACGCCGGTCGCAAATCTGCGCGACCGGCATTTGATCACCGATCAATAACGGCGCTGACCGTTGTCCCAGTAGCACTCGTCCTGACGGTTGTCGTAGCAGTAGTAGTAGCGACCTTGGCTGTCGCGATAACGCTGCTGGTTGTTGCGGTCCTGGTTCGAGCCGCGGATGGCGCCGGCGGTGCCGCCCAGGGCGCCGCCGATCAGGGCGCCGGTCGCAGCGTTGCCGCCGCCGACGTTGTTACCGATGATGGCGCCGGCGACGGAGCCCAGGCCGGCGCCGATGGCGCCCTGGCGAACGGTTTCGTTCGAGCCGTTGTTATAGCCGTACGGGTCGCTGGCGCAGGCCGAAGCCAGCAGGCCGGCGCCGGCAATCGCGATAATCGCCTTTTTCATGATGAATTCCTTTGTCCCTGGGTGTTGGCCCCTGTGGGCAGCAAACGTGTCCTCGCGGCATAGGTTCCGCATCGAGAGACTGCATCGGCAACTATGGTGACGCTTGGGCGGAACGACGGCGTCTGCGGGGCGTTCGGCCGCCATGATAGATGTCGCTGCTCCCGATACGCCCGAAACAGACGTGCGCTGCGCGCCGTCCATCCGCTCCCAGATCCGGCATGTCGTGATGCTGGTCAATCCGCTGTCCGGCAGCGTGGGACCGCGCGCGGCGGGCGAGGCCGAGGCGATCCTGGCCGACTATGATCTGAAGGCCGAGGTGATGACGCTGGGCGGCGGCGACTTCGACAAGACGATCGCGGAGGCGTTCGACGCCAAGCCGGACGTGATCTTCGTTCTGGCCGGCGACGGCACGGCGCGCTCGGTGGCGTCGAAGGCCAAGCCGGACGGTCCGATGATCGCCCCCTTGCCGGGCGGCACGATGAACATGTTGCCCAAGGCGCTTTACGGCACCGCCGACTGGAAGCTGGCGCTGAAGCGGGCGCTGGAGGAAGGCGAGCCCCAGGCCGTTTCGGGCGGCGAGGTTCAGGGCGAATACTTCTATTGCGCCGCCATTCTGGGATCGCCGGCGCTGTGGGCCCCGGCGCGCGAGGCGATGCGGACCGGAAAGATCAAGCTGGCCTGGCAATATGGCCGTCGCGCCTTGAAACGCGCCTTCTCGGGGCGTCTGCGCTTCACTCTCGACGGCGGCGAGAAACGCCGGACCGAGGCGCTGGTGCTGATCAGCCCTATGATCTCCAAGGCGATGGAGGACCCAATCGGCCTGGAAGCTGCGGCCATGGACCCCAGCGACACGACCCAGGCCTTCCGCTTGGCCGCGACGGCGCTGTTCAGCGATTGGCGCCAGGACCCGGCCGTTTCGACCCGCCCGGCGAAACGGATCGAGGTGCGCGCGCGATCCAAGATCCCGGCCGTGATCGACGGCGAGCCGCTGCTGCTCAAGCCCGAGGCCGTGATCCGCTTCGTGCCCAAGGCCTTCAAGGCGCTGGCGCCCAAGCCGCCTTCGGCCGAGGACAGCGTCTGATGGGACGCGTTCTTCAGTTCTCCGACGTCCATTTCGGCTGCGAGCACAAACGCGCCTGCGCCGCCGCTCTGGACTACGCCCACGCCACGCCGAACGATCTGGTGCTGATCACCGGCGACATCACCCAGAAGGGGTTTCCCGACGAGTTCAAGGCCGCCGGCGAATGGATGCGGGCCATGCCCGAGCCGCGCTTCGTCATCGTCGGCAATCATGACGTGCCCTATTGGGACGCCATCGCGCGGGTCTTCCATCCCTGGCGGGCGTTCGAGACGGCGACCGGCTTTCCGGCCCACGACGGCCAGTTCTGCAGCGATGCGGTCATGGTGCGCGGCGTCGTCACCGCGCGCGGCTGGCAGGCGCGCCCCAACTGGTCGAAGGGCGTCATCGATCTGGACCAGACGCGGCGTGCGGCGGAGGCCCTGCGTCAGGCGCCGATCGGCGCGCTGCGAATCCTGGCCTGCCACCATCCGCTGATCGAGATGGTCGGCACGCCGATGACCGGCGACGTCAAGCGCGGCGATGAGGCGGCCCTGATCTTCGCCGAGGCCGGCGTCGATCTGATCATGACCGGCCACGTCCATGTGCCGTTCGCCATGCCGATCCCGCTGGCGGACCGCTGCTCCTACGCCGTCGGCTGCGGGACGCTGTCGCACCGCGAGCGCGGCGCGCCGCCCGGCTTCAACCAGATCGACTGGGACGCCAAGACCATCACCGTGACGGCCCTGGCCTGGGATGGAACGGGCTATCGCTCGCATCAGGTCTGGCGACTGCCGCGCCGTCAGGACACCCGCAAGGCGAACACCGCGCCCAGCCCGGTCGAGCCCGGCGAACTGGAGAAGGCGGCGGTCTGAAGACCTCAGATCGGTCTCCTCCCTGCGAAGCGGGGAGGTGGCTCGAAGCGTAGCAAAGAGACGGAGGGGTTCTTTCCCGCATCGCAGCCGCCGGTGGGCTTTCAAAACCCCTCCACCGCTCCGCGGTCCCCCTCCCCACGCTGTGGGGAGGAGACGGTTGGGATCAACGGAACGGCGGCTCGTCGAAGGCGCGCAGTTTGCGCGAGTGCAGCTTGGAGCCTTCGCTGCGCATCAGATCGACCGCCTGGATGCCGATCTGCAAGTGTTCGGAGATCGAACCTTCGTAGAAGCGGTTGGCCTGACCCGGCAGTTTGATCTCGCCGTGCAGCGGCTTGTCCGACACGCACAGCAGCGTCCCGTAGGGGACGCGGAAGCGATAGCCTTGGGCCGCGATGGTGGCGCTTTCCATGTCGATGGCGACGGCTCTGGACTGGTTGAAGCGCAGGGCCGACTTGGAATAGCGCAGCTCCCAATTCCGGTCGTCGGTGGTGACGACCGTGCCGGTGCGCAGGCGAAGCTTGACCTCGTCGCCCGGCATGCCGCTGACCGACTTGGTGGCGTCATAGAGCGCGCGCTGAACTTCGGCGATCGACGGGATCGGAATGTCGGGCGGCAGCACCGCGTCCAGCACGTGATCGTCGCGCAGATAGGCGTGGGCCAGGACGTAGTCGCCGATGGTCTGGCTGGCGCGCAGGCCGCCGCAGTGACCGATCATCAGCCAGACGTGCGGACGGGTGACCGCCAGGTGATCCGTGATCGTCTTGGCGTTGGACGGGCCGACGCCGATGTTGACCAGGGTCACGCCCTTATGGCCCGGCGCGGTCAGGTGATAGGCCGGCATCTGGTGCTTCTTCCACGCCGTGTCGCTGATCGCCGCCTCGGGGTTGGGCGTGTCGCGCGTGATCACCACGCCGCCGGCGCAGGACAGGGTCTGATACGGCGAGCCGGGCGTCCGAAGCTGCTCGATGGCCCAGCGCACGAACTCATCGACGTAACGATTGTAGTTGGTGAACAGGACATAGGACTGAACGTCGTCCACCGGCGTTCCGGTGTAGTGTTTCAACCGCGCCAGCGAGAAGTCGGTGCGCAGGCCGTCGAAGTGCGACAGGGGGAAGTCGCCGCCCATTTCGAACAGGCCGTCGGCGATCTCGTCGCCGATATGGGCCAGGTCCGTCGTCGGGAACCAGCGCGCCAGGGCCGCCGTCATCGACCGGTCCAGCGCGACCTCCAGCCCGTCGGTCACATAGGGGAAGGGGATTTCCTGGCGCGAGACGCCGACCTCGAAGGTCGCATTATATTCCTGCTCCAGCAGGCCCAGCTGTTCGGTCAGATAGGGGCGGAAAAGGTCCGGTCGCGTGACTGTAGTCGAATAGCTGCCCTGTCTCGACAGCCGGGCGTAGGCGCGCGGCTCTAGGTCCTGGGGGCGATCCCCGTCCCAGCGAATGCGAAGTTCGGGATAGGCGAACACCCCTTCGGCGCGCTTGACCGGATCGGGCCGCGCGCCGGTGTTGACGAAATCCCGCACGGCGTCGCGCAGGTTGGTCACGGATTGGGTGTAGAGGGTTTCGAGGCGGTCCAGCGCCGCCTGTGCTGTCATCTGTTCTGTCATGACTTCCTCTAGCGAAGCTTCGCGGCTTTGGCGAGGCGCCGCCCGTTCAAACCCGATTTCGCTGCATTGCAGCAATTTATGACGGGGGTGCGGTTGCGGATCGGGGCGTGACGGCGCATCTGGCGCGGATGTCTTCTTCCCTTGCGTCAGCGCCCGCCAAGAAGGACCTCGGCTTCGTCGAGTTCGTCTGTCTCATCGCCCTGATGATGGCGCTGAATGCGCTGGCGATCGATTCCATGCTGCCGGCCCTGCCGCACATCGGCGCCGACCTGAAGGTGGCGACCGACAACGATCGGCAATGGGTGGTGACGGCCTATCTGCTGGGCTTCGGCGGGGCGCAGCTGTTCTACGGTCCGTTGGCGGATCGGTTCGGCCGAAAGCCGGTCCTGCTGTTCGGCGTCGGCGTCTATGTGATGTTCAGCCTGCTGGCGACCCTGGCGCCGACCTTCGAGACGCTGATCATGGCCCGCGTCGGTCAGGGTCTGGGCAGCGCCTGCACCCGCGTGCTGGCCGTCTCCATCGTACGCGATCGGTATGAGGGGCGCACCATGGCGCGGGTCATGTCGTTCAGCTTCCTGGTCTTCCTGGGCGTGCCGATCCTGGCGCCGTCGCTGGGTCAGATGATCATGCTGGTCGGGCCGTGGCGCTGGATCTTCGCCGGGCTGGGCCTGATCGGGGTAGGCCTGATCGTTTGGGCGTCGTTGCGTCTGCCCGAGACGCTGAAGCCCGAGGATCGCCTGCCGATCCAGGTCAAGCGGCTGGTCTCGGCCTACAAGATCGCCCTGACCGATCGCACGGCCGTCGGCTACACCCTGGCCATGACGGCGATCACCGGGGCGTTGTTCGGCTTCATCAACTCGTCGCAGCAGATCTTCGCCGACGTCTTTCACGCCGAGGCGGCGTTTCCGGCCATCTTCGCCCTGATCGCGGGCGGCATCGCCGTGGCCTCGATCGTCAATGCGCGACTGGTGGTGAAGCTGGGTTCGCGCAAGATTTCGCACACGGCCCTGATCGGCTTCACCAGCATCGCGGCCATCCATGCAGGGGTGGCGATCAGCGGTCATGAATCAATCTGGACCTTTGCGATGCTGCAGACCCTGACCATGTTCTGTTTCGGCCTGATCGCGGGCAATTTTGGATCAATGGCCATGGAGACGATGGGCAAGATCGCGGGCACGGCGGCCTCGATCCAGGGGTTCGTCTCCACCATCGTCGGCTCGCTGCTGGGCTTTGCGGTGGGCCAACAGTTCAACGGCACGACCATTCCGATGTCGGTCGGCTTCACCGTCTTTGGCTTGGTCGCCTTGGGCTGGGTGCTGTTCGCCGAGCGGGGACGGCTGTTCCGGGCCCATCACGCGCCGGTCGCCGCCAAGGCTTGATCTTTTTCGCGTTTCCGCGCGTTCTCCGGGCCAATCGTAAGATCAGCCCAGGAAAACCTCGATGACGCGCAAAGCGCTCGGTCTCGTCTCCGCCCTCGCCCTGGCCGCCGCCATGGGTCTGAGCGCCTGCTCCACCACGACGGGAGGGTCGGCCATGACCCCGCCCGCCATCGCCCCGGCGCCCGGTCCCGAGGCGGTGGACGTCCACACCCACGCCCGGCCCGAGATCGCCCGCGTCGTCGATGTGGCCTTGGACCTGACCGCCGACTTCAACGCCAAGACCCTGGCGGGCACGGCGACCCTGGACATCCTGGCGATCCCGGGCGCCAACGAGATCGTGCTGGATATCCGCGATCTGGACATTCAGGATGTGCGCGACGCGGCGGGCCAGCCGCTGCGCTATGTCGTCGGCGACAGCGACCCGATCCTGGGCCAGCCGCTGACGGTCTATTTCCCGGCCTTCGCCGCCAATGAGCGACGCAAGATCACCATCCGCTATTCCACCCGTCCGAATGCGGCGGCGCTGCAGTGGCTGAACCCCAGCCAGACGGCGGGCGGACAGAAGCCCTATCTGTTCAGCCAGGGCCAGGCGATCCTGACCCGCACCTGGGTGCCGACCCAGGACAGCCCCGGCATCCGCCAGACCTATTCGGCCCGCATCACCGCGCCTGAAGACCTGACGGTGGTCATGAGCGCCGATCACCTGACGCCCAACGGCGAGCGGGCCTTAAACGGGATGAAGACCTGGCGCTTCCGGATGGACAATCCGATCCCGCCCTATCTGATCGCGCTGGGCGTCGGCGATATCGCCTTTGCGCCGTTCGACGGCCGCACCGGGGTCTGGACCGAGCCCAGCCGCCTGCGCGCCGCCCAGTGGGAGCTGGAGCCGACCGCCCAGATGGTGACGGCGGCCGAGAAGCTGTACGGCCCGTATCGCTGGGGCCGCTACGACCTTCTGGTCCTGCCGCCCTCCTTCCCGTTCGGCGGGATGGAGAACCCGAAGCTGACCTTCGCCACCCCGACCATCATCGCCGGCGATCGCTCGCTGGTGTCGCTGGTCGCGCACGAACTGGCGCACTCTTGGTCGGGCAATCTGGTCACCAATGCGACCTGGAACGATTTCTGGCTGAACGAGGGTTTCACCGTCTATTTCGAGAACCGGATCATGGAGTCGGTCTATGGCCATGACCGCGCCATGCAGGAGCAGGTGCTGGGCTGGGACAGCCTTCAGGACACGCTGAAGTCCCTGCCGGCGGCGGACACCCGCTTGCATCTGGACCTGAAGGGCCGCGATCCCGACGACGGCATGAACGACATCGCCTATGAGAAGGGCGCCCTGTTCCTGCGGACCATCGAACGCACCGTCGGGCGGGATCGGTTCGACGCGTGGTTGCGCGGCTATTTCGACCGCAACGCCTATCGTCCCATGACCACGGCGATGTTCCTGCAGGACATCCGCGACAACCTGATCAAGGGCGACGCGGCGCTGGAAAGCCAGCTGCAGATGGACGCGTGGGTCTATCAGCCCGGCCTGCCGTCCAACGCCGTCGCGCCGGTGTCCCACGCCTTCGAGCCGGTGGATGCGGCCGCCGTGGCCTTCTTCAAGGACAAGGGGCCGGCCTCGGCCATTCCGTGGGCGGACTGGAACACCCAGCAGCGGCAGCGCTTCCTGGGCTGGCGTCCCGAGGGTCTGCGGACGGGGGCCGACTGGCTGACGACCGCGCAGCTGGCCGATCTGGAGCGCACGCTGAATCTGGCGAACGAAGGCAACGCCGAACTGACCTTCGCCTGGCTGCAGATCGCCCTGGCCCATCGCTATCAGCCGTCTGTGGCCACGGCCGAGAAGTTCCTGACCAGCCAGGGCCGTCGCAAGTTCGTCCTGCCGCTGTTCCAGACCCTGTGGAACGAGGGCGACTGGGGTCGGGGCAACGCGCGGCGCATCTACGCCGAGGCCCGGCCGCTCTATCACCCGGTCACCAGCGGTTCGGTCGATCAGCTGGTCGGACGGCCTTAAGGCTAGAGATCCACGACCGCCGCGCCGGTTTCCTCCGCCAGTCGTTCCGCCAGGACGGCGCGGTGGCAGCCGGCGTGGTCGGCCTCGAAGCACAGCAAGGCGACGGGTTTGTCGGCCGCCAGCGCCTTTAGTCGCTCGTACTCGATCTGCGCCCGGGGCTCGGCCAAGTGATCGGCGAAGATGGCGCGCATCTCGTCGACACGGCCCTTGCGCGCCGCGTCACGTCCCGCCTTGGGCGTGCCCAGCCCGCGCAGGTGGACATAGTCGATCCCTTCGGCCTTCAGGCTCTCGCCCAGGATCGTCTTGGAAAAGCCGGCGCGGCGGGACGCGGCGACCGCGCGGACATCGATCAGGGTCTGCACACCGGCTGTCTTCAGCCGCGCGATGACGTCGGCCTGGGTCGCGCCCTCGTAGCCAATGGTGAAAAGCTTCATCCGCCTCAGATGGGCGGCCGCGCGTCGAACGCCAGCGTGACCGTGAAGGCCCGCGTTGCGGTGCGGCGCCCTATCGTCTATCCCGCCGAAACGGATTTCGACTGGAGCTTTCCCCATGGCTGACCTCGCCCCCGGCGTCGTGACCCTCTTCGGAGGTTCGGGCTTTATCGGGTCGCAGGCGGTGCGCGCCCTGGCGCGTCGCGGCTGGCGCATTCGGGTCGCCGTGCGCAACCCGGTCCTGGCGATCGAAATCCAGCCGCTGGGCGATCCCGGCCAGATCCAGTTCATGCGCTGCGACATCACCAACCCGGCGGATGTGGCGCAGGCCGTGCGCGGCGCGGACGCCGTCGTCAATCTGGTCGGCGTGCTGCATGACGCAGGCGGCAAGCGCGGTTTCGACGCCGTTCACACCGAGGCGGCCAAGACCATCGCCGAGGCCGCAAAGGCGGCGGGCGTTGCGCGCCTGGTCCAGATCTCGGCCATCGGCGCCGACGCCGCCAGCCCTTCGGCCTATGGCCGCACCAAGGCCCAGGCCGAGGCGGCCGTGCGCGCCGTCTATCCGGATGCGGTGATCCTGCGTCCGTCGCTGGTGTTCGGCGCGGGCGACAGCTTCCTCAATCGCTTCGCCGCCATGGCGACGATGGCCCCGGCCCTGCCGCTGATCGGCGGCGGCGAGACCCGGTTCCAGCCGGTCTATGTCGGCGATGTCGCCGAGGCCATCGCGCGCGGCGTGACCCGCGCGGACGCGGCCGGCCGCACCTATGAACTGGGCGGGCCGAGCCTCTACACCTTCCGCGAGGTGCTGGAGCTGGTGCGTCGTGAGACGGGCCGCGACCGGATGCTGGTTTCGGTGCCCTTCATCGTCGCCAAGCCCCTGGGTTCGCTGCTGCAACTGAGCCGGTTCGTCGGCCTGACCCCGCCGCTGACGCGCGATCAGGTGCTGATGCTGGAGAAGGACAATGTGGTCGCCGCCGATGCGTTCGGCCTCAGCGATCTGGGCATCGACCATCCGGCCGGCATGGCGGCGATCGCCCCGTCCTATCTGTGGCGCTACCGCGTCGGCGGCCAGTTCGCCGAAGCGCCCGCCCACTAAACCCGTCCCCTATGACGCCGCCGCCGGTCGCCTTCGCGGCCGGCGGCGTCTTCTGTTCGGGAACAAAGAGTGCACAGCTTAAGGATGCCGGCCACGCGCCCCCAGTTCTCCACCACCGATACGCCTGACCTGAACGACGCGCGGGCGTTGCTGGCGCGTGTCTGGGGTCATGCCGACTTTCGGGGGCTGCAAGGACGGGTGGTCGAGCAAATCCTGTCGGGCGGCGATGTGCTGGCGGTCCTGCCGACCGGCGGCGGCAAGAGCGTCTGCTATCAGATCCCGGCCATACTGCGCCCCGGACTGGGGCTGGTGGTGTCGCCCCTGATCGCACTGATGACCGATCAGGTCGAGGCGTTGAAGCAGCAGGGCGTCGCGGCGGCGCGGCTGGATTCCGGCGTGTCGCTGGACGAGCGTTCGGCCATCTGGGCGGCGGCGCGGTCGGGGGAACTGGACCTGCTCTATGTCTCGCCCGAAGGCCTGGCGGCGGGCGCCATGATGGACCGGCTGGCGGAACTGCCGCTCAGCCTGATCGCCATCGACGAGGCCCACTGTGTGTCCCAGTGGGGTCACGACTTCCGCCCCGACTATCGCAACCTGGGTCTGCTGGCCGAGCGGTTCCCCGACGTGCCCCGCATCGCGGTGACGGCGACCGCCGACGCCCGCACCCGCGACGACATTCTGCGCTCGCTGCGGCTGGAAGAGGCGACGGTCTTCGTCGACAGCTTCGCGCGTCCGAATCTGCAACTGTCGGCCGAGCGCAAGGAGAGCGCGTCTCGGGCCAAGACCGACGCCCGCGTCATCGAACTGGTGCGCGAACGGCGGGGCAAGTCGGGCGTCGTCTATTGCGGCAGCCGCGACGGCTGCGACCGCGTGGCCCAGGCGCTGCGCGACGCGGGGACCAACGCCATCGCCTATCACGCCGGCATGGATACGAAGGAGCGCGACCGCCGGCTGGAACGCTTCCTGGCCGAAGAGGGCGCTGTGATGGTCGCGACCATCGCTTTCGGCATGGGCGTGGACAAGGCCGACGTCCGCTTCGTCATCCACGCCGATCCGCCGGGCAGCCTGGAGGCCTATTGGCAGGAAATCGGACGGGGCGGTCGCGACGGCGAACCGGCCGAGGGCATCACCCTGTATGGCCCGTCCGACATCGCCTGGTCCTTGCGCCGACTGGACAGCCGTCCGATGGCCGAGGAGGTCAAATCGGTCCAGGTGCGAAAGACTCGTCAGTTGTTCGCCATGCTGGACGGCGCGGTCTGTCGCGCCCAGGCCGTGCGGCGATATTTCGGCGAGCATGACGCCCAGCCTTGCGGCGTCTGCGACATCTGCGGCGACCCGCCCCAGCTTTATGACGCGACCGTCCCGGCCCAGAAGGCGCTGGCGGCGGTGCAGCGGCTGGGCGGCCGGTTTGGGAGGGGCCGCGTCGTCGATCACCTGACCGCCCGCACCAAGGACGTGCAGCCGTGGGAGCAGCAACTGTCCACCTGGGGCATCGGGCGCGAGATTTCGCTGAACAGCTGGCGCGAGATCGTCGATCACCTGCTGTTCGAAGGTCTGCTGGTCGAGGATCCCAACGACGGCAAGCCGCTGGTCGGGCTGGGCGATCCCGAGGCGGTGCGCGCCGTCTATCGCGGCGAGCGCCAGATCGAGGTGCGTCGCGCGCCGCTGAGGGCCGATACCGCCCCGCGTCGTCGTGATCGATCGGGCGAGGGGCGCAATGCGGCGCTGGAGACGATGGACGCCGATGTCCGCGCCCGGTTCGAGGCCTTGCGCGCCTGGCGCCGCGACCGCGCCTCGGAACAGCACGTCCCGCCCTATGTCATCTTCCAGGACCGGACGCTGCTGGAGATCGCCCACGCCGAGCCGGGCGACCTGAACAGTCTGGGCGCGATTTCCGGCGTCGGCCAGTCCAAGCTGGATCGCTACGGCAAGGGCGTGCTGGAGGCGCTGGCCGCTCTCTAGAAGCCGTCAGACTTCCGGCTTGGGCGGGGCGGTGATGACTTCGACGTTGTCGTTTAGCAGATAGGACAGTTCCGACAGGGCGACCGCGCGCTCGGCCGGGTTGGCCGCGGCCTGAACGGCCTGAACCTTCTTGGGCATGTCCTCGGAAATGCCGCGCAGGATGCATTTCAGATCGCCGTCGGTGCCGCGTTCCTTCAGGATCAGGTGGCCCTGCATGTCCAGGGCGGCCAACTGTTCGGCCTGGGCCTTGAAGCCGGTGAAGGCCTGGCTGGTGAAGAAGGCGGCGTCGTCGGCGGCCTTGGCGGCGGCCCAACCGTCCACCACGGCCTTCAGGCTGGCCGAGCGCGAGATGATGTCGGCGAACAGCGGCTCGCCCGCCACCGAGACCGGCGCGCCGGGCGCGGCGGCCGGCTGTTCGGCGGCCAGGGCCACCGCGGGATTGGACATCGCCAGGGCGATCGTGAGAGCAAGGCCGCAGGACATTGAGGTGACTTCCTGTTTCAGCGTCCGCTGGGACGTTGAACCTGAATACGCCCCAGCCGTAAACGAGTGTTTACCCTGTCATTCCCGATGGAGACGACGATGACCCGCGACGCCGCCTGGACCGCCTTCGACCAAGCCGCCGCCGAGGCCGCCTCCGCGCGGATCGTGGATCAGTTCGCCGCCGATCCCGACCGGCTGGCGCGGATGTCGGTCGAGGCGGCGGGGCTCTATCTGGACCTTTCGAAACAGAGCTGGACCAACGCCGCTTTCGAGGCCTGCCTCGATCTGGCGAGGGCATCCGACGTCGAGGGACGTCGCGCGGCCCTGTTCGCCGGCGAGGCCGTCAATCTGACCGAGGGACGGGCGGTCCTGCACCCCGCTCTGCGCGCTGCGCCCGGCGCCGACTTCAAGGCCCTGGGCGAGCCGGTCTCGGCCGAGGTGGACGCCGTGCGGGCGGACATGAAGGCCTATGCCGACGCCGTGCGGTCGGGCGCCGAGGCGGGCGCGACGGGGCGCAAGTTCGAGGCGATCGTCCATGTCGGCATCGGCGGTTCGGACCTGGGGCCGCGCGTGGTCTGGGACGCCCTGCGTCCGCTGGACCCGGCCATCGATCTGCGCTTCGTCGCCAACATCGATCCGCGCGACATGGCCGAGGCGCTGACGGGCCTCGATCCCGAAACCACCCTGGTGGTGGTGGTGTCCAAGACCTTCACGACGCAGGAAACCCTGGCCAACGCCGAGGCGGCCAAGGCCTGGCTGGCGGCGTCGCTGCCGGCCGAGGGGATGACGAAACACTTCATCGGGGTGACGGCGGCGCCGGACAAGGCGGCCGCCTTCGGCTGCGGTCGGACCTTTGCCTTCCGGGACTGGGTCGGCGGGCGCTATTCGCTGTGGTCGGCGGTCAGCCTGTCGTGCGGCATCGCCCTGGGCTGGGACGTGTTCGAACGGATGCTGGCGGGCGCGGCGGAGATGGATGCGCATTTCGTCTCGGCGCCGCTGGAGCGTAACGCGCCGATCCTTCTGGCCCTGGCCCAGGTGTTCAACGTCGACGGCCTGAACCGGCCCGCCCGTACCGTCGCCCCCTACGCCCACGCCCTGCGTCGCCTGCCGTCCTTCCTGCAGCAGCTGGAGATGGAGTCGAACGGCAAGCGGGTGCACCGCGACGGCACACCGGTGACGCGCCAGACCTGTCCCGTCGTCTTCGGCGAGCCGGGCACCAACGGGCAGCACGCCTTCTTCCAGCAAATCCACCAGGGGCCGGAGGTCGTGCCGGCGGAGTTCGTGATTGTCGCCAGGACGCATGCGGATGCGCCGGAATCGCCGCTCTGGTCCAATGCCCTGGCCCAGGGGCAGGCCCTGATGCTGGGCAAGACGACCGAGGCGGCCAGGGCTGAAGGTCTGGCTCAGGGTCTGTCGGAGGAAGAGGCGACGCGCCTAGCGTCCCACCGCACCTTCACCGGCAACCGTCCGTCGACGGCCATCGTCATGGAGCGGCTGACGCCCGAGGCCCTGGGCGCGCTGCTGGCCCTGTATGAGCACAAGACCTTCGTCGAGGGCGTGATCTGGGACATCAACAGCTTCGACCAATGGGGTGTCGAACTGGGCAAGGTCCTGGCCAAGGCGATCCTGAAGGACGTGGACGCGGGCGGCCCCTCGGCGGACCTGGATCCGTCCACGGCGGCCCTGATGACGCGGTTGATGGGCTGACGCGAAAAGGGCCCGTCCTTGCCGGACGGGCCCTGCCGATCACCTAGACTGTCGAACGCTTACCAGCGGCGGTCATAGCGGTAGTCGCGATCATTGCGGTAGTCGCGGCGGTCATAGCGCGAGTCGTAACGGCGGCCGTCGTAGCGGTAGTCATAGCCCGAGCGGCTGCGGTCGATGCCGTGCTCGCGCTCCCAGTGGCCCTGGTTACGGTAGCAGCGGCCGCCGCGATAATATTCGCAGCCCGATCCTCGGTTGGAGGCCACCGCGCCCAGCGCCGCACCGGCAAGCGCGCCGCCTGCGATATAGCTGCCGTCGCCGTTGCCATAGATGGCGCCGGCCAGACCGCCCACCGCAGCGCCGATCAGGGCGTTACGGCCGGTGTTGTCGCGATCGCGCGATTGGGCGGATGCCGGAGCGGCCATCAGGCTCAGGGCCACGACGGGGGCGGCGGCGACCGCAGTGATCTTCAGCAGCTTGGACATCTTGGTCTCCTTCTTTCCTCGCCGATCTGCATTTCCGGGGCGGGAAGGCATCCAGCGTTGGAGCTGTTCTATCGCTCCCAGTTTGAACGACCCCGGAGGTCGGCATTCATTTTCGGTTCATTTGTCACAGAGAATTCGCGCGGAGATCGAGCCGCGCCGCTTGACGATGCCAGCGCCTCTGCCTAACTCCCGCCCGCGTTAGCACTCTCGCTGGTCGGCTGCCAAAACGGCGATCGCGAGAGCGCCGCACACCGTTTCAAAAACGCCCCGATCCGGGGGTTCTAGAGGGAGAAGTCCGATGGCGTTCCGTCCGCTCGGCGACCGCGTGCTGGTCAAGCGCGTTGAAGAAGAATCCAAGACCAAGGGTGGCATCATCATCCCCGACACCGCCAAGGAAAAGCCGCAGGAAGGCGAAGTCGTCTCCGTCGGCCCTGGCGCCCGTGACGACCAAGGCAAGGTCAATGCTCTGGAGCTGAAAGCCGGCGACCGCATCCTGTTCGGCAAGTGGTCGGGCACGGAAGTGAAGATCGACGGAGAAGACCTGATCATCATGAAGGAATCCGACGTCCTGGGCGTGCTGTCCTAAGCACCCGACGTCCGACGTTCTTCAATCAATCCATATAGATAGGAGCTGCCCGCATGGCTGCTAAAATCGTACAGTTTAACACCGACGCGCGCGACAAGATGCTGCGCGGCGTCAACGTCCTCGCCAACGCCGTCAAGGTGACCTTGGGTCCCAAGGGCCGCAACGTCGTGATCCAGAAGTCCTTCGGCGCCCCGCGCTCGACCAAGGACGGCGTCTCGGTCGCCAAAGAGATCGAGCTGGAAGACGCCTTCGAGAACATGGGCGCCCAGATGATCCGCGAAGTCGCTTCGAAGACGAACGACAAGGCGGGCGACGGCACCACCACCGCAACCGTTCTGGCTCAGGCCATCGTGCAAGAGGGCCTCAAGGCCGTCGCCGCCGGCATGAACCCGATGGATCTGAAGCGCGGCATCGACAAGGCCGTCGGCCTGGTGCTGGAAGAGATCAAGACCAACTCCAAGCCGGTCTCCAACAACTCCGAAATCGCCCAGGTCGGCACCATCTCGGCCAACGGCGACTCGGAAATCGGTGAGCTGATCGCCCAGGCGATGGCCAAGGTCGGCAACGAGGGCGTTATCACCGTCGAGGAAGCCAAGACCGCCGACACCACCGTCGACGTCGTCGAAGGCATGCAGTTCGACCGCGGCTACCTGTCGCCCTACTTCATCACCAACGCCGACAAGATGGAGGCCCAACTCGAAGAGCCGCTCATCCTGCTGTTCGAGAAGAAGCTGACCTCGCTGCAAGCCATGCTGCCGATCCTGGAAGCCGTGGTGCAGTCGGGCCGTCCGCTGCTGATTATCGCCGAGGACATCGAAGGCGAAGCCCTGGCGACCCTGGTCGTCAACAAGCTGCGCGGCGGCCTGCGCGTCGCCGCCGTCAAGGCTCCGGGCTTCGGCGACCGCCGTAAGGCCATGCTGGAAGACATCGCCATCCTGACGGGCGGCCAGGTCATCTCGGAAGACCTGGGCATCAAGCTTGAGAGCGTCACGCTCGACATGCTCGGCAAGGCCAAGAAGGTCTCGATCACCAAGGACGACACCACCATCGTCGAAGGCGTCGGCGGCAAGGACGAGATCGAAGCCCGCGTGGCCCAGATCAAGCGCCAGATCGAAGACACGACCTCGGACTACGACAAGGAAAAGCTGCAGGAACGTCTGGCCAAGCTGGCCGGCGGCGTTGCAGTCCTGCGCGTCGGCGGTTCGACCGAAGTCGAAGTGAAGGAAAAGAAGGACCGCGTCGACGACGCCCTGAACGCCACGCGCGCCGCAGCTGACGAAGGCATCGTTCCGGGCGGCGGCATCGCCCTGCTGAAGGCCTCCAAGATCTTGGCCGACGTCAAGGGCGACAATGCCGACCAGAACGCCGGCATCGCCATCATCCGTCGCGCCCTGCAGGCTCCGATCCGTCAGATCTCGGAAAACGCAGGCGTCGAAGGCTCGATCGTCGTCGGCAAGGTGCTGGAAAACGACCAGTCCTCGTTCGGCTTCAACGCCCAGACCGAAGAGTACGGCGATCTGGTGCAGATGGGCGTCATCGACCCCGCCAAGGTCGTCCGCACGGCTCTGCAAGACGCCGCTTCGGTGGCCGGCATCCTGATCACGACGGAAGCCGCCGTCGCCGACGCCCCCAAGAAGTCGGGCGGCGCTGCGGCTCCCGACATGGGCGGCATGGGCGGCATGGGCGGCATGGACTTCTAAGCGGAAGGGCGGCCTTCGGGTCGCCCGGACGCCCCGGCGAAGGCCGGGGTCCAAGCTAACCGACGCTGAAATGCAGAAGGGCGGGACCGCAAGGTCCCGCCCTTTTTGTTTGCCTATCCTCTCTGCGAAGCGGGGCGGGTGTGGCTGTTTCAGAACTCCGAAATCGCGCCCGGCTTGCGGGACCGCGTCTTCAGCCACATCACGCCCAGGAGGTCCGAGACCGAGGCGCGCAGGCGGCCCCAGTTGGTGTATTTCGAGCGGCCGACCTCGCGGTGGCGATGGTCCACGTCGAGATACTGGTTCTTGAACCCCTCGCGGATCATCAGCGCCGGCAGATAGCGGTGGATGTGATCGAAGTAGGGCAGGCGCAGGAAGACATCGCGGCGGAAGGCCTTCAGCCCGCAGCCGGTGTCTTCGGCGTCGTCGCCCAGCAGTTTTCGGCGGATGCGGTTGGCCCAGATCGAGGCCTGGCGTTTGGCCTCTGTGTCCTGGCGCTTGGCGCGACGACCGCCGACCAGGCCCACATCGCCGGGGGCGGCCAGAAGCGCATCGACCAGGCGGGGCGCATCGGCCGGCGGGTTCTGACCGTCACCGTCCATCGTCACCACGACCGGCGCGCGCGCAGCCAGGACGCCGGTTCGAACCGCCCGGCTCTGGCCCGCATTGGTCCCGTGGGCCAGGACGCGCAGCGCCGGCAGTTCGGCCATGGCGGCCTTCAACTCGGCCAGGGTCGCATCTCGGGACGCATCGTCCACGAAGATCATCTCGTACGAACGGCCGGCGAAGGCGGCGGCGATCTCGCGCGCCAGCGGCACGGCGGCGCCCGCCTCGTCATGGACGGGAACGACGACGGAGATTTCGGGCGTTTCGGGGGTCATCGGCGCTCCATAGAGGATAACGACGGCTTAGGGGAGACGGCTGACGACGGCGTAGTCGCCGTGTAAGGAGTCTGGAATGAAGACTTTCGATCTGGATGGCCGCATCGCCGGCTGGCGCGGGCCGGTTCTCGCGGCCCTGCTGACGCTGATCGCCGGGCTGCCGGGCCTGCTGCTGCTGCCGCCGCTGGATCGCGACGAGAGCCGGTTCGCCCAGGCCACGTCCCAGATGCTGGAAAGCGGCGACTATGTCGACATCCGCTATCAGGACGAGCCGCGCTGGAAGAAGCCGGTCGGCATCTACTGGATGCAGGCGATCGCCGTGGGCCTGACCTCGGATGTCGAGGACCGCGAAATCGCCCCCTATCGCATCCCGTCCCTGCTGGGCGCCATGCTGGCGGCCTGGGCCGTGGCCTGGGCGGGCTCGGCCATGCTGGGCCGCCGGGTCGGCTTCTTCGGCGGGGCCATCATGGGGGCGACCTTCCTGTTGTCGACCGAGGCGAGCATCGCCAAGACCGACGCCATGCTGTGCGGGGCGACGACCCTGGCCATGGCGGCGCTGGCGCGCATCTATATGGCGACGAAGGCGGGCGAACGTCCAATCCGGCCACACAAGCTGCTGTTCTGGATCGGGATCGGTCTGTCGATCCTGATCAAGGGACCGATCGGGTTCCTGGTCGTGGCCCTGGCGATCATCGCCCTGTCGATCTGGGATCGAAATATCAAATGGCTGTATCGCCTCGGCTGGGGGTGGGGTCTGCCGCTGGTCGCCCTGATGGTCGGACCGTGGGCCATCGCCATCACGATCGCCACCGACGGCGGTTTCTGGCGCGAGGCCATCGGCGGGGACCTGGCGCCCAAGATCGCCGGCGCGCACGAAAGCCATTCGGGTTTCCCCGGCATGTATCTGCTGCTGGCGCCCCTGCTGTTCTTCCCCTCGACCCTGCTGTTGCCCGCCGCCGTGTCGACGGGTTGGAGCCGACGCGCCGAGCCGGCGATCCGGTTCCTGGTCTGCTGGCTGGTCCCGGGCTGGCTGATGTTCGAACTGGCGCCGACCAAGCTGTGGCACTACACCCTGCCGACCTTTGGAGCGCTGGCCCTGCTGGCGGCCGCCGCCCTGGCCCAGCCCATCGGCAAGGTCTCGCGCATCACCGGCGCGGTGCTGGGCGCGTTCGCGGCCCTGCTGATCATCGGCATCACCGTCTATGGGCTGACCGTCTACGGCACCTCGACAGCCCAGACCTGGGCGGCGCTGACGGTGGTCATGGCGCTGGCGGCGGGGGCGATGGGTGGCTTCCTGCTGCTGAACCGCGCGCCGGTCGCGGCTCTGGTCGCCTCGCTGGCCTTCGGGATCGTGGCGCACGCGGCCCTGTCGGGCACCATCCGCCAGCTGCGGCCCCTGGCCATCGCGCCCCAGCTTGAAAAGGCGCTGGAGGCGGCGGACCTGCACCCGCGTCAGGGCCGCACGCCGGGGCCGGTGGCGATCACCGGCTTCCATGAACCCAGCTTCGTCTTCCTGACCGGGCGCGACACCGACCTGACCGACGCCCAGGGCGCGGCCGAGGCCCTGGCCGAGGGGCGGCCCGCCATCGTCGAAGGACGCGACGCCGACGCCTTCCGTGCGGCTGCGGCGCGTCTGGGCGTGTCCGGTCGCGCGGTCGGGACGGTCAACGGCTACAACTATTCGGCCGGCGATCCGGTCAGCCTGACCGTCTATGCGCCGCCGCCCCGAAACGGGAACGGTAACGGCAACGTCGTGGCGGGAGCCGAGTGATGGGCCGCTTCATCCAGATCGTCGAAGTCGGGCCGCGCGATGGCCTGCAGAACGAAAAGGCGGTGCTTGAGCCCGCGGTTCGCGCCGATCTGGTGCGACGGCTCGAGCAGGCGGGGGCGAAACGGATCGAGGCCGTCTCCTTCGTCCATCCCAAATATGTGCCGCAGATGGCCGGCGCCGAAGAGGTCATGGCCGCCCTGTCGCATGAGGCGGGGCGCAGCCGCATCGGCCTGGTGTTGAACGGCAAGGGCTATGACCGGGCGCTGGCGACCGGAGTGGACGAGGTCAATGTCTCGGTCGCCGCCACCGACGGCTTCGGTCTGAAAAACCAGGGCCTGGCGGTGAAGGATCAACTGGCCATGCTGGGCGAGATCGTCGCCCGCCGCCACAACGCCGAGGCCAGCGAGGGCGCGCCGTCGCTGTCGGCCATGATCTCCTGCGTCTGGGGCTGTCCGTTCGACGGCGAGGTTTCCGTCGACCAGGTCGCGGATATGGTCGGCGCCATCGCCGAGAAGGGCGTCGGCGAGATCGGTCTGGCCGACACCATCGGCGCGGGCGATCCTTGGGCGGTGACGAAAAAGATCGAGGCGGCCAGGGCGGCCGCGCCGAATGCGACCCTGCGCCTACACTTCCACGACACCCGCAACACCGGCTTGGCCAACGCCTATGCCGGCGTCGAGGCGGGGATCGACGTGCTGGACGCGTCTGTCGGCGGCATTGGCGGCTGTCCGTTCGCGCCGGGCGCCACGGGAAACATCGCCACCGAGGATCTGGTCTATATGCTGGCGCGGGGCGGGTTCGAAACCGGCTATGATCTGGACGCCCTGATCGCGACGGCGCGCTGGATTGGCGAAGCCATCGGCCGGCCGGCGCCGTCGGCGCTCAGCCGGGCAGGCGGATTTCCCAAGCGCTGAACCCTTGTGGCGGCGTTTCGCAAACGGCGCTAAATCAGGGTGAACAGGCGTAGCCGTTGGACCGGCTGCGAAGAGGACCGTCCATGCTGCTCGCCATTCCGCTGCTGCTGATCCCGGTGGTGCTCTACAATATCGTGGTGCTGTTCGGCGCGCCGAGCGGGGCGGGGATGGTGCAGGCGGACGTGCTGCTGCGCGATCCGCTCTTTTCCGTCACCATGACATCGGGAGCGCAATGGACGATCGGATCGGGCGACCTGATCCTGTTTCTCGGCCTGATCCTGCTGTTCTTCGAGCTGGTAAAGTCCACCTCCAGCCAGCGGATCGCCATCATCAATCACGCCCTGTCGATGATCCTGTTCATCGGCGTGCTGGTGGAGTTCCTGCTGCTGCCGGGGTTCGCGACCTCGACCTTCTTCCTGATCGTGATCATGATCCTGCTGGACGTGCTGGCCGGGTTCATCGTGACCATCATCGCGTCGCGCAAGGATTTCGATTTCGGCGGAGCGTGAGCCCAACGGCTCTCCCCGACAACGGCCTCAAGCAGCGCGAAGCGCGGTAGGCCCCAAGAAATATGCGCTCAAGTCGCGCAAAGCGCGATAGGCCCTAAGAAACATGCGCTCAAGCAGCGCGAAGCGCGGTAGCGCTTACGAAAATGCCGTGAAGATCAGGGCGACGACGGCGATGTCGAAGGCTTTGGCGACAAGGGTGAAGACGGCGGGCATGGGCGGGTCCGGCTGACAGCGTTCTGCCTCGCCCCCAGCAAACCCCGTGCCGCCGGAGCAGCGTCAGCTCAGATTTCGGTCTTGGCGGTCTTGCCTGTTTTCGGACGACGCTCGGCCGCGCCCGAATATTCGGCTCCAAGGTAGGCGGAGCGGGCCGCGTCCAGCACCGGCGGGCCGCCGCGCAGGCCCCGTTTCTGGCCGCTCTGGCCCATCTGCTGGGCCACGAAGGCGGCGGCGCCGGGCTCGGGCGTCGGCAGGGCGGCAGCCCTTGCCGGGGCCGGTTGGGGTTCGGCGATCTCAGGCGCATCGACGGGGACCAGGGCGCGCGAGGCGGATCGGGCGCGCCGCTCGCGCTCGCGGCGTTCGCCTTCGCGGCGATCCACCCGGTCCGGTCCGCCGACGGCCTGGATCCGATCGGTCATTTGCCCTTGCCGCCCGCCAGCTTTTCGATCTGACGGCGCATCTCGTCCATCTGGCGACGCATCTCGTTCAGGGCGTCGGGCGCCTCGGGCGGCGGCGCGGGTTCAGCCTTGTCGTCCGACGCGGCCGGGGTCGGCTCGGCGCGCGGATAGGTGAAGGCCGGGAACATCTGCATGGCGCGCTCGAACATCGCCATATTGGCGCGCGCGGCGTCCTCCATCAGGGTCGCGCCGGCGCCGGTTCCGAAGGCGCGGCCCATCTGACTGGCGAACTGCTCCTGCTGGCGACCGAAGTTGGCCAACGACATCTCCAGATAGGAGGGCAGGACGCCCTGCATCTGACCGCCGTAGAAGCCGATCAGCTGGCGCAGGAACTGAACCGGCAGCAAGGCCTCTCCCCGGCTCTCTTCCTCGAAAATGATCTGGGTCAGGATCTGGCGGGTCAGGTCGTCGTTGGTCTTGGCGTCATAGACGACGAACTCGGTCCCCTCGCGCACCATGGTCGCCAGGTCTTCCAGCGTCACATAGGCGCTGGTCCGCGTGTTGTAGAGCCTGCGGTTCGCATACTTCTTGATGACGACCTGAGCGCTGTCGCCGGTCTTTCCGCCCTTGTTCTTCTCGTCAGCCACGCTTGTTCTCGCGATGTTGCAACGCGTCACTATCCTCCGTTGCGACGCGATGCGCCAGAGGGGGCGAAATCGCCGGGAACGGACGGTCGATCAGTGGCTCATCGCCGGGGCCAGCACGACGCCGACCAGCACCGCCGTCCAGTGGACTGTCGCGCCGGTGACGACGAAGCCGTGCCAGATGGCGCGGCGGAACTTCACGCGCGGGCTGATGAAGACGAAGACCCCGGCGGTATAGATCAGGCCGCCGATGACCAGCAGAGCCAGAGCGATCGGATGCACCGTCTCCACCATCGGCTTCAGGGCCGCGACCGCCAGCCAGCCGAAGACGACGTAGACGCCGCTCCAGAATTTGTCCGAGATGCGCGGGGCGAACAGCTTCACCCCGGCGCCGAGGAAGGCCAGGGTCCAGATCAGGGTGGTGAAGCCGATGGCCCACAGACCTTCGAACCGTTGGGTCGTGAAGGGGGTGTAGCTGCCGGCGATCATCAGGAAGATCGCCGCCTCGTCCAGTCGCCGCAGCACCGGCCGCGCGGCGCAGGGGTTGGTCCAGTTATAGAGGGTCGAGGCCGTCAGCATGCCGACGAGGCACAAAGCGTAGATGGCGGTCGCCATCACGCCGCCGATCCCCGCATAGACCCCGGCCAGACCCGCCAGAATGATGCCGCCGACCGCCGCCAGCATCAGGCCGACGACGTGGACCCACAGATCCGCCAGCTTTTCCGCGCGCGTCGGATAGTGCTCGATCATGTCCAGCTCGTCCGGCGTGCAGACGTGGGTGACAAGACGTTTCAGCGTGCGCAGCATGGACCTTCCAATCCGTCGATCGCCTCTATCGTTCCGAGACAATGCGCCGACAGGGTGACGATTGGCTGAATCGCGCCCTGTCGATGTCGTCGCAGGTGACGAACGCGCTGCAATGCGGCAAAACGGTCCCGCCGAGTTATTCTCCAAAGAGTGAAATCCCATGACCGACGTCGTCATCGTTTCCGCCGCGCGCACCCCGGTCGGCTCCTTCCTGGGCGCCCTGTCGTCCCTTCCCGCGTCCAAGCTCGGCGAGGTCGCCATCAAGGCGGCGCTGGAACGGGCCGGTGTTTCCGGCGACGAGGTCGATGAGGTGATCCTGGGTCATGTGCTGCAGGCCGCGGCGGGTCAGGGCCCTGCGCGCCAGGCCGCGGTCGGCGCGGGCGTTCGAAAGGAGGCCGCCGCCTGGAGCCTGAACCAGATCTGCGGCTCCGGCCTTCGCGCCGTCGCCATCGCCGCCCAGCAGATCGCTCTCGGCGACGCCAAGATCGTCGTCGCCGGCGGTCAGGAGAGCATGAGCCAGGCGCCGCACGCCCAACAGCTGCGCAACGGGCACAAGATGGGCGACGTCGCCCTGGTCGACACCATGGTCAAGGACGGCCTGTGGGACGCCTTCAACGGCTATCACATGGGTCAGACGGCCGAGAACATCGCCGAAAAATGGTCCATCAGCCGCGAGGCGCAGGACGAATTCGGTCTGGCCAGCCAGCACAAGGCCGAGGCGGCCCAGAACGCCGGCAAGTTCGATGAGGAGATCGCGCCGGTCGTCATCCCCGGCCGCAAGGGCGATGTTACGGTCGACAAGGACGAATACATCCGCCACGGCGCGACGCTGGAGCTGATGCAGAAGCTCAAACCGGCCTTCACCAAGGACGGCAGCGTGACCGCCGCCAATGCGTCCGGGCTGAACGACGGCGCCGCCGCCCTGGTGCTGATGAGCGCCGACGAGGCCAAGGCGCGCGGGCTGGAACCGCTGGCCCGCATCGCCTCCTACGCCACCGCCGGCGTCGATCCGTCCATCATGGGGACCGGCCCGATCCCGGCGTCGAAGAAGGCGCTCGAGAAGGCCGGCTGGGACGTTTCCGATCTGGATCTGGTCGAGTCCAACGAGGCCTTCGCCGCCCAAAGTCTGTGCGTGGTCAAGGAGCTGGGTCTCGACCCGGCCAAGGTCAACGTCAACGGCGGCGCCATCGCCATCGGCCATCCCATCGGCGCCTCGGGCGCGCGCATCCTGACGACCCTGCTGTTCGAGATGAAGCGGTCGGGCGCGAAGAAGGGTCTGGCGACCCTGTGCATCGGCGGCGGCATGGGCGTGGCGATGTGCGTCGAGCGCGCGTGATCCGATAAGAAGAAAGGGGCGAGGTTTTCCTCGCCCCTGAACTCTTAGTCCGCCGCCGGATATTCGAACGGATCGCTCGGCGTGGGCTGGGTCGGCAGCGGCATGCGCGGCAGGGGCTCGTCGCGGTTGGCGGCGTTCAGCAGGAAGCTGGCCAGGATGACGGCCGCCTGACGCAGGTCCTCGGCCTTCAGGTGGTCGTAGCTGTCGATGCTGGTGTGGTGCAGGCGGCTGGAATAGTCGAGCGGGTCCTGAATGAACTGATACCCCGGCACGCCCACGGTCTGCATATAGACGTGGTCGGTGCCGCCCGAGTTGCGCAGCGAGACGGTCGTTGCGCCCATGCTGGCGAACGGCGCCAGCCATTCCTGGAAGATCGGGGCGGCGGCGACATTGCCCTCGGCGTTGATGCCGCGGATCTTGCCCGAGCCGTTGTCCAGATTGAAATAGGCGACCAGATCGCGATAGCCGGCGCGCGGCTCGATCGGCCAGCGGCTGCGCCAGGTGCGGTTGTCCGGCAGGCCCGCCAGCGCCGGATCGTTCGACGGCGCACGCGTCGCCAGATGCCGGTCGACATAGGCCAGCGAGCCCAGGATGCCTTGCTCCTCGCCGTTCCACAGGGCGAAACGGATGGTGCGCTTGGGCTTGACGTTGAGCGCCTTCAGGATGCGTGCGGCCTCCATGACCACCGCGCTGCCGGCGGCGTTGTCGACAGCTCCGTCCGAGGCGACCCAGCTGTCCAGATGGGCGCCGGCCATGACGTATTCGGTTCCGCGCGCCGTGCCGGGGATGTCGGCCAGGATGTTGTAGGCGTTGACGTCCTCGTCATGGAAGCGGACCTCGCTCATCAGCTCCAGCGTCGGCGGCGCGTCGGTCAGGGCCAAGCGCGCCAGACGGCGATAATCCTCGGCCGCCAACTCCATCCCAGCCAGCTTGGGCGTGGCGCCGACCTGGTAGGTGTAGCCCGTGCCGTGCAGCAGGCCGCCGTCACGCTGGGAAATCCGCACCCAGGCCAGGGCGCCCTCTTCGGCCAGGAAGGCGTCCAACTGATTGGCGAAGTTGACGGTCTTCAGCGAGCGTTCGATGGCGGCCGGCGAATGCTGGGGCTGATTATAGGTGTTGCGCTCGGCCAGCTCGGCGCTGGTCCAGCGGCGGAAGGCCGGCTCTGTCGGCTCGGACCCCGTGCCCGGCTGGGACAGCATGACGATCTTGCCCGACAGCTTGCCGCGCCATTTGTCGAAGTCCTCGACCTTGGAGATCGGGGCCACGATCACGCCGCCGCTGATCACGCCATTGGTCGAGGGCGTCCAGGCCACCGGGATGGCGCGCAGATCCAGCGGGCGCGGCGCGGTCATGCGCGCGCTGGAGCGGACGATGGACCAGCCCCGGCCGAACTCGAATCCTTCGGCGCGCACGTCGGACAGACCGTAGTCGCGGAACTGCTGCTGCGCCCAGCGTTCGGCCTCGCGCATCTGGGGCGAGTTGGTCATCCGCCCGCCGATCCGGTCGGTCAGATAGGCGGCGGTCTGCATCACCTGACTGTGGTTCAGCCCCTGGTCGATGATGCCGTTGACGGCGACGCGGTCCACCGACTGGGCGGCGACCGGCGTGGCGAGAAGAGCGGCGGCGGAGACGAAGGCGAGCAGACGCGACATGGATTTCCCCAAGAAAGCCCGATGGCTGAACAGGGGCGCATCTGATGTGATCCGGTCGCGGAGTGCAAACCGCAAACGGCGTCCAGACCGCGACGATCAGCCCCAGGGACCGCGCGGCTCGTTCGGGGTGGTCGGGACGCCCGTGGTGGTGAAACTGGCGGCCGGTCGCGGCTGGGTGAGGTCCGGCGTTCGGGCGCGGGACTGCATTCCCATCTTCGCGCCAAGCTCCATCAAGGCCCGGACGCGGTTTCCCGTCGCCGGATGGGTCGAGAACAGATTGTCCGCACCGCGACCCGCCAGCGGATTGATGATGAACATCTGACCCGAGGCCGGATTGCGCTCAGCCGTCTGATTGGTGATCCGCCTGGCGTAGGCGTCGATCTTCTGCAGGGCCGAAGCCAGGGCCTGGGGATCGCCGGCGATCTCGGCGCCGACGCGGTCGGCCTCATATTCGCGGCCCCGGCTGATGGCCATCTGCACCAGACCGGCGGCCATCGGCGCCAGCAGCATCAGGGCGATCGTGCCAATGATTCCGCCCGGCCGCTCGCGGTCGTTGCCGCCGAAGAACAGGGCGAAGTTGGCGAGCGCGGCGATGGCTCCGGCGATAGTCGCCGTCACCGTCATGATCAGGGTGTCGCGGTTCTTCACATGGGCCAGCTCGTGCGCCATCACCCCGCGCACCTCCTCGCGCGTCAGCATGTCCAGCAGGCCGGTGGTGGCGCAGACGGCGGCGTTCTCGGGGTTTCGGCCGGTGGCGAAGGCGTTGGGCTGATCATTGGGAATGATGGCGACCTGCGGCTGGGGCAGGCCGGCGTCGCGGGCCATCTGACGCACGTCGGCGACATAGTTCCTGACCACGGCGTTGGGGTGCTGCTCGTCGACCGGCTGGGCCCGGTACATCTTCAGCACGATCTTGTCGGCGTTCCAGTAGCTGAACAGATTCATCCCGCCCGCGAACAGCAGGGCGATCGCCATGCCGGTCGCGCCGCCGATCAGATAGCCGACCCCTGCGAACAGGGCCGTCATCGCCGCCAACAGAATGAAGGTCTTCAGATGGTTCATCGCGGTTCCATTCCCGATCCGTCTGGCGTCCCGGGCTTGAACCTCTATTTGAGAGAAGGCGCATCAAGCCTCAAGGGAGCCGCCCTGTGACCGAACATCCCACCCTCGCGCCGAATGACGCCGACGAGACGCCGGCTGCGGCGCCCGTTTTCAATGCCGACGTGCCCCACGCCACGCCGGAACGGCCGCTCAGCGAGGCCGCGCGGCGCGCGCTTCAGGAAGCGGCGGATCGTCGCGCGGCGGAATCGACGGTTCAGGCGGACACGGAATACGGCGGTCCGACCGGTCCCGAACCGACCCGTTTCGGCGACTGGGAGAAGAAGGGGCTGGCGGTCGATTTCTGACCCGCCGGCGTGCTGAAACGGGCGCAAAGGTTAACCACGCCTTAAGAAACAGGCGCCGGACTTGCCAGTGTCGGGACAACTCAGAGGAGTCTGTCCCGTGACGATACAGTCGATACTTACCGCCGCGTCGGCGGCTCTGCTGCTCTCCGCAGCGCCCGCTCTGGCCGGTGGTCCCGGTCACGGGGGTTATGGCGGGGGCCACCCCGGCGGCGGCTGCGGCGGGGGATGCGGCGGCGGCGGTCACTACGGCGGCGGCAACTACAACGCCAACCACAACGTCAATGTGAACGTGAACGGCGGCGCCTACGCCAATGCCAACGCCAACGCCTATGCGAGCGCCTCCAGCTATTCGGCGAGCAGCGCCCGGTCCTATTCCAGCTCGTCCAGCTTCCAGCGCGGCTATGTCGGCGGCGGCACGACCTATGTCGGAAGCGGCGGCTATTCGGACGGCTATTACGGCGGCGGCTATGTCGGCGGCGTCAGCGCGACCTCGGTCCTGGTCGGTCGTCCTCCGGTCAGCGCTCCGGTGGGATATCCGGTCTACGGGTTCGGCCGTGACTACATCGGCTGGCGTCCGTATCCGGGCCGTCCGATCGACTGCAACTGCCGTCCGCCCGTTCGCCCGCCGGTTCGCTACGAACACCGCTATGAGCAGCGTTACGAGCAAGGCTACGTCGATCAGCCGCCGGTCTATGTCCAGGCGCCGCCCGTCCAGATCGCGCCGCAGCGCATCTATGTCGCGCCTTCTCAGGTCAGCCTGGCCCCGCCCCAGATCGAGATGGGACCGCCTACCTATATCGAACAGCCGCCCATCTATGTGCAGGCGCCGCCGGTGAACATCGGGCCGCAACGCGTTCAGGTGGCTCCGTCGCAGGTGAATTTGGCTCCGGCCCAGGTCGATGTCGGCCCGCCCGTCTATGTCGATCAGGCCCCGGTCTATGTGCAATCGGCGCCCGTCAACATCGGCCCGCAACACATCCAGGTCGCCCCGGCCCAGGTCAATGTCGCGCCCGCCCAGGTCGAGGTCGGCGGCCCGGTCTACGTCGATCAGTCGCCAGTCTATGTGCAGTCCGCGCCGGTCAATGTGGCTCCGGCCCAGGTCTATGTCGCGCCGCCGGAGGTGAACACGGCCCCGCCGCCGCCTCCTCCGCCCCCGCCGCCGTCGGGCTACTACGGCGACCTGCCGCCGCCCGAGGCGCCTGCGCCCCACGCCCCGCCGCGTCACGGCTATGCCCAGGAGCCGGGCGAGCGCGGCTGATCGCCTCGCGCTGGAACAACTGAAGACGAACGGTCGCCCTGGTCTGTCTCAGATCAGGGCGATCTGCTGTGCGATCGCTTGCGCCGCCGCGCGCGGATCGGTCGCCGCCGTGATTGGTCGACCGATGACCAGATGGGTCGCGCCGGCTTCAAGCGCCGCCTGTGGCGTCGCCGCCCGCGCCTGATCGTCTAGCGCCGCGCCGACGGGTCGCACGCCGGGCGTGACGATCAGAAAGTCGGGCCGGCCCGCCTCGATCGCCAGAGCCCGGGCACGCGCCGCCTCATGCGGGCTGGAGACGACGCCGTCGATTCCGGCCTCCAGCGCCTGACGCACGCGCCGCTCGACCAGATCGGCCGGCGACAGGCTGTGGTCGTCGGCGGCCAAATCGTCGGCTGTCAGGCTGGTCAGAACGGTGACCCCGAGAACCTTCATCTTCGATCCCGCCGCGCCGCGCGCCGCCGCCGCCATGACCTGGGGTCGCGCATGCACCGTCAGCAGGTCGCAATCCGCGCCCGCCAGATTGGCCGTCGCCTTCTCTACGGTCGCGCCGATGTCGTGCAGCTTCCAGTCCAGAAAGATCTTCCGGCCCTGCGCCTTCAGTTCCCGCGCCAGCGCCATGCCATCGACCGCGAACAGTTGCAGTCCGACCTTGTAGAAGCCGATCGCATCGCCGATCCGCTCGGCCAGGGCGGCCGCCTCGGCCGTCGTCGGCACGTCCAGGGCGCAGATGATCCGCTCGTCGGGCGCACGATCGGAGGCGGTTTGGGGATCGGTCATCGACGGACTCGCGCTGAGCGGCTATGCCGGACACGAGGGCGCGTCGGCAGGGCGGCGTGATGGATTGAGGGCGAGGGCAGGCGATGAACGCAGTCGATTTGGGTGTCAACCTGTTCGTGACCCTGTTCGCCCTGCTGGACCCGATTGGCAATCTGCCGATCTTCGCCGCCGCGACGGCGGGGGCGACCCTGCGTCAGCGGATTTCGGTCTCGGCCCTGATCTGCGCCTTCGCCGCCGTCTTCCTGGCCTTCTTCCTGTTCACGGGCCTGGGCCTGTTGCAGTTCTTCGGCATTTCGCTGGCGGCGTTCCGCATCGCGGGCGGCATACTGCTGCTGTTCCTGGGTCTGGACATGGCGCGCGGCGACTTTCTGGCCATGTTCGCCGACAAGGATGCGCTGGCGGATTCCAAGGATGTGCGCGGCTATGCCCGCAGGCGTTTTCAGCGTCTGGTCGTGCCCTTCGCCATTCCGCTGATGATCGGTCCTGGCGCCATTTCGGCGGTCATCATCCAGGCGGGCGAGGCGGCCAAGCTGGGCTATGCCGGGACCATGGGATCGTTGGTGGCGATCGCGGCGGCCTGCGCCGTCTCCTTCGTCTGTTTCGCCCTGACAGGCTCGCTCAGCCGCCTGCTGGGCGAGGTCGGCATGGCGATCATCGTCAAGGTTCTGGGCCTGATCCTGTGCGCCCTGGCGATCCAGTTCATCCTGCTGGGCCTGGGCGAGGCCATCCCCGGCATGATCTCCGGCGCGGTGACGACGCCTTATCCGGCGACGAAATAAGGCGTCAATCCGCGTCGTCCTCGATGGCGTGGATGTCGTCGTCGGTCAGGCCCAGGTGGTGGCCGATCTCGTGGATCAGGACGTGGGCGATCAGTTCGCCGATCCCAACGTCGCCGCGCTCGCACCATTCGTCCAGGATGGGGCGGCGATAGAGGAAGACCCGCGACGGCTCGGCCGCCGGGCCCAGGCTGTCGCGCCGGCCGATGTCCACGCCGTGATACAGGCCCGTCAGCTCGAACGGATCCTCGATCTCCATCTCGGCAAGCGTCGACTCGTCGGCGAAGTCGTCGATGCGGATGACCACCTCGCCCGCCGCATCTTTGAACGGTCCGGGCAGGGCGTCGAACGCCTCCTGCGCCAGGCGGGCGAAGTCGTCGAGAGAGGGGGCGATCGGGTCGGTCATGCTCGCGATATCGCCGTCTCGACGCCCTGCCGCAACGGGGCGCGATGACGCGATTACGAGACTGCCGCTTTTTCGCGCGCTTGGAGTATGGTTAGCGAATCGGGGCTGAGACTCTTCTCCAGGGACACGAATGGCCGAGGCCGACATCGCCTATGTCGCCACAGCGGGCGCAGCCGGACTGGCCATGGCCGTCAGCGCCTGGGCCTTGCTGCTGCGTGGGCGGTTGCATGAGACCGCCGTCGCCGCCGAGCGCGAGCGGGTCGAGGCCCTGGCCGACCTCAGCCGCCATGACGCCATGCTGCGCGCCTTCGACGACGTCAGCCTGGCCCTGACGCCGGATGGGCAGGCGGCCGGTCTGCCGATCGGTTCGGCCGAACTGATCGCGCGGCTGGCGGGTGAGGACACCGAGGCCGGGGCCGCCGTCCTGAACAAGCTCCGGATCACCCACGGCGCGCTGATCGACGCCCTGGTTCACGAAGGTCAGGCGTTCGAAGGTCTGGTCGCGCTGGACGATGTAGAGCCCTGGCGGATCGAGGGACGGGTCGCGGGCGGTTCGGCCTGGCTGCGGCTGTCGCCCGCGTCGCGCTTCACCCTGACCGGGGCGGATGCGACGGAAAGCGGCCTGGCCCTGCTGGGCGACGCCTCGCCCACCCCGACCTGGGTCGTGGACGGGACCGGCAAGCTGGCCTGGGCCAACCGCGCCTGGCTGAACGAGACCAATGCCGAGAGCATCGACGACGCCGTCGAAAAGGGCGTGTCCTTCGACCGCGGCGCCGACGCCCTGGTCGCCGAGGCCGCGCGTCTGGGCGTGCGCCAGGAGGGCTTCCGCTGGACGACCGGCGGGGGCGCGCGGCGCGCCTGGCGCATCATCGCCGAACCGGCGGGCGGCGGCGCCGTCACCGCCTTCGCCATCGAGGTGACCGAGGCGGAAGAGACGCGCGACACCCTGCGCCGCCACGTCGACGCCCATGACGAGACGCTGAACCACCTGGCCGACGCCGTCGCCATCTTCGGCCCGCAAAAGCGGCTGGCCTTCCACAACACCGCCTTCCAGGCCTTGTTCGACATCGACGCGGCCTGGCTGGACGAACGTCCGACCCATGCCGAACTGCTGGACCGTCTGCGCCAGCGTCGCAGCCTGCCCGAGGTCGTCGACTACGCCGGCTGGAAGGCGCGTGAGTTGGAGTTCTACGGCGCGTCGGAGGCCTCGCCGGACGACAGTTGGTCCCTGCCGGACGGGCGCACCCTGCGCGTCGTGCGCCAGCCGCACCCGCTGGGCGGCATTCTGCTGATCTTCTCGGACATCACCGACGAGCTGAAGCTGCGCAGCCGCTTCAACGCCCAGATCCAGGTCCAGCGCGCGACGCTGGACAAGCTGAACGACGCGGTCGCGGTGTTCGGCTCGGACGGCCGACTGCGCCTGCACAATGAGGCCTTCGAAACCTTCTGGAACCTGTCGGCGGACAAGATCGCCACGGCCTCGGATTTCGACGCCCTGGCCGAACTGTGCAAGGCCGTGCTGCCCGATCCCGCCCTGTGGCTGGGACTGAAGGCGCGCGTCGCCGATCCTGATCCCGAGAGCCGCGTCGCCATCTCCGGCGAGGGCCGGACCGTGGACGGTCGCGTCGCCGCCTGGCAGACCCGTCCCCTGCCGGACGGCGCGACCCTGGTCGCCTTCTCGGACGTGACCGCGCGTCGCGGGCTGGAGCAGGCGCTGGTGCAGCGCGAACAGGCCCTGGCCGAAAGCCAGGCGCTGAAGCGCGAGTTCGTGGGCAGCGTCTCCTATGAGTTGCGCACGCCGCTGACGACCATCGTCGGCTATTCCGAACTGCTGGAGACGATGGGCGAGCTGCCCGAGCGCAGCCGCCAGCACGCGGGCGCCATTCGCATCGCCGCCAGCCAACTGGCCCGCTCCATCGACGACGTGCTGGACATGGCCCAGATCGACGCCGGCGAGATGGAGCTGTCGCTGGGCGACCTCAGGGTCTGCGACCTGCTGAGCCAGGCCGCCGAAAAGGTCCGGGCGCGGGTCGAGGGGCGCGGCGCCACCCTGACCGTGTCCTGTCCCGCCGATCTCAAACCCATCCGCGCCGACGAGCACCGCATCGGCCAGGCGCTGGATCATCTGCTGGAGAATGCGGCGCGCGCCGTGTCCGAAGGCGGGGCGGTGGAGCTGAAGGCCGAGACCGGCCCGTCCGAAATCCGCCTGACGGTGTCCGACACCGGGCGCGGCATTCCCTATCACCTGCAGGCCCATGTCTTCGATCGCTTCGTGCGGCGTGAGAGGGGCGGCCCCGGCGTGGGTCTGGCCCTGGTCAAGGCCCTGGTCGAACTGCACGGCGGCTGGGCCGAGGTCGAAAGCGAGCCGGGCAAGGGCGCCGCCTTCATCCTGCATCTGCCGCCGGGCGCCGCGACCACCGCCGCCGCGCCCGAGCTTCAGCTAGAGATTTAGCGTCGCGAAGCCTTCGAGGCGTCCCGCGCCGGGCCGAACTCGGCGCCGGCGTTCCATTCCGGCCATTGGTCCCCGTCCGCCAGCTCGCGACCGACGGCGTAGATCAGGGCCACATCGGCGGCGGCGGCGTCCATCGTCCAGGTCGAATTCCATTCGTCCGTGGGCTGATGATAGCGGTTCTGGACGTAGTCGCGGCTGACCGCGCTGGCGCCGGTGAAGCCCGCCGCCGGGAACAGGGCCGGCACGCCCTTCAACGCCAGGGGGAAGTGGTCCGAGCGATAGAAGGCCCCGGCCTGGGGCGCCGGATCGGCGATCAGGGTGCGGCCCGTCTCGGTCGCATGGCGGGCCAGAATGTCGTCCAGCTGGTTCTTGCCCTTGCCGATGACGACGACGTTCGGGTCGATCTCGGCTCCTGGCAAAAGGCTGTCGACGTTGATGTTGGCGACCGTGATCTCCAGCGGCCAGACCGGGTTGGCGGCGTAATAGGTTGAGCCCAGGAGGCCCGCCTCCTCGCCCGACCAGGCGGCGAAGACGACCGATCGTTTGGGGCGCGGCCCCTCCGCGAAGGCGTGGGCGAGTTCCAGCAGGGCGGCGACGCCGGTCGCATTGTCCACCGCCGCATTATAGATCTTGTCGCCTTGGGCGTTCGGCGTGCCGACGCCGTAGCCGTCCCAGTGGGCGCCGTACATGACGGTCTCGTCCGGGCGTTCGGAGCCGGGAATGCGGGCGATGACGTTCTTGGTCTCCACCTTGTCGGCGATCTGGCCGAAATCGACGCTCATCGTCAGGCCGGGCAGGACGATGGGCTTGAAATCGACGCTGCGCGCGCTGTCCTTCAGGGCGGCAAAATCCAGGCCGGCGGCGGTGAACAGCTCTTCCACCTTGGCGCGCTGGATCCAGCCCTGGAACGCCGCGCGCTCGGCGTCGGGGTTGGCGCGCACGATGTCGAACTTTGGCGCGGCCGATGAGTTCTGCAGCGTCGACCAGGGATAGCCCGCACCCGCCGTCTCATGCACCACCAGTACGCCCGCCGCGCCGCGACGACCCGCCTCCTGGAACTTGTAGGTCCAGCGGCCATAGAAGGTCATGGCGTTCCCGTCGAACTTGCCCGCGACCGGATCGCCGTCGGGCGCCTGGAAGTCGGGATCGTTGACCAGGACGACGATGACCTTGCCGCGCACGTCTACGTCCTTGAAATCGTCCCACTGGCGCTCGGGCGCCGTGGCACCATAGCCGACGAAGACCACGGGCGCGTCGGTCACCGTGATGTGGTTGGTCGGCCGGTCGCTGGACACCAGAACTTCGGGACCGCGCTCCAGGCTGATGGTCTTGCCGCCGACGGTCGCGGCGACGGTCGCCGGACCGTCCTGGCGCGTGCGCGACAGATGGGCGACCTGAACGAAGGCGCCGTCCGGCCCACCGCCCTCGGCCCCCGCGGCCTTGAACTGTTCGACCAGCCAGGTAACGGTTTTTTCCTCGCCGGCCGAGGCGGGGGCGCGGCCTTCGAACTCGTCCGACGCCAGAATCCGAACCGACTCATTCATCCGCGCGGCGTCGATGTTCGGCATCGTCTCCTGCGCCAGTGCCGGCGAGCAGGCCATCATCAGGGCCAGGATGGAAACAGCGGGGAGGGCGTGGCGCATCGGATACTCCTGATCGAACCGCGCGACCCTGCCTTTCTCAGTCCCGGCTGTCGAGCCAGTCGATGACGCCGTCGGCCGCGACGACGGCGGAGGCGAAGCTGGCCTGAAGCAGATAGCCGCCGGTCGGCGCCTCCCAATCCAGCATCTCACCGGCGACGAAAACGCCCGGACGCGCGACCAGCATCAGCCGTTCGTCCACGCCGTCCAGTTTGACGCCGCCCGCCGAGGAGATCGCCCGCTCCAGTCCCTGAACGCCGGTCAGGGTCAGCGGCATGGCTTTGATCCGTTCGGCCAAGGCCCGAGGCGAGGCGGGCAGGGGGCCGGCCTCATAAAGCAGGGCGACGGCGGCCAATTCCAGGCCGACCACCTTGCGCAGATGGTTTGACAGGCTGGCTTTGCCGCGCGGCTTGGACAGACGGTCGGTCAGTTTTCCGATCGCTACATCGGGCTTCAGATCGATCTGGATCTCGGCGCGCCCTTCGGTCTCGACCGCCGTCCTCAGCGCCGCGGACAGCGCATAGATGACCCCGCCCTCGATGCCGTAGCGGGCGATCATCGCCTCGCCCCGCGCGGTCCGCTCGCCATGGGCGATAGCGACGCCTTTCAGCGGCTGGCCCGCGAATCGATCACGGAACAACGCCGACCAGGCGACGTCGAAGCCGACATTGGCTGGCCGGAACGGCGACACGGCGGCGCCCTGCGCTTTGAGCCACGGCGTCCAGGCGCCGTCCGAGCCCAGACGCGGCCAGCTGGCGCCGCCCAGAGCCAGGACCACGGCGTCGGGTCGTTCCAGGCGCTCCCCGTCCGGCGTCTCGAATGTCAGCGCGCCGTCGCGCCAACCGGTCCAGCGCGAGCGCGTGCGAATCTCGACGCCCTGCGCCTCCAGCCGCGCTAGCCAGGCCCGCACCAGCGGCGAAGCCTTCATGGTCTTGGGAAACACCCGCCCGCTGGAGCCGACGAAGGTCTCTTGCCCCAGCGCCTCGACCCAGGCGGTCAGGTCGGCAGGCGTGAACTGGTCGATCCAGGCGGCGGCCGTCGGCTGGGCGGGGCCATAGCGGGTCAGGAACCGATCGAGCGGTTCCGAATGGGTCAGGTTCAGACCGCCGCGCCCGGCCATCAGCAGCTTGCGCGCCACGGACGGCATCCGGTCGTGCACCACGACCGTCGCCCCTGCCTGCGCCAGCCGTTCGGCCGCCATCAGCCCTGCTGGGCCGGCGCCGATCACATGAACGGTGCGAGAGGTCGTAAGACGGGGCGACTGTTGCATGGCGTGGCTTTGCGCGCTTGCGGCCGCGCTGGCTATAGGCGTCGTCATCGCTATGTTCCGTGTCATGAGCGTTGCCTTCACCCGCGAAGAAGATCTGGAAGCCACCGCCGCCGACCTGGCGGACCGCCCGATCTCGCCCCATCCCAATCTGGTCACGCCCGAGGGGCTGGCCGCGATCGAGGCCGAACTGGCCTCGGCCCGCGCCGCCTATACCGCCGCCCAGGTGCAAGGTTCGATCGAGAGCGACCGCACCGCCATGGCCCGCGCGACGCGGGACCTGCGCTACTGGTCCGCCCGGCGCGCCTCAGCGCAGTTGGTCGAACCGACCGAGGACGATGGGGCCGTGCGGTTCGGGGGTTCGGTCTCCATCGAGCGCGAGGACGGGCGCGCCCAGACCTGGCGCATCGTCGGCGAGGACGAGGCCGATCCGGCCGCCGGCTCGGTCAGCCATGTCTCGCCCCTCGCCCGCGCCGTTATGGGCAAAAGGGTCGGCGACGAGGTGACGGTGGCCGGTCAGTCGGCCGAGATCGTCGCGGTCGGCTAGCCCTCAGTTCTGGGCGTCGTCGTCGCCGAGCATATCCCGCATCATGTCCAGGATCAGCTTCTGCTTGCGCGCGGGCAGGCGTGGCGCCAGCCGGGTGATCTCGACGCTGGTCTTGGTGGGGCGATGCTCGTGGTCGAAGGCGGGCGCCTCTTCGGCGACGCCGACCGTCGCGCTGCTGTAGCCGTCGAAGAAGAAGGGGATGCCGACCTTCATGAACTCGGCCATTTCGAACAGTTTCGACGCCGAGACGCGGTTCGTGCCCTTTTCGTACTTCTGCACCTGCTGGAAGCTGACGCCGACGGCCTTGGCCAAGGCGGTCTGGGTCAGGCCAAGGTCGAGACGCTTTTCCTGAACGCGACGGCCGACATGGCGATCGACGGGGTGCGGATCCTCGTCCTTTTCACGCGCCATCGCCGTCACCCTTCACCTAGATCGCTACTCGACTTCCCTGGACCCTAGATCGCCGGATCGACGGCCACAAGGACAGGATGAACGCTGTTAGCATTGAGAAAAAGAACAGGAAATCGCCAAATCGACCATAGGGCGTCACGCCCGTTGGACGGGGCAGGGGGGCGTCGATCACGCCCATGACGCCGGGCTCCAGTCGCTGACCCTCCACGATCCGGCCCCACGGATCGATCATGGCCGAAATGCCGGTCGGCGTGGCCCGCGCGATGGGCAGGCCGGTCTCGATCGCGCGATAGCTGGCCAGGTTCAGATGCTGGCGCGGGCCCGAGGTCGCGCCGAACCAGGCGTCGTTCGACGCGTTGACGATCCACTCGGGCCGTCCAGCCGCGCCGGGCGTGAAGCCGGGATACAGGCTCTCATAGCAGATCAGAACCTGTGCCGGGGGAGCGCCCGGAAACGAAATCGGGGCCGGCGTCGGTCCGGCGGAAAAGTCGCTGGGCATATGCACCAGGCTGCGCAGGCCGATGGAGGTCATGATCGACCCCAAGGGCAGATATTCGCCGAACGGCACCAGCCGGTGCTTGTCATAGACGGCGGCGACCCGAAGACCCGCTCCGCCTTCGTCAGCCAGGGCGAACAGGCTGTTGTAATAGCGCGCGCCCTCGGGCGCGGTCAGGTCCGGCTCGCCCCGCGCCAGGCCCATCAGCAAGGTCTGGCCGGGACGCAGGGCGCCCGCGATGGCCTGGGCGTCGGCGGAGGCGAAGACGTCGTTGGCCGAGGCGGGCAGGGCGCCTTCGGGCCAGACCACGACGTTGGGCGTCCGCGCCGCCGCCTGACCCGTCAGGGCGACATAGCGATCGACGATGGAGCGATAGGCCTCGGGCGACCATTTGGTCTCCTGCTTCACATCGGCCTGAACCAGGCGGACGACCGTGTCGGTCAACTGAAGGTCCGATTGCGCCAGCCTGACGGCGCCGAAGCCGCCGACGGCGATCAGCGCCAAGGCGCCTAGGCCTGCAGAGATCAGGCGGCTGCGCTTGTCGCCCGGCCCGATCAAAGGCGCGAAAGCCGCCGTGGCCGCGACCGTGACCAGGCTCAGCCCATAGACGCCGACGACCGAGGCGAACTGGGACATGCCGCCGCCCGCGCGCCAGGTCGCGCCGGCCGGATTCCACGGAAAGCCCGTCAGCACATGACCGCGCAACCATTCGGCCGCGCAGAACAGGGCGGCGAACAACAGCACCCGCACGGCGCCCAGCGGCGCGAACCGACGATAGAGGGCGCAGGCCGTCCCCCAGAACAGACCCAGGCCCGCCGGGAGCAGGCTGGCCGCGAACGGCGCCATCCACGCCTGTTCGGGATTGACGAAAAACGCCTCGGCCACCCACCAGCAGCCGACGAAGAAATAGGCGAACCCCGCCAGCCAGCCCATCCAGAAAGCGCCGCGCATCGTGTCGGACCGCTCCGACAGGATCATCAGCAGCGGATAGCCCAAAAGCCCGATCAGCACGCCGAACGGCGGATGGGCGAAGGCCGTCCCGGCGCCGGCCAGCAGCGCCAGAACGATGCGTATCAGCCGCCATGTCAGGGCGCGTTTCCTGTCAGGCAGGGCGCGGATCGGGGCCGCGAAACGGTCCAGCAGGGCGTCGGGGAACATCGGGTCAGTCCTGCTCGGTGAGATAGGGGTCGGCGACGCCGATCTGGGCCAGGATGTCGCGCTCTTCGGCCTCCATCTCCTCGGCCTCGGCGTCGTCATCGTGGTCGCGGCCCAAGAGGTGCAGCACGCCGTGGACGACCAGATGGCTCAGATGATCGGCCAGGGTCTTGCCCTGCGCCTCGGCCTCGGTCGCGCAGACGCCGTAAGCCAGGACGATGTCGCCCAGATGCGGAAAGGCGTTTTCCGGCGCCGGGAAGGACAGGACATTGGTCGGCTTGTCCTTGTCGCGAAACCGACCGTTCAGTTCGCGCACGGCGGCGTCATCGGTCAGCAGGACGACGATGTCGCCCTCCACCGTGCCAAGCGCGGCCTGCGCCGCGCGTTCGACGACGGCCTCGGCGTCCGGCAGGGCGCCGGTCCAGGCCTCGGCCTCGACTTCAATCTCGATCATGCGGGGTCTTCGAGGTCCGAGGCGGGGCGTCCGCGCGCGGCGTCGGCGTCATAGGCGCGCACGATCCGCTCGACCATGGCGTGACGCACCACGTCGGACGCCTCGAACTTCAGGATGCCGACGCCCTGGACCCCGTCCAGGATGCGCAGGGCGTGGGCCAGACCGGAATCGCGCGGGTTCAGCAGGTCGATCTGCGACGGGTCGCCCGTCACCACCATCCGCGCGCCCTCGCCCAGGCGCGTCAGCACCATCTTCATCTGCAGGCGGCTGGTGTTCTGGGCTTCATCGACGATGACGAAGGCATGGCTGAGCGTGCGGCCGCGCATGAAGGCGATGGGGGCGGCTTCGATCTCGCCCTTGTCGCGGCGACGCTGCACGTCCTCGGCGCCCAGAATGTCGTTCAGCGCCTCCCAGATCGGCGCCAGATAGGGATCGACCTTTTCGTTCAGGTCGCCGGGCAGGAAGCCCAGCTTCTCGCCCGCCTCGACCGCCGGGCGGGTGATGACCAGCCGGTCCACCTGCCCCCGCCGCAGCAGCGATGCGCCATAGGCCGCCGCCAAAAAGGTCTTGCCGGTGCCCGCCGGGCCGACGCCGAAGCTCAGTTCGCACCGGCCCAGCATGTCCAGATAGGCGGCCTGCGCCTTGGTCTTGGGCACGATGGCGCCGCGCTTGCCGCCCGGCAGCGACACGCCCGCCGCCGCCATGCCCGGCGTGCCGCGACCGCCGCGCGCCTGTCCCAAGGCCGCGCGCACGTCGGCCTCGGTGACTTCCGCGCCCAGGGCCGCGCGCTTGGCCAGATCCTCGATCACCTGGCGGGCGTCCGTGCGGTCGCGGGCGCCGCCATTGACGGAGACCCCGCCGCCCGGGGCCTCGACCAGCACCTTGAAGGCGTCCTCGATCAGGGCGACGTGGCGACTGTTCGGCCCGATGACCGCCCGCAGTTCGGCATCGTTCAAGGGGACGAATTCAGACTCACGCGCCATCAAGCGGCCTTTTCTTTTTGGGCTGTCGCCGAGCCTGCGGGACCCGGCTGCCTGAGCCCGTCTGCTAAGAGCCGGCCTGACAGACTGTTCTGCTGGCCGGCGATGATCTCGACCGGAACGATCTGCCCGATCAGATGATCCGCGTCATCGACGTGGACCGATTGAAGATATGGGGATCGACCGATCGCTTGGCGACGGTGGCCATGCCGTCCCGGCTTGTCGAACAGCACGTTCAGCGTCCGGCCCACCTGCGCCGCGTTGAAGGCGGTCTGCTGTTCCGTCAGCAGGCCGATCAGGCGATGCAGTCGGTCCTTGACGATTTCCGGCTCGACCTGTTTGCCCATGCCCGCCGCCGGCGTGCCCGGTCGCGGCGAATAGGCGAAGGCGAAGGCGCCGGCGTAGTTCACGCGCCGCACCAGATCCAGCGTGTCCTCGAACTCCCGATCCGTCTCACCGGGGAAGCCGACGATGAAATCGCCCGCAATGGCGATATCGGGCCGTGCAGCGCGGATTCGGTCGATCAGGTCGAAATATTTCTGACGCCCGTGCTTGCGGTTCATTGCCCGCAAAATGCGATCCGACCCCGCCTGAACCGGAAGGTGCAGATAGGGCATCAGGGCGTCCAGATCGCCATGCGCGGCGATCAACTCATCGGCCATGTCGTTGGGATGGCTGGTCGTATAGCGAATGCGGTCCAGGCCGGGGATCTCGGCCAGGGCATAGGCCAGTTCGGCCAGGGTCGCCTTGCGCCCGTCCGGCCGCTCGCCGTCATAGGCGTTGACGTTCTGGCCCAGCAGGGTGACCTCGCGCACGCCCCGATCCGCCAGTTGTCTCGCCTCTTCCAGCACCGCCGCCATCGGCCGCGACCATTCGGCGCCGCGTGTATAGGGCACGACGCAGAAGGTGCAGAACTTGTCGCAACCCTCCTGCACCGTCAGGAAGGCGGTCGGCCCCTCGGTGAAGCGGGCCGCGGGCAGGGCGTCGAACTTGTCGTCGGGAGCGAAGTCGGCGCCGATCCGCTCGCCCCGCGCCCGCGCCGTGCGGGTCAGAAGCTCGGGCAGCTGGTGATAGGCCTGGGGACCAACGACGATGTCGACGGCCGGTTGACGCCGCATGATCTCCTCGCCCTCGGCCTGGGCGACGCAGCCGGCGACGGCGATGGTCAGGTCCCCGCCAGTTTCGCGCCGGATGTCGCGCATCTCGCGCAGCTTGCCGAGCTCGGAATAGATCTTCTCGGCCGCCTTTTCGCGGATGTGGCAGGTGTTCAGGATGACGAAGTCGGCGGCCTTCACGTCGTCGGTGACGCCATAACCCAGCGGGCGCAGCACATCGGCCATGCGCTCGCTGTCATAGACGTTCATCTGACAGCCGTAGGTCTTGATGAACAGACGCTTTTCGGGCGCCGTCTCGACTTGAGGAACCAGGGTCTCGGTCATCGTGGGCTTATGATCGCCCGCAAGCGTCGCGACAAGCCGAGCGTCAGCCCGCATCTACATCGGCGGGATCGACCCGCGCCGCATGGCGGGTGAAGATCAGGCCTTCGCGCTTGGACGGTTCGGCGCCCTCGATCGCAACGCCGTAGAGCTCCAGCTTGTGGCCGATCAGCTGGAAGCCCAGCCGTTCCGCGATCTCGTTCTTCAGCCGCTCGATCTCGGCGTCGAAGAATTCGATCACCTCGCCCGACTTGGTGTCGATCAGGTGGTCGTGGTGATCGTCGCCGGCCTCTTCATAGCGGCTGCGGCCGTCGCCGAAATCATGCTTCTCGACCACGCCCGCCTCTTCGAACAGGCGCACGGTGCGATAGACGGTGGCGATGGAGATGTGCGGATCGATGGCCGAGGCGCGGCGATACAGCTCTTCCACATCCGGGTGGTCCGCGGCGTTGGACAGCACCCGGGCGATCACCCGGCGCTGTTCGGTCATACGCATGCCGCGCTCGGCGCAGAGTTTTTCGATCCGGTCCATGCGCCTAGAATAGGGGCTTGGATCGCATCAGGGAAGCGTCAGGTTGGCGTTAGGCGCACAGAGGTCGCGGCTCATCACCACCGCATCGGTCCGCGATCCGTCGGCGCCCGCATAATAGGCTTTGCGGCGACCGATCGGATCGAACCCGGTCTGCTCATACAGGCTGCGCGCGGCGATATTGTCGTCGGCGACCTCCAGGAACAGCCGCGTCGCGCCGGCCTGGACCGCAGCGAGGGCCGCCGCCTCGACCAGACGTCGCCCCAGTCCGCGGCGACGCGCGGACGGGACCACGGCCAGGGTCAGGATTTCCGCCTCGTCGACCACGGTCCGGATCAGGATGAAGCCGTCGGGCTCGCTGACCGCCAGCACGCCCGGCTGCGACAGCAGATCGGCGAAGGTGTCGGCCCCCCACGGCGCGGCGAAGGCCTGGGCGTGCAAGGCGGCGAGTGAGGCGGGGTTCACCGCCGTCATGGCGCGGGCTGGCGCGGCTGACCCGGCAGGCGGCTGGGCGGCGTGGCGTCGGGCGCACGCAGATAGAGCGGACGGGGCGGATGGGTCGCCGGATCTGCGGCGGCGGCCAGGCGGGCCAGCGCCCCCGGAGACGCTGCGACCCGATCGTCCAGATGGGCGAAGGGCAGGTCGGGAAAGGCCTGGGTCACGACCGCCGCGCCATTGCCGACCAAAGCGACGCCCGGTCCGATGTCGGTGATCCGCCGCGCGGCCTCTTCCACCGATAACGCTTCATCGGGGCCAAGCGGCCCGCCGTCGGCGAAGAGGCGCGCATAGACCTGACCGCGCCGCGCATCGATCAGGGCTGCGATGGGACCATCTTGATCGGTGAGCGAGGCGGCGAGCGCGTCCAGCGCCGAAAGACCGACGACCCGCCGATCCAGCGCCGCGCCCAGACCCTGGGCAAAGGCCAGGCCGACGCGCAGACCGGTGAACGAGCCCGGCCCGACCGTGACGCCGATCCGGTCCAGGCTATCGAAACCGCCGCCCGCCTCGGCCATGACGTCGCGCACCAGGCCGCCGATCCGTTCCTGATGTCCCTTGGTCATCGGCTCGAAGCGCACGGCGACCGCGCGATCGTCCTCGAACACCGCCGCCGTGCAGGCGCCGAGCGCCGTATCGATCACCAGAAGTCTCATGGGCGTCTTCTAGGCGGCGCGTCGCAGAACCGCCACCGCGTCCGGATCAGAGGGTCTGCTCGACCCGCGTCACTTCGGGGACATAGTGGCGCATCATCTGCTCGACCCCGGCCTTCAAGGTCGCCGACGACGACGGGCAGCCGGCGCAGGCGCCGCGCATCCGCAGGTTAAGCACGCCCGTCGCCTCGTCGAAAGAATCAAACAGGATGTCGCCGCCGTCCTGGGCCACGGCGGGACGAATGCGGCTGTCCAGCAGGGCCTTGATTTCGGCGACGATCTCGCTGTCGTCCTCGGCATGGCCGTCGGTTTCGCCGCCGGCGCCGCGCGTCAGCGCCTGACCCGAGACGAAGTGATCCATGACGACGCCCAGGATCGGCGCCTTCATCTCCGACCATTCCGGACCCTGAGGCTGGCGGGTCACCGAAACATAGTCCGCGCCGAAGAAGACGCCGTCGACGCCTTCTAGTTCGAACAAGGCCTCCGCCAGCGGAGAGGCCGTCGCCTCGTCGATGGTGCGATATTCCAGCGCGGCGGTCGGCGACACGTCGCGGCCGGGCAGGAACTTCAGCACGTTCGGATTGGGCGTGGGTTCGGTCTGGATGAACATGGGCGGGAGATGCGCTCGCCCCCGCCCCGTTGCAAGACCCGAGTGGAACCTAGCGCCGCTTCAGCCCGCCCAGCAGACCGCGCATCAGCTCGCGGGTCAGGGTCGACCCAGCGGTGCGCAGGACCGACTTGGTCAGCGCCTCGACCGGGGTTTCGCGGGTGGACCGACGCGCCGGCCTTGCGGCCTCGCGCGCCGCCCGCGCTTCGGCCTGAGCCTGAGCCTTCGCCCGCGCCTCGGCGGCCTTCTGATCGGCCTTGGCCTGAGCGGCGGCGGCCTTGTCGGCCTCGGCCTGCGCCTTGGCCTGAACTTCAGCCTGATCGGCGGCGCTGTGGCGGTTGGCCAGGATTTCGGCGGCGGATTCGCGGTTCAGCACCTGCTCGTAAAGGCCCCGCACCGGACTGGCGGCCATGACGGCGGCGCGCTCCGTATCGGTCGCCGGACCCAGGCGCGAGGCCGGCGGGCGAATCTTGGTGCGGGCCACGATGGTCGGCGCGCCCTTTTCGTCCAGCACCGACACCAGGGCCTCGCCCACGCCCAGAGCCTGAATGGCCTCGGCCGTGTCGAAGGCGGCGTTGGCGCGGAAACTCTGCGAGGCCGCCCTCAGCCCCTTCTGTTCCGACGGCGTATAGGCGCGAAGCGCGTGCTGAATGCGGTTGCCCAGCTGGGCCAGGACGCTGTCGGGAATATCGGCCGGGTTTTGCGTCACGAAATAGACCCCGACGCCTTTTGACCGGATCAGGCGCACGACCTGTTCGACCTTTTCCAGCAGGGCGCGGGGGGCGTCGTTGAACAGCAGATGCGCCTCGTCGAAGAAGAAGACCAGGCGCGGCTTTTCCGGATCGCCCACCTCGGGAAGCTGTTCGAACAGCTCCGACAGCAGCCACAGCAGGAAGGCCGCGTACAGGCGCGGGCTGTTCATCAGCCGGGTCGAATCCAGGACATTGACCTGGCCCCGGCCGTCCAGGCCGACGCGGATCATGTCTTCCAGCTTCAGCACCGGTTCGCCGAAGAAGGCGTCGCCGCCCTGCTGCTCGACCTGCAACAGCGCGCGCTGGATGGCGGCGATGGAGGCGGGGGCGACATTGCCGACCTCGCGCCCGATCCGTTCGGCGTTCTCGCCGACATAGACCAGCAGGCTCCTCAGGTCGTCGAGGTCCAGCAGCAGCAGACCTTCCTTGTCCGCGACGTGGAAGACGACGGTCAGCACGCCCTCCTGCACCTCGTTCAGGTTCAGCATCCGCGCCATCAGCACCGGACCGATCTCGGACACCGTGGTGCGGATCGGATGCCCCTTCTGGCCATACAGGTCCCAGAAGACGGTCGGGGCGGCGCGCGGCGTCAGGGTCAGGCCCATCTCGGCTGCGCGGGCGATCAGCTTCTCATTCGGCGCGCCGACCTGAGAGATGCCCGACAGGTCGCCCTTCACATCGGCGCAGAAGACCGGCACCCCGGCGTCGGAAAAGCCCTGGGCCATGATCTGCAACGTGACCGTCTTGCCGGTGCCGGTCGCGCCGGCGACGACGCCGTGACGGTTGGCGCGGTTGAACAGCAGATTTTCCGGCTGGGCGGCGTCGGACTGGCCGAGGAACAGGCCGGGCAGGGCGTCGGGCATTGGGGTCTCCGATGGCGTCTCCGGCAAAGGTCTAGCGCGTTCCCCGCGCGCTCGGAACAGCGATTGACGGCGACGGCGGGCGGTTCGACAACATGCTCATGAAAAACCCCATCGCCACGCCATCCTCGGTCGCCGCTCGCAATGCCCTCGGCGTCATCGCCACGGTCGCGGCCGGGGCGGCGATCTACTGGCTGCGCGACATCCTGACGCCGCTGGCGATGGCCATCTTTCTCTTGATCATGATCGACGGGGTGAAGCGGTCGGTCGAGGCGCGCACGCCATTGAACAGCCGCATGGCCGGGATCGCGGCCCTGACGCTGGTGGTGCTGGCCTTCTTCGCCTCCATCGCCATCATCGTGAACGGGGCGGCGGGCTTCTTCGGCGAGGCGTCCGGCGTGTCGGCCAACATCGGCCCGCGCATCGATCAGATCATTCGCGACGCCTATGGGCTGGTGCGCTTGGCCAATCCGCCGACGGCGCAGGATCTGATCAGCGGCGTCGATGTGCGCGGCTGGCTGACATCCATGGCGTTCCAGGTGCAGGGCATCGCCTCGGGCGCCTTCTTCGTCCTGATCTATCTGGGCTTTCTGCTGGCCTCTCAGGTCGGCTTCCGGCGCAAAATCGTCGCCATGTTCCCGTCCGAGGCCCAGCGCGACGAGGCGGTCGCGGTGTTCCAGCGCGTACGCGGCGGGGTAGAGGGCTATATCTGGGTGCAGTCGGTGACCGGCGCGATGATCTGCGTCGTCGCCTGGATCCTGATGCGGGCCGTCGGGCTTCAGAACGCCGAGTTCTGGACCTTCGTGATCTTCATCGTCGGCTTCATCCCTGTTCTGGGCGGGGCGGTGGCCGGTCTGGCCCCGCCGCTGTTCGCCCTGGTCCAGTTCGAAAGCTATTGGCCCGCCGCCATCCTGCTGGTCGGGTTGCAGGTGATCCTGTTCGTCGTCGGCAACTTCATCCAGCCGCGCATGCAGGGCGACAACCAGAACATCGACCCAGTCGTGGTGCTGCTGGCCCTGGCCTTCTGGGGCAAGCTGTGGGGCGTGGTCGGCATGTTCCTGTCGACGCCGCTGGCGGTCATGGCCATGGCGATCCTGGCCGAGTTCAAGGGTTCGCGCTGGATGGCGATCCTGCTGTCGGGCGACGGCGAGCCCTATGCGAACGAGGGCAAGACGACCGACAAACCGAAGCCGACCCGCCGCAAGCCCGAACCGGAACCCGCAACGGAGGCTTGATCAGGGCTGCCAACCGCTGATCTGGTCCGCGTCGCTATCGCCGGCCAGGGCGCCGCGCGTCTTCTTCACCTCGGCCCAGGCGGCGCGCAGCAAGGCGGGCACGCCCTCTCCCGACACGCCGGACACCAGCATGGGACGGCGACCGGCGACAGCCTCCAGTTCGGCGGCCTTCTCCTCGCGCGCCTCCGGCGTCAGGGCGTCGATCTTGTTCAGGGCCAGGATTTCGGCCTTGTCCGCCAGACCCTCGCCATAGGCCTCCAGTTCGCCCCGAATGATGCGGTAGGCCTCGACGACATCGTCCTGCGTGCCGTCGATCAGGTGGATCAGGCTGGCCGAGCGTTCGACATGGCCCAGGAACCGCGTGCCGAGGCCCGCGCCCTCGCTGGCGCCCTCGATCAGGCCAGGAATGTCGGCGATGACGAACCGCTCTGACGGCGACAGGTCCACCATCCCCAGGTTCGGCGCCAGGGTGGTGAACGGATAGTCGGCGATCTTGGGCTTGGCGGCGCTAGCGGCCGACAGAAAGGTCGACTTTCCGGCATTGGGCAAACCCGCCAGACCGATGTCGGCGATCAGCTTCAGCCGCAGCCAGATCCAGCGTTCCTGACCGTCCTGGCCGGGGTTGGCGTAGGTCGGCGCCTGGTTGGTCGGCCCCTTGAAGCGCACATTGCCCCAGCCGCCGTTGCCGCCCTTCAGCAACAGCTCCATCTTGCCGGGCGTGTCCATGTCTAGCAGGACCGTTTCCTTGTCCTCGTCCAGCACCTGGGTGCCGACGGGGACCTTCAGATGCACGTCCTCGCCCTTGCCGCCGTGCATCTGGCGCCCCTGGCCGTGGTGGCCGGTCTGGGCCTTGAAATGCTGCTGATAGCGATAGTCGATCAGGGTGTTCAGACCCTCGACCGCCTCGATCCAGACATCCCCGCCCTTGCCGCCGTCGCCGCCGTCCGGGCCGCCGTTCGGGATGAATTTCTCGCGTCGAAACGAAACGGAGCCCGCGCCGCCGTTGCCGGAGCGGATATAGATCTTGGCCTGGTCGAGGAACTTCATCGCGGGCTTATGCCGCAGAAGCGCGGCGAATTACAGGCCCGGCGACCCGGCGCTATTTCAGCGCCAGCGTCACCGTCTTGACGTCCACATATTCGTCGATGCCGTGGATCGAGCCTTCGCGGCCATAGCCCGACTGCTTGACCCCGCCGAACGGGGCGACAGCGGTGGAGATCAGGCCGGTGTTGACCCCGCACATCCCCGCCTCAATCCGACGGCTGAACCGCATGGCCCGGTCCAGATCGCGCGTGAACAGATAGGAGGCGAGGCCATAGTCGCTGGCGTTGGCCTTCTCCAGCGCCTCGTCCTCGGTGTCGAAGGCGAAGACGGGGATCATGGGGCCAAACGTCTCTTCCTCACGGAACAGTTCATCATTTCCGCCCAAGGTGACGGTCGGCTGGAAGAAGCGGCCGCCCAGATCGTGGCGCGAGCCGCCGGTCAGCACGCGTCCGCCGTCGGCCTTGATCGCCGCCACATGCTTTTCGACCTTGTCGATGGCCTTGTCCTCGATCAGCGGCCCGACCTTCACGCCGTCGTCGAAGGCGGGACCGACCACGATCTTGGCCACCTCGGCGGCCAGTTTCTCGGCATAGGTCTCGGCGACCGACCGCTCGACATAGACGCGGTTCGGACAGACGCAGGTCTGGCCCGAGTTCCTGAACTTGCCCTTGATGGTCTCCGCCACGGCCAGATCCAGATCGGCGTCGGCGAAGACGATCAGCGGCGCCGCGCCGCCCAGCTCCATCGACACCCGCTTCAGCGTTCCCGCGCACTGCTCGGCCAGTTTGCGGCCTACCCCGGTCGAGCCGGTGAAGGACAGTTTGCGGATGTCCGGGCTGTCGGTCAGCGCCTTGCCGATGGTGGCGGCGTCCCCGGTGACGATCGACAGGGCGCCTTTCGGCAGGCCCGCTTCATAGGCCAGTTCGGCCAGGGCGATGGCGGTGAAGGGCGTCTGGCTGGCCGGCTTGACCACGGCGGTGCAGCCTGCCGCGAACGCCGGCCCCAGCTTTCGCGTCAGCATGGCGGCGGGGAAGTTCCAGGGCGTGATCAGGGCGCAGGGTCCGACAGCCTCGCGATAGGTCAGGATCAGATGGCCCAGCGGACTGTCCTGGGTCTCGCCGATCAGCCGCTCGGCTTGGCCCGCGAACCATTTCAAGAAGCCGTTGGCGTAGGTGACCTCGCCCTTGGCCTCCTCGAACGGCTTGCCGTTCTCCAGCGCCATCAGGGCGCCAAGACCCTCCAGGTTGTCGTCGATCAGCGCCGCCCATTTGCGCAGGAAGGCGGCGCGCGCGTGCGGGTCGGATCGCGACCAGGTCTTGAACGTCTCGCTCGCCGCCGCGATGGCCTGTTCGGTCTCGTCGGCGCCCAGATCGGGGACGTGGCCGATCACATCGCCGGTCGCCGGATCATCGACGGCGATGCCGCCGCCGTTGGCGGGTACGGCCTTGCCGGCGATCAGGGCGTGCTGGCGCAAGAGTTTGAGGCCGGCGTCGCGGGCGGTGTGGTTCACGGGATGGCTCCTATCGCGGTCCTGAAACGAACAAGGCCCCGACGATGCGGGGCCTTGCCGGTCGAATGCTTCAGCCTGGGCTGCAGCCGTCGATTAGTTCTTGGCGTCTTGAGCGGCGCCGGTCACGGCCTGGCCGGCGGCCTGGGTGTCGCGGCCCACGCCTTCGACAGTGTTGCAGGCGGCGGTGGTCAGGGCGGCGGCGGCGGCGACCAGAACGAAAATCTTGCGCATAGGGGAAGCTCCAGGGTTGGCCGGGGTGAAACTCCGCCGGTCTCGGCTCATCAACGCGACGCCAGCGCTGCGGTTCCGGGCGTCTTGTCCGCCGGATCGACGGGCGCGAGTGCTTCGGGGGTGGCGAAGATCATGCGGGCGATGGTGCCGCCGCCGGGCGGGGCGGCGAACTCGGTCTCGCCGCGCAGCTGTTTGGCGAAGGCGCTCATCAGGGTGCGGCCCACCCCGACCTCGGCGCCGGCCTGGGCGCCTGGGCCATTGTCTTCGACTTCCAGAACCGATGTCTCGCCCTGGACGCGGAAGCGCACCTTCAGCTCGCCGCCGCTGTGGGCGAAGGCGTGTTTCTGCGCATTGCTGACCGCTTCGACAAGCCACAGCGCCAGGGGCGCCAGCTTGTCGGGATCGACATGCAGGGAATCGGCGTCCACCGAGCTGATGACCACCGGTCCGCGCCCGGCTTCGCTTGCGATCAGCTGTCCCACCAGTTCGTTCAGAAACTCGCGCGCATCGGCGTGGCGGATGTCGTTGCTCTGATAAAGGGTGCGGTAGATCAGGGCCAAGGCCGAGATGCGCTGGCGCGTATCACCCAGCGCCGCCTTGGCCGGTGCATCGGTTAGCGCGCGCTGCTGCATCGACAGCAGGGAGGAGATGATCTGAAGGTTGTTCTTCACCCGGTGATGGATTTCGCGCATCAGCGCGTCCTTTTCCATCAAGGCGTCCGTCAGCTCGCGGTCGCGCAGGGTGATAGCCTCGGCCATCTCGTCCAGGGTGCGCGCCATGGTGCGGATTTCCGACGGGGCGTTCATCGCCTGCAGCGGACGCACCGAGAACCGACCCTTGGCGTAGATGGCCGCGACCCGCTCCAGATAGTCCAGCCAGCGGATGAAGATGCGTTCGGACAGCAGCATCACCGCCGCGAACGCCGTCAACCAAGCGCCCAGCGGCAGCAGCAGGGTGCCGATCGGATTGAGCCGCGCCCATGACAGCCAGCCGGGCGCCGGGGCTGACAACAGGGCGTAAAGATCGCCGCCGGCCAGGGCCGCGCCCGCATAGTCGCGGCGCTGATTCTGCGCATCCTTCGCTTCGAACACGGCGGACCCTTGATCGCGCGCTCGGCCGACCCAGCCGGCGATGTCGTCGCCGGCCGACAGTTTGAAGACGTCGGGATCGCTGGCCGTCAGAATGCGGCCGGCGCCGTCGGTCAATACCGCTTCCGCGTCCGAGGGCAGGGCGGGGTCGGCCACATCGGGTTGCAGGGCGGAGAAGGGGATCACGGCGACCATGGCGCCGTCGAAACGGCCCATCGGGCGCTCGGCGCGGGTGGCCACGATCAGCGCGCCTTCATAGCCGGCGCCATCGGGGGCGCGCATGACGACCAGTTCTTCGCCATTGCGCAACCGCTGGAACCAGGTCGCCTGGGCGGCGGGCGCCACGCCGGATCTCACGCCGTCCGCCCGGCCCGAGGCGCACACCGCCTCGCCCGTCGGGCTGATGCGATACAGACCCTCGTAACCTTCCAGACGTCCGACCAGCGCCGTCAGGCGCGGTGCGCAATAGGGGCCGACCGCATCGGGGCTGAGCGCGCGCAACAGCACCTGGGCGCTGTCCAGCTTGGCCTTGGCGCTGGAGGCGCTGCGTTCGGCCGCCAGTTGAAGGTCGACCTGCCGGTCGTCGGCCTGTCTTTGGAAGTCCGCCTGGGTCTGGATCAGGCTGAGAACGAAGATCGGCAGCAGGGCCATGGCCATGGCCGCACCCAGTCGAAACCGGATGCCCTGAAAGCGATCCGATTTCCACGTGCGACCGAGCCGCGACCTGGAGGCCTCCCTGCTCGTCTCGTTCACCGCCGCTTAGCTCCGGGCGCCGGCCAGCCTGTCGGCCTCGCCCAAGATCGTGCGCATGGCGTCGCCGGCCGCTTCACCGTCGCGGCCGTAACCGCCCCGCTCCAGCGTGGCTTGCAAGGCCCGGCGTGCGCGGCTGACGCGGCTCTTCACCGTGCCGACGGCGCAGCCGCAGATTTCGGCTGCTTCTTCATAGGCGAAGCCGCCGGCGCCGACCAGAATCAAGGCTTCGCGTTGCTCTTCGGGCAGGGTCTTCAGAGCCTGACGCAGTTCGTCCAGAGCGACGGGCGCCTCGGGATCGTCCACGGCGACCAGGGTCCGCTCGGCGGCCTCCTGATCCAGCTGCGACTGGCGCCACGAGCGGCGCTTTTCGGAATAGAACTGGTTGCGCAGGATCATGAAGGTCCAGGCCTTCATGTTCGTGCCCATCTGATAGCTGGCGCGCGCATCCCAGGCCTTCATCATGGCGTCCTGCGCCAGATCGTCGGCGGCGGTCGGGTCGCCGGTCAAGGTCCGGGCGAAGGCGCGCAGATGCGGGATCAGCAGGACCAGTTCGCGCTTGAAGCCCTCGTCGTCGGCCGACGCGGGTTTGGGGGCGGCGCCCAGGCGTGAGGTGCTCATGCGGCGCTGTCCGAAGACTTGGCGTCGGCGCGTTTCAGGATATCGAGAAACTCATCGGGCACGGGTTCGTTGACGACCTCGTCGAACATGTGCCGCAGCTTGACGCCAATGGCCTGTTGGCGAAGGCGAGCTTCTTCAAGCCCTGCCTCCCCCTTCTGTTCGCCTTTGGGACGAGAGGAGTCCGGAGAATCGATCATAGACAGAGCCAAGCCCACCCAACTGTCATCGCGAGAAGATGTCGGTCTCAAACGTCATCAGACCGGCCGGGTTCCTGCATGGACGTCTTTTAATGCTAAAGCTTGTTCGCCACGGCGGAACCGTGATGCGAATGTGACGTTTAGGGCTGATGTAGCGCCCCGCCTTGCCGGCCGGGCTGTGATTTGTCGGGGACTATCTGAATGAGCCTTCTGGCCAGACTCGCGCCGCACCTTCCTTATGTGCGCCGTTACGCACGCGCCCTGACCGGCGATCAATCTACCGGCGACAACTATGTCCGCGTCGCTCTGGAGGCCCTGGCCGCCGGCGAGCAGCAGCTGTCGGCTGACATGACGCCGCGGGTCGCTCTTTATCATGTCTTCCACGCGATCTGGTCCTCGACCGGCGCGCAGCTGGAAACTGGCACGCTGGAAACCACGGGCAGCGACGCCTCGCAGCGTCTGCTGCGTATCGCCCCGCGCTCGCGTCAGGCCTTCCTGCTGACCGCGCTTGAAGGCTTCACCCCCTCGGAAGCCGCGCAAATCCTGTCCGCCGATCCGCGCGACGTGGAACGTCTGATCGCCGACGCCCAAGCCGACATCGACGCCGAACTGGCCACCGATGTTCTGGTCATCGAGGACGAGGCCATCATTTCGGCCGACATCCAGAGCCTGGTCACGGAACTGGGTCACCGCGTCACCGGCACCGCCACGACGCACGACGAGGCGATCGACGCCGTCGCCCGCCACAAGCCGGGTCTGGTACTGGCTGACATCCAGCTGGCCGACGGCTCGTCGGGCATTGATGCGGTCAAGGATATCCTGAAGACCATGGACGTGCCGGTGATCTTCATCACCGCCTTCCCGGAGCGTCTGTTGACCGGCGAGCGTCCCGAACCGACATTCCTGATCACCAAGCCCTTCCAGCCGGAAACGGTGAAGGCGGCGATCAGCCAGGCGCTGTTCTTCCACCCGTCGCGCCAGAAGGAAGCCGCTTAAAACGCGATCTTTCGTTGACGACAAGATCGGCCTCGGTCCCTCGGGATCGAGGCCTTTTCTTTGGTTTGCGCCGGCATTGATGGGCCAAAGTACGAAAGCGCAAAAAAAGCGATCGAGAACGGGAACCGGCTTCGGGCGCCGCCGTTATCGGTCCGTGGAGGCGGCGACGCCCCCCGACTTGATCTGCGAAAGCTGATCATGCCGCCTCCGCGCCTCATTCTCGATGATGCCACTTCAAAGCGATCCGAAAGGGTCGCTTTTTTCTTGGCGCGCACCTCGACCGAAGCCGCCGTCGCGGCCAAGATGGTGGTCAAAGAAAACGCACGGAGAGACGCTAATGGCTTCGACAAGCGGCAAGACGAACCGTCAATGGGTGCTGCGCCAGCGACCCAAGGGCCTGATCCAGCCCGGCGATCTGGAACTGGTCGAGACGGCCATCCCTGATCTGAAGGAGAACGAGGTGCTGGTCCGCACCGTCTATCTGTCGCTGGACCCGACCAATCGCACCTGGATGAACGATTCCGAGGGTTATCTGCCGCCGGTCGGCCTGGGCGAGGTCATGCGCGGCCTGACGCTGGGCGTGGTCGAAGCCTCGCGATCCAGCCGCTTCAAAACAGGCGATGTCGTCATGCCGACCTCGGGCGGCTGGGCCGACTATGCGGTCGTGCCGGAAAGCGGCCTGCGTCCGGTGCATCGTGCGCCCGGTTTGCCGCTGACCGCGAATATGTCGGTGCTTGGCATGACCGGCCTGACCGCCTATTTCGGCGTCACCGACGTGCTGAAGGCCAAGGAAGGCGAGACCATCGTCATCTCGGCGGCCGCCGGCGCGGTCGGCTCCGTCGCGGGGCAGATCGCCAAACAGCGCGGCTGCCGCGTCATCGGCATCGCGGGCGGCCCGCAGAAGTGCGCCTGGCTGACCGACGAACTCGGCTTCGACGCGGCCATCGATTACAAGAACGAGGATGTCGGCGAGGCGCTGGATCGTCTGGCCCCCGACGGCGTCGATCTGAACTTCGAGAATGTCGGCGGCGACATCATGATCGCGGTGTTCAACCGGCTGAAGGTCCATGGCCGGATGGCGGTCTGCGGCCTTGTGTCCTCCTACAATGCGACCAAGGCGCCGCCGTCGCCGAACTTCGCGCGCATCATCACCCATCGCTTGCACGTCCAGGGCTTCCTGGTTCTGGACTACGCCCCTCGCGCTCGCGAGATGGTCGCGGAAATGGGCCCGTGGCTGGCGGACGGCCGGGTGAAATGGAAGGTTCACGTCGACGACGGGCTGGAAGGCGCGGTAGGCTCGTTGAATCGCTTGTTCACCGGCGATCACGACGGCAAGCTGCTGGTTCGCGTTTCCGAAGAACCCGCCTGAACCCAAGGTCTGCGCATGAGCGATCCGCTGCACGTCCATTTCGAAGACCTGGAGGTGGGGCAGGTTGTGCCGCTGGGCGCCTGTGCGGTCGATCAGGGGGCGCTGGACGTCTTCATCGAGCGGTTCTCGCCGGGCTGGGACGTGGCCTACGGCGCACCGGACGCCATGGTCTATGTGCTGTGGAGTCGACTGGCGGCCGACAAGTCCGGCGGCTGGGCCCAGACCAAGGTCCTGGCCGTCGATGGGCTGCGTTACATGCGCAATCCGCCGGCCGGCGAACTCTTGCGGGGTCGCATGACAGTGATGGGCAAGGACCCGGTCGGCGACGACAAGGGCATCGTCATCGCCTCGCATGACCTGCTGGACGAGGCCGGGCGTCTGGTCTTTTCCTGCCTGACGCGCGCGCTGTTCTCGCGCCGCTGAAACGAAAAACGCCCCGCCGGCGAACCGGCGGGGCGTTGATCGATCTTCGACAGACCGGATCCTAGTTGACCGACGTCGGGGCCTGGGCCTGACGCATCACGGCCATGGCGATCAGGCGATCCCAACCGACCAGCGACACCAGGTGGGCGTAGATCTGGCCCAGGGCGCCGTTGTCGCGCAGCTCGACCAGCTTCTCGGCGGGCAGGGCGCGCAGCTTGTCTTCCGACACCGCATAGTATTCGGCCAGCTTCTGCGGCTGACCCGGCGTGCCGTCGGGATTGCGCGGCGTGAAGTGGGCTTCGCGGATGTCCAGCAGGTCCAGATCCTTGACCAGAGCGACGAAGCCCTCGGTGCGCTGGCGCTCCTGTTCGAAGTTGTTGCAGAACTCCATCGCCATATTCGTGTAGTCGCTGGGCTGGCCGTCGACGAACAGCGGGTTCTGGCCGCCCTCGGCGACGATCGAGGCGCCGCGGTCGATGCACAGGATCAGGCGCTGGTTCTGCTTGTCGTCGGCGAAGACGAACGGATAGCGGCGCACATAGGCCGGCACATAGGCGTCGGCGCGGAACTCGCCGTCCGGCGCGACGAACAGGTTTTCGTTGGAGCTCAGGCCCATCACGGCCACCGGCTGGCGGTTCTCGCCGGTGAAGATGATCGGGTAAGACAGGGCGGCGGCCGAGAATTCGGTGACCGTCAGCGGCACGATATTGGTCTGGGCCACGAAGGCGTAGGGCTTGTCGCTCGGGTTCACGCCCAAGCCGCCGTGGACGCTCTGATCCAGCGGTTCGGGGTTGGTGTAGAAGAGGACGTTGCCTTCAAGCGGCGAATTGTTCGTGTCGGTCATGAAGCGAGGACGCTCTGGTTAAAGATCGGAAGGCGGGCCTTCTAGCCCAACGCCGCGCAACCGGCAAACCCGCGATGCGTCGGTTGCAGTGGGGATCGCCAGCCATTAGCTGTGGCGTATGGGTTTCGCCTGCGATCATGACCATGACCACTCCGGCCTGAACGGCGGGGCGCTGGACCGCGCCTTGGCGGCGGCCGAGGCGCGCGCGGTCCAGCAGGGCGAGCGGATGACCGCCCAGCGTCGGCGCGTCCTGGCGCTGCTGCTGGAAAGCGGCGAGCCGGTGAAGGCCTACGATCTGATCGCGCGCTTCGGCGAAGACGGCCAGGCCGCCAAGCCGCCGACCGTCTATCGCGCGCTGGAGTTTCTGGAACGGCTGGGCATGGTCCACCGCATCGCCTCGATCAGCGCCTATGTCGCCTGCACCGACGACGGCGAGGCCGCCCACGCGGCCGCCTTTTTGATCTGCGACTGCTGCGGCGCGACGCGCGAGGTCAGCGGCCCGGACCAGAGCGCCATGAACGCCGCCGCATCCGCCGCCGGCTACGCCATCGCCCGCACGACGATCGAGGCGCACGGTCGCTGCGCCGCCTGTCGCGACGTCGCATGACCATGGATGCGGCGTTGATGTCCCCACCGCGTCGCCTGTCCGTGCCGATCGACAATCGCTGGGGCGCCGGCGCGATGGCCGTGCTGGATTTCGGCGATCCGAACCGGCCGGTCGACCTGATCTTCTCTCACGCCAACGGCTTCAACGCCGCCACCTATCGCAGCCTGTTGTCGCCGTTGTCGGCGTCCTTGCGGATCTGGGCGCCGGATCTGCGAGGGCATGGCCGATCGGCCTTGCCGACCTTCGCGAGGCCCAAGACCAGCTGGCTGGACCACCGCGACGACCTGCTGGCGCTGCTGGAGGCCATCGACGGCCCGCCCGTGGTCATGGCCGGCCATTCGATGGGCGGCACGGCCTCGCTTCTGGCGGCCGCCGTCCGGCCGGATCGGGTGTCCAGCCTGGTGCTGTTCGATCCGGTGATCTGGAAACGCTCGGCGGTCTTCGCCTTCAACCTGCCCTTCGCCCACAAGCTGATGAAGGCGATCCCTATCGCCAAGGCTACCCTGCGCCGTCGCAGCCAGTTCGACAGCCGCGAACAGGCCATGGCCGCCTATCGCGGGCGCGGCGCGTTCAAGGGTTGGCCCGATATGGTCCTGGCCGACTATCTTTCCGAAGGTTTGAACGAAGGCGACGGCGGATTCAGCCTGACCGCCGCGCCGGCCTGGGAGGCGGCCAACTACGCAGCCCAGGCGCACGATCCGTGGCGGGCCATGAAACGCTATCCCGGACCGGTTCGCATCCTCAAAGCCGAGCATGGCGCCCTGACCCATGTGCCGATCCAGCCCCGTGGCCTGCCCAATGTCTCGGTCGAGGTCGTGTCCGGCGGCGGACACCTGTTCCCCATGACCCATGCCGACGTGGCGCGCGACGCCCTGTTCGACGCCGCCGTCTGAGAACGAATTCTGTAGGCGGAGCATGGGCGCGCGCTATAAGGGCGCCGCTGAGCACAACGCCCGCCGCCCGAGACGCCGCTTGTCCTTCTTCCACGCCGGTCCCGCGCCCAAAGGCGCCGGCCCCCGCTCCGGGGCGCTACGCGACGGCTTGATCCTCGCTCCAGGCATGAAGGTCGGCCTGTTCGGCGGCTCCTTCAATCCCGCCCACGACGGTCACGCCCATGTCGCCGAGACCGCCATGCGACGTCTGGATCTCGACCGGGTCGTCTGGCTGGTCTCGCCGCAGAACCCGTTGAAGGATGCCCGTCACAGCGCGCCGCTGAAGGACCGCATGGCCTCGGCGCGCCAGCACGCACGCGGTCCGTCGATGATCGTCTCGGACTTCGAGAGTCGGGCCGGCGTCGCCTGGACCGTGGACACCCTGCGCCTTCTGGTCGCGCGGCATCCCGGCGTGCATTTCGTCTGGCTGATGGGGTCGGACAATCTGGCCAGCTTCCACCGCTGGCGAGGCTGGACCGACATCATGCGGCTGATGCCGGTGGCGGTCATCGCCCGGCCGGGTTCGCTGCTGGACAGCCGCACGGCGCCCGCCGCCGCCCGCTTCGCCGGTTTCCGCATTCCGGCCCAGCAGGCGGGGCTTCTGCCGACGCTTCAGGCGCCCGCCTGGACCTATCTGACGGCGCCGCTCAACCCCCTGTCGTCCACGGCGATCAGGACCGGAAAAGGCGAGCGCGCGACCTCGTGATCGCCGGATGATTCGGGCGGCGGTTCACGTTGCGGCCCATCCGTGCTAGAGGGCTTCTTTAGTCAACGCTCCCGGAGCCCTCCGCTGACCCCCTCGCCCGCGTATGATACGCAAGACGCCGCCGTTTCGAATACGGCGCACGAGATGGACCCTATCGAACCTCTCCATTCCGAAGACGGCTTTGAATCCGACGCCTCCCCGCGCGGCTTCGACGATTCCGCTCCCCGCCCCGTCGGCTCCACGCCGCTGGAAGAAGCCCTGCTGAGCCGCCTCGACGAGGACAAGGCCCAGGACATGGTCCTGATCGACCTGAAGGGCAAAAGCGCCATGGCCGACACCATGATCGTGGCGTCCGGTCGTTCGCACCGTCACGTCGGCGCCATCGCCGACCACCTGCTGCGCACGCTCAAAGAACAGGGGCTGGGCAAGGCCAAGGTCGAGGGCCTGCCGCACTGCGACTGGGTTCTGATCGACGCCGGCGATGTGATCGTGCACCTGTTCCGCCCGGAAGTCCGCACCTTCTACAACATCGAAAAGATCTGGGCGGTCGATTCCGCCCACCGCATGGTCCGCGACTGACACCATGAAGCTGAGCATCGTCGCCATCGGCCGACCGGGCCGGGGGCCTGAAGCGACGCTCGCCGACGACTACGCCAAGCGCGCCACCCTGTCGGGACGCGCGCTTGGCCTCGGTCCCCTCGAACTGATCGATCTGGAAGCCCGCAGACCCGGCAAGGCGCCGGAGGCCGAGTTGATCCTCGCGGCCGCCGAAGGATCGCACCTGATCGCCTGCGACGAGCGCGGCAAGACCTATTCCTCGCGCGCCTTCGCCGACCACATCGCCAAACTGAGGGATCAGGGCGAGCGCCGTCTGGTCTTCGCCATCGGCGGAGCGGACGGGCTGGACGCCAGCGTGCGCGAGGCCGCGTCCTCGACCCTGGCCTTCGGTCCCCAGACCTGGCCCCATGCCCTGGCGCGCGCCATGCTGTCCGAACAGTTGTATCGGGCCGTGACCATCCTGGCCGGATCGCCCTATCATCGCGACTGACATGCGTCGCGCCATACCCTTATCGCTGGCCCTGCTGACGGGTTTTGTCTGCGCCGCCCCGGCGATGAGCCGCCCAAGCTTTGGTGGGCAGGCGCCCGAGAGCGAACTGTCGCGCATTCAGGCCGAATACCGCGACGAGACGGTGCGCGCCCGTCGTCTGCGCGCCGACGCCGACGCCGCCAAGACCGAACTGGCTCAGTTGGAGCGCCGCCTGGCCTCGCTGCGGGCCGACGAACAGACCGGCGACCGTCAGATCGACGATCAGCGCGCCCGCCTCCAGCAACTGACCGAGCGCGAGGCCGAACTGGTTACGGACTTGGCGCGGGAGCGCGGCGCCCAGGGCCGTCTGCTCAGCGCGCTGCAGATGATGAGCCGCCGGCCGCCGCCGCCCTTGCTAGTGCCCGCCGACAAGGCCATCGACACGGTGCGCGCCTCCATCCTGCTCAAAGCCATGACGCCGGATTTGGAAAGCCGCGCCAAGGTGCTGGCCGCCCGTCAGGCCGAGATCATGCGCATCCGCCGCCTCGCCGTCCTGTCCTCGGAGCGACTGCTGACGACCGAGAGCGAGCAAGGCGACCGGCGCGGCGAGATCGAGGGGCTGACGGCGCGCAAGACCGCCCTGACCGCCGTCCTGAACGCTGAGGCCCGCGCCGCCGAACGCGCAGCCGCCGTGCTGGAGCGCCGCATTCGCGAACTGGGCGGCGCGGTCCCGACCACCCAGGCCGAAGAGACGCCGACCGCTCGCCTTCCGGCCGGACGCGGCCGCCTCAGTTCGCCCGTCGCCGGCGCGCCCAGCCAGACCTGGGGCGCCGGAACCTCCGGCTGGCGCTGGCGGGCCGACCGCGCAGCCGTCACCGCCCCCGCCGACGCCAAGGTGGCCTACGCCGGGCCGCTGACGGGGTGGGGCAATGTGGTGGTGCTGGACCTCGGTCCCGGCTGGCGCGCCGTCATCGCCGGCCTGGAAAGCGTCGATGTCGGCCCGGACGCCCGGGTCTCGGACGGCCAGACCCTTGGGCGCAGCGGCCCGGACGGCGATGTCTATTTCGAACTGCGCCGCGACGAACGGCCGATCGATCCGGGACCGTGGTTGCGGTGAACCCGCAATAGTCCTTTGCATTCTCGTCTGACGCTGATTTTATCGGCGGGACGCCGCGTCGCCACGATTTGGTCGTGAGGACGGGGCCTTAACCTTCCCACGGGCGCGCACAGTGATCGGCCCGACCGAAAGAGACCGAATGCGTAAACTGCTCCTCGTCGGCTGCGCCGCTCTGGTGCTCGGCGGATCCGCCGCTGCTGTCAGCAGCCAGACCCCGCGAAACGAAACCTTCCGCATGCTGGAGCTGTTCGGCGACGTGGTGGGCATCGTCGAGCAGGCCTACGTCGTCCCGGTCGACAACAAGAAGCTGATCGAGGCCGCGCTGGCCGGTATGATGACGGCGCTGGACCCGCACTCCAACTATCTGCCGCCCTCCAACTACGACGACCTGCGCGAGCGCACCGAAGGCCAGTATTCGGGCGTCGGCCTGACCATCAGCGCCGACGGCGGCATGGTGAAGGTCATCTCGCCGATGGACGACAGCCCCGCCGCCAGGGCCGGGGTCCAGGCGGGGGACGTGATCTCTTCGATCGAGGGCCAGAACGCGGCGGGCCTGACGGTCAGCCAGGTGTCCGAAAAGCTGCGCGGCGCCGTGGGCACCAGCGTCAAGGTGACCTTCCTGCGCGACGGTTCAGACCCGCTGGAAGTGACCCTGACCCGCGAGGTCATCAAGGTTCAGTCGGTCACCGGCCGGGTCGAGGGCGACTTCGGTTACTTGCGCGTCTCGACCTTCAACGAGAACACCGGCCGCGAGCTGAACGAGGCCATCGCCAAGATCAAGGCTGAGAAGCCGGGCGTGAAGGGCTATGTCCTGGACCTGCGCAACAACGGTGGCGGCCTGCTGAACGCCGCCATCGACGTCTCCGACGCCTTCCTGGAACGCGGCGAGATCGTCAGCCAGCGCGGCCGCAAGCCCGAGCAGATTCAGCGTTATTCCGCCAAGCCCGGCGACGTCACCGGCGGCCTGCCGCTGGTCGTCCTGGTCAACTACGGCTCGGCCTCGGCGTCGGAAATCGTCGCCGGTGCCCTGAAGGATCACCAGCGCGCGACCATCGTGGGCCTGACCAGCTTCGGCAAGGGTTCGGTCCAGACCGTGATCCCGCTGCGTCAGGGCCAGGACGGCGCCTTGTCGATCACGACCGCGCGCTACTACACCCCCTCGGGCGCCTCGATCCAGAAGATTGGCATCGAGCCGGACCTGGAAGTCGCGCGTTCGGAGGCCGAGGCCCGCATCGTCTCGCGCTCCAGCTTCATCTATTCCGAAGCCGCCTACGCCACGGCCCTGGACGCCTCCATCGGCGCCGAGCGCAAGGGTCCGCACACCCCACGCGAAGCTCCGGGCGACAAGTTCGACAAGGAAAAGGACTATCAGCTTCAGCGCGCGCTGGACGTCCTGCGCGCCGGCGGCGACCTGTCGAAACTGCCGGCCGCGCCCGAAGGCATCGTTGTCACCGAACCGGGCTCGACGCCCAAGCCCGACGCCGAACCGGCGGCGGACGAACCGAAGGAAGAATAGGTCAGGGAAGGGCGGCGCGAGCCGCCCTTTTTCTTGCGGCTACGACAGGCGGTCGCGGAAGGCCGAATAGTCGAACGCGCGCACCGTCCTCAGCGCATCCGTCTCGCTGTTCCACAGCACGATGGACGGCAGCGGTACGCCGTTGAAGGTGTTGGTCTTCACCATCGAATAGTGGGCCTGGTCCAGAAACGCGATCCGTGTTCCCGGCGTCGGCCGTTCGGCGAAGACGTAGTCGCCGATGATGTCGCCGGCCAGGCACGACGGTCCGCCCAGCCGCACCGTCACCCCATGTTCGGGCTCTTTCAGCAGCGCGGGGCGATAGGGCGCCTCGATCACATCGGGCATATGGCAGGTCGCCGAGATGTCGGTGATGCCGATGGGCATGCCGTTGTCGAACACGTCCAGCACCTCGCCGATCAGGATGCCGGCGTCCAGCGCCACGGCCTCGCCCGGCTCCAGATAGACCCGAACCCCGTGCCGGGCCTGCAGATCGCGCACGAAGGCGATCAGTTCGTCAGTCTGATAGTCGGCGCGGGTGATGTGGTGCCCCCCGCCCAGGTTCAGCCATTTGATCCCGCCCAGCAGCGGCGCCAGCTTCGGCTCCACCGCCGCCCAGATGCGCGACAGCGGCTGGAAATCCTGCTCGCACAGCGCATGGATGTGCAGACCATCCACGCCGATCAGATGGTCGGCCGTCAGTTGCGACACCGGAAAGCCCAGGCGCGAGCAGGGCTGGGCCGGGTCGTATTTGGCGACCTCGCCTTCGGAATGTTCGGGGTTCAGCCGCAGGCCGATCTCGAACGCCTGCCCTTCAGCCCGGGCCTTGGCGATCAGATCGGCGAAGCGGGCGATCTGGGCCGGGTTGTTGAAGATGACGTGGTCCGACAGACGCAGGATCTCAGGCAGGTCCTGCGCCGTATAGGCCGGCGAATAGGTGGTCAGCTCGCCCGTGTAGAACTCGCGGGCCAGCCGCGCCTCCCACAGGCCCGAGGCGCAGACCCCGTCGAGGTAGTCGCCGACCACATCGGCCAGCGACCACATCGAAAACGCCTTCAGCGCCAGAAGCACGCGCGCCTCCGCCCCGTCGCGCACGCCTTTCAGCACGGACAGATTGCGACGGATGGCCGCCTCGTCCACCACGAAGGCGGGCGAGGCGACGCGGTTCAGGTCGAAATGCGCAAAGGCGCCCGGATCGCCGGCCTGGGTCTGCATTCAGTCGGTCCGATCAGAAGTCCAGAGGGGCGTCCAGGTCCTGAACCTTCCACGGCAGGCCGTGCTTGTTCAGCATGTCCATGAAGGGATCGGGGTCCAGCTGCTCCATGTTGAACACGCCGTCGCCCTTCCACTGGCCCGTCACCATCAGGGCCGCGCCGATCATGGCCGGCACGCCGGTGGTGTAGCTGACGGCCTGGTTGCCGGTCTCGGCATACGCCTCTTCGTGGTCGCAGATGTTGTTGACGTAGACTGTCTTCTTGACCCCGTCCTTCAGGCCGGTGGCGATGACGCCGATGTTGGTCTTGCCCTTTGTGATCGGACCCAGCGAGGCCGGCTCGGGCAGCAGGGCCTTCAGGAACTCGATCGGAATGATCTCGCGGCCCTGGAATTGCATCGGCTCAATCGAGGTCATGCCGATGTTTTCCAGCACTTCGAGGTGCTTCAGATAGCTGTCGCCGAACGTCATCCAGAAGCGGATGCGCTTGATCTCGGGGTAGAACTTCGCCAGCGATTCCAGCTCCTCATGGTACATGAGGTACATGTTCTTCGGCCCCACGCCTTCGAAGTCGAAGGTCTGTTTGTGGCTCAGCGCCGGGCCTTCGACCCACTGGCCGTTCTCCCAGTGACGCGAGTTCGCCGTCACTTCGCGCAGGTTGATCTCGGGGTTGAAGTTGGTCGCAAAGGGCAGGCCGGTATCGCCGCCGTTGCAGTCCAGGATGTCCAGCGTCTCGATGGAATCCAGCAGGTGCTTCTTGATGTAGGTGGTGAAGACCGAGGTCACGCCGGGGTCGAAGCCCGAACCCAGCAGCGCCATCAGGCCGGCGTCCTTGAAGCGGTCCTGATAGGCCCACTGCCACTTGTATTCGAACTTGGCCTCGTCGCGCGGCTCGTAGTTGGCGGTATCCAGATAGTCGACGCCGGCGGCCAGGCAGGCGTCCATGATCGACAGGTCCTGATAGGGCAGGGCCAGGTTCACGACCAGTTCGGGCTGCACCTTCTGGATCAACGCCGTGGTCGCCGCCACGTCGTCGGCGTCGATGGCGGCCGTGTCGATGTCGACGCCGAAGCGCGACTTCACGGACTGGGCGATCGCATCGCACTTGGACTTGGTCCGGCTCGCCAGGGTGATATGCGAGAAGATGTCCGCGTTCATCGCCATCTTGTGGACGGCCACCGAACTGACGCCGCCTGCGCCGATAACCAGCACCTTGCTCATCTGTGCTTCTCCCGAAGTCTGAAACCCTGGCGACAACGCCGCCCCTATAAAGGGCGCGGCTCTTAGCACGATGATGACAATCCGCTAAATCCCTGCGCCGATATTGGCTGTTATAGCGTGACCGGATCGCTCCGGTTGCCTTTGTACGGTTTTTCCGCCATAAGCCGCCGCTTCCGACGCAAGTGAACCTGCGTCTCCACCGGGACGACCCTCATTTCGATGAGACGAGCCCGGCGAGAACCCTCCGCCGACGTGATCGTCGCCGGGGGCCGTTGTCGTATGGAGCCGTTTCACCCGTCGCCATGAGGTAGTGAATGTTCGAGGCTCTGAACGAGCGGCTGACAGGCGTCTTCGACCGGATCACCGGGCGCGGCGCCCTGTCCGAAAAGGATGTCGCCGAGGCGATGCGCGAAGTGCGCGTGGCCCTGCTCGAGGCCGACGTCGCCCTGCCGGTCGTCAAGGAATTCATCGCCTTCGCTACCGAGCGCGCGACGGGCGAAGAGGTCATCCGTTCGGTCAAGCCGGCCGATCAGGTGGTCAAGATCGTCTATGACGGCCTGATCGAGATGCTGGGCGGCGAAGAGCCGGTCCCGCTGAACACCAATGCCAACCCGCCCGCCGTTGTGCTGATGGCCGGCCTTCAGGGCTCGGGCAAGACCACGACCTCGGCCAAGCTGGCGCTGCGCCTGACCAAATTCGATCGCAAGAAGGTCATGATGGCCTCGCTGGACACGCGTCGTCCGGCCGCGATGGAACAGCTGGCGACCCTGGGCAAGCAGATCGAGGTCGCCACCCTGCCGATCGTGGCGGGCGAAAGCGCCGTCCAGATCACGCGCCGGGCGCTGCAATCGGCGAAACTCCAGGGCTTCGACGTCCTGATCCTCGACACCGCCGGCCGCATCACCCTGGACGAAGGGCTGATGAACGAGGTCGCCGAGGTCGCCGACATCGCCAAGCCCGTCGAGACCCTGCTGGTCGCCGACAGTCTGACCGGCCAGGACGCCGTTCGCACCGCCAAGGCTTTCCACGAGCGCCTGCCCCTGACCGGCCTGGTTCTGACCCGCGCCGACGGCGACGGTCGCGGCGGTGCCATGCTGTCGATGCGCGCCGTCACCGGCCTGCCGATCAAATATCTGGGCGCCGGCGAAAAGGTCGATGCGCTGGACGTGTTCGACGCCCGTCGCGTCGCCGGCCGCATCCTGGGTCAGGGCGATATCGTCGCCCTGGTCGAAAAGGCCAGCCAGGATCTGGACCAGGCCAAGGCCGAGAAGATGGCCCGCAAACTGGCCAAGGGCCAGTTTGATCTGGATGACCTGGCCGGTCATCTTCAGCAGATGAAGCGGATGGGCGGGCTTCAGGGCATCATGGGCATGCTGCCCGGCGTGGCCAAGATGAAGGGTCAGATGGCCGAGAGCGGCATCGACGACCGCATGATCCTGCGTCAAGAAGCCATTATCTCCTCGATGACCAAGGCCGAGCGCAAGAAACCCGACCTGCTGAACGCCTCGCGCAAGAAGCGCATCGCCGCCGGCGCCGGGGTCGATGTGCAGGACGTGAACCGGGTTCTGAAACAGCACCGCCAGATGGCCGATGTGGTCAAGTCGATGGCGCGCGGCGGACCCAAGAAGATGCAGCAGATGGCCGCCATGCTGGGCGGCCTTGGCGGCGGCATGCCCGGGATGGGCGGTGCCGGCCCCGATATGGCCCGCCTCAAGGCATTGGGCGGCGGCAAGATGGCCGAACCCTCCGCCGACGATCTGAAAGCCATCCAGGACCGGCTCGCCGGACTGGGCGGCGGACAACTTCCGGGAGGCCTTCCGGGCTTACCGGGCTTCCCTCCCAAGAAATAACGACTTCCTAGAAAGAGACCTGAAATGCTGAAGATTCGTCTGGCCCGCGGCGGCGCCAAGAAGCGCCCCTACTACCACATCGTCATCGCCGACTCGCACTCGCCGCGCGACGGCAAGTTCATCGAGAAGGTCGGCAGCTACAACCCGATGCTGCCCAAGGACGGCGCCACCCCGCGCGTCGCCCTGAAGGTCGAGCGCATCGCCGAATGGCTCGGCAAGGGCGCCCAGCCGACCGACCGCGTCGCCCGCTTCCTGTCGCAGGACGAGACCCTGGGCCAGAAGGTCAAGTGGACCCAGTCGAACAACCCGAACAAGGGCGCTCCGGGCAAGAAGGCGCAAGAGCGCGCCGCCGAGCGCGCCCAGCGCGAAGCCGACCGCCTGGAAGCCGAAGCCGCCGCCAAGGTCGAGGCTGCTGAAGCCGCCGCCCGCGCCAAGGAAGAGGCCGCCGCCGCCGCCGAAGCCGCCAAGAACGCTCCCGCTGCTGAAGAAGCGCCCGCCGAAGAGGCCCCGGCTGCTGAAGCGACCGAGGAAAAGGCCGAAGGCTAAGCCTTTCGGTTTGACGATGATCAGGGCGGCGTCTTTCGACGCCGCCTTTTTCATGGGTTAAGAACGCGCATGACCACGGACAGCAGATTGATCCTCGTCGGCCAGGTCGGCGGCGGCTTCGGCGTGCGGGGCGAGGTGCGGGTGACCGCCTTCACCGCCGATCCCCTGGCCCTGACCGCCTATGGCCCTCTATTGCGCGCCGATGGCACCGTGGCCCTGACCCTGACCTCGACGCGGCCCGACAAGAACGGCGTCGTCGGCCGGGCTAAGGAGATTACCACAAAGGAACAGGCCGACGCCCTGCGCGGCCTGAAGCTGCACGTCCCCCGCGACCGGTTCCCCGAGCCGGACGAGGACGAATTCTACCTCGCCGATCTACTGGGCGTTCAGGTCCGCGACACGGCGGGCGCCGTCATGGGCACGGTGAAATCGGTCCAGAATTTCGGCGCAGACGACATGCTGGAGATTGCGCCCGCCGCCGGCGGCCCGACCTGGTATCTGCCCTTCACGAAGGAAGCGACGCCGGAACTGCATCTGGCCGACGGCTGGCTCATGGCCGTTCCGCCGACCGAGGTGGGCGAGCGCGAGCCGGACTGAAGTTTCGTCACCGCTCCCGTCGGTGTTGCGGATCGCCCGGACGGCGCCGACATAGGCCTATCGCAATAGCCGAGGCCGCACCCATGACCGACCTGTCCGCCTTTCCGATCACGCAACGCTGGCCGGCCCAGCATCCCGATCGCATCCAGCTGTATTCCCTGCCGACGCCCAATGGGGTGAAGGTTTCGATCATGCTGGAAGAGGTCGGCCTGGCCTATGAGCCGCACCTGATCGACATCACCAAGAACGAGACCTGGGGGCCGGAGTTTCTGTCGCTGAACCCCAACGGCAAGATCCCCGCCATCCTCGATCCGAACGGCCCGAAAGGAAAGCCGCTGGCCCTGTTCGAATCCGGCGCCATCCTGATCTATCTGGCGGAGAAGACCGGCAAACTGCTCTCGGCCGATCCGGCGACCCGCTATGAGACGATCCAGTGGGTGATGTTCCAGATGGGCGCGATCGGCCCTATGTTCGGCCAACTGGGCTTCTTCCACCGCTTCGCCGGCAAGGACTACGAGGACAAGCGCCCGCGCGACCGCTACGTCGCCGAAAGCCGCCGCCTGCTCGGCGTGCTGGAAACGCGGCTTGAGGGCCGGGACTGGCTTGTCGGCGACTATTCCATCGCCGATGTCGCCACCCTGGGCTGGGTCCGCAACCTGATCGGCTTCTACGAAGCAGGCGAGATCGTCGGCTTCGCCGACTTCCCGCGCGTCGCCGCCTGGCTTGAGCGCGGCCTGGCCCGCCCCGCCGTGCAGCGCGGCCTCAACATTCCGGCGCGTGACTGATCTGAACCTCGCCCCGTCGGTCGCGTTGTCTGCTCACAACCAACAGGAGCGCGACCGATGGGCATCTTCTCTTCGATCTGGAACAAGATCACGGGCCACAAGCCGAAGGCGGCCCCCGTTCCAACGCCGGCCTCGACGGCCGGAATCCCTGCTCCTAACGCTGCGCCGGCTCCGACCGCCGCACCGGCCTTGCCGCCCGTCGATGTCGAGGCGGTGCTCAGCGATCTGGCGGCGTCCAAGGGCGGCGGCGGCAACTGGCGCACCTCGATCGTCGATCTTCTGAAGCTGTTGGACTTGGATTCCAGTTTGGCCGCCCGCAAGGAACTGGCCGAGGAACTGAACGTCCACGCCGGCGAGCACGGCTCGGCCGAACAGAACATCGCCCTGTCCAAGGCCGTCTGGCAGAAGCTGGCCGAAAACGGCGGTCAGGTCCCGGCCTCGCTGCGGGATTAATCGCCTCTCGCTGGATCAGGCCGGCGGTCTGATCCAGCGCATCGCGGCCAACGCCGCAAACCCCACGACCAGACCCCAGAAGGCCGATCCGACGCCGAACAGGGTCAGGCCCGAAGCCGTCGCCGCAAACGTCAGCACGGCCGCCTCGCGCGATCCGACCTCCGTCATCATGGTCTGCATCGCGCCGATCAATGGCGCGATCAGCGCCAGACCCGTCACCGCCGTCAGCACAGCGGGCGGCATGGCGATGAACAGTCCGGCCAGCGGCGCGGCGAACAGGGCCACGACCAGATAAAGACCGCCATAGATCACGCCCACGATCCAACGCCTGGTGGGATCGGAATGGGCGTCCGGCCCAGTGCAGATCGCCGCCGTGATCGCCGCCAGATTGACCCCATGCCCGCCGAACGGTGCGATCAGCAGGCTGGCGACGCCGGTGGACAGGATCAGTCGATTGGCGGGCGGCGGATAGCCGGCGCTCTGCAGCACCACCAGCCCAGGCAGGTTCTGGGCCGCCAGCGTTACCAGAAACAACGGAAAGCCAACGCTGACCGCCGCCTTCCAGTCGAAGACTGGCGCGACCGGCTCCAGATGGCCGAACAGTCCGGTCCCGGCCGGCAGGGCCAACTGCCCCCGCATCGCCAGGACCGCAAAGGCCGCCGCCAGCACGGCGGGCAAGGCCCAGGTCGGCCACAGCCGTCGAAAGACCAGGAACACCGCGATCAGCCCGACGACCAAGGCCGTCTCGTCTGGCGCCACCTTGAACAGTCTCAGCACGAAGGGCAGCAGCACCCCCGCCAGCATGGCCGAGGCGATGGCCGCCGGGATCCGCCCCGCTAGCCGCCCCAGCACCGGGATCAGGCCGGTCAGGATCATCAGCAAGGCGGCGAAGACGAAGGCGCCGATGGCCGTCGGCCAGGACAGGCCCAGAGTCGAGGCCGCCAGCAGGGCCGCCCCCGGCGTGGACCAAGCCAGCACGACGGGGATCTTCAGCCGCCAGCTCAGCACCGCGCCGGGCAAGCCGATGCCCAGGCACAGGGCCGTCACCATCGACCCGATCTGGCCTGCGTCCGCCCCCAGGGCCTGGCCGGCCTGGACCACCAGGGCGACCGTCCCGCCGAACCCGATCACCGTCGCCACCGCGGCGGACGAAAAGGCCGAGGCGGGCAGTGCGCGCATGGAAAAGGCCGGAGCAGTCATGCCCCGGCCTTAAACCGTCGCTTCAGGTGGCGGAAGGCTGGGATCAGCCCTCCTAGATCAGCCTTCGATGTCTTCCGGCAGGCCCACGGCGTGGAAGCCCGCATCGACGTGGACGACTTCGCCCGTGGTCGAACGGCCCAGGTCCGAACACAGCCACAGGGCCGCGCCCGCGACGCCTTCCATCGAGGTCTCTTCCTTGATCAGCGAGAACTGCGCCGACTTGGAGTGCAGGCCGCGCCCGCCCGAGATGCCGGCCAGCGACAGGGTGCGCATGGCCCCGGCCGAGATGGCGTTGACGCGGATGTTCTTGGGACCCAGGTCGCGCGCGATATAGCGGGTCGCGGCTTCCAGCGCGGCCTTGGCGACGCCCATGGTGTTGTAGTTCGGAATGACCCGCTCGGACCCCAGATAGGTCAGGGTGATCAAGCTGCCGCCGTTCGGCATCAGCTTGGCCGCGCGACGCGACACGTCCACGAAGCTGAAGGCCGAGATGTTCATGGCCAGAAGGAAGCTGTCGCGCGTGGTGTTGTCCACGAAGCTGCCCTTCAACTCATCCTTGTTGGCAAAGGCCACCGAATGGACGACGAAGTCGATCGTGCCGAAGGTCCTTTCCAGCTCGGCGAAGGCCGCATCCATCGAGGCGTCGTCGGTGACGTCGGCCGGGATCAGCAGCTTGGCGCCAACGCTCTCGGCCAGCGGACGCACGCGACGCTCCAGGCTCTCGCCCAGATAGGTGAAGGCCAGCTCGGCGCCCTGGGCGGCCAGCTGCGAGGCGATGCCCCAGGCGATGGAGCTGGAGTTGGCCACGCCCATGATCAGGCCCTTCTTGCCCTTCATGAGGTCGCCGGTCGGCATGTCCCAGCCTTCGGAAGTCGCCATGGTTCGTCTCCTGATGATTTGCGCGGAGGGTTAGCAGGGGCGGGCGTAAACCGGAACCCCCGCTGCCTTCCCCAGCGTCACAGCAGGCCCGCGATCGCCTCGCGCGCGGCGTCGCCCAGGTCGGGGCGTTTTAGGGCCAGGGCGACGTTGGCGCGCAGCAGGCCGATCTTGTCGCCGCAGTCGTGCGTGACGCCTTCATATTCCACGGCGGTGAAGCTCTGGTCCGCCATCAGTCGCGCCATGGCGTCGGTCAGCTGGATCTCGCCGCCCGCGCCCTTTTCCTGCGTCGCCAACAGGTCGAAGATTTCCGGCTGCAGGATGTAACGGCCCGAGATCGACAGGTTGGACGGCGCAGTTCCGGCGGCGGGCTTTTCGACCATGCCCTTCATGACGATGCGCGCACCGTCGCGGCTGACCGGATCGACGATGCCGTATTTGTGGGTCTGATCTTCGGGGACGGATTCCACGCCGATGATGTTGCCGCCGGTTTCGGCATAGACCTCGGCCAACTGTTTCAGGGCGCCGGGCTGCGAATCCACGATGACGTCGGGCAGGATGACGGCGAACGGCTCGTGCCCGATGATGTCGCGCGCGCACCAGACGGCGTGGCCCAGGCCCTTGGGCTGCATCTGGCGGGTGAAGCTCATCTCGCCGGCCGAGGCCAGTTCGGCGTTCATCATCTCCAGGATGTCGGTCTTGCCCTTGGCCTGAAGCTGGGCTTCCAGCTCGATCTGGTGATCGAAATAGTCCTCGATGGCGCCCTTGGAGCGGCCGGTGACGAAGACGATGTGCTCGATCCCGGCCTCGCGCGCCTCTTCGACGATGTAGGACAGGATCGGCCGGTCGACGACGTTCAGCAGTTCCTTGGGGGTCGTCTTGGTGCCGGGCAGGACCCGGGTGCCGAGGCCCGCGACGGGCAGTACGGCCTTGCGCAGGCGCGCGGGCGTGGTGGTCATCAAATCATCCTGACAGCTATCCCGCCCCTTCTACGGCCTCGTGCGCTTCAGTTGAAGCGCTTCGCGCTTCAACGGGGCGAACCGGTGAAAAAAGGGGCGGAACGGCGGTCAGGTTCCGCCTTATTTGGCGGGGCGGGCCATCGGGGTCATGGCGGCGATGGTCGCGCGCTGGGCCAGCAGCTGGTCCTCCGGCAGCGGGATCAGGCCGCGGTCGGCCAGATAGCCGCCCTTGCCGGCGGCGCCTTCCGACAGGAACTCCTGCACGAACTGCTGCAGGCCCGGAATGACGCCGATATGGGCCTTCTTCACATAGATGTACAGGCTGCGCGACAGCGGATAGGCGCCGCTGGCGATGGTGTCGGCGGTGGGGGCGACGCCGTCGATGGTCTCGGCCTTCACCGTATCCAGGTTCTGCTCCAGGAACGAATAGCCGAACACGCCCAGCGAACCCGGCGTGCGGGTCAGGGTCTGGACGATGGCGTTGTCGTTCTCGCCGGAATCGATCCAGGCGCCGTCCTCGCGCAGGGTGTGGGCGATGGCTTCGAACCGGTCCTTGTCGCCTTCGATCGCCTTGACGGCCGGCACCAGCTTGGCGCCCGGCGTCATGCCCAGCTCCAGGAAGGCGTCGCGCGTGCCCGAGGTGGGCGGCGGGCCATAGACCTGGATGCGCTGGTTCGGCAGGCCGGCGTTGACCTGGTTCCAGGTCTTGGCCGGATTGGCGACGAACTGACCGTCGGCGCCCGGCACTTCCTTGGCCAGGCCTTCGTACAGGTCGTTCAGTTCGAAGTTGAAGCCGTTGCCGTTACGGGCCGTGGCGATGACGATGCCGTCGAAGCCGATCTTGATCTCGACGATGTCGGTGACGCCGTTCTTGGCGCACAGATCGAACTCGGACTGCTTCATCTGACGCGAGGCGTTGGCGATGTCCGGGGTGGTCGGGCCGACGCCCTGGCAGAAGGCCTGGATGCCGCCGCCGGTGCCCAGCGATTCGACGCGCGGCGCCGCGCCGCCCGAACCGCGCGCGAAGGTCTCGGCGACCCGCGTGGCGAAGGGGAAGACTGTCGACGAACCGGCCGCCCAGATGCCGGAGCGCGCGCCGGAGGCGGAGCCGCCCCCGCCGTTGTCGCCACAGGCCGCCAGGGCCAGAAGGGCGGCGGCCGAAGCCGCCAGTTTCAGTGTGCGGATCATCCAAGGCTCTCCCTGAGCATCGATTTCGCGATGCTTAGAGCAGAGGATTATGACAGTCCCGCGAAGGGAACCGCCGCCGCTACAGCAGGCGGCGGCGCATCACCTGCGACAGGGTGTCGATCAGGGTCACGGCGACCACGACGACGATCACGATGGCCGAGACGGCGCGGAAATCGAAGGCGTTCATGCTGTCGAACAGCACCTGGCCGATGCCGCCCGCGCCGATCAGACCCAGCACGGTCGCGGACCGGCTGTTGGATTCAAAGCGGTACAGGGCGAATGAGGTCCACAGCGGCGCGACCTGAGGCAGGACGCCCCAGACGATCTCGTGCAGCTTGCCCGCGCCGGTGGCGCGCACGCCCTCGACCGGACCCTTGTCGATCGACTCGACCGCTTCCGAGAACAGCTTGGCCAGAACCCCGGCCGTATTCAGGGTGATGGCCAGAACGCCCGCCAGAGGCCCCAGGCCCACGGCGGTCACGAACAGCAGGCCGATCACCAGATCCGGCACCGAACGCAGCAGGTTCATGATCCAGCGCACGGGCGTCACGATCCAGACGGGCGCGATGTTGCGCGCCGCCGCCAGACCGAGCGGAATGCCCAGGATCACGGCCAGGAAGGTGCCCCACAGGGCGATCTGCACCGTCTCCCACATCTTGGCGACGAACATCTTCCAGTCGCTGAAGTCGGGACGCAGCAGGTCATGGACGAACAGCTGGGTGCTGTCGTTGCCGGCGAACAGGCGCGAGATGTTGCCCAGATCGACCGCGTCGATGCTGTACAGCAGGACGGCGGCGACGCCGCCCCAGACCAGGACGTCGGCGACCCAAGCGAGGGCGGACTTCTTGGGCGCCGCCGGAATCGCGACGGCGGGAGACGCGACTGCGGTCAAGGCCGGACCTCACGCAGGCTGCGCAGGCGTTGAAGCTCGCGCTCGGCGGCGGCGGCGGCGGCCGTATCGCCCTTGGCGCGGGCCTCGCCCAGTTTCTGGTCGGCGATCATTTCGCGGATCGGGTCCAGATAGCTGTCGTCGGCGGCGGTGAAGCGGGAATATTCCAGGTCCGCCAGAACCTTGCGCTGCCGCTCGGCCTCGGCGCCTTCGCCCTGGCCATAGGTCAGGAAGAAGCTGCGGATCTTTTCCTTCAGCGCCGGATCCAGGTCCTCGCGTACGACGATGCCGCTCTCGGGGATCGGCGGCGAGGTCCAGATTTCCTCGATCTGGCCGGCCAGCTGCGGGTTCTCCTTGCGCATGAAGATGGTGTTCACGCTGTTGGAGGTGGCCACGTCGATCACGCCGGTCGCCACGCCGAAGGCGTTGGCCTGGTGGTTGGCCGAGCGCACGGTCTTGAAGCACTGGCTGGGGACCACCCCGCGCGGATTGAACAGGAAGGTCAGCGGGGCCAGCGTGCCCGACGTCGACTGGGCGTCGCCGATGCCGAAGTTGTACTTCTTGCCGCACGCCATGACCTGATCCAGCGTGATGCCCGACCCTTTCTTGACGATCAGGGTGGACTGATAGCTGTCCAGACCTTCGCGGTTGACGGTGCGAGCGATGACCTCGGCTTTGGCGCGGTCGATGGCCTCGACCTCAGGCTTGGCCGAGAACCAGCCCACCTGGGTGTGGTTGCCGCGCATGGCCTCGACCAGGACGGTGTAGTTCGAACCAAAGTAAGGCTTCACCGGCACGCCTATGGCCTTGGACATGTCGTCCAGCAGCGGCTGCCACAGAGGGCCGGCCGAGGCCTGGCCTTCGGCGGACAGGATCGAGAAGGTGATCTCGCTGGGCGCGCCGCCCGCAGCCTTCTTGTCCTCGCCGCCGCCGCAGGCCACCAGGCCCAGGATCATGACGGCAGCGCCGGCCGCAGCAAACAGGCGGCGAGTAGGGGAAATGCGCGACAGGCTCATGCCTTGGTCTCCCAGAACGCGTCCTCGAACTCGGGACCGTAGATTTCGATCAGGCGCTTTTGGTCCAGCGCCGTGGACGGGCCGTCATAGACGATCTTGCCGCCTTGCAGGGCGATGACGCGGTCGCAGTAGCGGATGGCGTAGTCGACCTGGTGCAGGGTGACGATCACCCCCATGCCGTCGCGCTTGTTCAGCTCGACCAGCAGTTCCATCACCTTGCGGGCGGACACCGGGTCCAGCGAGGCGACGGGTTCGTCGGCCAGAATGGCCTTTGCGCCCTGGACGATGGCGCGGGCGATGGCGCCGCGCTGCTGCTGGCCGCCGGACAGGGTGTTGGCGCGCTGGGCGGCGTAGTCGCTGACGCCGACGCGGTGCAGGGCCGCCATGGCCTTGTCCTTGTCCGCTTGGGGCCACAGGCCCAGCAGGCCCTTCCATCCGGGCAGACGCCCCAGCGCGCCCAGCATGACGTTGGAGAACAGGCTCAGACGCCCGACCAGATTGAACTGCTGGAAGATCATGCCCAGCTTGCTGCGCGCCTTGCGCACGGCGCCGGTGACCCGGCCGTCCTTCTGCACGGTCTCGCCGAACACCTGGATCGTGCCGGCGCCCGCATCGATCGACTGCAGGCCGGTGATGGAGCGGAGCAGGGTGGACTTGCCCGAACCGGACGGACCGATCAGGGCGACCATTTCGCCGGAGGCCACGGAAATCGAGACGCCGTCCAGCGCCTTTCGCGATCCGAAGGTCTTCGACACGTCACGCGCCAGGACTAGCCCAGGGGCGGCGGCGGCTGCGGATGAACTCATGAACTCGCTAGGAGGCTATGGCGAAGGGGCGCCGCAATAAGCTGAAATCACGCTCGGGCAAGTCTTAATCGCACGGGGCGTGGGATTTCGTCTAGTCCGCCCTTACGGTCTCGCCCAGGCCGCAACGCCGCAGAAGCGCCCCGTCCGCCGCGTCCTGGGGCTGCGCCGCCTGTAGCAGCCGGTCGTCCATGGCCAGCGCCGCACCCGCCAGAACCGGATGGACCGACAGCGACGCCAGGGCCTTGCGCAGTCTGATGGCGGCCGTCAGATCGTGGGCCCCATGCCGCAGGACCGGGCCGAAGATGTCGTCCAGCAGCTCGGATGCGTCCAGCGCCTCGGCCAGAACGCGATCACACTCCGCCACCTTTTCGGTTCTCTGATCGGCCCACTGATCCAGCAGCCGAACGCCTGATCCGACGACGCACACGACCGTGCCGATGTCGTTGACGGCGCTCGACAGCGCCTTGTCGGCGATCTCGCCCAAGACGATCAGGCCATAGCGCGGATCCTGATCGAACGACCGTTCCCGGCCCAGAATGAAGGCGCTGAGCACCGCATCTGGGGCGATCTTGTCGCCGTCCAGACGCGCCAAGGGTTCGCCCCGCATGCGAAAGGCGCCAGGCCGCGCCAGAATCTGGACCCGCGCATCCGCCCGTTCCGCCAGCGTCTGCAGGTGCTGGACATCGACGTTCAGGACGTAGCCGGTCGACGCCGCCGCGACGATCCGGCCTTGCGACAACGTGCCCAACGCAGCGCCCATGCGCGGTCGTTCCGCGTCCGCCTTCAGCGCCTTGGCCGCCTCGGCCTCGACCCGCTCGACGGTATGGCTGAGCCGCGCCAGACTGGTCAGGCGGCTTACCCAGGTCAGAAGACGAAAGGCCACCAACGCCACGACGCCAAGGCTGAAGACGAAGATGATCGCTCGTCCGCCCGGACCATAATACTGGGCGTTGATCGCGGTGACGCCGACGATGGCGTAGAGAAAGGCCCCGACGAAGGTGGACAGGGCCTTTTGCGTGCTTTCGTCGCCGGTGATCAGGGCGGCGGCTCGCGGAGTCGCTGCGCTCGACACGCTTGTGTAGGCGGTGACCATGGCGCCCAGCGAAAAGGTCGCCACCGCCAGAAGGCTGGACGCCAAGATCGTCAGCACCGCCTCCACGGAATCGCCGCCGAACCGTTCGGCCAGAACGTCGGGGGCGAACGGCGCGCCCCACGCCCCGGCCAATGCGGCGATCACGCCAAGAGCGGCATACAGGCTGGCGCGCCACCACAGTTGCCGCGACAGGCGACGAAACAGAAATATCCAGCGATTCATGACGGTCCCCTCGAAAGCCTAACGCAGCCGTTGGTCGCCAGTTTCCCCGACGCTTCGCACAGCTTCTTGCCGGCCCCGCCACGAAAAAACCTCTTTACATGACAGTCGCGCGTCCCCATATCGCGCTCTCCGGCGGACCCCGTAGGTCCTGTCTGCGCCGCTAACGCCGGTCTGGGTTTAACAATTAGCAGGGGGTTACGTGAATTGCGCACGTATCAGCTTCCCCTGGACCTGGTCCGTGAGCGGTCCCCTGAACGTCCCGTCGCCCTCGTGCGGCCGCGTTCGGTTTCCGTAGCGGCGCGCTGGTTCCAGGATAATCTAAAGGCCGACGTCTTCTACGCTGTGAAGGCCAACCCTTCGCGCTGGGTCGTCGAAACCCTGATCGAGGCCGGCGTTCGCGGCTTCGATGTGGCGTCCATCGCCGAGATCGAGCTGGTTCGCTCGGTCAGCCATGACGTGCGCCTGGCCTTCATGCACCCGGTCAAGAGCCGCTCTGCGATCACCAAGGCCTATTTCGATCACGGCGTGCGCACCTTCTCGCTCGACTGCATCGACGAGCTGAACAAGATCCTCGACGCCACCGGCGGCGCGGACGACCTGAACCTGATCGTGCGCATGGCCGTCTCGGCCGACGGCGCCGCCTACACGCTGTCGGGCAAGTTCGGCGTCTCGTCGGATCAGGCGCCGGCCCTGCTGATGGCGACGCGCCAGGCGGTCAAGGACGGCCTGATGGGCGTCTCCTTCCACGTCGGCAGCCAGTGCATGCGCCCGACCGCTTATCAGGCGGCGATGGCCCAGGTCGGCCGGTCGATCAGCCGTGCGGGCGTGATCGTCGATATCGTCGATGTCGGCGGCGGCTTCCCTTCCGTCTATCCGGGCATGGTCCCGCCGGACATGAGCGAATACGCCGACGCCATCCATCGCGGCTTCAACGAGATGCCGGTGTCGGAAACGACCGAGCTGTGGTGCGAGCCCGGCCGGGCGCTGGTCGCCGAATCCTCGTCGATCCTGGCCCGTGTCGACCTGCGCAAGGGCGACGCCCTTTATCTGAACGACGGCTCCTACGGTTCGCTGTTCGACGCGACCCATTCGCGCTGGCCCTTCCCGACCAAGCTGGTGCGGGACGGTGAAAGCGCAGGCGAGCTGAAGGCCTTCCAGTTCTACGGCCCGACCTGCGATTCCATCGACCATATGCCGGGCCCCTTCTGGCTGCCGGCCGATGTGCGCGAAGGCGACTTCATCGAAATCGGCATGCTGGGCGCCTATGGCGTGGCCATGTCGACGGGCTTCAACGGCTATGGCGAACACGACATCGCGGCAGTCGAGGACGCTCCGATGGCCTCGCTGTACGGTCTGGCCCCGCGTTCCATCCCCACCGTGCGCACCACGGCGGAAGAGAACGCCCGCAAGGTCGTGCGCCTGTCACGCCCCAAGGGTAAGGCCGGTCAGCGCAAGTCGCGCCGGAAGTAGACGCCCCCACCTGTAACCGTCATCCTCGGGCTCGACCCGAGGATCGGCCGCTCTGCGTCTCCCCTGCGAGGAGCGCGTGGCGGAACGTCCGACCCTCGGATCAAGTCCGAGGGTGACGGCTGAAGGTTGGGAGTCTATCGGTCCTGTCGGTCGCTCCGTCCCGGCACGTCTGCTTGTTCGACGGGCGCTCAAATCACAGGGAAACCGCCGAAATGAACGCTCCCGTTCAATCGAACACCAAGGCCCAGCTGCTGCAGAACGTCGTCGAGCACGTCGACATCACCAGCTTCGACGCGCGCCCGATCATCGATTCGATGCGTAAGATGTCCTTCTCGTCGCGCGACACCGCCCGCGCTGCGGACATCTTCTCGATGGCCATCGAGGACAAGGACTGCTCGCCCTGGCTGATCCTGGCCGGTTCGACCTCGGCCGGCGGCTGCATGCACGTCTACCGCGACATGGTGAAGTTCGGCATGGTCGACGCCGTGGTCGCCACCGGCGCCTCGATCGTCGACATGGATTTCTTCGAGGCCCTGGGCTTCAAACACTATCAGGCGGCCGGCGAGGTGGACGACAACGTCCTGCGCGACAACTACATCGACCGGATCTACGACACCTATATCGACGAGGAAGAGCTCCAGGCCTGCGACCACACCATCCTGGAGATCGCCAACCGTCTGGAGCCGCGCGGCTATTCCAGCCGCGAGTTCATCTGGGAGATGGGCAAGTGGCTGTCGGAGGGCAACGCCAAGAAGCCCGGTAGCCTCATCCAGACCGCCTATGAAGAGGGCGTGCCGATCTTCTGCCCGGCCTTCGTCGACAGCTCGGCCGGCTTTGGGTTGGTCAAGCACCAGAAGGAGCGGGCGGCCGCCGGCCAGCCCTATCTGATGCTGGACGCCATCGCCGACTTCCGCGAACTGACCGACATCAAGATCGCCGCCGGCGTCACCGGCCTGTTCATGGTCGGCGGCGGCGTGCCCAAGAACTTCGCCCAGGACACGGTCGTCTGCGCCGAAATCCTCGGCGTCGAGGCTGAGATGCACCGCTATGCAGTTCAGATCACCGTTGCCGACGTCCGCGACGGCGCCTGCTCGTCCTCGACGCTGAAAGAGGCGGCCTCCTGGGGCAAGGTCCAGACCACCCACGAACAGATGGTCTTCGCCGAGGCCACCACGGTCGTCCCCCTGATCGGCTCCGACGCCTACCACCGCGGCGCCTGGAAGGCCCGCGACAAGCGCCGCTGGAACAAGCTGTTCGAGAAGTAAGACTTACTCGTCGCTTCCCTTCTCCCCTCGGGGGAGAAGGTGGCCGGCGGAGCCGGCCGGATGAGGGGGCTGTGTCTGCATGCTCGCATGTCGCCGTATCGCGTTCAGCACAACCGCCGGATTCTTCGAAAACTCGGCGTTCCTGAATCGCATGACCGTATAGCCCGCGACGCGAAGCCGCTCGTCCCGCACGGCGTCCCGCGCCTCGTGCAGATCGTGCACGCCGCCGTCCAACTCTATGATCAGTCTGATCTCATGGCAGGCGAAATCGGCGATGGCCCCAGCGACTGGCGCCTGTCGCCTGAACTTCAGGCCATCCAGCTGCCGGTTTCGCAGCATCGACCACAGGATCGCTTCCGCGCCTGTCATGTCGGCGCGAAGACGGCGTGACTGTCGGGTTCTCGGCGGCGTCTGCCACATCCGTATCCACCAGCCCCCTCATCCGACCCGCGCTGCGGGCCACCTTCTCCCCCGAGGGGAGAAGGATCAACTTAGGCCGCGCAGGCTTCAAATCCTTGGCGCAGTTCGGCTTCGTCCAGATCGCGGCCGATGAAGACGGCGCGGCTCCAGCGGCGTTCGGCGGCGCCCCATTCGCGTTGCAGGTCGCCTTCCAGGATCATGTGCACGGCCTGGAAGACCAGGCGTCGGTTCTCGCCCTTCACGTCGATGATGCCCTTGGCGCGTAGGATGTTCTGACCCTGCTCGCCCAGCAGCCGGTCCAGCCAGGCGGTGAACTTGGCTCCGTCCAGCGGCCGATCCATCGACAGGGAGATGCCCTTGATGTCGTCCTGGTGAGCGTGACCGCGCGCGCCATGGCTGTGGCCGTGATCATGGTGGTCATGATCGTGGTCATGATGCCCATGGTCATGACCGCAGTGCTCGTCATGCACATGGCCGTCCGCGCCGTGCGGCGGGTTCACGAAGTCCGGCTTGACCTCGAGAATGCGTTCCAGATCGAAGGCCCCCAGGCCCAGCACCTGATCCAGCGGCACGTTCGACCGTTCGGCCCGCACGATGGGCGCCAGCGGATTCAGCGCCCGCAGACGCGCCTCGACCACGTTCAGTTCGTCGGCCGTCGCCAGATCGACCTTGTTCAGGATGATCCGGTCGGCGAAGGCCACCTGCTCGCGCGCCTCCTTGGAGTCATCCAGGCGCGCCATCACATGTTTGGCGTCGACCAGGGTCGTGACGCTGTCCAGCTGGGTCTTGGCCTTGACGTCCTCGTCCACGAAGAAGGTCTGGGCCACCGGACCGGGGTCGGCCAGGCCCGTCGTCTCCACGATGATGGCGTCGAAGGCCGGCTTGCCGGGACGCTGGCGCTTCATCAGGCCGGCGACCACGCGAATCAGGTCGCCCCGCACCGTGCAGCAGACGCAGCCGTTGTTCATTTCGAACACGTCCTCGTCGGCGCCGACCACCAGGTCGTTGTCGATGCCGATCTCGCCGAACTCGTTGACGATGACGGCGTAGCGCTTGCCGTGATCCTCGGTCAGTATCCGGTTCAGCAGCGTCGTCTTGCCCGCACCGAGATAGCCGGTCAGGACAGTGACGGGGATCTTGCTGTTGGCGGAAGCGGTCGAGGTCGGGGCGGCGAGGGTGTCGGTCATAGGCCGCTAGATGGCGGCTGCATCGCGCGAAGGGAAGAGGGTCAGGCCTTCTTCACGAACTCGGTCCGCAGGACCAGGCCGCGCACCTTCTCCACATTGGCCTCGATCTCGTCCGGATCGCCGGTCAGGCGGATGGTCTTGACCAGCGTCCCGCGCTTCAGCGTCACCCCGCCCGATCCTTTGACCTTCAGATCCTTGATCAGGGTCACGCTATCGCCGTCGGCCAGGATGTTGCCGTTGGAATCTTTGGTCACGTCGTCGGTCATGGCCAAGCTTCTAGGGCCGCGTCTACTCCCCATGCAATGGGGAGGAGACGGTCAGTCCGGCACGTTCGCCTCAAGCTCGTCCAGCCACGCGCGCGCGTTCCCATCCGACGGCGCGCGCCAGTCGCCGCGCGGCGACAGCGATCCGCCGGTGACCACCTTGGGCCCGTTCGGCAGGGCCGAGCGCTTGAACTGGGCGGTCTGGAAGAAGCGGATCAGGAACTTCCTCAGCCAGCCCTTGATCGTCGCCAGATCATATTCGACCTTCTCGTCCTCGGGCGTATTCGCTGGCCAATGCCCTGCGCCCGCATCGCCCCAGGCCTGGTGCGCCAGGAAGGCGACCTTGGACGGTGTCATCCCGAACCGGCTGATGTAGAACAGGAAGAAGTCGTTCAGCGCATAGGGGCCGACGGTGCCTTCCGTCGACTGGATCACCCCATCCTTGGCCGGCACCAGCTCGGGCGAAATCTCGGTGTTCAGAATCGCGTGCAGCGTGTCGCGCGCGCCCGCGCCAATCAGGTCGCCCGCCGCCACCCAGCGGATCAGGTGACGGATCAACGTCTTCGCCACCCCGCCGTTGACGTTGTAGTGGCTCATATGGTCGCCGACGCCGTATGTGGCCCAGCCCAGCGCCAGTTCCGACAGGTCCCCGGTCCCCAGCACGAAGGCGTTGTGCTGATTGGCCAGCCGGAACAGATAGTCGGTCCTCAGACCCGCCTGCACGTTCTCGAAGGTAATGTCGTGCACCGGCTGACCCTCGGCGTAGGGGTGGCCGATGTCCTTGAACATCTGTTCGGCGGCGGGGCGGATGTCGATCTCTGCGCCCGTGACGCCCAGCGCGGTCATCAGCGCCCAGGCGTTGGACTTGGTCCCGTCCGAGGTCGCGAACCCCGGCATGGTGAAGCCCAGGATATTGGTCCGCGGCAGATCCAGCCGGTCGAAGGCGCGGCACGCGACCAGCAGGGCCTGGGTCGAATCCAGCCCGCCGGACACGCCGATCACCAGCGACCTGGCGCCTGTGGCCGTCATGCGGCGCATCAGCCCCTGCACCTGGATGTTGAACGCCTCATAGCAGTCCTGGTCCAGCCGCCCGGCGTCGTCCGGCACGAAGGGGAACCGGTCCAGCGGCCGGATCAGCTCGCTGGCCTCATGATCCTCGCGCGCCATGAAAGGCACGACGGTCGCCGCCTCGCCTTCGTTTCTCGCGCATTCGGCGAAGGTGCCGTTGCGCAACCGGTCCAGTCCGATCCGGTCCACGTCCACATCGGCGATGGTCAGGTGGCTCTCCAAGGCGAACCGCTCGCCCTCGGCCAGCTTGGCCCCCAACTCATGGATCGTCGCCTGCCCATCCCAGGCCAGGTCGGTGGTGCTCTCGCCCCAGCCCGAGGCGGCGAAGACATAGGCCGACAGCGTGCGCGCCGAATGGCTGGCGCTCAGCATCGCCCGCTCGTCCGCCTTGCCGATGACGATGTTGGACGCCGACAGGTTCAGCAGGATCCGCGCGCCTGCCAGCGCCGCCCGCGTCGAGGGCGGCAGCGGCGCCCAATAGTCCTCGCAGATCTCGACCGAGAAGACGAAGCCCGGCCGGTTGACCGCCTCGAACAACAGGCCCGGCGCAAAATCCACCGTCTCGCCGTTAAGCTGGATCACGTCCTCGGCGCGCGCCGTCGCCGGCGCGAACCAGCGTTTCTCATAGTATTCGCGGTAGTTGGGCAGATAGGTCTTGGGAACGACGCCCAGCACCTCGCCCGCTCCGATCACCACCGCGCAATTATACAGGGCGTCGCCGTTGCGGATCGGCGCCCCGACCACCGCCACGACATCCGCCTCGGCCGTCGCCTCCGCCATTACGGCGATCTGCCGCTCGACCTCGTCCAGCAGCGCCGCCTGCATATGCAGGTCGTCGATCGCATAGGCCGACAGCGACAGCTCGGGAAAGACCATCAGGTCCACGCCCTGCTCGCCCGCCTGACGGATCAGCGCGACGTGCTCTTGCCCGTTCGCCCTGGGGTCGCCCACGTGGCTGACCGGCGTCGCCGCCGCCACGCGCACGAAGCCGTGGGTCTTGGGAGAATGGAACAGAGCATCAGCCATCGGATCGTCCGCATCACCCGGCCGGCGCCGGTCATCGGCCTTCATATAGGCGCGAATGGTGAAGGGACGGAAACGTCTTCGCGCGCCTATGCGCCCCGCGTCTCGTCCGGCCTCAGGGTCAGGACCCGCACGCCGTCTTTTGTCACCGCCACTGTATGTTCGAACTGGGCCGACAGTTTTCCGTCGGAGGTGACCACGGTCCAGCCGTCGTCCTCGGTCAGGACCGTGCGGACGCCCTGATTCAGCATCGGTTCGATGGTGAAGGTCATGCCTTCGCGCAGGGTTACGCCGGTCCCGGCCTTGCCGAAATGCAGCACCTGCGGCTCTTCATGCATCTCGCGCCCGATGCCGTGCCCGCAATAGTCGCGCACCACGGAATAGCCGGCCTTCCTGGCGTGTTTTTCGATGGCGAAACCGATGTCGCCCAGTTTCGCGCCCGGACGCACCGCCTGAATGCCCTTCCACAGGGCTTCATATGTGGTGCGCACCAGCCGCCGGGTTTGCGGTCCCACCGCGCCGATAAGGTAGGTCTTGGAGGAATCGGCGATGAAGCCGTCTTTCTCCAGGGTGATGTCCAGATTGACGATGTCGCCGCTCTTCAGGATGTCGTCTGCGGAGGGCACGCCGTGGCAGACGACCTGATTGATTGAGCTGTTGAGCACGAAGCCATAGCCGTACTGACCCTTGCTGGCCGGCCGCGCCTTCAGCTCGTCGACGATGAAGGCTTCGACCCTTCGGTCGATCTCCAGCGTGCTCAACCCCTCGAGCGTCATCGCGTCAAGATGGGTGAAGACCGAGGCCAGCCGTCGCCCCGCTTCGGCCATCAGCGCGATCTCGGCCGGCGTCTTGATCACGCGGCGGCGTCCGCGGGCACTGACGCATCGACGCCCGCCGCCCGCAACTCGCGCGCCACCAGCTCCTGGAACGTCACGCCGGGATGCATCTCACACAATATGCCGATCCTGATCCAGAACGCCGCCTGGGCGTTGATCGACCGATAGGACGCCTTCGCAGCGCGCCGCAGCTGCTCGTGCAGTTCGTCCTCGATATTGACGATGCCCATGATACTCTCGCTCTATATGAAACGTATGCGCAGCGCATATTCTTTGTCGATCGGCTCTACAAGCGCAAGCGCCGCTCGATGATCTTCGCCGCTGCCGTCTGCGCCAGAGGCTTGCACAGGATGACGGAAGAAAATGATCGACAGCCATCCAAACTGGCGGCTCCAACCCTCGCGCTTTCAACGGTTTGCCGATTTCTCACCGCCTTCTGCCATCGTCGATTTTGCGCGGGCCTATAATCCTCGCCTTCGCACTGACGCTAACAGGGAGGTCTCGATTTCAGATCAATTAGACGAATTAGACGGTGTTTTGGTCGCCGACCGTCTGAAACGTCGCGGACGACCTTCGCGAATGCGGATGACGTTGGCCTTCGCCCCCGCTAAAGCCACTGCATGAACGATACGCCGAAAAAGGGCTGGTTCCAGCGCCTGTCCGCTGGGCTCTCGCGCTCCTCCAAACAGATGACCGATCAGGTCGTCGCCACCTTCGTCAAGGAGCCTCTGTCCGAGGCCTCGCTGGAGCAGCTGGAGGAGCATCTGCTGGAGAGCGATCTCGGCCCGGCCGCCTCGGCCCGGATCGTCGAACGCTTTCGCGCCCTGAAGTTCAGCAAGGATGCGCCCGAGCGCGAGGTCAAGGAGGCCCTGGCCGAGGCGGTCGCCGCCGAACTGTCGCCGCGCCAGGCGACCTTCGACCCCCTGTCCGGCCCCAAACCCTATGTCGTCCTGTTCGTAGGGGTGAACGGATCGGGCAAGACCACGACGCTCGGCAAGATCGCCGCCGATCTGACGGGCAAGGGCGCCAAGGTGATGATCGTTGCCGGCGACACCTTCCGCGCCGCCGCCCGCGAACAGCTGAAGGTCTGGGCCGAGCGCTCGGGCGCCGATTTCGAGAGCCGTCGCGACGGCGCCGATGCCGCGGGCCTGGCCTTCGACGCCTATACCAAGGCGCGGGCCGAAGGCTATGACGTGGTCCTGATTGACACCGCCGGCCGGCTGCAGAACAAGTCCGCCCTGATGGACGAACTACTCAAGATCGTCCGCGTGCTGAAGAAGGTCGATCCCGAGGCGCCGCACGACACCCTGCTGGTGCTGGACGCCACCGTCGGCCGCAACGCCCTGGCCCAGGAACAGATGTTCGGCCGGACCGCCTTCGTGACCGGCGTGGTCATGACCAAGCTGGACGGCACGGCGCGCGGCGGCGTGCTGGTGCCGGTGGCCCAGGCGTCCGACGCCCCCCTGATGCTGATCGGCGTCGGCGAAGGGGTCGAGGACCTGCAACCGTTCGACGCCCGCGCCTTCTCCCGCTCGCTGGTGGGACTGGAAGACTGACATGACCGAGACGCCGAAAAAGGCTTCCAACATCCGTCAGGCCGTCGATTTCGGCGCGCTTGTGGCCTTCATGGCCGCCTATGCGGTCAACCGGTTCGCGCGCGGTCTGGACGGGCAGGAAGCCCTGGTCCAGGCGACCTGGGTCCTGGTCGGCGCCTCGCTGATCGCCCTGATCGTCGGCTATGTGGTCGAGCGTCGTCTGGCGCCCCTGCCGCTGCTGACCGGCGGCTTCGCCCTGATTTTCGGCGTGCTGACCATCGTCTTCCACGATCCGAACCTGTTGAAGATCAAGCTGTCGATCCAGAACGGCCTGCTGGCGGTCGTACTGCTGGGATCGCTTCCGCTGAACCGCTATCCGTTCAAATATCTTCTGGGCGAGGCGATCCGCATCACCGACGCGGGCTGGCGCGGGCTGACCCTGCGTTACGGCTTGTATTTCGCGGCCGTCTGCATCGTCAACGAGATCGTCTGGCGCACCCAGTCCGATGATACCTGGGTCGCCTTCCGCGGCGGGCTGTGGATCGCCTCGGCCGTGTTCGGCGTCTGGCAGGTCTTTTTCATCATGAATCACCTGATCAAGGACGAGGAGCCGGCTCCCGTCTCGCCCGATACCGGGCTCTAGGGACCAAGCGGAACTGTCACGGAACCGACGCGCTTTCCCCGTCAAATCGTAAAGCAGAGCTGATACGTGTTCGGACGAAACTTCAGGGGAGCGGCGCGATGGTGAAGGCGGGAAAAGCGGCAAGGAAGGTCGGCCCCCTGGCCACCTCGCCCAGCCACCTGATGCACCGCGCCCTTCAACTGGCGCTCGACATCTATGCCGAGGAGACCGGCGCCGACGGCCTGACCCAGCGCCAGTTCGCAGTGCTGGAGGCGGTCTCGATCAAGGCCGGCCTGACCCAGACCGAACTGGTGCGGATGACCGGCATCGACCGCTCGACCCTGGCCGATCTGGTCGCGCGCATGACGACCAAGGGCCTGCTGGAGCGGGAACGCTCGACCCTGGATGCGCGGGCCAAGGCCGTGCGTTTGTCGGCTGAAGGCGCGGCCCGGTTGGAGACCGCGCGGCCGCTGGTCGAGGCCGCCGACAAGCGGATCATGGCCCTGCTGCCCAAGGGCCAGCGCGAGACCTTCCTCAATCAGCTGGCCGATCTGGCCGCCGCCGCCGACGACGCCCCTGACGCCGCCAAGGCCGAGGCCAAGGCGGCCAAGAAGGCGCTGAAGGCGGTCGAGAAAGAAGTCAGGAAGGCCGAGAAGGCCGCCAAGAAGGCCGAGCGTCCGGCCAAAGCGCCCAAGATCAAGAAGCCCAAGCTCAAGCTGGTGCAGCCGGCCTAGCGCGTCTTGCGCAACCGCTTCGCGTTGGCGGTCGCCGTCTTGTGGATCGGGGCCAGCGCCTCGGCCTGGGCCTTCAGCAGTTCGCCGTTCAGGGTCATGGCCTGGGCCGCCGCCCGGCTCCACCAGCCCATCGCGTAGCTGAACTGGGCCTCGGCCGCCTGGGCCGGGGTGCGGGCCTGGGTCACAGCCGCCGCCGCGCGTAGGGCATGGGCGCCCTCGTCCATCGCCACGCGCCCCAGCCGCTGACCGATGGCCCCGGCGCTGGCGGCCATGGCGTCGGCGGAGGCGGACAGCGCCTTGGTCTTCTCGGAACTCATCAGCGACAGTTCCGTGAAGTCCTGACCCTTGGCGCTGGTCAGGCCCTGCGCCATCAGGCCGGTGCGGGCCGCGATCACCTCGGCCGAGGCGGCCAGGATCTCGGCGCCGACGACGGCGGCGCTGGCGGCTGTGGGCGTCCTGCGGGTCAGAGCGACGCTCCCGGCTGGGTTTCTGCGGCGAAGGCTGTGATGTCGGCGAGCAGGGCGGGGACCGCCGCGTCGATGATCTGCTGGCCCTTCTCGGGGCTGGCCTGGGCCGGGTCCGAGCCGATCCGGCCGTCGGGGAAGCGGGCGCGATAGTCCAGGGCGTCGCGGATCGGCCCGTTCGGCGCGATCTGCGGGCTGTAGTCGGCGGTCTTGATCCGCTCGGGATAGGCGGCCTGCGTCACCGCGATCTCGGACGGTGTGGCATGCATGCCATGGCCGGTCGGGAACAGGCGGTTGCACAGGCCATTGACGCCGGGCAGGTCCCACCAGTTCTTCAGCTTCAGGATGAAGGGCGGGCTGTCCTCGACGAAGCTCCACTCGGCGTAGATTTCCGAGATCGTCGCCTCGATGGTCGCGACGTTCCCGCCGTGCCCGTTCAGGAAGTAGATCCGCTCAAACCCGTGACGGCTCAGGGACGACACCCAGTCCGTAATCGCGGCCATGAAGGTCGAGGGGCGCAGGCTGATGGTGCCGGCGAAGGCCAGGTGATGCTGGGCCATGCCGATGTTGAAGGTCGGGGCCACGATCAGGTTGGCCTCGGTCTTTTCGGCCGCATGGGCGATGATCTCGGGGCACAGCCAGTCGGTGCCCAGAAGCCCCGTCGGCCCGTGCTGCTCGTTCGAGCCGATGGGCACGACCACCGTTCTGGACAGCGGGCCGCCGTCGTTCAGTCGCGCATCGATTTCGGGCCAGGAGGACAGGTGGATCAGCATGAAGGCGGTCTCAAGCGACAGGGTGGGGCGACTGTAGCGCGCCGGGCTCAGGAAGTCTTGGCGGCGGTGGCGGGCGGATGAGCGGCCATGAAGATGCGCGCGGCCTCTCTGGCGCGACCAGCGCGTTTGTCGGCCTCCAGCTGCGGCACGTCCAGCATGGCGCGCAGATGGCCGTGGCCCAGCACAAGGCCGGCGAACATCTCGGCCGCCTCTTCCGGGTCGGCGACGCTCATTCGGCCCAGCCGCGTCTGTTCCGCCAGCCAGGCGGCCAGTTCGCGTAGGCTGCGACGCGGGCCGGCCTCATAGATGGCGTGGGCGATGTCAGGCGCCTCGACCGAGACCAGCGCGACCCCGCGCATCGAGCCGACCTTGTCGCCGCTGCACACCCGGTTCAGCAGCGTCAGGGCCAGGGCCTCCAGCACCGTCTGCGGATCGCCGGTGCCGCGCAGGGGGGCGACGATGTCCTCGACCCGCTTTGACGCCAGGGCCTGGGCGATCTCCAGCTTGGAGGCGAAGCGGTTGTAGACCGTCTGTTTGGAGACGCCGGCCAGTTTGGCGATCTCGTCCATCTTGGCCTGCAACCCCTTGTCGGCGAACAGGGTCGCGGCGGCGTCCAGGATCGCCTCGCTCTTGCGTTCATCGACCTGCCCGAGACGGCGCGCCATCAGTGGGCGTCCGAGGGCGGGGCGCCGGCCTGGGCCTTCACCGGCTGGGCGGCCAGGGTGACGAAGGCCGCGCCCGCGCACAGGATGGCCAGCAGGGCGAAGGCGTCGCCGAACGCCATCGTCGTCGCCTGTTTCTGCAACATCCCATAGATGGCCTTCATCGCCGAGGCGGCCGGGTCGATGGAGCCGGCGAACCGATGCGCCATGCCGGCCAACATGTTGCGCATCGCCTGGTCGCCCTGACCGATGGCGCTGGTCAGTTCGCTCATGTGCAGGGCGGTGTTGGACGTCAGGCTGGTGTTCAGGATCGCCAGGCCGAAGGCGCCGCCGACGTTGCGCGACAGGTTCACCAGCCCAGAGGCGTTCTTGACCATCTGCGGCGGCAGGGTCGCCATCGTCACCTGCTGGGAGGCGATCATGGCCAGCATCACGCCGACGCCGCGGAAGGCCTGGACCGAGGCGAAGTTCCAGAAGCCCCAGTCGTCGGTGACGACGCGCGCCTGCCACATGCCCCAGGCGCACAGCATGAAGCCGCCGAACATCAGCACCCGCGCATCCAGCTTGCGCACCAGTCGTCCGGCGAAGGGGCCGGTGGCGAACATGGCCAGGCCCGACACGACCATGGTGGTGCCGACCTCTGACGACGAATAGCCGAGCACGCGGCCCAAGAAGAGCGGCAGCAGGAAGGTGCCGCCGAACAGGGCGAACCCGACGATGAAGGTCATGATGAAACCGACCAGGAAGTTGCGATTGCCAAAGGCGCGCAGCTCCACGATCGGCTGGCGATAGGTCAGGGACCGCCAGATGAAGATCGGTCCGGCGACCGCCGCCACGACGGTCAAAAGCAGGATGTGGGTGTCGTCGAACCAGTCGTTCTTGGCGCCCTCTTCCAGCACGAACTGCATCGACATCAGAAAAGCGGCCATCAGGCCCAGGCCCCACCAGTCGAAGCCCTTGGCCAGCGACGGGTCGCCCTTGTCGAAGTTGCCGTAGCGACCGACCAGAAACAGCACCAGCAGGCCCGGCCCGACGTTGATGAAGAACAGCCAGCGCCAGCTCAGCCACTCCGTCAGGTGCCCGCCCAGCGTCGGCCCGACGGTCGGCGCCAGGGTGACGATCAGGCCCATGACCACGCTGGCGGTGACGCGCTTGGCGGGCGGAAAGGCGGTGAAGGCGACAGCGAAGACGGTCGGGATCATGGCCCCGCCCACGAAACCTTGGATGGCCCGGAACAGGATCATCATGTCGATCGACGACGACAGGCCCGTGGCGACGCTCATCAGCACGAAGCCGGCGCACGAGACCAGAAACAGCCGCTGCGTCCCCCACAGCCGCGACAGGAAGCCCGACAGGGGGATCATCACCACCTCGGGGATCAGATAGGCGGTCTGGATCCAGCTGATCTCGTCGGCCGAGGCCCCGACGCCGGCCTGGATCTGGGGCAGGGAGGCGGCGACAATCTGGATGTCCAGAATAGCCATGAACTGGCCCACCACCATGCCGGCGAAGCCCAGCAGCAGCATGGTCCAGTTGATTTCGGGATGGCCGGCGACGGGACCCTTTTGCGCGACAGGGGCCCCGCCATTCGCGGCGGGGTTGGCGGCGGTCACTGGCCTGCGGCTCCGGTCGTTGTGGCGGCTTCGGCGAAGCTCTGGCCGCCTTGGCTCTTCAGGTCGATCTTGACGTCCACCGACAGGCCGGGACGCAGGGCCAGGCTGCGGTCTGCGCCGCTGACGACGATGCGGACGGGCACGCGCTGGGTGATTTTGGTGAAGTTGCCCGTGGCGTTCTCAACCGGGATCAGGGCGAACTCGGACCCGGTGGCGGGGGCGAAGCTGTCCACGCGGCCCTCGATCTTGCGGCCGGGGAAGGCGTCGGCGGAAATCTCGACGGTCTGGCCCAGGCGCACCTTGTCCAGCTGCGTCTCCTTGAAGTTGGCGACGATGTAGGTGTTGGTCAGGGGCACGACCGACAGCAGTTGCGTGCCGGCGTTGACATACTGGCCGGGCCGCACGCTGCGGGCGCCGACGACGCCGGCGACCGGGGCGCGGATGACGGTGCGCTCCAGCGCGATGCGAGCCTGTTCGACCACGGCGCGGGCCTGTTCGACGGCGGCGACGCTCTGCTGACGGGTCGAGCCCAGCACGCCGGCCGTGCGTTGCTCGGCGACAAGGGCGGCCTGGGCCTGCTGCACGCTGGCGGCGGCGGTGGCGGCCGAGGCGCGCTCGGTCTGGATGCGTTGTTGCGAGACCCAACCCTGTTCGGCCAGCTTGCCGTAACGATCGACCTCGGCGCGGGCCAGGCCGGCCTGGGCGTTGGCCTGGGCGACCGAGGCGGCGCGGGCGGCGATGGTGGCCTGTTCCTGCTCGGCTTGGGCGTCGACATGGCCGACGGCGGCGATCGCGGCGGCCAGATTGGCCTCGGCCTGCGCCAGTTGGGCCTTCTGGTCGGAATCGTCCAGCTTGACCAGGATCTGACCTGCCGCGACCCGCTGGTTGTCACCCACCAAGACCTCGGTGACTCGGCCGGACAGTTGCGGGCTGACGAGGGTGGTGTCGGCCTGGACGAAGGCGTTGTCGGTGCTTTCCCAACGCTGGCCGTTCACCCACCAGACGATGCCGCCCACGATCAGGGCCAGGCCGACGAGGGCGGCCGCAAACAGCGGCAGGCGTTTCTTGAATTCAGGCGACATGAAGAATCCGGGGGGAGGTGCGGCGTTTTGAAGCGGCGCTAAAATGGACCGCGCCGTCCAAAAATCAATAGGCGATCGGGACGGCGCCGATCACGACCGGTTTTCGTGTATGTCCTGACGCCATGACCGCCCGCATCTCCGCCTCCCCGCCGCTGCCGTCTCAGGTCGATGTCGTGGTGATCGGCGCCGGCGCCGCCGGCATCGCCGCCGCGCGTCGTCTGATGCGGCCCGGCCTGTCGGTTCTGGTGCTGGAGGCCCGCGACCGGATCGGCGGGCGCGCCTGGACGGTTCGGGCCGAGGGCGAAGGCTTGGACATGGGCTGCGGCTGGCTGCATTCGGCAGACGACAATGTGCTGGCCGGACGGGTCGAGGCCGAGGGGCTGACGCTGGACCAGACGCCGCCGCCGTGGCGCACTCAGGCCTTCGATCACGAGATGACCCGCGCGGATCAGGCCGCGTTCGGCGAGGACTTCGCCGCCTTCGACCAGCGGGTGAGCGAGGCGGCGGCGCTCGTCCGCGCGGGGGCGGGTGAGGATCGCCCGGCGTCGGACTTCTTCGATCTCAACTGTCCCTGGAACCCTCACATGGACGCCATCTCGGGCGCCCTGAACGGCGCGCGGTTCGCCGAGGTGTCCAGCCTGGATTACGACGCCTATGGCGACACCGGCGTGAACTGGCGGGTGCGCGAAGGCTATGGCCGCCTGATCGCCCGGCTGGGGCAGGCCGTTTCGTCCATCACGGTCACGGACTGCGCCGTCAGGCGCATCGACCGTTCCGGACCGGTGCTGCGGCTGGAGACCAATCGCGGTGAACTGACGGCGCGGATCGTCATCCTGACGGTCCCCAACAGCCTGATCGCCGGCGAGGCGATCCGCATCGATCCGCCGGTTCCGGCCCTGCTCGAGGCGACGGCGGGCGTGCCGCTGGGCCTGGCGTCCAAGGTGCATATGACCGTGCGCGGCGCCGGCGATTTCCAGCCCGACACCCAGTTGTGGACCCGCACCGATACGGCCGAGACCGGCGGCTATCACCTGCGGCCGTTCGGGCGGCCGATGATCGAGGCCTATTTCGGCGCCGACCTCGCCTGGGGGCTGGAAGCGCAGGGGCCGGCCGCCCTGTTCGACTTCGCCGTGTCCGAACTGGTCGCGGCCCTGGGGTCGGACATGCGCCGCCGGCTGGAGGCGGTTGCGGTCAGCGGCTGGGGCGTCGATCCCTGGTCGCGCGGCGCCTATTCCCACGCCCTGCCGGGCCATGCGGCGGACCGGGCCAAGCTGCGCACGTCGGTCGAGAACCGCATCTTCCTGGCCGGCGAGGCGACGGCGCCGGTCTATTACGGCACGGCCCACGGCGCCTGGATGGAGGGTGAGCGCGCCGCCGACGCCGCCCTGACCGCCCAAGCGCTTAAGGGCCTGGGTCTTGACCCGCGTCGCCCTGGGGACGACAGCGAGGCATGAAGCCCGCCAAGGCCAGAAAGCCCGCCGCCAAGCCTGCCAAACGCCCGGCTGTGATGACCGGGGCGGCCATCCCCGTGCTGCGCTGGCCGCCCGACGAAGACCGCGTCGAGGCGATCTTCGAGCGCCTGTCCGGCGTCATGCCGGAACCCAAGACCGAGCTGGATTTCTCCGATCCCTTCACCCTGGTCGTCGCCGTCGCCCTGTCGGCACAGGCGACGGACGTGTCGGTCAACAAGGCGACCGAGCGGCTGTTCAAGGTCGCGGACACGCCGGAGAAGATGCTGGCCCTGGGCGAGGAGGGGCTGATCCCCTACATCGCTTCCATCGGCCTTTATCGCGGCAAGGCAAGGAACGTAATCGCGCTCAGCCGGATCGTGCTGGAGCAGCACGGCGGCGAGGTCCCGCTGAACCGCGCCGATCTTCAGGCCCTGCCCGGCGTGGGTCGAAAGACGGCCTCGGTGGTATTGAACGAACTGGGGTTCGAGGCGGCCATCGCCGTGGACACCCACGTCTTTCGCGTCTCGCACCGGCTGGCGCTGGCCAATGCCGGAACGCCGGACAAGGTCGAGGCCCAGCTGTTCAAGGTCGTGCCGGAGGACTGGCTGCCCAAGGCGCACCACTGGCTGATCCTGCACGGCCGCTACACCTGCACGGCGCGCAAACCCAAATGCCTGTCCTGCATCATCGCCGACCTGTGCCCGTCGCGGGCAGGCCTGATGGCGCTGGGCGAGGCGGCGGGCTAGATCCCCGGAGCGGCGTCGGGGCCGTGGGTCAGCTTCTCGGCCAAGGCCTTCAGCACGCGAAGTGCGGCAGCCATATCCTCGTCCGAAACGCCTTCAAACATTCGTTTGCGCATGGCCGCGGCATGGATCTCGAACGCCTCGATTTCGGCGCGCCCGGCCGGCTCCATCTGGATCAGCCATGATCGGCCGTCTCCAATCATCCGACGCCGGCTGACCATGCCGTCCTTCTCGAGTCTTTGCACCAGACGGGTCAGCGACGCGCCGGACAGCTCCATCCTGTTCGCCAACTCGGAAAGCGTCAGGCCCTTGGGCTCGTCCGCCAGGAAATAAAGCACCACGGTCGGCGCGCCCGTGTGTCCGGACTCTCGGAACAGATCGGCGACACGTAACCTCCACCGCTTGGCTGTCACCATCAGCGTCATGGCGACGTCGAGCTGAAGGGCGCTGCGCTGATCTGACGACAGCAGATGGGGGCGTTGCGACAAATATGACCTCATGGAACCAGCGGGCGGCGTAGCGGATTTAAGGCGGATAAAGCTAGACCGCAGAGGAATATTCTCCCCCAGGTTGAGCCTTTAGCGCGCTAACCATGCTGACACCTGATTTAAAGTGTTGATGTGGCATTAACGTTCATCTCAGCACGAAAGATTTTTGCATTGCGCCTCTTCGCCAAAACCAGAGATGACAAGACGCTCAACGAGCTGCGCAACATGATGGCTGCCGTCAGTCGCTCTCAAGCAGTCATCCAGTTCGATCTGGATGGCGTCATTCTGGAGGCCAATCAGAACTTCCTGTCAGTGGTGGGATACGAAATGTCCGAAATCGTCGGACGTCACCACAAGATCTTCGTCGATCCGGCCGAGGCGCAGACGCCGGCCTATGCCGAGTTGTGGCGAAAGCTGAATGCCGGTGAGTTCGTGGCGAACAAGTTCGTGCGCTACGGCAAGAGCGGCCAGCGGGTGGTGATCGAGGCCAGCTACAATCCAATTCTGGACAGCGACGGCCGCCCCTACAAGGTGGTCAAGTTCGCCACGGACGTCACCGCCGTCGAAGAAGAGCGTGAGCGCCGCGCCGAGGCCGATCGTCAGGCCGCCCAGGTCCAGGCCGCCGTCGTCGAAGGCACGGCCAAGGGCCTGTCGGCCATGGCGGCCGGCGACCTGTCCTATCGCATCCAGGACGACTTCCCCGGCGAATACGCCGTGCTGCGCGGCAACTTCAACCAGGCCATGGCGGCGCTGGACGAGGCCGTCGGCGTGATCGGCGTCAACGCCGGATCGATGCAGTCGGGCGCACACGAGATCGGCAGCGCCGCCGAGGATCTGTCGCGCCGCACCGAACAACAGGCCGCCAGTCTGGAAGAGACGGCCGCCGCGCTGGACCAGATCACCGCCACCGTGCGCAAGACGGCCGAAAACGCCCAGGCCGCCGACACTGTCGTGACCCAAGGCCGGACCCAGGCCGAGACCGGCGGCGTGGTCGTCCAGAAGGCCGTTGCGGCCATGGGCGAGATCGAACGGTCCTCCAACGAGATCAGCCAGATCATCGGCGTGATCGACGAGATCGCCTTCCAGACCAATCTCCTGGCGTTGAACGCCGGCGTCGAGGCCGCCCGTGCGGGCGAGGCCGGTCGCGGCTTCGCCGTCGTCGCCTCCGAAGTGCGCGCCCTGGCCCAGCGGTCGGCGGAATCAGCCAAGGAGATCAAGACGCTGATCTCGGCCAGTTCCGCCCAGGTCAGGGACGGAGTGGTTCTGGTGCGTCAGTCGGGCGAGGCCCTGACCGGCATCGCCGGCCGGATCGAAGAGATCACGACCCTGATGAGTGAAATCCGCGCCTCGACCCAGGAACAGGCGGTGGGTCTGGCCGAGGTCAACACCGCCGTGAACCAGATGGATCAGGTCACCCAGCAGAACGCGGCCATGGTCGAGCAGTCGACCGCCGCCAGCCTGAGCCTGAGCCGCGAGGCCGCCGAACTGGCCGAGCTGGTCGGCCGCTTCGAAACCAGCCAGGTCGCGGCGGCGCCGACGCCGATTCACGCGGCCTCCGTCCAGCAGATGAAGGCACGCGTCGAAAGCTTCGCCCGGGCCCACGCCGCCCCTGCGCGCGCCCGCATGGCGGCCGGCGGCGGACGGGCGGCTGTGGCTGCCGTTCAGTCGGACTGGGAAGAGTTTTGAGCTCCAGGCCCGGTTCGGGCGCGGTTCAGCACGAGGCGGCCTAGGTCTCCAGCCGCGCCTTGACGGCCTCGGCGAAGCCGGCGCCGTTCGCAGGGTCGTGGTCCAGATAGAAGTCCGGTTCGATCAGTTCGGCCTCCATCAGCACCCATCGACCGGCGTCGTCGCGGGCCATGTCGATGCGGGCATAGAGCAGCGGTTCGTCGATGGCGGCCAGCACCTGCTCGGCCAAGGCCATCGCCGCCGCGTCCGGCGTCACGGCCCTGTACAGGCCGCCGAACTGGACCTGGATGCGGAAGTCGCCCGCCACGGGACGCTTGTTGACCGCATGGCTGAACCGACCGCCGAAGAACAGCAGCGAGGTCTCGCCCTCGGTCTCGATCGATTTCAGATAGGGTTGGATCATCGCCGCGCCCTCGGGCGCATCGCTCAACACCTCGCCCAGCGCCAGGCGCAGGGTGCGAAACGCCCCGGCCGACACCGTGGGTTTGACGATCAGCACCGGCGCGCCCGTCTCGGCGAAGGCGGCGTCCACCTGATCCTGGTTCACGCCGTCGGTCCAGCGCGTCGGCGGGATCGGCACGCCCTTGTCCGCCAGCCGCGCCAGATAGGCCTTGTCCGAGTTCCAGCGCAGCACCTCGGCCGGATTGGCGACCGCCAGGCCGGCCTCGCGCCAAGTCGCGCAGGCCTTCAGCCAGCGCCCATGATCGCGGTGATAGCCCCAGGCGATGACCGGCAGGATCAGGTCATAGGCCTCAAGGCCCGACGCGTCCTCGACATGATCGCTCCAGGGCGTGGCCGTGACCGTCGCGCCCGTGCTCTCCAGCGTCGCCTTCAACCGGTCCAGCACCTCGGGCCAGCGCCCGACATAGGTCTTGTCGGCGGGATCGGGGGTCAGGACGGCGATCTGGGTCATGCAGTCCTCATACCGAAGCGACACGGAGCATATAAGGCCTTCCTTATGTGATTTCGGATGACGTGCGGGCGTTGACCGGCTAAGGCGCAACCATGACCCAGAACACCGCCCAATATGACGTCTGCGCCGTCGGCAACGCCATCGTCGATGTCCTCAGCCCCTGCGACGCCGCCTTCCTGGCGGCCCAGGACCTGGCGCCCAACTCGATGCAGCTGGTCGACGCCGAACGCAGCGCCGCCCTGTACGACGCCATGGCGCCCGGCGTGGAGGCCTCGGGCGGATCGGCCGGCAACACCGTGGCCGGCGTCGGCTCGTTCGGCGGCCGCGCGGCCTATATCGGCAAGGTCGCCGACGATACGCTGGGCCAGGTCTTCAGCCACGACATCCGCGCCGCGGGCGTCCACTTCGACACGCCTGTCCTGACCGGCGGGGCGGAACAGGGTTTCGGCACCGGTCGCTGCCTGATCAATGTGCTGTCGGACGGCGCACGCACCATGGCGACCTTCCTGGGCGCCGCAAACCAGCTGTATGCCGACGACATCGACGAGGCCCTGATCGGCGCCAGCGAGATCGTCTATCTGGAAGGCTATCTGTTCGACCCGGCGCCCGCCCGCGCCGCCTTCGAACGCGCCGCCGCCGCCGCGCACAAGGCCGGCCGCAAGGTGGCCATCACCCTGTCGGACACCTTCGTCGTCGCCCGCTGGCGCGCCGAACTGCTGGACTTCATCACCCAGTCCGCCGACATCGTCCTGGCTAACGAAGCCGAGCTGGGCGCCCTGTTCGAGACCGAAGACTTCGACGCCGCCGCCGCGCAACTGGCCGCCATCGTCGAGATCGCCGCCGTGACGCGCGGCGAGCAGGGCTCAGTCGTGATCAAGGGCGAGGACCGCGTCGTCGTCGCCGCCTATCCGGTCGCCAAAGTCATCGACACCACCGGCGCCGGCGACCAGTACGCCGCCGGCTTCCTGCTGGGCCTCGCGCGCGGCCTGACGCTTGAAGAGGCCGGCAAGCTGGGCTCGCTGGCGGCGTCCGAAGTCATCGCCCACTGGGGCCCGCGCCCGATGGTGAAGCTGGTCGACCTGGCCAAAGAGAACGGGCTGAAGCTGTAAGACCCAGTGTCTCCTCTCCACGCAGTGGGGAGGTGGCGCGGCGCTTCTTCAGCGCCGTGACGGATGGGTTCTTTAACGCATCACAGGCGGCTGTGGGACTTCAAGAGCTCCTCCACCGCTTCGCGGTCCCCCTCCCCACTGCATGGGGGGGAGACGTTCGTCTTCAGCTCTTCCACCTCAGCGTCACAGGCTGGATCGGATTGACGAAGGGGCGCGCCTCGGCGCGGCTCTTGGCCCATTCGCGCTTCAGCTGCTGATACCATTTGGCCTGTTTGTCGGCGTCGTCGATCCAGATCAGGGCGGGGTCGTAGCGCAGGCCTTCGTTCTGCAGGTTCACCATGCCGCCGTCCTGTTTCAGGAAGGCGACGACCCCCATGCGCAGGAAGGGTTTGGCCAGGCCGAACACCCAGTGGTCGGACCAGAAGATCTGGGTGATGCGCGTCTTGGTGTCGGTGATCGGCGTCAGGCAGGTCAGGGCCAGGACCTGTTTTTCCCCCACCTGAATATGCTCCCAGCGGAAGCCCGGCAGGCGGAAGGTGATCTCGGTCGCGGGCGCCCCGCCCAGGATCTTGTAGAGGCGGCTGTTCGACGACGGCGCATGGCGGACCATGGCCCAGCCGAATTCGGTCGGGGCGAAGGCCTTGGACTTTTCGTGCATCGAATGCTCGGACCGCCACCACCATTGCTGGTGGACGTAGGGGCCGTGGGCGGGGTCCATCAGGCCGACGACGGCGTGATCGATGTGGCTGTCGAAATCCATCGCCTCGACCAGCTTGGCCTCGCCGCCGACCACGCCGGGGAAGATGGGCGGTTCGTGGTCCGGCTCCGACGGGTTGCGCGCGTCCGAAGCCATCCAGACGAAGACGATGCCCTGGCTTTCACGCACCGGATAGGACCGCACGCGGATGCGGTTCGCCTCGAACGCCTGATCCTCGACCAGCGACGGAATGGCGGCGCAGACGCCGTCGGGTCGGAAGCGCCAGCCGTGGTAGGGGCATTCGACCGTCTCGCCCTCTTCGGGCTTCTCCACCAGCTTGCCAGCCGACAGGGGCGCTGCGCGGTGGGGACAGATGTCGCGCATCGCATAGACCTGGCCTGCGCGGGTGCGGCCGATCAGCACCGGCTCGCCCATGATCTCGTAGCGTTTCAGGCTGGCCGGAGCGACGTCACGGCCGAGGGCGACGAAGTACCAGGCGTCGGTGACAAACCCCTTGCCGAACGGCTGCGCGCCGGCTTTTGAAGGGGCGGGTTCGACCTGGGGGGACTGGACGGGAGCGGCGTCGGCGAGCTTCATACCGACTGTCTAACAGAGCCGCGCGGCGCCTGTCTCATGTCACCTGACAGAGAACTTTACATATCAAAGTTGGTGCGGCATAAGCGGGCGTCAAAGGGGAGTTTGATCATGACTATCGCATCCATTCTGAACCGCACCGTCGGCGCCGCAGCGGCCGCCGCCCTGCTGTGTGCCGCACCGGCCGCCCTGGCGCAGGACGGGCATGGCGCCCATGCGGAGGCGGGTCACGTCCACGGCCACCAGCATGCCGATTTCCAGTCCGACCGCATCCACGTTCGCGTCGATGGCGACATGGATGGTCGCGACATCATCCTGATCCCCGGTCTCAGCTCGTCGCCCGAGGTCTGGCAGGGGACGGTGGATCATCTGACGGCGCAGGACGGCGTGGGTTGGCGCGTGCACCGCATTCATGTGCAGGGCTTCGCCGGCGCGCCGGCCGAGGGCAATGCGCAGGGCGCGACCCCTTCGCCGGTCGCCGCGCCGGTGGCGGAAGAGATCGCCCGCTACATCCGTGAAAAGGGCCTGACCAAGCCCGTCGTCGTCGGCCATTCGATGGGCGGGACCATCGGCATGATGCTGGCCGCGCGCCATCCCGATGCGGTAGGCAAGTTGATGGTCGTGGACATGATCCCGTTCATGGGCGCGATGTTCGCCGCGCCCGGCGCCTCGGCCGAAAGCGTGACGCCGGTCGCCGACCAGATCTGGGCCGCCCAGGCCAACAGCCCGCGCGAGGCCTATGTCGCCCAGGCGACCACCAGCATCAACGGCATGATCAACACCGAAAGCCGCCGCGCCGAGGCGCTGGAGGACATGCGCGAAAGCGACCAGAAGGTCTCTGCCGCCGCCTTCCGCGAGCTGATCACGACGGACCTGCGTCCCGAACTGTCCAAGATCACCGCCCCGACCGAGGTGCTGTACGTCAAGTTCAACGATCCCCGCATGACGCCCGAGATCACCGACAGCATCTATCGGATGTCGTTCGCCAATCTGAAGGACGCCCAGCTGAAGCGGATCGACGACAGCGCTCACTTCATCATGTTCGACCAGCCCCAGGCCTTCTACGCCGACCTGGACGCCTTCCTGGCGAAATAGAGCGCCGTGACCCATCCGTCCGCGAAACGGATCGTCGGCCTTTATAGGGACAAGGCCGACGACTGGGTCCGGGATCGAGGCGCGACCCTGTATTCCGGCGCGGGCGGGGCGGACGAAGCGCTTTGGCTGGACCGCTTCGTTGCGGATTTGCCCGCAGGCGCATCTATTCTGGATGTCGGCTGCGGTTCGGGCTGGCCCATTGGGGCCGCCCTGCTGAAGCGGGGACATCAGGTGACGGGCATGGATGCGTCGCCGGGCCTGATCGCCCATGCTCAGGCGACGCTGCCGACAGGCGTGTGGTCGTTGGCGGATATGCGCGATGAATTTCCGGCGGGTCCGTTCGACGGCGTTCTGGCCTGGCACAGTCTGTTTCATCTCTGCCCAGATGATCAGAGCAGGGTGCTGCCGGCGCTGGCCGCGTGCGTCGCCGAGGGCGGGCGGCTGATGTTCACCTCTGGCCAGGCGCACGGCGAGACCATCGGCGACTGGCGGGGCGAGCCGCTCTATCACGCCAGTCTTGACCCGGAGGCCTATCGCGCCCTGCTGGCCGACGCCGGATTGCGCGTGGAACACGACGGGGCGGAAAGCGGCGTATGGCTGGCCCGGCGCGCCTTTCTTTCGGCGAAATAGCCGCTCACGATCCCGTGAAGTCGGCGGGACCGTTTCGGCGGGCGTTCATACGCGATACACAGCCGATGAACGAGAACTCGCCCAGCGCGGCATCTGAAGGACGGACATGGCGGGACCGGTGAATGCGGGCGGACCACAGGCGCAGGGCAAGCCCCGCCGGTCGGCCCTGGGACGGTTGTTCTACTGGAGCGCCGTGCTGGCGGTCTGGGGGCTGATCTTCCTGGTCGTCTTCTTCGCCGTCTTTGCGCGCGGCTTGCCGGACACCTCCAGCCTGTATCAGGTCGATCGCCAGCCCTCGATCACCTATCTGGATCGCAACGGCGCCCTGATCGCGACGCGAGGCACCCAGATGGCGCCGCCCGCCGATCTGGACGCCCTGCCGGACTATGTGCCGGCCGCCTTTATCGCCATCGAGGACCGGCGCTTCTATCACCACCCCGGCTTCGACCCCATCGGCATGATGCGGGCGATGGCGACCAACGTCCGCGCCGGTCGGGTGGTGCAGGGCGGCTCGACCCTCACGCAGCAGCTGGCCAAGAACCTGTTCCTGACGCCCGACCAGAACATGCGCCGAAAGGTGCAGGAGCTGATGCTGGCCGTCTGGCTGGAGATGAAATTCTCCAAGAAGGAGATCCTGGCCCTCTATTTGAACCGGGTCTATTTCGGCGCCGGGGCCTATGGGATCGAGGCGGCGTCGCAGCGCTATTTCGACAAGTCGGCCAAAAACCTGACGGTCGGCGAGGCCGCGCTGCTGGCCGGCCTGCTGAAGGCCCCCTCGCGCTATTCGCCGGTGTCCGAGAGCGAACGCGCCGCCGCCCGCGCCACCGTCGTGCTGAACGAGATGGAAGAGGCCGGCGTCATCACCGCCGCCCAGCGCGAACAAGCCGTGACCCAGCCGGTCATCGTCTCGCGCACTCTGGCGACCCAGCACGCCCAGTATTTCATCGACTGGCTGGACAAGTCGATCCGCAGTCTGGTCGGCGAACCGACCGAGGACATGGTGGTCGAGACCACGCTGGACCTAACGCTGCAGACGGCGGCCGAGCGATCGGTGCGCCGCATTCTGGATCGTGACGCCGGCAAGGGCGTGCAGCAGGCGGCTCTGGTCGCGCTGGATGGCGACGGCCGGGTCCGCGCCATGATAGGCGGCTCCTCCTATGCCGACAGCCAGTTCAACCGCGCCGTCGACGCCAGGCGCCAGGCGGGTTCGGCCTTCAAGCCGTTCGTCTATCTGGCGGCGGTCGAGGCCGGCTATACGCCCCAGACCCCGGTGGTCGATCAGCCGATCACAATCGGCAACTGGTCGCCCCGCAACTATTCCGGCACCTTCAGCGGAAATATGACCCTGGCCCAGGCTGTGGCCCAGTCGACCAATACGGTAGCGGCCTATGTCGCCGATCAGGTCGGGCGCGACAGCGTGGCCCGCGCCGCGCGGCGTCTGGGCATCGAAAGCCGCATCGGTCTGGAGCCGGCGATGGCGCTGGGCGCGGTCGAGGTCTCGCCGATCGAGATGGCCACTGCCTATGACGCCTTCGCCAATGGCGGGCGCCGGGTCGATGCCTATGGCATCAGCCGCATCCGCACGCCCCAGGGCCGCGTCATCTATCAGCGCCAGTCGGGCCAGAGCGGCCAGGCGATCAACAATCCGTCGCTGTACTACATGAACCAGATGCTGCGCGGCGTGGTCACCAGCGGCTCGGGCCGGTCGGCGGCGATCTCGGGCCGCGACCTGGCGGGCAAGACCGGCACGACCTCGGATTACAAGGACGCCTGGTTCGTGGGCTATACCGGCGGCTTCGTCACCGCCGTCTGGGTCGGCAAGGACGACAACACCGCCATGCGCGGCGTGACCGGCGGCTCGTCGCCCGCCGCCATCTGGAAGGGCTTCATGGAGGCGGCCCTGCCGCGCCTGGACGCCCCCGCCATCCCCAACGGTCCGCCCATGCCTGAAGGCTGGGTCGCACCCGATCCGGTCGGCGATCTGATGAGCGGCCTGGACCAGAACGGCCTGCCCATCGAACCCGTCGATCCCCTGGCGGGCGAACCCTATGTCCCGGACGACCAGGCGCCGATGCAACCGCCGTCGCCGCAGCCGTCCAGCCCGGCGTCACCCAGGGGCGGCTATCGCGATGCGCCGAATTCGCAGCAGCCCGAGGGCCGCCCGGCGCCGGAGCGAAAGGGCGATGCCCTGTTCTTTTAATCACGACGCCTACGGCGCGTAAAAAAGGGAGGCGACCCGGCGGTCGCCTCCCTTTGCATTTCAGGCCTGGGTCAGCGGGGGCAGGACAGGTCGCCTTCCTGGCATTGGCTGAGGGTCCGCAACTGGCGTGTCCGCTCCGTCGTCAGACGCGCAAGGCAGGTCGAATGCACCATCGGATAGGCGGAGCCGCCCTGAACGCCGGACGCCTCGAACCGGCATTGCTGGTCGCGGAAGCTGATCCAGGTGCGTTGGGCGGTGCGCAGCAGGGTGCGGCTGGCGGGCGACAGCCGTCCCATCGTCGTCGTGTACTGGCTGTTCAGCGCCCGATCGGCGCGCTGAAGTTCCTGGGCGGCGTTGGCGTTCATCGTGGCCTGCGACTGGGCGCTGGCGGATGAGGCGGCGGCAGCGGCGAGGCCGAGCGCGATCGATAGGGTGATCATCGTTTTCATAGGGCGTTCCTGAGTGGACGGGCCATGGTGAAACGCGCCCGGCCGCCGGGGTTTCCGCCTAGCGCCCCACGGCGTGCAGCGCGGCGCCGTAATCCTTCAGCCATTTGCGCCAGGGCTTGTGATCCCCGACCAGACGTTCGACCACGGACCAATAGGCCGCGCTGTGGTCGGCGTGGACCAGGTGGGCGACCTCGTGGGCGGCGAGGTAGTCGATGACCGGGGGCGGGGCCATGATGACGCGCCAGGAGTAGCGGATGGTGCGGTTGTGCGGGCTGCACGAGCCCCAGCGCGACCGGGTGTCGGCGATGCCCATCTTGACCGGGCCCTGGCCCAGCGCGCGCAGATGGTGGTCGGTGCGTTCCAGAAGCGTATCGCGCGCCTCGCGCTTCAACAGGTTTTCGACCCGGCGGGCGTAGGCCTCGCCCTCGCCGCCTGAGCGGATGATCGTCCCGTCCTCGACCAGGCGCGCGGCGCCTGCGCCGGACACGGCCTCAAGCCGCACAGGCCTGCCGCGCAGGGAGATGATCTGGCCCGGTTCCAGCGGGCGGCTCTTGGGGCGGACGGCCAGGCGTTCGCTGATCCAGACGGCCTTGGATCGGGCGAAGGCGACGGCCTGGCTCAGGCCGCGCTCGGTCGGGGCGATGACCACGGCCTCGCCGGCGCGCGCGTCGATCCGCACCGACAGGCGCCGCGCGCGCGGATTGACCGAAAGTCTGAGGACGGGACCGGCGCCGGCCCCGCTTTCGTCAAGCGGCAGCCGCTGACCGTTGCGGTACGCCACCGGCGGCCTCGTTCTGGGCGATGAAGTCGCGCACGCGGGGATAGATCTCGTCACGGAAGCGACGGCCGTTGAACACGCCGTAATGGCCCACGCCCGGCTGGACGTAGAGGACGCGGCGATCGTCGGGGATGTTGGGGCACAGGCCGTGCGCGGCCTGGGTCTGGCCGACGCCGGAGATGTCGTCCTTCTCGCCCTCGACGGTCATCAGGCCGATGTCGGTGATTTTGGACAGATCGACCTTGCGCCCGCGATGTTCCAACAGGCCCCGCGCCAGCAGATGCTGCTGGAAGACGATGTCGATGGTCTGGAGATAGAACTCTTCGGTCAGATCCAGCACCGACAGATATTCGTCGTAGAATTCCTCGTGCTTCTCGACCTCGTCGCCGTCGCCGGCGATCAGGCTGGTGAAATAGTTCCAGTGGGCGTCGCGGTGACGATCCTCGTTCATCGACATGAAGCTGTAGAGCTGGACGAAGCCCGGATAGACGCGCCGTCCGAAGCCCGCATAGGGCAGGGGCACCGTGTGGATCATGTTCGACTTGAACCAGGTGAAGGGCTTTTCCTCGGCCAGCTGGTTGGTCACGGTCGGCGACAGGCGCGCGTCGATGGGCGACCCCATGAAGGTCATCGACAGGGGACGGTTTTCGTCCTCGTCCTCGGCCATGACCGCGCCGGCGGCCAGCACCGGCGGGCCGGGCTGGCACACGCCGACGACATGGGCGCGGCCGCCGATCTCGGCCAGCATCAGCCGGACGTGGTCGATATAGTCGAAGAAGTCGAACCGGCCTTCCAGCATCGGCACCTGGCGGGCGTTGACCCAGTCGGTGACATAGACGTCGTGGTCCTGAAGGAAGGCCTCGACCGTGCCGCGCAGCAGGGTGGCGTAGTGGCCCGAAAGCGGGGCCACGATCAGGACGGCCGGGCCGGAGGCGGGCTTCTTGGCGCGCTTCAGATCGCCGATGTTGCGGGCGAAGCGAACCAGGCGGCACCACGGGCTCTGCCAGATCACCTGTTCGGTGGTTCGCACCGGCTTGCCGCCGATGTCGATGGTTTCCAGCTTCCAGGCCGGCTTGCCGTAGCGCCGCGTCACGCTCTCGAACAGTTCGGCCGAGGCGTAGGCCGTGCGGCCGATGGCGGTGTCGGCCGCCGGGTTGAAAGGCGAGGTCCAGAAGCTGCGGGCCAGTTGCGCGCCGACCCGAAACGGCAGGGCCGACTGGTAGGCGAGTTCATGAAAGGCGTAGAGCATGACGATCCGATACGGCCGAGCGCCGTTTGTGCAGGGCAACATATAATGCATCACCCTGCAAAAGGATTATGGGGTCGCCGCTAACCCCGCGCCATCGCCTGTTCGATGATCTTGGTCGTCTTGTCCGGACCCATTCCATAGGCGACGGCGGTGCGGAACTTTCCGTCCGGGCCCATCAGATAGACGGTCAGGGAGTGGTTCATCGTATAGCCCTCGCCCTCGCCGACCTTCTGATAGAAGGCGCGGTAGGCCTTGGCGGCCGTCGCCACCTGTTCGGGCGTGCCCGTCAGGCCGATGGTCCCCTTGGGAAAGCCGTCTGACGACAGATAGTCCTTCAGCGCCTGGGGCGTGTCGCGTTCAGGGTCGATGCTGACGAAGACGATCTGCAGATTGTCCGCCTTGTCGCCCAGCCGCTGCTGCACCGCGCCCAGTTCGGCCAACGTGGTCGGGCAGAACTCGGGGCAGTAGGTGAAGCCGAAGAAGACCAGGCTCCATTTGCCGTTCAGCATCGTCTGATCGACGGGCCGCCCATCCTGATTGACCAGCTTGAAGTCGCCGCCGACCAGGGGTTGGCCGGTCGACGTCACCTCGGCGCCGTCCGACGTGGGCGCACGACCGCTGACCACCACGACGGTGATGATGGCCAGAGCCACGGCGATGGCGATGCAGGCGCCCGCGAACAGCAGGATGGAACGACGCGGCATGACGGCCTCTCACGAAACGAATGTGATCGGTCTATAGAAGGCGTGTGACCTCGACAGAAGCCCGCATGGCGCCGCACGGCGTATCCTCTTCGGAGCCGTTGAACGGCTGGAGCGATGCGCCGCGTCGCGGTCGGGGGTTTTCACTGCGGACCCTGATCGTTCTGCGCTGGCTGACGATCATCGGCCAGAGTGCGGCGATCCTGACGGCGCATCAGGGGCTGCATTTCCCCCTGCCGCTCTGGCCTTGCCTGATCGTCATCGCCATCAGCGCGGCGGTGAATGTGGGGGCCATGGCGCGGGTGCGACGGCTGGAGGCCAGCCTGCCGGACGGGCGCACGACGGCGATCCACCTGGGCTTCGACATTTTCCAGCTGGGCGTGCTGCTGGGTCTGACCGGCGGGCTGGAGAACCCGTTCTGCCTGCTGCTGGTCGCGCCCGTCACCATCGCGGCGGCCGCCCTGCCGGCGCGTCAGGCCCTGATGCTGGGCGTGCTGGCCCTGATCGCGGTCGGGGTGCTGTTCTTCTGGTCCGAACCCCTGCCTTGGCGCCCGCACGAGAACTTCCACCTGCCGACGCTTTATCGCCTCGGCATGGCCATGGCCCTGGTGACCGGCGTGGTCTTCACCGCCGGCTACGCCTGGCGGGTGGCGGCCGATGCGGAGAAGCTGGAGTTGGCCCTGGCGACCACCCAGGACGTGCTGCAACGCGAACAGAGGCTGGCGGCGCTGGGCGGCCTGGCGGCGGCGGCGGCGCATGAGCTTGGCACGCCGCTGGCGACCATTCAGGTGGTGGCCAAGGAGCTTCAGCGCGCCTCCGCCCCCGACAGCGACGCGGCCGAGGATGCGGCCCTGATCCTGCAACAGGCCGAACGGTGCCGGGGCATCCTGACCCAGCTGTCGCAGCAGCCCGAGGGCGACGACGCCCTCTATGCCGACGTCTCGCTGAAGGCGCTGCTGGAAGAGGTGGTGGAGCCGCACCGGGGCTTCGATCTGGCCTTCGATGTGCTGGTCAAGACGCCGCCGGGTCAGCCCGCGCCGCGCGTGCGCCGGATGCCCGAGGTGATCCACGGTCTGTCCACCCTGGTCGAGAACGCCGCCGATTTCGCCAGGACGACGGTTCGGGTCCAGGCGGTGGTGGACGCCGGCTGGATCGAGATCGAGATTCTGGATGACGGGCCGGGCTTCGCAGGCGACATCCTGCCCCGGCTGGGCGAGCCCTATGTGACCAGTCGGCCTCAGGGCAAGGCGCGCCAGGCCCTGGCCGCCCAGATCGCCGCCGCCGCCCGACCCTCCAAGCCTCGCGCAACGGTCGAGCCGCCCATCGCCCCCAGCCAGGGCGGCATGGGGCTGGGCTTCTTCATCGCCCGCACCCTGCTGGAACGGACCGGCGGCTCGGTCAGCGTGGGCCAAGGCCTGCCGCAATCGGACGCCAAGGCGGCGCCTCGCGGCGCGCGCGTGGCGGTGCGCTGGGCGCGGCCGGCGCTGGAGGTCGCGGCATGAGGCGATTGGGTCGAAGCGTCGCAGGCGGAACCTTGGCCTTGACCCGCGCGCTCCCCGTCCCGACTTGAAGCGGCAGGAGAGAGAGAAACGCATGTCAGAACTCGAAGCCCGCATCGCCGCCCTGCCCGACAAGTCCCTGCTGCTGCTGGATGACGACCAGGCCCTGCGCACCCGGATGGGGCGGGCGCTGGAAGCACGTGGTTTTCAAGTGACGACCGCTGAATCCGTCGCCGAGGCGACGCAGCTGCTGCGGGATAAGGCCCCGGCCTTCGCCGTGCTGGACATGCGGCTTGAGGACGGCAACGGCCTGAAGATCGTCGAGGCGGTGCGCGAAAAACGCGAAGACGCCCGCATCGTCATGGTGACCGGCTACGGCGCCATCGCCACGGCGGTCGCGGCGGTCAAGGCCGGCGCCGTCGACTATCTGTCCAAGCCCGCCGATGCGGACGACGTGGTCAAGGCCCTGCTCGCCACCGGCGATTCGCCCGAACCGCCGGAAAATCCCATGAGCGCAGACCGCGTCCGCTGGGAGCATATCCAGCGCGTCTATGAGCTGTGCGACCACAATGTCTCGGAGACGGCGCGCCGCCTGGGCATGCACCGCCGCACCCTGCAACGCATCCTGGCCAAGCGCGCGCCGCGATAGGCCGACCCCTCAGTCCTCGTCGTCGTCCTCGACCACGTCGGGGATTTCAGGAGTGACCACGGTCGGGGCGATGGTCTTGATCTCGCCCAGCTTGGCGCCGGGGAAGGCCTGGAGCACCGCCTGGACGAAGGGATTGGCCTCGACCTCGGCCCGTTCGGCGGCGCGGGCCTTTTTCTGGATTTCGATGACCGTCTCGGCCCCGCCCTGGCCGTTGGCGGCGATCAGCCAGGTGCGACCGGTCCATTCGCGCAGGCGGGCCGACAGCTTGCGCGCCAGTTCGATCGGCGCGCCCTGGACGCTTTCATAGACGATGGCGCCGGGCTTGAACGAGACCGGCTTCACATACCGCTCAACATCCATCTGAAGCCCGACCTCGCGCTTCTCGCCGATCAGGGCGACGACCTGTTCGAAAGTCTGAGGATCGGGCAGGGCGGGGGCCATGACCGGCCGCGCGGCCAGCTGCGCCGAGGTTCCGCCGCCGCCGCCTCCGCCGCCGCCACGCGGGGCCGAGCCGCCGCCGATAAGTTCGCCGGACTGCAGCCGCTTCAGCGCCTCCTCCGGTCCCGGCAGGTCGGCGGCGTAGGCTAGGCGCACGATGGCCATTTCCACCGCATCGGCCGGATTGGGCGCGCGCCGCACCTCGTCCAGCGCCTTCAGCAGCATCTGCCAGGTGCGCGACAATGTCGCCGCCGGAATGGCCGCGCCCAAGGCCGCCAGCTTCTGCGCCTGATCATTGGGCAGGCGGGTCGCGTTCGGGCCCAGCATCTTGGCGACCGAGGCGGCGTGGCAATGTTCCAACAGGTCGTTGGTCACCTGCACCGGATCGGCGCCGAAGCCATAAAAAGTGCGGAAACTCTCCAGCGCCTCGGGCGTGCGGCCGGCCATGACGCTTTCGAACAGGGCGATGGTCTGGGTCCGGTCGGCCAGGCCCAGCATGTCGCGCACCGTTTCGGTCTTGACCGTCTCGCCCCGCTCGGCCTGGACCAGGGCCTGGTCCAGCAGCGACAGGCCGTCACGCACCGACCCCTCGGCCGCGCGCGAGATCAGGGCCAGGGCGTCGTTCTCGATCTTCATGCCTTCGCGGTCGGCGATCCGGCCCAGATGCTCGACCAGGATTTCCGGCTCGACCCGACGCAGGTCGAAGCGCTGACAGCGACTCAGGATCGTCACCGGCACCTTGCGGATCTCGGTGGTGGCGAAGATGAATTTGGCGTGGGGCGGCGGCTCTTCCAGCGTCTTCAGCAGGGCGTTGAACGCCTGCGTCGACAGCATGTGGACCTCGTCCAGCACATAGACCTTGTAGCGCGCCTCGACCGGCGCATAGCGGACGCTTTCCAGAATGTCGCGGATGTCGTTGACGCCGGTGTGCGACGCCGCGTCCATCTCCATCACGTCCATATGCTGGCCGGCCATGATGGCGGCGTCGTGCCGGCCGTGGGCGCTCAGGGTCAGCGACGGCTTGTCGATGACGTCGGTCTCGTTGTTCAGGGCGCGGGCCAGAAGGCGGGCGGTGGTGGTCTTGCCGACGCCGCGTACGCCGGTCAGCATGAAGGCGTGGGCGATCCGGCCCGTGGCGAAGGCGTTGGTCAGGGTGCGCACCATCGCCTCCTGACCGATCAGATCCTCGAAGGTGCGCGGCCGATATTTGCGCGCCAGCACCTGATAGGCGGCGCCGTCATCGGCGTGAGCCGCGACTTCGACGGGGGCGGGCTTGGCCGCGACGGGCGCAGAAACGGGCGCAGCGACCGGCTCAGACGCCGCCGCGGCGGGCGCGCCGAACATGTCGTCGGTGTTCTCGTCGCGTTCGACGACGTCGTCCTCTTCCCAGGGCGGGCCGTCGAGATTCGTATCGCTGTCCGTCATGAGTGGAAGTCTTACAGCGGGTGACGGGCGGGAAGAAGCGATTCTCGGCCCTCGTCTCCTCCCCGCTGCGCAGGGAGGAGACAGACGCACCAGACGCGCTCACGCAGCGAGTGACCGCGTCGCGAGCGATAGCGCGCTAAAGATGTGAGGAAGTAGAGACCGCGACCCGAAGGGGAATTCGTTGTGGCTGCTGCCTTCCGGCCCTGACCAGATTGGCGAAGCCTTCGCCCGCGATCTCCAAGCGGAGATATGACGGGTGCGAAGGCCGGAATCAAGAGCTACAAACCCGCATGGCCCATCAGAACACCTTCGCCGGCAATCCGCTCGATCGGGCCGGCGACCTGAGGAATGATCCCGAATGGCTGGCCGAGCAGGCCGCCAAACCCTACGCCCAGGCCCTGGCGCTGTGGGAAGGGCGGCCGCTGATCGAGGAGACGGGCGAGGGGCCGAGGCTGGCGTGGCTGCAGATGCGCCATGCGCGCACCCTGGTGCGGGACCGCGAGGCGTTTCTGGGCCTGTGGAACGACGAACCCGTCTTCGCCATCGAGTTCGAGGGCTCAATCGATCCGACCGACGGGCCGCTGGCCGGGCTGGGCGCCTTTCAGGAGATGCGTGCGGCGGCGGCGATCCTGCCGGCGGCGGATGCGGCCATGGCCGGCGGGGCCAAGAGCCTGTTCGACTGGCGACGCAAACACGGTTTCTGCGCCAACTGCGGCACGCTGAGCGAGACGGCGTCGGGCGGCTGGAAGCGGGTCTGTCCGGCCTGCGGGACCGAGCATTTCCCGCGCGTCGATCCGGTCACCATCATGCTGCCGGTCTATAAGGGCGGGGCGGAGCCCATCTGCCTGCTTGGCCGCCAGGCGGCCTGGCCTGTCGGGCGGATGTCGGCGCTGGCCGGGTTTTTGGAACCGGGCGAATCCATCGAGGAGGCCTGCGCCCGCGAGGTGAAGGAAGAGGCCGGCCTTAGCGTGATCGCCACGGCCTATCACTCCAGCCAGCCCTGGCCCTTCCCGTCGCAACTGATGATCGGCCTGATCGCAGAGGTGTCGGACGATCAGGCGCAACCGGACCAGACCGAGCTGGAAGCCGTCGCTTGGCTGACGCGGGCCGAGGCGCGCGCCGTGCTGGCGGGCGAGCATCCGAGCATTCAGGCCCCGCCGCCCTTCGCCATCGCCCACAGCCTGATCAAGGCCTGGGTCGACGAGGTCTGACGACTGCCTCACCCTTCCCGCAACGGGGAGGGAGGGCATTCAATGACTTTCCATCCTAACCCAGAGAACGAATCGGCGTCGTTTCAGGGGTTTACGGCTTCGCATCGACCGTCTGCCATACAGGGCCCCGGCCCGGCCTATGATGCCGACGGGTCTTTGACATCGTCGCGCGACCAGCATCGCAAACGGAATTGCACCGGTGCAATTCGGCGCACACTATTCCTTAGTAAAAACAGTCCTATCCGCCGAAATTGCACGCCATTGCACCATTTTCGCCTGATGCAATTCCGGCGTCAGACCAGCGCCCGCGCCGCCTCCAGGTCGGCGGGATTGTCGACGGACAGGGGGGCTTCGTCGATGACGGCGGCCCAGATCTGCATGCCCATTTCCAGGGCGCGCAACTGTTCCAGCTTCTCACGCTTCTCCAGCGGGGACGGCGGCGCGGCGCAGAAGCGGTTCAGCGCTTCGCGGCGATAGCCATAGACGCCGATATGACGCCAGACAGGGGCGTCGCCATATAGGGTCGAGCGGGTGAAATAGAGGGCGCGCGCCTGGCGTTCGCCTTCGCCCAAGGCCAGCACCGCCTTGACCACGTCGGGATTGGTCCGGTCCGACCCGTCGGCCTCGGCGGCGACCAGGGTGGCGATGTCGCAGGTCGGCTCGCCGTGCAGAATGGCGGCGCAGGCGACGGCCAGACCGGGGCTGGCGAAGGGCATGTCGCCCTGAACGTTGATGACGGCGTCGAAATCGCCCTCGGGGTCGATGGCGTCTACGGCGGCGCGAATGCGGTCCGAGCCCGAGGGCAGGGCCGGGTCGGTCAGGACGGCGCGGCCGCCTGCGGCCTCCACCGCCTCGACGATCTCGGGATCGCCGGCGGCGACCACGACCGGCAGGCCCGAGGCCTCGGCCTGGCGATAGGCCCGCACGATCATCGGCGTGTCGCCGATCAGGGCCAGCGGCTTGTTCGGCAGGCGGGTGGCGGCCATGCGAGCCGGTATCATTATCAACGGATTCATCGACTTCCCTGACGCCTGTCTGGCCCGTCGCGCGTTGGGCCGGTTGCGAAGGCGGCGCTACCGTGCCAGAGACGCCAAAGCAAGATTATGTCCGGGGCGTGTTTTCGAGGGGCCCGGCCGGCAGAGGGAAACGACCAGGCGTATGAGCGGCGATCTTAAGTGGAACAAGATTTTCGGCGCGGCTCTGGGGACGGCGTTCGTCATCCTGGTCGTCCAGCAGGCCTCGGGCCTCGTCTATCATTCGGAAGCCCCCGAAAAGATGGGCTATTTCGTCGATGCGCCGGAAGAGGCCGCCGGCGGTGAAGCCGCCGAACTGGCGCCCGACTGGGGCACGGTGCTGCCGACCGCCGATCTGGCCGCCGGCGAGGCCGCCTTCGCCCGCTGCCAGGCCTGCCACGACGCGCACCAGGGCGGCGCCGACAAGATCGGTCCGAACCTGTGGGGCGTGGTCGGCGGTCCGGTCATGCACCGTCCGGGCTTCGCCTATTCCGACGCCATGGCCAAGCACAAGGCTGAGGCGCCGACCTGGGGCTATGACCAGATCAACAGCTTCATCACGGCACCGGCCAAATATGTGCCCGGCACCAAGATGTCCTTCGCCGGCATCCGCGACACCCAGACGCGCATCAATCTGATCGCCTGGCTGCGCACGCAGGGCTCGGGCGGCTTCGCCATCCCGGCGCCGGATCCCACCCGTCAGCCTGGCGCGGCCGCGCCGGCCGCCGGCGCGCCTGCGATGGGCGAGGCCCCGGTGACCGAAGGCGCCGCGGCGACCGAAGCGACCGGAACCACCCCGGCCGCCGGCGCCCCCGCCGCGTCTCAGGCGACCCCGGCGGCCCCGCCCGCCGCGACGGCGTCTGCGCCGCCCAACACCTGATTGCTCCGGCGATGAACGACAAAAGGGCGGCCCGACGGGCCGCCCTTCTTCGTTTCGGGCCGACAACTCGGCTCAGAGAATCTGCGCGGCCTCGTCGAACGACAGGCGCGGCGAGCGTGGAAACAGATTCTCGTCCGAGCCATAGCCGAGGTTGAGGATATAGTTCGGCTCGACATGGCTGTCGGGGAAGAACTCGGCCTTCACGCCGGCGGCGTCGAAGCCGGACATCGGCCCGACATCCAGGCCCAGGGCGCGGGCGGCGATGGTCAGATAGCCGCCCTGCAGCGAGGCGTTACGGAAGGCGGTCTCGCGCCGGCCGGCCTCGTCGGCAAACCAGGCCTTGGCGCCCGGCGCATGGGGGAACAGGGCGTCGAGATGATCGTGGAAGTCCATGTCCTGACCGACGATCACCGTCACCGGGGCCTGCCGCGTCTTGTCGCGGTTGCCCTCGCTCATCAGCGGAATCAGGCGGGCCTTGGCCTCGGGCGAGGTGATGAAGACGAAGCGGGCGGGCGATCCGTTGACCGCCGTGGGCCCGAACTTGGTCAGGTCATACAGCTTGTGCAGCAGTTCCGGCGCGACGGGGCGATCCGTCCAACCGTTGCGCGTGCGCGCCTCGGTGAACAGTTGCGACAGGGCGGCGTCCGACAGCGGGACGTCGCGTTGGTGAGTAGCGTCATAGGCCATGGGGATGCGTCCTGACTTAAATAGCAACGATTACGGGTGCTAATTAGGGTGTTTTGCAACAGCCGCAAGCGCCAATCCCGAAAGGCTGGGTTTCGATATCGCGCACCGCGCACAACCCCTCTGTCGCCCAGGCTTGGTTCGCCCTATCTAGAGGGCATGAAAGATCTGACCCAACTGATGCAGCAGGCCCAGGCGATGCAGCAAAAGCTGCAGGACGCCCAGGCCAAGATGGCCGAAACGATTGCCGAGGGTTCTTCCGGCGGCGGCCTCGTCTCGGTGTCCCTCAAGGGCCCTGGCGAGATTACAGCCATCAAGATCGATGACAGCCTGCTGAGCCCGGGCGAGGGCGAGATCCTGGCCGATCTGATCGTCGCCGCCCATGCCGACGCCAAGCGCAAGCTGGATGAGCAGAACAACGCCCTGATGCGCGAGGCCGCAGGCCCCATGGCCGGGATGAACATTCCCGGAATGCCGAAACTGTTCTGATGGCCGCCTCCGCCGGGCCGGAGATCGAACGGCTGATCTCCCTTCTCGCCAAACTGCCGGGCCTCGGTCCGCGCTCGGCGCGGCGCGCGGCGCTGGCGCTATTGAAGCGCCGCGAGCAGTTGCTGGTCCCGCTGGCAGCGTCGCTGGCCGAGACGGCGGAAAAGGTCGTGTCGTGCTCGGTTTGCGGCGCGCCGGATACGCGCGACCCCTGCGCCATCTGTTCCGATGGAGCGCGAGACAACAGTCTGATCTGCGTGGTTGAGGAGGCCGGCGCCCTGTGGGCGATGGAGCGATCCGGCGCCTTTCGCGGCAAATATCATGTCCTGGGCGGACTGCTGTCCGCGCTGGACGGCGTCGGGCCCGAGCATCTGCGGATCACCGAACTGGTCGGGCGCGTCAGGGGCGGGGGCGTGCGGGAGGTCGTGCTGGCCCTGCCGGCCACGGTCGATGGCCAGACGACCGCCCACTATGTCGCCGAGCGGATCGCCGGTCCGGATGTGGAGATCACCTCGCTGGCGCGCGGGGTGCCGGTCGGCGGGGAACTGGACTGGCTGGACGACGGCACCATCGTCCAGGCCCTGCGCGCCCGCCGCCCGGCCTGACCGAGTTAGTTCGAAGGCACCGTCGGGGCGTTGACGTTCGGCGCTTCGCCCGTCGGGGTCGGCACGGCGCGCCCCGTTTCATCCGTCGGCGCATCGGCGGCCGGCGGAGTCTGGCTGTCGCCGACGAAGGCCTGGGTTTCGGCGGCGGCCGCCTCGGGCCCGGTCTCCGCGTTCTTGGAATCGAACGCGCCGTTGGTCACGAACCACAGGCCCAGCAGCAGAATGGCCGCCGCCAGGGTCGAGATCGCCAGGATTACGGCGATGCGCGGGTTCTTGCGGCCGCTGCGCACCAGTTCGGCGTCGACCGGCCGGCCGTCGTGCACCGCATCGGCGGCGGTGTCGTGGCGGTGGGGCTTTTCCGGGGTCATGGGCGGGTCCTTCGTGCAAATGGCTGAGACACCAACGTCATCGCAGTGGCGACGTTCCGGACAAGCGGCGCCGGAAGGGCCCGCTTCTCATTGATGGCGACTCCCGTTAGGAACGGAGCATGAACATGCTCGTGCCGATCCTCGCTGTCCTGGCCGCCGCCTTCGCGGGCGGTTTTCTGTGGGCCTATATGGGCTGGCAAAGGACGAGCGGCGCGCTGGCCGCGGCCGAGGCCCGCATCGATCTGGTCGAGGAAAGCCGTGTGACCATGGGCGAACTGCTCAAAGCCCAGGCGGCGCAGTCGGCCCAGGTCGTGGCGGATCAGATGGTCAGTCGCGCGACCGAGACCTTCCGCGCCCAGGACCAGCTGGCGCGCGAGCGGATGGCCGCCCAGCTGAAACCCGTCGCCGACACCCTGACCAAGTTCCAGGAGCATGTCGCCGCGCTGGAGAAGACGCGGTCCGAAGAGACCGGGGGGCTGCGCGAGCAGCTGGCCCAGCTGATGACGGCCTCGTCCGCCACGCGCGACGAGGCGCGCAAGCTGACCGAAGCCCTGCGCGGCAATACGGGCCGTCGGGGCCGATGGGGCGAGCAGACCTGCCGCAATGTGCTGGAGGCCGCCGGCATGGCGGGGCGGTTCGACTTCACCGAACAGACCTCCAGCGCCGACGACGAGGGTCGCCAGAACCGGCCCGACTTCATCGTCCGCCTGCCCGGCGGCGGCATGTTCGTGATCGACGCCAAGGTCCCGCTGGCCTTCGACGACGGAGAGGGCGACGAAGAGGCGCGCGCCCGCTCGGTCGGCCTGCGCACCGCCGCCAGCCTGAAGACCCATGTGCGCCAGCTGTCGTCCAAGGCCTATCAGGACCAGTTCAAGCCCAGCCCGGATTTCGTCGTCCTGTTCGTGCCCGGCGACGCCTTCCTGGTCACGGCTCTGGACCATGAGCCGGACCTGATGACCCAGGCCATGGCCTCGCGCGTCGTCATCGTCACCCCTTCGACCCTGTTCGCCCTGTGCAAGGCCGTTGCCTATGGCTGGCGCGCGGAAGAGCAGGCGGCCAACGCAGACAAGGTCGCCGCCCTAGGCCGCGAACTCTACAAGCGGCTGTCGGTCATGGGGGGGCATGCCTCAGCCGTCGGGCGGGCTCTGGATACGGCGGTTGGCAAGTACAATCAGTTCGTCGGCTCGCTCGAGAGCCAGGTCATGGTCTCCGCGCGCCGGTTCGAGGATCTGCAGGTCGATCACGAGGGCAAGGCCTTGCCGGATCTGACGCCGGTCGAAACCGCGCCCCGCGCCATCGCCCGCCCCGAACTGATCGCCGCCGCCAAGGTCGAGTAGACGTCTTTTCCGTGGAAAGGGCGCTTGACAGCGCCGAGGCTGTGATGTCAATGTAGCTTGTCAATAGGACAAGGGGTGTTGACTGATGAATAAGTGGCGGCCGGTAATCAAGGCGACGGTGATCACGTTCGGCGGCGGCCTGTTGTTCGCCGTCCTGGGCGGCGTCGCGGTCGGCTACGCCTCCAGTGCGGGATGGATCGCGCCCGAGATAGGCGAACTGATCGTGACCGCAGTCTTCGCCGCCGCCATCATGGCCGGCACCCTGTGGATCGGCGCCGAATGGATGCGCGTTATCGACGAGGCTGCGCGGGAGGCGCACAAGGCGGCCTGGTATTGGGGCGGCACGGCGGGCATGTGCGTCAGCGGCGTCGGCCTGATCCTGTCCTCGGCCGGACCATGGCGCGACATCATCGCGCGCGAGATCGGCTCGGGCGGTTCGCCCATCGACTATGTGTCCGCCGGCGCCGCCTTGATGATCGCCCCCATGCTGATCGGCTACACCGTCGTCTGGGTGTGGTGGTGGCTGGCGCGGATGCGGGGCTGAGCCATGAACAATCGTCTTAAGGTCCTGCGGGCCGAGCGCGACTGGAGCCAGGCGCAACTGGCCGAACATCTGGGCGTGTCGCGCCAGACCGTGAACGCGCTGGAGACCGGCCGTTATGACCCCTCTCTGCCGCTGGCCTTCAAGATCGCCCGCGTTTTCGGTCAGCCCATCGAATCCATCTTCTCGGACGATCAGTCCTGATCGGTTCTTCCTCTCCCTCATTTTCGACAACAACGAGACCTTCCATGACCTTCACTGATCGCCTTCTGTCGTCCGTTTCCAGCCTGGCGCGCGGCGCCGTGGGCGTCGCCGGCGGCCTGGCGCTGTTCGTCGCCATCGCCGGCGTCCCCGCCGATGCCCTGGCCCAGACCGCCGCGCCCGCCGCCCCAGCGCCGATCCAGGGCGACGGCCCCGCCCTGTGGGTGGTCAAGGATGCGGATTCGACCCTGTATCTGTTCGGCTCTGTCCATGTGCTTCGCCCGACGATCGGCTGGTCCAGCCCCCGCGTCGAGGCCGCCTTCGACAGCGCCTCGGACATCTGGTTCGAGATCAGCAACCCCGACGACCAGGCCGCCATCATGCCGCTGATCCAGCAGCGCGGCCTGTCGCCCGAGACCCCCTTGTCCAGCCGCCTGACGCCGCAGGAAAACGCTGAACTGGCCGCGGCCGCCCAGGCCATGGGCGCCTCGGCCGCCCAGCTTCAACCGATGAAGCCCTGGCTGGCGGCGCTCAGCCTGTCGGTCGCGCCGCTGATCAAGGCCGGCTACGACCCCAAGTCCGGCGTCGAGCTGGTGCTGAAGGCGCGGGCTGAGGCGGCGGGCAAGCCGATCCACGGCTTCGAGACCATCGACAAGCAGATCGGCATCCTGGCCGGCCTGCCCGACGACGTGCAACTGGTCTTCCTGCGCGAGACGCTGAAGGACTACGAGAACGCCGCCACCAAACTGGATGAAATGGTCGAGGCCTGGGCGCGGGGCGACGTCGCCACGCTGAACCGCGTCACGATCACGGAAATGAAGGACGCCTCGCCGGCGCTGTATCAAGCCGTTCTGGTCGATCGGAACACCGACTGGGCCAACCAGATCCAGACCCTGCTTGAAGGCTCCGGCACCGCCTTCATCGCCGTCGGCGCCGCCCACCTGACCGGCGACGACAGCGTCCAGGCCATCCTGCAAAAGCGCGGCGTGACGGTCGAGGCGGCGAACTGAGAACGGAAGGAGGGCGCGGCGGCGACGTCGCGCCTTCGCCGATCGGCTGGAGCGGGCAGCGGGAATCGAACCCGCACGAAAAGCTTGGGAAGCTTTCAGGCTACCACTACATCATGCCCGCGATCGCCTGAGGCCGGTCTATCTCAAGGCTGGGCGGCGCTCAAGGTAAGACCGGACTCCGGGCGCGCGCTTCATTCTCGCGCGCATAGCGCTGGGCGATGATCGTGCAGGCGAACAGCTGGATCTGGTGGAAGAGCATGATCGGCAGGACGATCAGCGGCACGGCGTGACCGGCGAACAGGATGCCGGCCATGGGGATGCCGGTGGCCATGCTCTTCTTGGAGCCGCAGAACAGGATGACGATCCGGTCGGGGCGGTCGAACTTCAGCGCGCGCCCGGCGAAAAGGGTCAGGGCGAGCACGATGGCCAGCAGGGCGATGTTCAGGCCGATGACCTTGGCCAGATCCAGCGGCGCGACCTGGGACCAAACGCCGGCGACGACGCCTTCGCTGAAGGCGGCGTAGACGATCAGCAGGATGGAGCCGCGATCCACGAGGCCGGTCAGTTTGGCGTGGCGGGTTAGCCAGTCCTTCAGCAGGGGGCGGCACAGTTGGCCGACGGCGAAGGGGGCCAGGATCTGCAGGCCGATGTCGAGGATGGACTGCAAATGGATGCCGCCATTGGCGCCGCCGATCAGCAGGGCGACCAGCAACGGCGTCACAACCACCCCCAGCAGGTTCGACAGGCTGGCGCTGGTCAGGGCGCCCGCGACATTGCCGCCGGCGATGGAGGTGAAGGCGATGGACGACTGCACCGTGGACGGCAGCAGGCATAGATACAGCATACCGGTCAGCAGATCGGGCTGAAGCGATCCCCGCATCAGGAAGACCAGGCCCAGCCCCAGCAGCGGAAACAGCAGGAAGGTCGACAGGAAGACCGTCCCCTGAAGCCGCCAGTGCAGAAGGCCCGCCCCGATGGTCGCCGGCGACATCCGCGCGCCGTACAGGAAGAACAGCAGGGCGATGGCGGCCTTGACCACCCGGTCCATGACGACCGCCGCCTGTCCGCTGGCGGGAAACAGGGCCGCCAGGATGACCATGCCGATCAGGGCCAGCAGATAGCCGTCGATCGGCAGGCGGGACAGGAAACGGGGCATGAACGGCTCAGGCTGCGGCGGGCTGACGCACAGATAGGCGCATCAGCCGCCGCATTGAACCCGCGTCTTCAGGCCCCGGCGCGGTTCTTGACCAGATCGTCCACGACCGACGGGTCCGCCAGGGTCGAGGTGTCGCCCAGCGCGCCGATCTCGTTCTCGGCGATCTTGCGCAGGATGCGGCGCATGATCTTGCCCGAGCGCGTCTTGGGCAGACCCGGCGCCCACTGGATCACGTCGGGGGCCGCGATGGGGCCGATCTCGTGTCGAACGTGGGCGACCAGCGCCTTTCTCAGATCCTCGGTCGCCTCGACCCCGTTGTTCAGGGTGACATAGGCGTAGATGCCCTGGCCCTTGATGTCGTGGGGATAGCCGACGACCGCCGCCTCGGCGACATCGTCGTGCAGAACGAGCGCGCTCTCGACCTCGGCCGTGCCCATCCGGTGGCCGGACACATTGATAACGTCGTCCACCCGGCCGGTGATCCAGTAGTAGCCGTCCTCGTCCCGGCGGCAGCCGTCGCCGGTGAAGTAGCGGCCCGGATAGGTCGAGAAATAGGTGTCGAAGAAGCGTTGATCGTCGCCATAGACGGTGCGCATCTGGCCCGGCCAGCTGTCGGTGATGCACAGATTGCCGGAGACGGCGCCCTCCAGCGGCTGACCCTCGGCGTCCACGATCTGAAGCTCGACGCCGGGCAGGGGCAGGGTCGCCGATCCGGGCTTCAGGTCGGTGGCGCCGGGCAGGGGGGTGATCAGATGACCGCCCGTCTCGGTCTGCCACCAGGTGTCCACGATGGGGCAACGGCCGTCGCCGACCACCTCGTGATACCAGCGCCAGGCCTCGGGATTGATTGGCTCTCCCACCGTGCCGAGCAGACGCAGCGAGGCGCGCGAAGAGGCCTTCACCGGGCCGTCGCCCTCGCGCATGAGGGCGCGCAGGGCCGTGGGGGCGGTGTAGAAGATCTCGACCTTGTGCTTGTCCACCACCTGCCAGAAACGTCCGGCGTCGGGATAGTTGGGCACGCCCTCGAACATCAGGGTCGTCGCCGCATTCGCGAGGGGGCCATAGACCATGTACGAGTGGCCCGTGACCCAGCCCACGTCGGCGGTGCACCAGAAAACCTCGCCGGGGCGATAGTCGAAGACGATCTCGTGCGTCCAGGCGGCCCAGAACAGATAGCCGCCCGTGGTGTGCAGCACGCCCTTGGGCTTACCCGTCGAGCCGGAGGTGTAGAGGATGAACAGCGGATCCTCGGCGTTCATCGGCTCGGGCGGGCAGTCGGCATCGACCTTGGCGGCCTCCTGCCCATAGTCGAAGTCGCGGCCCTCGGTCATCGGCACGTCGGCGCCGGTGCGGCGGATGACCAGGACGGTGTCGACCTTCACCTTCGTCAGGGCCTCGTCGACATTGGCCTTCAGCGGAATGTGCTTGCCGCCGCGCAGGCCCTCGTCGGCGGTGATGACCAGGTTTGAGCCGCAGTCCTCGATCCGGCCGCACAGGCTGTCGGGCGAGAAGCCGCCGAAGACGACCGAATGCACCGCGCCAATCCGCGCGCAGGCCAGCATGGCGTAGGCGGCCTCGGGGATCATGGGCAGATACAGGGTGATCCGGTCGCCCTTTTTGGCCCCATGCGCCTTCAGCACATTGGCCATACGGCACACCTCGGCGTGCAGTTCGCCGAAGGTGATGTGGCGGCTGTCGGCGGGATCGTCGCCTTCCCAGATGATCGCCGTCTCGTCCTTGCGGTGGGGCAGGTGACGGTCGATGCACTCAGCCGAGACGTTCAGGACGCCGTCCTCGAACCAGCGGATGCGGAAATCTTCCTTGTTGAAGGAGACGTCCTTGATCCGGGTCGGCGGGGTGATCCAGTCCAGACGTCTGGCCTGTTCGGCCCAGAAGACGTCGGGCGTCTCGCGCGCGGCGATCCGCGCCGCCTCATACGCCTCCCGGTCCATGTGGGCCTTTTCGGCCCAGTCGGCGGGAACGGGATAGAGGGCGGGATCAGGCACGCGAGACGTCTCCGGCATCAAATCAGAATCCGTATTTGGCGAACAGGATCAGACGGGTCATGTCGCCGCTGGCGCCGGTTTCGATCTCGCGGTCTGCGAACATCAGCTCGGCCCCGACATCAAACGCCGTAACCGGCGACCAGATCAAGTTGGCGTGGAAGCTCTGGGCCGAACGGTTGGCGGCCAGGCCCGTGAAGGCCAGGTCGTTGTCCACCTTCTGCGCCGACCAGATCAGGCTGGAACGCCAGCCGGGCGCCCAGACGTGGCGATAGGCGGCGAAGCCGGCGACCACGCCGATCGCATCCAGATCGCCCGAGCCGTTCAGCACCGCGTCATTGGAGAAGTTCAGACCGACATAGCGGCCGATGCCCTCGCCGCCCGTCACCATCAGGCGCAGATCGTCCTTGGCGCCGACCTTGATCTTGGTCGAGGCCGACAGCCCCCAGCCCGTCGCGGTGGAATCGATGTTCGTCGCGGGGTTCTGGTATTTCAGCTGGCGCAGCAGGCCCGCGAACTGGAAGTCGCCCCAAGGCTTGGACACCGCATAGCGGGCGGTGAAGTCCGGGATGCTGTTGTCGTCGGCGACGATGCGCGCGCCGCCGCCGAACGGGGTCACCGTCGTCTCGGGGTTCTCGACCGAGACCGAGAAGGGACCGCGCGTGTAGCGGACCTGGACCTGACGGGCGAAGACCGTGCCTTCGGCCGCGCCGATGAAGTCGGCGGATTCGGGCAGGACGGCGGTATTCTGGAAGTTGGTCCACTCCTGGCCGATCAGCCAGTTGTCGATGGTGATGAAGGCGCGACGCAGGGCCGGGTTGGCCGGGCTGGTGGTGCGCTGGTCGCCGGCGCCGGGTAGGGTCTGGAAGTCCATCTCCATCCGCGTGCCGATCTTGTGGCCGCCGACCATGCCGTCGGTGGTCAGCCAGAACCGGGTCTGGCGGGCGTTGAAGTCGGTCGCCGTATCCTCATCGGCGCCGCCGATGGGGATGGAGCCGGGAATGTGGAATTCACGCAGCGCGTCGCCATTGACCGGATCGCCGCCGGAATAGCGGGTGGCGTAGGCGTCCACCTTGACGAAGCCGCCGAACTTGACCGTGTGGTCGCCGATGCGGAACCCTTCGCCGGGCGCCGCCGGCGCCGCGGCCTGCTGGACCGGGGCGGGCGCGGCCGGGCGGGTCTCCAGGCGGATGATGTCCTGCTGTTGCGCCGCCTGCTGGGTTCGGGCGGCGACGACCTCGGACTTCAGGGCGTTCAACTGGGCTTCGAGCTGAGCGATGCGCGCTTCGAGCGCGGCCTGGTCCTGGGCCGAGGCCAGGCTGGGCGTCGCCATCAGCGCAACGGCGGCGGCTCCCGCCATCAGGCTTTTCGTGATCATGATGAACCTCCCGCGCCCGTCTCGCGCGGGCGTCCGTTTGACGACCTTTTCGCCTGCGGCCTCGGTGAGCCATTGGCCATTGGTCTAATTTCGACCAAAGTCGAACCGCGCCATGATGGCGACGACGCGGCCGGTCAGACGCCGCGCACGGAAGGAAGTCCATGGATCGCATCGTCGTCGCCGACGACCATCCCCTGTTTCGCGCCGCCCTGCGCTCGGCCGTCGACAAGGCGGCGCCGGGCGCGGAGGTGGTGGAATGCGCCAGCCTGGCCGAAGCCCGGGCCGCGATGGTCGCGGGGCCCGTCGATCTGTTGCTGCTGGATCTGAAGCTGTCGGACAGCGAGGGGATGGCGGGCCTCGCCGTCGTGCGGGCCGAACAGCCGACCGTGCCGGTGGCGGTGGTCTCGGCCAGCGAGGATGCGCCGGTGGTGCGCCACGCCCTGGGCCTGGGCGCCGCCGGCTTCATCCCCAAGTCTTCGTCCCTGCCGCAGATGGTCGAGGCGATTGCCGCCATTCTCGCCGGCGACAGCTGGGCGCCGGATGTGCCCGAGGCCGACGATGATCTGGCCGGCCGCGTGGCCAGCCTGACGCCGTCGCAGCTGCGGATTCTCGAAGGGCTGAAGGCCGGCCGGCTGAACAAGCAGATCGCCTTCGACCTCGGCGTCTCCGAAGCCACCATCAAGGCGCACCTGACCAGCGTGTTTCGAAAGTTGGGCGTTCACAACCGGACCCAGGCGGTGATCCTGGCCAAGTCGCTGGACCCGGCTTAACTAGACAGGAAGGCCTTCAGCGCCGCCGGCTTGATCGGCTTGGGCAGAAGGACGGCGCCGGCCGCGGTCGCCTGTTCGTTCAGCCCGTCGCGGGTGTCGGCGGTGACCAGGGCGATGCGGCGCACGCCCTGAGGCCTCAGCCAGTCGATGACGGCGAACCCTTCGGGCCCATCGCCCAGATGCAGATCGACCACGGCGGCGTCGAACGGGCCGATCGCCGCCTTGGCCGCCTCGACGCTGGCGACCAAGGTCGGCCGTGCGCCCCAGCGGGTGAGCAGGGCGTTCAGCGCGTCCAGGATCACCGGCTCATTGTCCACGCACAGCACACGCAGGCCCGCCAGCGGCAGGCGCGTCTCGCGCACCGGCGGGGCCTCGGCAGGCCGATCGGCCGCGCTGCGCGGCACGGTGATCCGGAAGGTCGTGCCGCGTCCCACACGGGAACTCAGCTCCAGCGGGTGATCGAGCAGGCTGGACAGGCGCCGCACGATGGCCAGACCCAGGCCCGCGCCCGGTTCATCGACCGCGCCGGGCAGACGCACGAACTCGCCGAAGACGGTTTCGTGTTCGGTATCGGGAATGCCGCGGCCGGTGTCGCAGACGAACAGCTGCACCGTCTCGCCCTGCCGACGCGCCCCGACCAACACCCGGCCGGCATCCGTATAGCGGAGGGCGTTGGCCACCAGGTTCTGCAGCATGGAGCGCAGCAGGTCGCGGTCGGACGCGACCCACAGGCGGCTGGACATCACGGTCAGATCCAGACCCTTGGCCTCGGCCACAGGCGCGAACTCGCGGCGCAGTTCGTCGAACAGGCCGCCCAGCGACAGCCGCGCGACATTGGTCCGCACCCCGCCGGCCTCCAGCTTGGACAGGCTCAGCAGGGCGGTCAGCAGACGGTGGGCGCTGTCGATGGCGCGGTCCGCGTTGACGGCCAGGGTGCGGCTGGTCGCGTCTTCCAGCGCCGGCTCCTCCTTCAAGGCGGCGATGAACAGGCGGGCGGCGTGCAGCGGTTGCAGCAGGTCGTGGCTGGCGGCTGCCAGGAACCGGGTCTTGGAGGCCGTGGCGTCCTCTGCCACGCGCCGGGCCTCGTCCAGTCGGGCGGTGCGGTCCGCCACGCGCGCCTCCAGCCGTTCGTTGGCCTCTTCCAGCTCCCGCGCGGCTTGGCGCAGGGCGGTGATGTCTGTGTAGCTGGTCGCGTAGCCGCCGCCCGGGATCGGCGCGCCTGAGGAGCGCAGCACCCGGCCGTCGGGCTGCTGGCGTTCGTGGTCGTGGGGAATGCGGCGGCTCAGCGCCTCCAGCCGTCGCTCGACCCAGGCCTCGATGTCGTCCGGGCTTTCGCCGCGCTCGGCGTTCAGGCGATAGATGACGGCGATGGGCAGGCCGACGTGGACGAAGCCGGCCGGCAGGTCGAACATGGCGACGTAGCGCCGGTTCCAGGCGGTGACGCGCAGATCCTCGTCCACCACGATCACGCCCTGGTCGATGTTGTCGAGCGTGGTCTGCAGCAGGTCGCGGTTGAACTGGACGGCCTGGGACGCCTCGTCCAGCATCCGCACCACGTCCTCGGGCGCGCGTCCAACGCCGGCCAGCGCCGCGGCGATAACCCGCCTGGCCGAGGCCGCGCCGATGGCGCCCGCCAGCATCCGCTCGGCGGCGCGGGCTAGGGCCGCATCGGCCGGATCGGCGTCGCGGAGCTTTGTGTCGGTCTCATCGCCCCAGGCGGTGAAGGCGCGCTCGGCCCGTTCGTCGCCGATGAAGCGGGCGACCAGGGCGCGCAGATCGCCGACCGAGGCGCCCGACGGCGCGGGCCGGGCCTCCATCCAGTCCGGTCCCAGCCGATCGACAAAGGCGCGGGCCTGAACCCGGTCGATCAGGCGCGGCTGAGCAAACCGCGACACGCCGACATAGGCCGCCAGGTTCAGCGCCAGGCTGACGAAGACGCCGAGCGCCAGCGGGTCGCCTATCCCCATCATGACGTGCAGGTGCCAGGGCGCGCCGGGCGACAGCTGGGGCATGGCCAGCATGACGATCCAGACGCCCATGCCGACTGTCATGCCCGCCAGCGCCCCCTGCGCATGACCGCCGCGCCACAGGACCGCGCCGAACAATGCCGGCGCCAGCTGGGCCATCGCCGCGAAGGACACCAGTCCCATGGCCGCCAGGCCGCGCGACTGGTCCGTCGCCTGATAATAGAGCCAGGCCAGCAGCAGGACTGCTACTATGGCTCCGCGCCGCACCTGAAGAATGGTCCCCGCCATGTCCGAGGCGTCGCCGCGCACCCGCCAACGCTCGCGCGCCAGGAAGGGCAGGATCAGGCTGTTGGACACCATGGCCGACAGGGCGACGGCCTCGACGATGACCATGGCGGTGGCGGCCGAGAAGCCGCCGACGAAGACCACGGCCGTCAGCAGGGTCTCGCCGCGCTGGAACGGCAGGGCCAGCACCAGCAGGTCCGGATTGACCGACGGCGCGAACAGCGCGCCGGCCGCCACCAGCGGCAGCACCGCCAGACTGGTCAGCAACAGATAGAGGGGAAAGATCCACCGCGCCCGTTTCACGTCCGACGGCTGACCGCCCTCCACAAAGGCGACGTGGAACTGACGCGGCAGGCAGAAGACGGCCAGGGTCGACAGCAGGGTGATGGCGGTGAAGCGCGGCGTGACCTCGGGCGGCGCGGCCAGGGCGCCCAGGCCCTCGATGATGCGTGGGGGCGAGCCTTCGTTCAGCAGCAGGACCAGGGCGAAGACGGCGACGAAGAGCAGGGCGCCCAGCTTGACCATCGATTCCAGCCCGATGGCTTGGATCAGGCCGCGATTGTGCTCGGTCAGGTCGGGACGGCGCGCGCCGAACAGGATAGCGAAGAAGGCCAGAACGCCCGCCAGCACCAGAACCGTCAGACCCTCGGACCCCGCCACCGGCGTGCCGGCGGTCAAAAGGGCGCCGGCCATCGACAGCGACTTCAGTTGCAGCGCAATATAGGGCAGCGACCCCAGGATGGCGACGACGGTGACGGCCGCGCCCAGGGTCTGGCTTTTGCCATATCGCGAGGCGACGAAGTCGGCCATGGAGCCGACGTTCTCGCGCCGGGCCGCCGCCGCGATCCTGCGCCACAGCGGGAACAGCAGCGTCAGGCCGATCACCGGGCCGATGTAGATGGGCAGATACTCCCACCCGTCGCGCGCCGCCGTGCCGACCGCGCCATAGTAGGTCCATGAGGTGCAGTAGATGGCCAAGGACAGGGCGTAGACCGACGGCCTCAAGCCCTTGCCGCGCGCGCGCGCCGACGGCCGTTCCTGAGACCAGGCGACGGCGAACAGCACCGCCATATAGGCGGCGACCAGGCCGAGGATCGTCAGGCTGAACATCGGGGCATCTGAACCGGGCACGGGGAGTTTCACAAGCGAAAGGCGGGCCGTCTTGCGACGACCCGCCCTTCATTCCGCCTGAAAGCAGGATCAGGCGTTCAGATCGACGTCCTTGCCTTCCTTGACCAGCAGGAAGCCCAGAACGACCGTCCCCAGGGCCACCATGATCGGGTACCAGAGGCCGGAGTAGATGTTGCCCGTCGCCGCCACGATGGCGAAGGCGGTGGTCGGCAGGAAGCCGCCGAACCAGCCGTTGCCGATGTGATAGGGCAGGGACATGGAGGTGTAGCGGATATTGGTCGGGAACATCTCGACCAGGGCCGCCGCGATCGGTCCGTAGACCATGGTCACATAGAAGCCGAGGATGAACAGGATCAGCACCACCATCGGCTTGTTGACCAGGGCGCTGTCGGCCTTGGCCGGATAGCCGGCGGCGGTCAGGGCCTCGCCCAGGCTCTTGTCCCAGGTCTTCTTCTGGGCGGCGAAATCGGCCGGGGCCATGGCGTCGCCCCGGAAGCTGGGGATGACGGCCTGATCGCCGATACGCACCTCGGCGACCGTGCCTGCCGGCGCCGCGACGTTGGTGTAGGTCACGCCCGCCTTGGCCAGATAGGATTTAGCCACGTCGCAGGAGTGGTTGAACACCGTCTTGCCCACCGGATCGAACTGGAGGTTACAGTCGGCCGGATCGGCGTAGACCGTGACCGGCGCCGAGGCGGCGGCGGCGGCCAGTTTCGGATTGGCGGCCTGGGTCAGGGCGTTGAAGAGCGGGAAATAGGTGAGGGCCGCGATCAGGCAGCCGGCCAGGATGATCGGCTTTCTGCCCACCTTGTCCGAGAGCCAGCCCCAGAAGATAAAGAAGGGCGAGGCGGCCAGAAGCGCGATGGTCAGCAGCACATAGACCAGGGTGGCGTCGAGCTTCATGACCCGTTCCAGGAAGAACAGGGCGTAGAACTGGCCTGTGTACCAGATGACGGCCTGACCGGCGGTGAGGCCCAGCAGGGCGATCAGCACCAGCTTCAGGTTGGGCCATTTGCCGAAGCTGTCCTTCAGCGGGGTCTTGGAGCCCTTGCCCTCGGCCTTCATCCGCTTGAACGACGGGCTTTCGGCCAGCTTCAGGCGGATCCACAGGGAGACGCCCAAGAGCAGGATCGAGACCAGGAACGGAATGCGCCAGCCCCAGGCGGCGAAGGCCTCTTCGCCGACCGCAAGCCGGACGCTCAGGATCACCACGAGGCTCAGCACCAGGCCGGCGGTCGCCGTGATCTGGATGAAGGAGGTGTAGAAGCCGCGCTTGCCCTGCGGGGCGTGCTCGGCGACGTAGGTGGCGGCGCCGCCGTATTCACCGCCCAGGGCCAGGCCCTGGATCAGGCGCATCAGCACCAGGATTATGGGCGCGGCGATGCCGATGACCGCATAGGGCGGCAACAGGCCGACGACGAAGGTCGACAGACCCATCAGCAGCATGGTGACGAGGAAGGTGTTCTTGCGTCCCCACAGGTCGCCCAGCCGCCCGAAGACGATGGCGCCGAAGGGCCGCACCGCAAAGCCGGCGGCGAAGGCCATCAGGGCGAAGATGTAGCCGGTCGTCTCGTTGACGCCCGAGAAGAACTGGACGGTGATGATCGCCGCCAGCGAGCCGTAGAGATAGAAGTCGTACCACTCGATGACGGTGCCGACCGATGAGGCGAGGATGACCAGGCGATCGCTGCGATCGACGGTGTGCTCCTCTCCTCCGGACGCAAGGGGTGCGTCGGTTGCCATGATCCATTTCCTCCCGTGTCGCCGTTTTGTCGGCCGTTATGCGCGGCCTGACGGACGCGTGGACGGCGACATTGACCGAGAGGAAGGCGACTGAAGAGACCGACTTTGGTCGAGGATCGTTGGTCGATCAGCCGTCGATGGAGATGACCGGGCCGAGCTTGGGCTGGGCCTTGCCGCGACGGGCGCTGCGACGCTTCAACCAGGCGCGGATGCGGGTCTGGATCGGATTGTCGATCGCGAAATGGAAGGCGAAGGCAAAGGCGACCGCCGCCATGACGCCCAGGCCCCACAGACCCCATTGAACGAAGAGGGGCAAGCCGACCCGGGCTTCCACCGCATTGACCACGCCGAACCAGACGATGCGGACCACCTCGTTAGAGATGAACATGGAGAAGGAGACCATGGCGGCGGTCTCGACCCACTTCGAGGGCTTGGTCACAGGCACCGCGCCGGCGGCCAGGATGATGATCGAGATCAGGGTCAGGGCGACGAGGGCGTGCTTGTCGTGAAGCTGAAGCGCGAAGAAGCCGACGGCGGCCAGCACCCCGGCCCAGCCGGCCAGGCGCGGGGCGATCCAGACCCTCTGGGCGAACCAGGCCAGGCACATGCCCAGGAAGAACAGCGGCAAGGCGCGGATGATGCCGTAGCGCATCGGCATCTGATAGACGGGATAGCCGAGGAACGACCAGCACAGCTGGTTGGCGATCAGATAGATGCCGACGCCGACGGCCAGGGCCGACCAAGGACCCAGACGCATCAGTCCGCGAATGATCCAGGGGAAGGCCAGATAGCAGCCGATCAGGGCCGAGATCGACCAGGTCGGGGCGTTCCAGCCCAGGCCACCATGCACGCCATAGGATTGCAGCAACAGCAGTTGGGCCGGCAGCTGGTCCCAGGCGAACCATTCGGGATTGCGCGGCGGCGAGCCGGCGGCGGTGGCCAGCAACACGAAGCCGACCAGCGAAAGCCCCATGATCAGGTGGGCGGGGACGACGCGCAGGAACCGCTTCAGGAAGAAGTCGCCGGGAGACATCCGACCCTTGTCCACCGCCGCGCCATAGACGCGCATCAGCACATAGCCGCTGTCGATCAGGAAGAAGTTGGTCAGCAGGAAGCCGCCGCGTTCGAAGATCGGATTGATCAGATGGGCGAGCGGTTCGGGACCTGCGGCCTGGAAGTGATGCAGTATGATCAGGAAGGCCACGATGAAACGCAGCGCGTCCAGCCAGCCGCCGCGCGCGATCTGAACTGTCTCATTGCGGGTCGAAATCAGGGACCAGGGCATCGTCAGCGCCTCCTTTGATCCCTTCACCGCAAGCGTCGGGCCAGTTCGCCTGTCAGGCGAACGTCACGACAGCACCAGACGCATGAACTCCTCGCGGGTGCGGGGGTCGTCGCGGACGACGCCGATCAGGTGGCTGGTCGACAGGCTGGCGCCGGGCGCATTGACGCCGCGCAGGGTCATGCAGCTGTGCTCGGCCTCGATGACCACCCCGACGCCGTGGGGGCGAAGGACGGTCTGGATGGCCTCGGCGATCTCGGAGGTCATCTTCTCCTGGATCTGAAGGCGGCGGGCGAAGCCGCGCACCACGCGAGCCAGTTTGGAGATGCCGACGACGCGGTCCGTCGGCAGATAGGCGACGTGCGCCTTGCCCACGACCGGCAGCATGTGGTGCTCGCAGAAGCTGACGAAGCGGATGTCCTTCAGCACGACCAACTGGTCGTAGCCGCCCGTCTCCTCGAAGGTCTTCTCCAGATAGGAGAGCGGATCGACCTCATAGCCCTGGAAAAGCTCGCGATAGCTTTTGGCGACGCGGGCGGGAGTTTCCAGCAGACCCTCGCGGTCCGGGTTGTCGCCGGCCCATTCGATCAGGGTGCGGACGGCGGCTTCGGCGTCGGCCTGGGAGACTTTGGAGGCGGGGGCGTCGGTCATGGCGGCCTAGATAGCGGAGCGCTTGAGGGAAGGGGAGAGGGCGAGCCGTCCCATTACGAGGCGGACGCACGTTCAGACGGCGAAGTCCGAAAAAGAGAGTCTAATTCGTCTAATTCGTCTGAAATCGAATGGCTGGCGCTCCCCGAGGCGAAGGCGGGGAAGTCGGCATCGAAGCGGCGCCGTTCAAGGCCGCTGACGAGATTTTTCCATGGTCAGGGCCGCGCGAAGACGCGTGTGGTTAGCGGCCTGTTAACCATCCTGTCGGCATTTTCTGCCCAGTAGTTGCTGGAGTGGGCCGATGAACGGCGCGGAAGTTCTGGACGTCGGGCGCGACGCCATCTGGCTGACGATCCAGCTGTGCCTGCCCGTTCTGCTGGTCGGCCTGGTCGTCGGCGTGGTGATCGGCCTGTTTCAGGCCCTGACGCAGATTCAGGAACAGACCCTGATCTATGCGCCCAAGATCATCGCCATCTTCGTTTCACTGATCCTGTTCCTGCCGCTGATGGGCGCCCTGTTGGGCGGCTTCATGCGCCAGATCGCGGCCCGCATCGCGGGGATGTAGGTGGAGGCGTACGCCACCGCCGATCAGGTCTGGGCCGGGGGGCTGATCTTCGCCCGGATCGGGGCGATCCTGATGCTGATCCCCGGCTTCGGCGAGGTGCCGCCGCGCGTGCGACTGTCGCTGGCCCTGGTCATCAGTCTGGCGCTGTGGCCGGTGGTGCGCGGTTCGCTGCCGGGTCTGCCGGACAGCATGGGGCTGATGGTCGGATGGATCATCCGCGAGGTGGTCGTCGGCCTGATGATCGGCCTTCTGCTGCGGATGTTCATGAGCGCGCTGGCGACGGCGGGCGAGATCGTGTCGTTGCAGACGACGCTGAGCTTCGCCCAGACCGCCAATCCGATGCAGGCCCAGCCCGGTTCGACCATCGCCGCCTTTCTGGCCCTGCTGGGGGTGACGCTGCTGTTCGCCACCGACACCCATCACCTGTTCATCGCCGGCATGGTGGGCTCGTATCGGCTGATCTCGCCGGCCCAGCCGCTGATGATGGCCGACTTCACCCAGATGGCGGTGCGAACCCTGGGCGACAGCTTCCTCCTAGGCGTACAGCTGTCGGCGCCGGTGCTGGTCTTCGCTCTGATCTTCAACCTGGCGTCCGGCCTGGTGGCGCGGGTCATGCCGTCGTTCCAGGTCTATTTCGCCGCCGCGCCCTTGAGCGTCATCCTGGGCCTGTCGATCTTCGCCCTGAGCCTGGGTGCGCTCGGCACTCTCTTCATCGACCGCTACCGCCGTCTGGCGGAGTATTTCGTGCTGGGAGGCCCTGGTGGCTGAAGGCGCGGATCCCGAGTCGAAAACCGAAGAGGCGACCCCGCGAAAGCTTGAGGACGCCCGAAAGAAGGGCGATGCGGCCAAGTCGCCCGACGTCGCCCAGGTGCTGTCGCTGGCGGGGGCGGCGGCGGTGATCTTGATGGGGGGCGGCTGGTTCGCCTCGTCCATCGCCGAACAGATGCTGCCCTTCATCGCCGCGCCGCACGAGATGCTGGGCGTGCTGAACTCGGGCGCGGGCAACCAGATCATGGTGCGGGCCGTCTGGGCCGTGGCGCCCTTCTTGGGAGCCGTCATGCTGGCGACCATTCTGGGCGGGGTCGGGGGCAATGTGGCCCAGTCCGGCCTGATCTTCACGGCCGAAAAGCTGAAGCCCAAATGGTCGGCGGTCAGTCCGATGCAGGGGTTCAAACGCATCTTCGGCCCCGACGGCCTGGCGCAGTTCGTCAAGACCTTCCTGAAGCTGATCGCCGTCTGCGCGGTGTGCTGGATGGTGTTGAAGCCGCATCTGCGTGAGTTCGAGAACATGGCCTCGATCAGCCCGCTGGCGATCCTGCCCTTGGCGCGCGACATGGCCATCTCGCTGTTCGTGGCCTCGATCATCCTGCTGGGCGCCACGGCCGGGGCCGACTTCATTTGGCAGAAGATGCGCTTCGCCAAGCGGATGCGCATGACCAAGGAAGAGCTGAAGGAAGACTTCAAACAGTCCGAAGGCGACCCGCACATCAAGGCCAAGCTGAAGCAGATCCGCATGCAGCGCAGCCGCCAGCGGATGATGGCCAATGTGCCCAAGGCCACCGTCATCGTGACCAACCCGACCCACTATTCGGTCGCCCTGCGCTATGAGCCGGATCAGGGCGACGGGGCGCCGATCTGCGTGGCCAAGGGCGTCGACGCCCTGGCCCTGCGCATCCGTGAAGTGGCGACCGAACACGGCGTGCCGATCGTCGAGAACGTACCGCTGGCGCGCGCCCTGTACGCGACCGTCGAGGTGGACGAGGTCATTCCGCGCGAACATTTCGACGCCGCCGCCAAGATCATCGGCTTCGTCTTCCAGTCCCGCAAGCGCCGGTAAGGCGGCGTCAGGATTTGGGCGTATGATCGCAACACTGATTCGCGAGGCTGTATGACGTCCACCCGCCGCCCTTCGTTCGACCTGTTGTCCGGCGTGATGGCGTTCGGGGTCGTCGTTGCGATCGCGGCCCTGGCCTATCCGGCGTTTCGAGACAATCCGATTTCGGCGCCGGGGCTGGTGCTGATCCTGACCGTCGGCGCGATCGCCCTGATCGGTCTGTTCGGCTTCCGCCGGGCGGCGGACGCCAAGCCGAGCAGCGATGCGGCCATCGAGGTGTTGGACGCCATGGCCGAACCGGCGGCGCTAGTGTGGGATTCAGGACAGATCCTGGCCTTCAACGCCGCCTGGTCCGAGGCCAATGGCGCGACCGGCGCCCTGCCGCGCGGCAAGTCGGCCCAGGCGCTGTACATGGCCTTCGCCCAGGCGCGCAAAGGCGAGCCGGGCCGCGCCATCGTCATGATCGGACAGCGCGAGGTCGAGGTCGTGATCGGCCAGGCGGGCGAGGGCCGGTTCCTGATGCGCGCGGCGCCGGACGCCGTCCTGCCCATCGCCGCCGCGCCCGTTCACACGCCCGCCGCCGCGGCGACCGGCGAGGCGCGGGCCATGGCCGCCGGGGCGCCGTTCGGCTCGGCCGTGATCGGCGGCGACGACCTGTTTTCCGGCCGCGCGGAAGAGGCCAATCCGGCGCTGGCGGTCCTGACCGGACCAGGGGCGGCGCGCGATGCGGCCTTTGGGCATCTGTTCGATCCGGGCGGCATCGCCGAGGCGCGGCTGAAGTTGGCAGGCGGATCGTCGGGGCCGATCGAACTGGTCGCGCGGGCCTATCCTGACAAGATGCTGCATCTGTATGTGGCGCCCGAGGGCGACAAACGGCGCATCTGGCTGTTCGACGTCTCGGGCCAGAAGTCGATGGAGCTTCAGCTCAACCAGGCCCAGAAGATGCAGGCCGTGGGCCAGCTGGCCGGCGGCGTGGCGCACGACTTCAACAATCTGCTGACGGCGATCCAGCTTCAGCTGTCGGGTCTGCTGGAACGGCACCCGGTGGGCGATCCCTCCTACGAAGGCCTGAACGAGATCCGTCAGACGGCTATTCGCGCAGCCGATCTGGTGCGCAAACTGCTGGCCTTCTCGCGCAAGTCGACGGTGCGGCGCGAGCGGCTGGACCTGGGTGAACTGGTGGGCGAGTTCGCCATCCTGCTGCGGCGGCTGCTGCGCGAGGACGTGCGGCTGGAGACCGACTACGGCCGCGACCTGCCGGTCGTGCTGGCCGACAAGTCTCAACTGGAGACGGCGGTGATGAACCTGGCCGTCAATGCGCGCGACGCCATGCGCGGCGTGGTCGAGCCGGGCGCCGGCGTCGTCACCATCGCCACCCGGCGCCTGACGGGCGACGAGGCGCGGGCCCTGGGCTGGGTCGATGCGCCGACGGACGAGGTGGCCCTGATCGAGGTGTCGGACACCGGACCCGGCGTGCCGCCCGAACTGGCGGACAAGATCTTCGAACCCTTCTTCACCACCAAGGCGGTGAACGAGGGCACCGGCATGGGCCTGGCCACCGTCTATGGCATCGTGCAGCAGGCGGGCGGCCACATCACCGTCAGCAATATCGAAGGCCCAGACTCTAAGATAATGGGCGCGGCTTTCCGCATCTTCCTGCCGGCGGCGGGCGAGGCGGAGCTGGCCGAGGTTCAGCCGGTCGAGGTCAAGGCCAAGGCGCCGCGCGACCTGTCGGGCGCCGGCCGCATCCTGTTCGTCGAGGACGAGGACGCCGTGCGCGGCATCGCCGCCCGCCTGCTGCGCCAACGCGGCTATGAGGTCATAGAGGCCGCCGACGGCGAGGAAGCCCTGTTGCTGGCCGAGGAACACGCCGGCCAGATCGACATGATGATCTCGGACGTCATCATGCCGGGGCTGGACGGGCCGTCCTTGCTGAAGAAGGCGCGCAAATATCTGGGCGACGCGCCGGTCATGTTCATCTCGGGCTATGCCGAGAGCGACTTCTCGGACCTGTTGCAGGACGAGACGGGCGTGTCCTTCCTACCCAAGCCGCTGGACATCAAGACCCTGGCGGAACGGGTGAAGCAGGAGTTGCACGCGGGCTGATCGCCCGCATGAAGGGCGGGGTCAGGCGGCGCGGCGAAGCGCGGACGGCGCCTTTACATATAGGCCCCGGCGGCCGTTCACGGCGCGGAAGGCGACCGTCTCGCCTTCAAGGCTTTCGTCCACGCCCAGAAGCAGGCAGCCGTCATCGATCAGGCGGCGCTCCAGTCCGTCGAGCAGACGCGCCCGGCGCGACGGGTCCATATCGGTCATGACATTGCGGCAGAAGATGACGTCAAAACGGGCGTCATCGGTCGGTTCGTCCAGCAGGTTGGCGCGACCGAAACGCACGGCGTCGGCCAGTTCGGCCTTGACGATCCACTGGTCTTCCCGCGGTTCGAACCAGCGCAGCATGGTCCTGGCCGTGAGCCCGCGCTGGATCTCGAAGCCGGTATAGAGGCCCGAGCGCGCCTTCTCGATCGCGCGCTGCGACAGGTCGGTGGCGACCAGATCGACATCGACGCCGATCTCCCTGGCCGCCATGGCGATGGACCAGGCTTCCTGGCCGGTCGAACAGCCGGCCGACCAGATCTTGATCCGTCCGTCGGGCCGCGCCTTGGACAGGGCCGGCAGCAGCTCGGTCTCGAGGATGCGGAAGGGTGTGCGGTCGCGACGGAACCAGGTCTCGGCGTTCAGCAGGGCCTCGATCACCGACCAGGCCAGCGAGGCGACCGGATTGGCCCACAGGTTCGTCAGCAGGGCCTCGACATTGGCGTAGCCCTCGCGCCGCGCGATCGGACCCAGCCGGTGTTCGGCCAGGTGGATGCGATCCCGCGACAGCCGATAGCCGGCGCGGGTGGCGAGAAGGGACTGCAGCTTGTCGAAGTCCTCAGGCGTCATGCGGCGATCGCTCCGACCTCCGTGAGCTTGGACTGCAGGATTTCGCCGTCAAACGGCTTCATCACATAGTCGTCGGCGCCGGCGGCCAGGGCTTCGGCGATCCGCTCGGGGCGGGTCTCGATCGTGCAGAACAGCACCTTAGGTTGCTTGCCGCCCGGCATGGCGCGCAGGCGACGCAGGAAGGTGATGCCGTCCATCACGGGCATGTTCCAGTCCACCAGCAGGACGTCGGGCATGGCGCCGGTGCAATAGGCCAGGGCTTCGGAGCCGTCAGCCGCCTCATCGACCTCATAGCCCAGGCCCTCGACGATGCGGCGCGCAACCTTGCGGATGATGCGGCTGTCGTCGACGATCAGGCAGGTTCGGAAGTCCAAGGTCGATCCCTCAATGACACGACGGCTTTAACCCGAGGCGGATGGACTGTTTTTATCTCAAACGCCAGTTAATGAGTCGTTTGGAAACGCCTCAGGCGGGCATTCGCGCGACCAGTGCGACCTTTCCGTCTTCAACCTTGACGCGTAGAGCGCCGCCGGCCTCGTTCACGGTCAGCCAAAGCCAGTAGGGCTGGATCCACTGGCCGGCCAGGCCCTCGACCAGGCGTTCGCCGGCCAGACCCGTGACGGCCTCGGGCTTCAGCCGGGCGCGGGCGCCCTCGGCGAAGCCTTCCAGATAGAGCAGGCCGTTTTCCACCCGCGACTGAATGGTGGCGACGCCGCCCATCGGCAGGGCGCCGACCGTCAGATAGGCGAGGTTGGTCAAAGCGCGGGCCTGGGGCTTGGTGAACTCGCCGTCGGCTATGCGCCAGTCCAGCGAGGCGCGGCCGCCCTGGACCATGCCGGACACCAGGCCTTCGATCTCGCGGGCGGTGAACGTCTCGCTGGTCGTGGCGGCGCCGAAGGCGACCCGGGCGAAGTGAACCAGGGCGACCATCTTCCTGGCGCTCTGCTCGATCAGGGCCAGGGCGTCGTCGCGCATGTCCTGGGCCGTCGGGTCCTGCATCAGGTCCAGGCCGGAGACGATGGCGCCCGACGGACTGATGAAGTCATGGCACAGCTTGGCCGCGATGTAGGTCGCCAGCTCCGTCCCATCGACCGGGAGGTCCAGCGGAGCGGCGTCTGTGTCGTGGGGGGAGGTCATGATATCTGGCGCGCTCAGGTCACAGTTCGTGTCGCGCGCGAAGTTGAAGTGATTTGCCGGTTCATGGAACCGCCCGGATGGTCTATCGACCCGCCAATGACGACCTCCTCCACACCTGCTCTAGAGCGCGATCTGACGTCCGGCGCGCTGTCCCTGGCCATCGCCGAGATCGCAGAGGAGGCCGCGCGGCTGATCCTGCCCTATTGGCGCGCAGGCACGGCGGTCGAGACCAAGTCCGACGACAGCCCGGTGACCCAGGCCGACCGGGCGGCCGAGGCCCTGATCCTGGAACGGCTGGCGGCCCTGTATCCGGGCGTGCAGACGGTGGCGGAGGAAGCCGTGTCGGCCGACGGCGCGCCCGAGGCGGCCGAGGACTGGTTCTGGCTGATCGATCCGCTGGACGGCACGCGCGGTTTCGTGCGCGGCGGCGAGGCCTTCACCGTCAATATCGCCCTTATCCATGACGGCTATCCGGTCGCGGGCGTGGTGACGGCGCCGGCGACGGCGACGACCTGGCGCACCGACAAGCCCGAGGGCGGCGCCTTCCGGCGTCAGTTCGGCGCCCTTCAGGCCGGCGAGGCGCATTCGGGCGAGGACTGGCGTTCGATCCGGGTGCGCGACCGGCCGCAGGAAGGCATGGCCCTGCTGAGCCACAGCGTCACCGACGAAGAGGCGACGCGTCTGGCCGCCCGTCACGGCTGCTCGCGCTGGCAGGGGACGGATTCGTCGCTGAAATTCTGCCTGATCGCCGAGGGGCGGTTCGACGCCTATCCGCGCACGGGCCCGACCTCGGAATGGGACACCGCAGCGGGCCAGGCGGTGCTGGAAGCCGCCGGCGGGCGGGTTCTGGCCGATGACGGGCAGCGGATGGCCTATGGCAAGACGCGGTTCCTGAACGGCGCCTTCGTCGCCATGGGCGGCTGAGGTCTAGGGCCTGAGAAGCGCCTCGGCGCGGTCGGCGAGGGCGTCGACGCCCATTTCCCGGGCCGTCATCGCCGCCTCGCCCAGGATCAGTCCCAGATCGGTCGGGACGACGCCGCCCAGCCGATACCGCGCCAACATGATTTCGGCCATGCCGATCTGATCGGCGGCCCAGTCGAGCGGCGTCGCCGTCGCAATGCGCGCGCGAAGGCGGGTTTCCAGCGTCATCAGGGCGGTCAGGTTCTTGACCGCCTCGGCCAGGGCCACCTCACGCGTGATGCGCCGCTCGCGCGCCAAGGCGCCGATGATCAGTTCGCCGCCCTGCGTCAGGGCTTCGGCCTGGGTCAGCAGCATCAATGGCTGGGCGTCGTCGCCGACGCGCAGCACCTGGATCGCGGCCCAGTCTAGCGGGCTGTGATCCGGGGTGAACTGATCGGCGGCGGCGTCGAACATGATCCGCCCCTGGTTGCGGGCCTCGTCGTGCCCCGCGATCGCGGCCAGGGCCGACAGGCCGGCGCCGCACAGGGCCAGGGCGCGGGCGCGTGTCAGGGGGCGATGGTCGGGCGACGCGGCCTCGACCAAGGCGCCCAGATCCCTGCCGGCCTGATCCAGCAAATGCACATCGCGCTGGACAACGCCCATTTCCAGCGACAGGGCCGCGCGATCCATACGCAGATCCATGTCGTCGGCGTCGTCTCTGCGCACCGCCTCATCCATCAAGGCGGCCGCCTGATGAAGGCGGGCGATGTCGCCGCTCAGCCGGGCCGTGCGGACCGTCAGCCGGGCGTGAAGCGCGGCCATGCCGACCGCGATGCGTCGGCTGCGCGGCTGTCCGACCGCCGCAAGGGTCGTCGCCGCGCGGTCCAGACGGGCGGGATCGCCGCACAGATCAAAGCGCAGCATCAGCACCGCCGCTTTGGCCATGGCGGCCCGCGCGATCTGATCCTCGCCCACGGCTGAACGCACCAGGCTGTCGGCGCAGCGTTCGGCCCGGTCCAGACTGTCGGCGGCGCCGGTGCGCCGGGCGTGTTCGCGCCACAGGGCGCAGGCGCGGTTTTCGGTCTCGAAGGGACGGGCGCAGGAGACGCGTCCGGCGTTCGTAGCCTCGCGTCGCGCCTCGGCGCGCAGCAGATCTGCGCCGATCAGTTCGACCCAGCCCAGGTCTTCGCTCTCTCGCGCCTGGGCGAAGAGTTTTCGAAGATCACGGCCGAATTCATACATGCTGGACCTCGGTTATCCCGCTTCGGGACGCAGACTGCGTCACCTGCGGCGTCCAATGCAAACGCAGCGCCGGGAATGCGGTTCGGCTTGGCCTTAAGCCGGCGCCCTAGTCGAGTTTCGGCGTCTTCTGCTGGCAGCGTTGCAGATTGGCGCGGGCCTGGGGCGCCTCGGCGTTAAGCTGGCGCACCGCGGTGATGCGCGCGCGGGTCTGATCGGCCTCGGCGGCCGGCGCCGCCTTGCCCGCCGCCGTCGCGGCCTGCATGGCCGCCAGGGACCAGTAGAGCGCGGCGTCATACAACCGCCGCCCCTGGGCGCTTTCGCCGCCTTCAAGCTCCGACGCGGCCTGGGTCAGGCCCGCACAGCGCACCGCTTCGTCATACGAAACCAGCCCCACGGAAGGGGCGGCCTGCAGCATAAAGACGGTGCTGGCGAGGGCGAGAAGCGTCGACATGACCTCAGAATGGCTCAGCCGCGTGACCAAAGGAAGTCGTTTGCGGCGCCGGCCTCAGCCGCGTTCCTTCGTCTTGGTGAAGGCGATCTTGGGGAAGCGTTCGCCGACATAGCCGGTCTCCCAGCTCGACTTGGCCAGGAAGACCGGGGCCTGGTCGATGTCGCGCGCCATCTGGGGACGGTATTTGCCGCTGAAGTCCTCGACGTCCGCGTCGGAGCCCTCCGAGCCTGGAGCGATCCAGCGCGCCTCGGCGTAGGGGGACGGTTCGAAGACGACGTCCAGGCCGTACTCCTCGCCCAGACGGTCGGCCATGACCTCGAACTGCAGCTGGCCCACGGCGCCGACGATGAAGTCCGAGCCGATTTCGGGACGGAACAGCTGGGTCACGCCTTCCTCGGCCAGACCTTCCAGCGCTTTCTTCAGGTGTTTGGCCTTCAGCGGATCCTTCACGCGAACCCGTTGCAGGATTTCCGGCGCGAAGTTGGGCAGGCCCGCGAAACGGACCACGCCGCTCTCCGACAGGCTGTCGCCGACGCGCAGCACGCCGTGGTTCGGGATGCCGATCACATCGCCGGCGAAGGCGTCGTCGGCCAGTTCGCGGTCCGAGGCGAAGAACATGATCGGCGCATTGACCGACAGGGACTTGCCGGTGTTCTGCACCTTCAGCTTCATGCCGCGCTTGAAGGCGCCCGACGCCATACGGAACATGGCGATCCGGTCGCGGTGGTTGGGGTCCATGTTCGCCTGGACCTTGAAGACGAAGCCGGTGACCTCGTTCGAACCCGGCTCGACCTCGGTCTCGACGGGGGCGGGGGCGTTGCGGGTCTCGGGCGGCGATTCCTTCTTCGCCTTCATCACCTTGGGCGCCGGGGCCCAGTCGCCGATGGCCTTCAGAAGTTCGTCGATGCCGAAATGGCGAAGCGCCGATCCCCACAGAACCGGCGTCATGTGACCTTCCAGGAAGGCCTGGCGGTCAAAGGCGGGATAGCCGCCCTCGACCAGTTCGACGGCCTCGGCGAGATTGTCCTGCTCGCCCGCCTCGAAATACTGCGCTGCCTGGTCCAGCGGCAGGGCGGGGGGGTGTTCGGGGTCTTCCGCCGACCCGGCGGCCTTGCGGGTGTAGGGCTGGAACCGGCCGGTGCCGACCTCGACCATGCCGCGCAGGCGATTGCCGCTCTCGGCCGGCCACCAGATCGGGGCGGGGTCCAGCTGAAGGCGTGACGCGATGTCGTCCAAGAGGGCCATCGGGTCCTGGGCCTCGCGGTCCAGCTTGTTGATGAAGGTGATGATCGGGATGTCGCGCAGGCGGCAGACCTCGAACAGCTTCAGCGTCTGCGGCTCGATGCCCTTGGCGGCGTCCAGCACCATGATGGCGCAGTCGGCGGCGGTCAGGGTGCGATAGGTGTCTTCGGAAAAGTCCTCGTGCCCGGGCGTATCGAGCAGGTTGAACATCTTGCCGTCGTGCTCGAACGTCATGACCGAGGCCGAGACCGAGATGCCCCGCTCCTTCTCGATCTTCATCCAGTCCGAACGCGTCCGCCGGTTTTCGCCGCGCGCCCGCACGGCGCCGGCCGCACGAATGGCGCCGCCGGCCAACAGGATATGCTCGGTCAGGGTCGTCTTGCCCGCATCCGGGTGGGCGATGATGGCGAAGGTCCGGCGGCGCGCCGCTTCTTCAGGCAAGGTCAAAGAGGACATGGCGCGCGACTAACCCGCCGCGCGCCGAAAGTCACTCACTGGCAGGAGATGGGGCGGATTCAGACGGTGTTTGCGGAGAGGTTTCCGGCTCCGGCTCGCTGATCTGAGGCGCTTCGGCGTCTTGCGTGATTTCCGGCAAGGCCTGGCCCTTTTCGATGGCGGCGATCATGCCGCTTGCGAAGATGGAAGCGGCGCCGCCGTGGGGATTGTTGGCCACCGGTTTCAACACCGCGATCGCCTCTTCCGGCTTGCCGGTTTTCACCAGGGCGTCTGCATAGGGAAAGCGCACCGCCGCCAGTTGAGGGGCGCGATCCAGCGCCAAGCCCAGGGTCAGCAGATCGTTTTCGTTGGGATAGCCGGGCTGGGTCCGGCGAAGTTCGGACAGAAGCATAAGGGTGCGGTAGTCGTTCTGACCGGCTGCATAGGCGCGAGAGAGATAACCGCGCGCCTGGACGCGCAATGCCTGAGCCTGGTCGTCGTCTTCGGCCTCGCGCGCTTGTTTGAGCCGCTCCTGCGCCAGGAACTGCAGGGCTTCGACATGGTCCGGATCGATGTCCAGCAGGCGTTGAAGCGCACGTTCGCCGGCGGGGCGATCGCCGAAATGGAGACCGGCATGGCCGGCGGCGAGCAAGGCCAAAGGATCGTCGCCATGCCGGGCCGCCAGCCTGGCGACCTCTTGGCCCAAGGCCTGGCGATCTTCGTCGGGGACGCCGATCTTGAGCCGTTGATTGATGAGCAGCAGATCATCCGCGGCGGGCGACAGTCGCGTGACGACGATGTCGGCCGTTGGAAACTGGCCGCTGAGCGTCCTGCCCATCAGGCGACCACGGGTGTAGCGTCGAAGCGCGACCTGAAGGTCACGCAACGACATTCCGGTGGCGGCCTCCATTGCAGGCACAGAATCCTCGCCGCCGGAAACGCGCTTCAGATAGTCTTCCAACTGCTCTAGGCGCGCAGGATCGCTGATGAACCAGTGCGTCAGCAGCCAGGCGATCGGATAGTAGGTCGCCTTCTGGCTGTCGGATCGGACTTCGCCCGGACGTTTGGTCAGCAACACGTCCAGAGGAATCCAGCTCTCCGTCAAAATCCAGTAGGCGCGGTTCTGGTTGAACTGGCCCAGCTGAACTTTTCGATCTCGGACGTCGATGTCCGCGGTCATGTAGTATTCGGCAAAGCCTTCGACGAACCACGCCGGGTAGGATCCGGGGAAGCTGCCCAGCATGAAGTGGTGGGCGTATTCGTGCATGAGGATGTCGTCGCCCGACATCCCGCCGTCGCCGTCGCCCCTGATGGCGACCGCAAAGATATCCTCTTCCGTCGGGAAGTAGGTGCCCATCGTGTTTTCACCGCTCTGCGGGTGCACACGCGTCAAGCCTCGGCGGCCGCTAACGAGATAGATTGGCATCTTGCGCTGCGGCTCATCCAACATTGAGCCGCCGTGTCGGACCTGCATGACACGATCGAAAATCTCGAGTTTCTGAACGTAATCGCGCAGGGCGCGCTCGCCGCCGTCGCTATAGACGATGAAGCGTTCGCTTTCGGCCCGCAGCCAGTCCGCCCGCGCTGGCTGAGCCATTGCGGCAAAAACAATCGATCCCACCGCCGCAATGGCGCAGGTTACCAGCTTCGAACTCATACAATCAGTCCCGAACATCCCTTGAGGGCGAAGGTGCAACTTCCACGCGCCGCCGTCCAGCCGATTGGTCCACGTAAAATAACCCTCGCCATGAAGGGCTATCGGAGTCATGCTCGGTTCTGGAGGAGACGATCGGGCCGTCAGAGTCCGACGCTCCCATCCCGGATCGATCCGGGATCATAGGGAAAGGACAAGGACGATGGCTGTCATCCATCCTCAAGACCGTATCGCCCATGCGCCGCGTGAGCGGGCGCCGCTGCATCCGGCAGTGGGGCTGGTCGTCGGCTTCGGCTTTATCGTAGCCGTGGCGACGCTGGTCCATGTGGTGTTCAACGCCGTCCTCTGACGGCGTTTCAGGTCGCGATCAGGCGGCCAGGCGGTTCCAGACGGCGCGGTCCGCAGAGACGGCGTCGAGGCGACGGCCCTTGGCCTGAAGCTGACGCATCACCTGTTCGGGCAGGGTGCAGAAGCGCGGCTCGACCAGGTCCGGATTGCAGGCTGCGGCCGGCGCAGCGAACAGGGCGGCGTTCACGTCCGGGCTGCGCTCGGCGATCAGCCAGGCCAAGCGACGGGCGCGTTCGGGATCGTTGCGGTGAAGCAGTGGGTCCTCGGCGAACAGTTCGCAGCCCAGTTCCAGCAGATAGTCCAGACCCAGCTTCTCGAACCGGCGCGCGTCGGCGGGCGTGACCGGGCAGGCCTCGTCCAAGTCGAACACGACGTCGTTCAGAAGAAACAGCATGGGCGAGACGCTCGACTGACCGGACGCGAGTTCGTCCGTAAGCTCACAATAGGCGCCGTCGCTTGCGGTCCCGTTCACGGACGCGGTTAAGCGTTTGTGACCAGCCGGACTTCGCCTTGGACGAAAAGCGATGGCGATGACGCGACGTGACCCTTGCGCCAGTGTCCGCCCTCGGCTTACCTGATCACGCATTGTTACAGGCCGGCGTCGCGCCGGAGAGAGGCCGACATGACGACCCATGAAGATCGCGCCGGGCTGAAGGTCGCGGGCGAACTGATCGCCCTGATCGAGCAGGATGTACTGCCGGGGCTCGGGCTTGATGCGACGGCCTTCTGGAGCGGTGCGGCGGCGATCTTCGAGCGGTTCGCACCCGAGAACCGGGCGCTGATGGCGCGACGCGACGCCTTGCAGGCGCAGATCGACGATTGGAACCGGGCGCGGCGGGGCCAGCCGTATGATGTCGCGGCATCGCAGGCCTTTCTGAAAGAGATCGGCTATCTGGTCGAGGAGCCGGCCCCTTTTACGATAGGCACCGAAGGCGTGGACGCCGAGATCGCGCGCATGGCCGGACCGCAGCTGGTCGTGCCGGTGCTGAACGCCCGCTTTCTGCTGAACGCCGCCAATGCGCGGTGGGGCAGCCTGTATGACGCGCTTTACGGCACGGACGCGTTGGGCGACCTGCCGGCCGGCGGCGGCTATGACGCGGCGCGCGGCGCGCGGGTGGTGGCGCGTGCCAAGGCCTTTTTGGACGAGGCGGCGCCCCTGGCGGAGGGTTCGCATACGGATGTCGCCGGCTGGTCGGTGATCGACGGCGCATTGTCGCCTGCGCTGAAGGATGCGGGACAGTTCGTCGGCTTTGCGGGCGAGGCCAGCGCGCCTTCCTCGATCCTGCTGGTCAACAACGGGCTGCACATCGAACTGGTGATCAACCGCAGCCATCCGGTGGGGCGCAGCGATGCGGCCGGTCTGGCGGACGTGGTGCTGGAATCGGCCCTGTCGACCATTGTCGATCTGGAGGATTCCATCGCGGCCGTCGATGCGGCGGACAAGGCCGAGGCCTATCGCAACTGGCTGGGCCTGATGCGCGGTGATCTGTCGGCGACGTTCAAGAAGGGCGGCGAGACCCTGACCCGCGCCTTGGAACCGGATCGCCAGTGGACGGCGCCGGACGGGTCGTCGGTGATCCTGAAGGGGCGCAGCCTGCTGTTTGTGCGCAACGTCGGGCATCTGATGACGACCCCCGCCATCCGTCTGGCGGACGGGTCGGAGGCGCCGGAAGGGATCATGGATGCGATAATGACCAGCCTGATCGCCATTTACGACATCAAAGGTCTGGGCGGGTTCGGCAACAGCGCGACGGGCTCGGTCTATATCGTCAAACCCAAGATGCACGGGCCGGAAGAGGCCGCCTTCACCGACCGGCTGTTCGATGCGGTCGAGGATCTGCTGGCCCTGCCGCGCCATGCGATCAAGGTCGGGGTGATGGACGAGGAACGGCGGACCTCAGCCAATCTGGCGGCCTGTATTCAGGCGGTGAGGGACCGGATCGTCTTCATCAACACCGGCTTTTTGGACCGCACCGGCGACGAGATACACACGGCCATGCAGGCCGGGCCGGTGGTGCGAAAGGCCGACATCAAGTCCAGCGCCTGGATCGCGGCCTATGAGGCGAGAAACGTCGCCATCGGCCTGAAATGCGGCCTGTCCGGCAAGGCCCAGATCGGCAAGGGGATGTGGGCGGCGCCGGACCGGATGGCGGACATGCTGGAGCAGAAGATCGGCCACCCGAAGACGGGCGCCAACACCGCCTGGACCCCCTCGCCGACGGCGGCGACCCTGCATGCGCTGCACTATCATGCGGTCGATGTGTTTGCGGTTCAGAAGGATGTCGCCGGGCGCGAGACGCCGGGGCTGGAGGCCTTGCTGACCCAGCCGCTGGCGAATGGCGTCAACTGGTCCGAGGACGAGGTGGCGGCCGAGCTGGACAACAACGCCCAGGGCATACTGGGCTATGTCGTGCGCTGGATCGACCAGGGGGTGGGGTGTTCCAAGGTGCCGGACATCCACGACATCGGCCTGATGGAGGACCGGGCGACGCTGCGGATCAGTTCGCAGCATATCGCGAATTGGCTGCTGCACGGGGTCTGTAGTGCCGATCAGGTCGAGGCGGCCTTCCAGCGCATGGCGGCCAAGGTCGATGGTCAGAATGCGGGCGATCCGCTGTATCGGCCGATGGCGGCAGACCCGGAGAACAGTCTGGCCTATCAGGCGGCGCTGGCGCTGGTGTTCCAAGGCGTCGAGCAGCCGAACGGCTATACCGAGCCGTTGCTGCATGCCTGGCGGTTGAAGGCCAAGGCGGCTCAGTCCGTCTGACGGGCCCTGGGCGAGGCGGGCGGCTCAAGCATCTCGACCTCGTCGTCAGCCATGACGTCGTCGGCGGCGTCGTTGGCGGTTCGGGCGGGGCTTTGCGGGCCGGTCGGTCGCGGTGGCGAGCCGACGCCGTAGCCGAGACGCTTCAAGGCCTCCTCGCCGTCCAGGCCGAAGGCGGTGCGCAGGCGAAGATCGGTCTGGGGCACCGGCACCTCGACGCCCGCCGCGTCCAGGGCGTCGGCGATCAGCCAGGTGTAGGCGGCGTGCATGGCCGCCGGGCGTTTGACGGCGTCGCGCGTCGGCCAGACCACCAGTTCGAACGACAGGCCCCGATCGCCGAAGGCGACCAGCCAGACCTGGCTCTTGCGGGCCTCCGTCTCCGGCAGGGTGAAGGGGCTGGCGCGGGCGGCGGCCAGAACCGCATCGCGCACCTGTCCCCGGTCCGACCCATAGGCGACGGTGAAGGGCACATGGATGCGTCGGGTGTCGCCCTTCATCGTCCAGTTGGTGACGGGCTGTTCGATGAAGCGCGAGTTGGGCACCAGGACATTGACGTTGTCGTTGGTGCGGACACGGGTGGCGCGCGGGCCGATCTCCATGATGGCGCCGCGAATGCCGATGTCCTCGATCTCGATATAGTCGCCGACCGACACCATCCGGTCGAAGATCAGAAACAGGCCGGAGACGAACTCCTTGACCACGCCCTGCAGGCCCAGACCGACACCGATGCCCAGCGCGCCGGCAAAGACCGTCAGGGACGACAGGTTCAGCCCCGCCGCCGACAGGGCCGACATGACGCCCACGACGATGATGCCGTAGCCGGCCAGACGCTCCAGCAGATAGATCGCCTGACGGCTGCGGTCCGAGCGTTCGCGCACCCGGCGCAGCGACCGCGTCACCAGCCAATGGGCCGCGAAGGCGATCAGCAGGATCACGCCCGCGCTAACCAGACCGCCCAGCGTCAGATTGATCCCGGCGATGCGGGCGATCTGCGACTGCTCGATGGTGTCGAGGCCCAGCTTCTGGATCGGATTGGTCATCGCGTCCTAGAGCGTCCAGAGAACGGTCAAGGTTCCGAACCTAGATGGCGAAGTCCTCGGTCGAAAAGCGGCCATCCAGCCAGGCGACGATGCGCTCGGCGGCGTCCTCGGGCGACATGGTGGTGGTGTCCACGACGATCTCGGGGCTTTCGGGGGCTTCGTAGGGGCTGTCGATGCCGGTGAAGTTCTTGAGCTCTCCGGCGCGGGCCTTCTTGTACAGGCCCTTGACGTCACGGGCCTCGGCCACCGCCAGGGGCGTGTCGACGTGGACCTCGACGAACTCGCCCTCGCCCAGCAGATCGCGGGCCAGGCGACGTTCGGCGCGGAAGGGCGAGATGAAGCTGACCAGGACGATCAGGCCGGCGTCCACCATCAGTTTCGACACCTCGGCGACGCGGCGGATGTTCTCGACCCGATCCTCTTCGGTGAAGCCCAGGTCGCGGTTCAGACCGTGGCGGACGTTGTCGCCGTCCAGCAGATAGGTGTGGCGACCGTCGGCGTGCAGCCGCTTTTCCACCAGATCGGCGATGGTCGACTTGCCGGCGCCCGACAGGCCGGTCAGCCAGACGACACGGCCCGTCTGGTTCTTGATCGCGGCGCGCGCCGCCTTGTCCACCGACAGGGCCTGCCAGTGAATGTTATGGGCGCGGCGCAGGGCGAAGTGCAGCAGGCCCGCCCCGACCGTGCGGTTCGAGATCCGGTCGATCAGGATGAAACCGCCCAGGTCCTTGTTCTGGGCGTATGGGGCGAATGCGACGGGCGCATCCAGCGAAAGGTTGCAGACGCCGATCTCGTTCAGTTCCAGGCGCTTGGCCGGCTGCTGTTCCAGGGTGTTGACGTTCACCTTGTGCTTGGGCTCGGTGATCGTGGCTCCGACCAGCTTTGCGCCGATCTTGAGCAGGTAGGGCCGGCCCGGCAGCAGGGGCTCGTCGTCCATCCAGACCACGGTGGCCTCGAACTGGTCGGCGGCCTCTGGCGGGGCGTCGGCGGAGGCCAGCACGTCGCCGCGCGAGACATCGATCTCGTCGGCGAGGGTCAAGGTGATCGACTGGCCGGCGACGGCCAAGTTCAAGTCGCCGTCGGCGCTGACGATGCGGGCGACGGTCGATGTCTTGCCCGACGGCAGGACGCGGACGGGATCGCCCGGGCGCACGGTCCCGGCGGCGATCTGGCCGGAGAAGCCGCGGAAGTCGAGGTTGGGCCGGTTGACCCACTGCACCGGCAGGCGGAACGGATCGGCCTGAAGATTGTCGCCGACCTCCAGCGCTTCCAGCAGGCTCATCAGCGGCGGGCCGGCGTACCAGGGCGAATGGCTGCTGAGCTCGGTGATGTTGTCGCCGCGCAGGGCCGACATCGGGGTGGCGTCGAAGGCCTGAAGCCCGATCTGGGCGGCGAAGGCGCGGAAGTCGGCGACGATGGCGTCGAACACGGACTGGGACCAGCCCATCAGGTCCATCTTGTTCACCGCCAGGATGACGTGGCGGATGCCCAGCAGGCTGACCAGATAGGCGTGACGCCGCGTCTGGGTCAGGACGCCCCGGCGCGCGTCGATCAGGATGACGGCAGCGTCGGCGGTCGAGGCGCCGGTGACCATGTTGCGCGTGTACTGCTCGTGGCCCGGCGTGTCCGCGACGATGAATTTGCGCTTCTCGGTCGAGAAGAAGCGATAGGCGACGTCGATGGTGATGCCCTGTTCTCGCTCGGCGGCCAGGCCGTCGACCAGCAGGGCGAAGTCGATGTCGCCGCCCTGGGTGCCGACGCGGCGACTGTCCGCCTCCAGCGCCGCCATCTGATCCTCGAAGATCATCTTGGAATCGTAGAGCAGTCGCCCGATCAGGGTGGACTTGCCGTCGTCCACGCTGCCGCAGGTGATGAAGCGCAGCAGGCTCTTGTGCTGGTGGGCGTCCAGATAGGCGTCGATGTCGTGGGCGATCAGATGCAATTGATGGGCCATCAGAAATAGCCCTCCCGCTTCTTTTTCTCCATCGAGGCGGATTGGTCGTGGTCGATCATCCGGCCCTGCCGCTCCGAGGTGGTGGTCAGAAGCATTTCCTGAATGACCTCGGGCAGGGTCGCGGCCGTGCTCTCGACCGCCCCGGTCAGGGGGTAGCAGCCCAGGGTGCGGAAACGGACGGACTTCATCTGCGGCGTCTCGCCAGGGCGCAGCCGGAACCGGTCGTCATCGACCATGATCAGGGCGCCGTCCCGGTCCACCACCGGCCGTTCGGCGGCCAGATACAGCGGCACGATGGGGATCCGCTCCAGGTGGATGTATTGCCAGACGTCCAACTCGGTCCAGTTTGAGATCGGGAAGACGCGGATGCTCTCACCGGGCTTTTTGCGCGTGTTGTAGAGCCGCCAGAGTTCGGGCCGCTGGTTCTTGGGGTCCCAACGGTGTTCTGCGGTGCGGAAGGAGAAGATCCGCTCCTTGGCGCGCGATTTCTCCTCGTCGCGACGGGCGCCGCCGAAGGCGGCGTCGAAGCCGTAATGGTTCAGGGCCTGTTTCAGACCTTCGGTCTTCCACAGGTCCGTGTGCAGGGCCGAGCCGTGATCGAAGGGGTTGATGCCGCGTGCGACGGCGTCGGGGTTGTGGTGGACCAGCAGTTCGACGCCCAGATCGGCGGCGGCCTGTTCCCGCATCGCATACATGGCGCGGAACTTCCACGTCGTGTCGACGTGCAGAAGGGGGAAGGGCGGCCTGGACGGATAGAAGGCCTTCTTCGCCAGATGCAGCATGACGGCTGAATCCTTGCCGATCGAATAGAGCATGACCGGGCGCTCGGCCTCGGCCGCCACCTCGCGCAGGATGTGGATGCTCTCGGCCTCGAGCCGCTGGAGGTGCGTCAGGCGCGGCGCGGACAGGGCGGCAGGTCTTCTGGTCAGGGTGGCGGTGGTCACCGGGGCGTCTCCGTCGAACGCCATGTGACAACGCCAATGCGCGCGAGGGGACAAGCGAGGGTTCCTGCTCCCCGCTAGGAGATTTTCGGCCCGCAGCGTCCGATTTCGTCGTCGGAGCGTAACGGAACCAGGGTCGCTGAAAGCGGCTTATGGCATCAAAACGGAAACGCCCATGTCCAGCCTGAAATCCCTCGCCGCATCCGCCGCCGCCGCGATCGCGCTGGCGGGATGCGTGACCGCGCCGTCCCCGTCCGAATATCGCGCGCCCCAGCCGGCCAAGCCGGTGGATGTACAGCGTCTGTGGTCCGGGCGCTGGCACGAGATTGCGCGCCTGCCGGATCGGCTGACCGACGGCTGCGTCGCCGGGGCGTCGATCTATACGCCGGTGGAGGGCACGCGCGTCGATGTGCGCGACACCTGTCAGGTCGGCACGCCGGACGGCAAGGAAAAGGCCATCGGCGGGCGAGGCGAGATCCTCGATCCCGGAACGAACGCAAAACTCAGGGTGAGATATCTGGCCGGGTTCGTGACCTGGGACTATTGGGTGCTGGACCGGGCGGATGACTACAGCTGGTTCATCTCGGCCGATCCGACCTTCAATCGCCTGTTCATCTATACGCGCGACCTGCCCAGCGAGCAGCAGGTGCGCGCCTTGACCGAACGGGCGCGGGCCCTTGGGTATGATGTCAGTCGTCTGGAGTTCCCGGCCCAACCGGCGCGGTAAGGATCAAAGGCCATGCGCTCGCCACGGACGGTCTTGTTCGCCTCGACACTGCTCGCGACGGTGATCGGTTTGGGAGCCTGCGCCGGTGGGACAGCCTTGCCCGTCGCGGCGGGATTTGGCCGGGACCCGCAACTGCCGGCGCCGCGTCAGGGCTTGCTGCCCACCGTCAACATCGCCCCGGCGTCGAGCTGGCCTGAAGGCGCGACGCCGGTCGCGGCGGCTGGTTTGCGCGTGCAGGCGTTCGCGACAGGCCTGAATCACCCGCGCTGGCTCTATTGCCTGCCCAACGGCGACATTCTGGTCGCGGAGTCGAATGCGCCGCCCAAGCCCGAAGACAAGAAAGGCGGTCTGCGTGGCTGGGTGATGGGCAAGGTCATGGCCAAGGCCGGCGCCGGCGTCCCGAGCCCCAACAAGATCGTCCTGCTGCGGGATGCGGACGGCGACGGCGCAGCGGAGATCAAGAGCGATTTTCTGACCGGACTGAACTCGCCGTTCGGCATGGCCCTGGTCGGCGACCGGCTGTACGTCGCCAACGCCGATGCGGTGGTGGCCTTTCCTTATCGGAGCGGTCAGACGCGGATCGACGCTGCGGCGACAAAGATCACAGACCTGCCAGCCGGCCGCAATCACCACTGGACAAAGAGCCTGGTCGCCAGCCCGGACGGCCGGCGGCTTTATGTCGGGGTCGGATCCAACTCCAACGTCGGCGAAAACGGCCTGGATGAGGAAGTCGATCGCGCCGCCATCCTGGAGATCGATCCAGCGACGGGCGCGCGGCGGGTCTATGCCTCGGGCCTGCGCAATCCAGTCGGCATGGACTGGAACCCGCAGACCGGCCAGCTGTGGGTGGCGGTCAACGAGCGTGATGAGATCGGCGACGATCTGGTGCCAGACTATATGACCTCGGTGACGCCGGGCGCCTTTTACGGCTGGCCGTGGAGCTATTACGGCCAGACGGTCGATACGCGCCCACCCGCCAATCCGGCAATGGTCGCGCGCGCGATCCGACCGGACTACGCCCTAGGGGCGCACACGGCGTCGCTTGGGCTGACGTTCGGACAAGGCGCGAGCCTGTTGCCGCCAGCCCTCCGCTCCGGCGTTTTCGTCGGCCAGCATGGATCGTGGAACCGCAGCGTACGCAGCGGCTACAAGGTGATCTTCGTGCCGTTCGTCGATGGGCGTCCCGCCGGGCCGCCGCAGGATGTTCTGACGGGATTTCTGAACGCGCAGGGGCAGGCGCAGGGCCGGCCCGTCGGGGTGCAGATCGAACGACAAGGTGCGCTGCTGGTCGCCGACGACGTGGGCAATGTCATCTGGCGCGTCAGCGGCGCCTGAACCTCGATCATGAAACAAGCCCCGGCCGAGGCCGGGGCTTTCCATTAGTCTGCTGAGATCAGTTCAGCGGCTGGACCGTGATCGCCGGAGCGGCGGGCGTGGTCACGACCGGAGCCGGGGTCGAAGCCGCGGGCGCGGTGTTCAGCTGGCTGGTGCTCGATGTCGAGGCGGCCGGCGCGGCGTAGGGTTGCGGACCCGCAGGCGTAGCCGGCGTCTCAACACGGGCGGCGGCGGGCCGTTCGACGGCGGGCGCAGCGCGACGGGTGACGGGTTCGGCGCGGCGAGCGACCGGCGCAGGCGCAGCGGCGGGCGTCGGAGCCGCAGCCGGCGTAGGCGCGACCTCGGCCGGGGCGGCCGTGACCGGCGCCTGGGCGGCCGTCATTGCGGCGGGCGTAGTCTGCATGGACGGTGCAGCGCTCTCGGCGGGTTGGGCCGGAGCGGCCTGTTCGCCGCCCATCATCATGGCGACGCCGCTGCCCAGCAGCACCACCGCGCCGATCGGGGCCAGGATCATCCAGGTCTTCACCGACTTCTTGGACTTGGTCGTGCGGGCGTAGCGCGGAACGAAGGTCGTGTCCTCAGCGCGGGCTTCGGTATTGGCGTTGGCATAGGTCATAGACATTGTTTCTGTCCTCCATAACGTCGATCAACCAACCCGCCGTCCCGCAACGCCGTTCCGCGTAAAGGGCAAAAGCCCCGAAGAAACACCGTTTCCGCCCGGAATGCGGCGAAGACCGTGCGCCCGCCCGCCGCATTTGCGGTCAATGCGGCAATAAAAAGCAGGGCGGCGCTCTGGATTTCCGCCGCGTCAACCGAACAAATGGATCACGGCCGGACGGCAATTCGTCAGGTTCGCGAAGGATTGCGGACCCTACGGTTGACCCGACCGGCCGCCTTCGTCCATCACCGGACGGGAGCGAACACGCATTGACCGGAGTACGGCGCGCATGGGTTTTGTAGCCAATATCCGCAGGGATGTCCGGTTCGCGCGCGGCCTGTTCCGTCTGTTGAAACGCATCAAGCCGATCGAGTTGGACAGCGACGTCCTGCTCTGTGACGACTTCGAAGAAGCGGTCGACAAGTTCGCCGACAACATCGCCATCGACGACGGTCAGCGCACCCTGACCTATCGCGACCTGGACGCCATGGCGAACCGCTTCGCCCATTGGGCCAAGAACCGGGGCCTGCGTCGCAGCGACACCATCGCCCTGATGATGACCAACCGGATCGAGTATCTGGCGGCGTGGATCGGCTTCTCCAAGGTCGGCATCGCCACGGCCCTGATCAACACCAATCTGAACGGGCAGGGGCTGGCCCACTGCCTGGCCATCTCCAAGGCGTTCAACGTCGTCGCGGATGAGGATTGCTGGCGTCAGATCGAGGAGGCGCGGCCTCTGGTCGACCACAACCTGGCGCTCTGGGTTCTTGGCCTGACCGACGATCTGGAGACCAGCGACCGTCGCGGACTGGACAAGCCCGTGCGCGGCGGGTCCTCGGTCCGGCCGTCCAAGTCGGCGCGCGAAGGCCTGACCAACCGCGACACCGCCCTTTATATCTACACCTCCGGTACGACCGGTCTGCCCAAGGCGGCGCGCATCCCGCATTCGCGCGCCCGGACCTATATGCGCGCCTTCGCCGGCGCCACGCGTTCGACGCCCGAGGACCGGATTTTCAACGTCCTGCCGCTGTATCACTCGACCGGCGGCTTGGTCGGCGTGGGCGCGGCGTTGCTGAACGGCGCGCGGCTGGTAATCCGCAAGAAGTTCTCGGCCAGCACCTTCTGGCCCGACGTGCGCTCGTCGGGCGCGACCATGTTCGTCTATATCGGCGAGCTGTGCCGCTATCTGGTCAACTGCCCGCCGCACGAGGACGAGACCAAGCACAAGCTTCGTCTGGCGTTCGGCAACGGCCTGCGCGCCGATGTCTGGCCCGACTTCCAGAGCCGGTTCAAGATTCCTGACATCCTGGAGTTCTACGGCTCGACCGAAGGCAATGTCTCGCTGTTCAACTTCGACGGCAAACAGGGCGCGATCGGTCGGGTGCCCAGCTTCCTGAAGTCGCAGATCAATATCCGCCTGGTCGAGTTCGACGTGGAGACGGAACAGCCGATCCGCGGCTCGGACGGCCTGTGTCGCCTGGCGCGCGTCGGCGAGGTCGGCGAGGCCATCGGCTTGATCGGCAACGACATCCGCCACGACTTCTCGGGCTATGCCGACAAGGCCGCCTCGCAGAAGAAGATCCTGACCGATGTGTTCAAGAAGGGCGACCGCTGGTTCCGCACCGGCGACCTGATGAAGCAGGACAAGGAAGGCTATTTCTACTTCGTCGACCGGATGGGCGACACCTTCCGCTGGAAGGGCGAGAACGTCTCGACCTCAGAGGTCGAACAGGTGCTGATGGACGCGCCGGGCGTGACCGAAGCCATCGTCTATGGCGTGCCTGTGCCGGCCCAGGACGGCAAGGCCGGCATGGCGGCCCTGGTGGTGGAAGGCAAGTTCGACGCCCAGGCCTTTTCCGATCATGTCGAGGCCAAACTGCCCGCCTATGCCCAACCGGTGTTTGTGCGGCTGATCAAATCGGCCGAGACGACCGGCACCTTCAAATACCGCAAGGCCGATCTGGTGGTCGACGGGTTCGATCCGTCCAAGACCGGCGCCACCCTTTATGTGCGGGGCGGGGCTGCGGGCTATCAGAAGCTGACGGCGGCCGGACGCAACGCCATTCTGAAGGGCGAAAGCCGTCTGTAACGACTGGGAAGGCGGCGTTCGCGAAACGCCGTCTTAATGATTAATGGCGATAGTCCCGACCTCTCGCGTCAGGATTGTTCGCCTCCATGTTCCAGATCATCGGCATCGTGCTGCTGTTCGGCCTCGTCTTCGGCAGCTACGCCATTTCGGGCGGCAAGTTCGAAGTGATCCTGCACGCCGCGCCGCACGAGCTGATGGCGATCGGCGGAGCGGGCATCGCCGCCTTCCTGATCTCCAACTCCATGCCGGTGATCAAGGGGGCCATGGGCGGGCTGGGCAAGACCTTTGCCGGGCCGAAGTGGAAGAAGCAGGACTACAAGGACCTGCTGTCGCTGCTGTTTCAGCTGACCAAGACGATGAAGTCCAAGGGCGTGGTGGCGCTGGAAAGCCATATCGAAAAGCCCAAGGAATCGACCATCTTCCAGAAGTACCCCAAGGTGCTGAAGGACCATTTCGCCGTCGACTTCATCTGCGACACCCTGCGGATGATGACGATGAACCTGGAGGATCCGCACCAGGTCGAGGATGCGATGGAAAAGCAGCTCGAAAAGCACCATCACGAGCATCTGGAAAACGCCCACGCGCTTCAGAACCTGGCCGACGGCCTGCCGGCGCTGGGCATCGTCGCCGCCGTGCTGGGGGTCATCAAGACCATGGGTTCGATCACCGAGCCGCCCGAGGTGCTGGGCACCATGATCGGCGGCGCCCTGGTCGGCACCTTCATGGGTGTGTTCCTGGCCTATGGTCTGGTGGGTCCGTTCGCGGCGCGCCTGACCGCAATCATCAACGAGGAAGCCGCCTACTATAAGATCATCCAATCGGTTCTGGTCGCCCACCTGCACGGCAACGCCGCCCAGATCTCGGTCGAGATCGGCCGCGGCGACATTCCTTCTTCCTCGCAGCCTTCGTTCAGCGAGATGGAAGAGGCGCTGAACAGCATCACCGCCGACTGATCCCGACTTTCCTGATCTTAACTTGCCCTGCCAAGCGCGGCGGCCCTATCGTTTGCGCCAAGAGACGTTCCGGTCTCGCAAGCTTCGGAGACATCTTCATGCGTATCAAAGCCCTCGTCGCCGCATCCGCCGCGTTCCTGGTCCTGGCCGCCTGCAGCAAGGCCCCGGAAGAAAAGGCCGAAGCGCCGGCCACCGATGCGGTCGAGGCCGCCGGCAGCGCTGAAGAAGCTGCCTTGACGGTCGATCAGGCCGCAAAGGACGCCGAAGCGGCGGCCAATCAGGCTATTCAGGAAGACACCGCCGCCCAGGCCGCCACGACGATGCAGGGCGCCGACGCCTCAGCCGCCGCGCCCGCGCCCGTCGCGCCCGCGCACGGTTCGGCGGCCGCGCACTAGGCCGCGTCGAAACCTAAACCCGAAGAGGCCGCTCCAACGGGAGCGGCCTTTTTCATGTCGGCGACGAAGGTGCTAGAGCCGCGCGATGACGCCTGACGACGACGCCTCGCCCCTGCTGACCTGGACCGAAGAGGGCGAGCCGCGCTCCGGCCGGTTCGGCGACGTCTACTTCTCCCGAGACGACGGCCTGGCTGAGGCGCGGGCGGTGTTTCTGGCGGGGTGTGGCCTGCCGGACGCCTGGACGGGCCGCGATTATTTCGCGGTGGCCGAGCTGGGGTTCGGCACGGGGTTGAACATCGCCGCCCTGCTGGAACTATGGCGACGGACCCGGCCCGAGGGCGGGCGGCTGCACATCTTCTCTATCGAGGGGTATCCGCTGACGGCGGCGGAGGCGGCGCGGGCGCTGGACGCCTGGCCCGAACTGGCGGAGGCGACCGAGGCCTTGATCGCGAATTGGCCGGCCGCGACGCCGGGCTTTCACCGGGTGGACCTGCCGGGCTTCGACGCCGTGCTGGACGTGGGCGTAGGCGACGCGGCCTGGGCGCTGGAGCAGTGGTCGGGAACGGCGGACGCCTGGTTCCTGGACGGTTTCTCGCCTGCGCTGAACCCGGGCATGTGGTCACCCGAGGTGATGGCCTTGATCGCCAAGCGCTCGGCGCCGGGCGCGCGCCTGGCCACCTTCACCGTCGCCGGAGCCGTGCGGCGGGGCCTGGCCGAGCAGGGTTTCGTCGTCGAGAAGCGCCCCGGTCATGGCCGCAAGCGCGAGCGGCTCGAGGCCCATCTGCCCTCGGCTTTCGAACCGACGCCGCAGCCCACCGTCGCCGTGATCGGCGCGGGCATCGCCGGCGCATCGGTGGTGCGGGCCCTGAAGGCGCAGGGCGTCCGGGCGATGGTGTTCGAGGGCGAGCGCCCGGGCGCAGGCGGCTCTGGCTTTCCGGCGGCCCTGGTCACACCACGTCTGGATGCCGGCGATCACGGCATCGCCGCCCTGCACGCCCAGGCGCTGGAGCGGGCGGGCGATCTCTATGCCGCGATTCCGGACGCCGTCACGGGCCACGGCGTGCTGCAACTGCCTCAGGCGCCGCGCGATGCCGCCCGGTTCGAAAAGATCGCCCGCCAGCCGATCTGGAATGACGGTGACATGGTGGTGCTGGACGACGGGGCGGCGTCAGCCGTCGCTGGCGAAGCGACGGGGCAGGGCGGTCTGCTGATGAAGGGGGCGTTCGCGCTACGCCCTGCGGCGGTGCTCTCGAACTGGCTTTCGGACACTGAGATGCGCGCTGAGCGCGTGACACGGCTGAAGCGCGCCGACGGCTGCTGGCGGCTGATCGGCGAAGACGACGCGGTGCTGGGCGAGGTCGATATGGTGGTTCTCGCCGCCGGTTGGGGATCGGCCGCCCTGCTGGACGGGTTCGACCAGACGCCGCGCCTGTCGCCCGTTCGGGGCCAGGCGGACTGGATCGACGGGGACGTGACCGTCCATCCGATGGCCTGGGGCGGCTATGCGGTTTCGACGGGCCAAGTCGTGCTATTCGGCGCGACCCATGACCGGGGCGACACCGACACGGCGCCTCGCGAGGACGACAGCGCGCGAAATCTGGCGACCTTGGAAGCGCGCCTGCCGGCGTTGGCCAAGCGCATCGCGGCGGCCGGGCCGGTGCAGCATCGGGCGGCGGTCCGCGCCACGACGCCGGATCGCCTGCCTGTGGCGGGCGCCCTCGATGACGGCCTCTATATGCTCGGCGGTCTGGGGTCGCGCGGGTTTTGCGTCGCGCCCTTGCTGGGCGAGCATATCGCCGCCCTCGTCCTGGGTCAGCCCTCGCCGCTGCCGGGCGATCTGTCGGCGCGCGTGTCGCCCCGTCGGTCTTCGGTTCTGACGGACACCCTTGCATCGTCCTCGCCGACGCGCGCAGGATGAAGCGGGGGCTTGTTCAGGAGTTGACTATGCATCGCCTCATTCTGTCGTCTGCGGCTTTCCTCGCCGTGTCGGCCTGTGCGCCCTCGCCGGGCGTGGCGACGGCCAGCCGCGCCGACGCCGGCCAGTGTTTCCGGCCCAATCTGGTGCGAAACTTCACCGCGCCGAACGACCAGACCCTGTATGTCCGCACAGCCGACGCCGGGGTGTTTCAGATCGAGACCCCCTTCTGTCGCGACATGACCCGCGCCCTGTCGATCGCACTGGAACCTGTCGCCGGATCCAGCCGCCTGTGTCCCGGCGATCAGGCCGCCTTGCTCAGTCCGGCGACGGGCCCTCAACCGTGCCGCGTGCGCATCGCCAGGAAGCTGACGACCACTGAGATCGAGGCCCTGCCGTCTCGCGATCGGCCCTGATCGAAAACGCTTTCGGAGCCTTCGCGAGAGATTGAATTCTCGCGCGCGCGGGTATGAAATGATCGCCTTGCCTGGGGAGGGAAGAGGATGATCAGAACAATCGGCGTGGCGGCGATCCTGGCGACGGCGGCGATCGCATCGCCATCGGCGGCCGAAAGCTGGGCCACGTTTTCACGCAGCGACACCACCGTCTATCTGGTGGATATCGATGCGCTGACGCCGGTGGACGGCGTGGCGACGACGCGGATGGCGCGGGTGCCCGCGCGCGGCGAGGCGACCAATCTCAGCCATGAGACCGAAGAGGTCATGGTGCGGTGCTCGGACGGCCAGTCGCGTTCAGGCGCGACAGTGACCTATGGCGCGGACGGGGCGGAAACCGATCGCTATTCCGAGGATACGCCGTGGGAAGCGACACCGGCCGGCGGCATCTATGGCGCCATCAAATCCTTCGCCTGCGAGGACATGCGGCCCCAGACGGCGGCCTTCCCGACCATCCAGGCCTTCATCGCGGGCGGACGCGGCCAGTAGGCCGCGCCCCTTTCGCCGTCAGACGTCGACGGCGGCGTCCAGGGCGTTGTCCTGGATGAACTCGCGGCGCGGTTCGACCACGTCGCCCATCAGCTTGGCGAACAGGTCGTTGGCGTCTTCCTCGTGCTCGACCGAGACCTGGAGCAGGGTGCGGGCGTTGACGTCCAGCGTCGTCTCCCAAAGCTGCTCGGGGTTCATCTCGCCCAGGCCCTTGTAGCGCTGGATCGACAGACCCTTCTTGCCGGCGTCCAGCACGGCGGTCAGCAGATCCAGCGGACCGCGAATGGTCGTGGACTTGTCCTTGCGGCGGTAGGTGGCCGGGGCGCTGAAAACGCCGTCGAAGGCGCCGGCGCGTTCGGCCAGGCGACGGGCGTCCAGCGAACGGATCAGGGTTTCCTCCAGCACGATCGTTTCCTGCACCGCGCGACGGGTGCGGCTGAAGACCACGGCGCCCTGTTCGCCCGGCGCGCCCGTCCATTCGCCATCGCCCTCTTCGGCATACAGGTTCAGGCGAACGGCGGCGGCGGCCGAGGCGGCCGTCATATCGGCGTTGTCGGCGAACAGGCCGGCGAGCGCCGCCTGTTCGATGGCGAAGGCGGGCGCGCGCTGGCTGAGGCGATCGACGCCGGCGCTGAAGGCCTTGGCCTCGCGCACCAGCGATTGCAGGTCCAGACCCAGGCGACGCTCGCCCGTGGACAGGTCCAGCTCGGCCTCTGACGAACCTTCCTCGATCAGATAGGCGTCCATCTCGGCCTGATCCTTCAGGTAGCGCGACTGCTTGCCCTTGGAGACCTTATAGAGGGGCGGCTGGGCGATATAGACGTGGCCGCGCGTGATCAGCTCGGGCATCTGGCGATAGAAGAAGGTCAGCAGCAGGGTGCGGATGTGGGCGCCGTCGACGTCGGCGTCCGCCATCAGGATGATCTTGTGGTAGCGCAGCTTGTCGGCGTTGAAGTCGTCGCGGCCGATGCCGGTGCCGAGCGCCAGGATCAGCGTGCCGATCAGGTCCGACGACAGCATCCGGTCAAAGCGCGCGCGTTCGACGTTCAGGATCTTGCCGCGCAGGGGCAGGACGGCCTGGTTCTCGCGGTTGCGCGCCTGTTTGGCCGAGCCGCCGGCGGAATCGCCCTCGACGATGAACAGTTCGGACTTGGCGGGATCGCGCTCCTGGCAGTCGGCCAGCTTGCCCGGCAGGCTCGAGATTTCCAGCGCGGATTTGCGGCGGGTCAGGTCGCGGGCCTTGCGGGCGGCCTCACGGGCCGACGCCGCCTCGATGATCTTGGCCACGATCTGCTTGGCCTCGACCGGATGCTCCTCGAACCATGTCGACAAGCCTTCCGAGCACAGGCTTTCGACGGCCGGACGCACTTCGGAGGAGACCAGCTTGTCCTTGGTCTGGGAGCTGAACTTGGGATCCGGCACCTTGACCGACAGGACGCAGGTTAGGCCCTCGCGGGCGTCCTCGCCGGTGACGGAGACCTTCTCCTTCTTTCCGGCGCCCGAGCTCTCGATATAGCCGCCCATGACGCGGGTCAGGCTGGCGCGGAAGGCCGACAGGTGGGTGCCTCCATCCCGCTGGGGGATGTTGTTGGTGAAGCACAGCATGGTCTCGTGGTAGCTGTCGTTCCACCACAGGGCGAGATCCAGTTCGATCCCTTCCTTCTTGCCGCGAATGACGATGACGTCCTTCAGGATCGGCGTCTTCGACTTGTCGAGGTGCCGCACGAAGGCCTCGACCCCGCCCTGGTAGTGCAGGATCATCTCGACCGGCTCGGCGTGGCGCTGGTCGGCCAGCTTGATCACCACGCCCGAGTTCAGGAAGGCCAGTTCGCGCAGACGGTGTTCCAGCGTCTTCAGATCGAAGTCGATGTGGCTGAAGGTCGTGACGGACGGGAAGAAGGTGACCTCGGTCCCGCTCAGCGGTTTGCCGGTGTCTTCGCGCATCGGGGCGACGCCCGTGACTTCCAGCGACTTGACCGTGTCGCCGCGCTCGAAGCGCATCTCGTGCTGCTTGCCGTCGCGATAGATCTTGAGCTGCAGCCAGTCGGACAGGGCGTTGACCACCGACACGCCCACGCCGTGCAGACCGCCGGACACCTTGTAGGAGTTCTGGTCGAACTTACCGCCCGCGTGCAGCTGGGTCATGATGACCTCGGCGGCGGATACGCCTTCCTCGGCGTGGATGTCGGTGGGAATGCCGCGTCCGTTGTCGGTCACGGTGACCGAGCCGTCGCTGTTCAGGATGACCTGGACCAGGTCGGCGTGACCGGCCAGGGCCTCATCGATCGCATTGTCGACCACCTCATAGACCATGTGGTGCAGGCCCGAGCCGTCATCGGTGTCGCCGATATACATGCCGGGGCGCTTGCGCACGGCGTCCAGGCCTTTGAGAACCTTGATGGAATCGGCGCCGTATTCGGGCAGGTCGGCAATCGGATCGGTCATGAAGTCATTGGCTCTGAAGTCCCGACCGGGACGGGGATGGAGCGCCGGACCCGGCGCTCGAATCGACGGCGGGATCGCACCGCGCCGAAGCCCGCAACATATAGGAAATTCCGGCGAAAAAGCGAGGAATTCCGCGATTGGAGCCTAGTCGGTTTCCAGCGCGCCGCCGGCCACGCGGACGAACTGGGCGCGGCCTTCCAGACCGGCGAACAGGTCGCGTTCGGTGCCGGTCATGAAGGCCTGAAGATCCAGCGCCGTGATCTCGTCGAACAGGGCCGTGCGACGCGCCTCGTCGAGGTGGGCGGGGGCTTCGTCCAGCAGCAGGATCGGGCGGGCGGCGTGATCGGAAAGCCGCGCGATCTGGGCCAGGATCAGGTTCAGGACCAGGGCCTTCTGCTCGCCCGAAGAGCCCTCGGCGGCGGGGCGCTGTTTCTCGCGGTGAAGCGCGGTCAGGTCGGTGCGGTGCGGCCCGAACAGCGAGCGTCCGGCGGCGCCGTCTCGGGCGCGAGCCTTGGCCAGGCCCTCGCGGATGGCGGCGGCGATCTCGTCCTCCTCGGCGCCCGCTTCGGCCATCTGTTCGGCGGCGCCGTCCAGACCCAGGTCGGCCTGAGGAAAGGGACGATCGCTGCGGGCGTCGATGGCGGCCTGGAGCGCGTGCAGGGCGGCGACGCGGGCGAGGGCGGCGCGGGCTCCGGCCTCGCCCAGCCGAACCTCCAGGGCGTCCAGCCAGACGGGGTCGGCCTCACGCCCGTCCTGGGCGTCGTTCAATAGGCGCAGCCGCTCTCGCAGCGCCTTTTCATAGGCGGAGACGCTGGCGGCGTGGTCGGGATCGGCGGCGAAGACCAGCCGGTCGAAGAACTTCAACCGCTCGGCGCGCGCGTCGGAGAACAGCCGGTCCTGTTCCGGCGTGGCCCAGACGGGACGCAGATAGTCGAGCAGCCGCCCGGGCTGGGCTGTCTCGCCGTCGATCCGCACGATACGCCGCGCGGCCCCCGCCGCCTGGACCCCGGTGCCCAGCCGCGTCTCGTCGTCCAGTTCGACCATGACGGCCCAGGCGCGTCCGGTCGCCTCGCCCGGCTCGCGCCGCCCCATCTCGGCCGCCGTCGCGCCCCGCAGTCCCTTGCCGGGGGTCAGCAGGCTGATCGCCTCCAAGAGATTGGTCTTTCCCGCCCCGTTCGGCCCATGCAGCACCACGGGCCCGGAGGTCATCGCCAGCCGGGCGCCTGCATACGAGCGGAAGTCGGTGAGGGTGAGGGAGGTGATCACAAGTGGCGAGTGGCGAGTGGCGCGTGGCGAGTCAATGCGAAGCTGATCCTGCTCGCCACGCGCCACTAATCACTCGCCACTGACTAGACCCGCAGCGGCATCAGCACATACTGAACGCCCGGATCGCCCGGATCGAGCACCAGGGTCGGGGAGGCCGGGTCGGCGAAGCGGAAGGCGGCGTTTTCGCCGGTGATCTGGCCGGCGACGTCCAGCAGGTAGCGGGCGTTGAAGCCGATCTCGAACGGTTCGTCGGAATAGCCGATCTCGACCTCTTCCTCGGCCTGTCCGGCTTCCATGTTGCGCACGGTCAGCTTCACCCGGTCGTTGTCGAACGCCAGTTTCACCGAACGGCTCTTCTCGGCCGAGATGGTGGCGACGCGATCGACGGCCTTGGCGAACAGGGCGTTGTCGATGTCGGCCTGTTTGTCGTTGCCGCGCGGAATGACGCGCAGATAGTCAGGGAAGGCGCCGTCGATGACCTTGGACGTCAGGGACGCCTCGCCCATCTGGAAGCGGATCTTTTGGGCCGAGACGGTGACCTCGACCGCGCCGCCGGCGTCGTCCAGCAGGCGGCGGACCTGGTCCACCGTCTTGCGCGGCACGATGACGCCAGGGCCGCCGGCCGCGCCCTCGGGCGCCGGGGTCTCGGCCAGGGCCAGGCGGTGGCCGTCGGTGGCGACGGCGCGCAGCAGGGGGATGCCCTGTTCGGCGACCGTGTGAAGATAAAGGCCGTTCAGATAATAGCGGGTTTCCTCGGTCGATACAGCGAACCGGGTCTTGTCGATCAGGCGGGCCAGGTCCTCCTTGGGCAGGACGTAGGAGGCCCCGGCGCTGTCGGTGGACATGACGGGGAAGTCGCCCGCCGGCAGGACCGGCAGGTTGAAGCGCGACCGGCCGGCCGAGACGACCAGGCGGGGATCGTCGCCGGAATAGAGCAGCGAGACCTCGGCGCCTTCCGGCAGCTTGCGCACGATTTCGTACAGGGTGTGGGCGGGGGCCGTGATCTGACCCTCGACCTGAACCTGGGCCTCGGCCTCGTCCACCATCTCCATGTCCAGATCGGTGGCGGCGAAGGCCAGCCGGTCGCGGCCCGCGCTCAGCAGGACGTTGGACAGGATCGGAATGGTGTTTCGACGTTCGACGACGCTCTGCACGTGGCCCAGGGCCTTCAGGAGCGCGGATCGTTCGATGGTCAGCTGCATGTCGTCTCGCCCGGCGCGGCCGACTCGCAAGGCGGCTGCGGTTAAGTGACCTGGGACACTAGCGGATTGCGCGGCGGGAGCAACGGGTCAGACCCGCTGCTCCACAGCTTCAGCCCCGCAGCTTGCGCGTCAGGGCCTCGACGTCGCGAGCGATCTGATCGTCCTGCGGCATCAGCTCCTCGATCTTGCGCACGCCGTGCAGGACCGTGGTGTGGTCACGTCCGCCGAAACGACGGCCGATGTCGGGGTAGGAGCGGGTCGTGTGCTGCTTGCACAGATACATGGCGATTTGGCGCGGGCGAGCGATCGAACGGGTGCGGCGCTCGCTGAGCAGGTCGGCCTGTTTCATGTTGAAGTGGTCGGCGACCGTCTTCTGAATCTCGTCCACGGTGATGCGACGCTCGGGACCGCCGCGCATGGCCATGCCCAAAAGGGTCGAGGCTTCGTCCACCGACACCGACGACAGGCGCGCGCCCGCGGCGGCGGCCAAAGTGTTCACGGCGCCCTCGAGCTCGCGCATCGAGCCGGGGGTGCGGTCCACCAGCTGGGCCAGGACTTCGGGGTTGGCCTCGCCCTGGACGACGCCCAGGGCTGACAGGGCCTTCAGACGGTTCTGGGCCACGGCGATCTTCAGCTCGCGGTCGCCCGCCTCGACCGGGCAGGTCAGGCCGGCGGCGAGGTGGCTGCGCAGGCGCGGCTCGACCTCGGTCAGGGCCATGGGCGCACGGTCGGCCGAGAAGACGATGCGTTTGCCGTCCTCGATCAGGGCGGTCAGGGTCGAGAGCAGTTCTTCCTGGGTCGAGGTCTTGCCGCCCACGAACTGGACGTCGTCCAGCAGCAGCATGTCGGCCGAGCGCAGGCTTTCCTTGAAGGCGGCGGTCGAGCGGTCCTGCATCGCCTTGACGAAGGTGGACAGGAAGCGTTCGGCGGTCAGATAGACGACCTTGGCCTCGGGACGCAGACGCTGGGCCTCCCAGGCGATGGCGTTCAGCAGATGGGTCTTGCCGTAACCGTAGGGGCCGCAGAAGAAGACGGGGTTGAAGTGTCCGTCGGCCCAGCTGGCCACCTGTTTGGCGATGGCCAGGGCGAAGGCGTTGCCCTGACCCTCGACGAAGCTGTCGAATGTCAGGCGATCCTGCAGACCGGCGGCGCGAACGGCGCGGGCGCCGTCGGCGCTGATCGGGGCGGCGGGCGCCATCTGCGGCGTGGCGGCGAAGGCGGCCAGGCGCGGGGCGGCGTCCACCACATTGCCCGGCATCACGGCCGAGGCCGGCGGGGCCGAACCCACTTCGGCGCGGCAGCGCACCTCGAGACGGCGTGACAGGCCGTCCAGGCCCAGCCACAGCTCGTTCATGCGACGCAGGGCGTTCTTGCGCACCCAGTCGCGGGCATAGGCGGTCGGGGTGACCAGGATCAGATGGCCGGCGTTGTCCAGGCGGACGGCCGACGGGGCGATATAGGACGAGAAGGGACCATCGCCGATTTCAGCGCGCAGGCGCACGGACGCCTCGCTCCAGATGCGGTCCGGATCCGTCAGTCCCGACGTCTTCGTTCCGCCTGCCAT